>CAZGRP010000004.1:0-18475 GCA_964527995.1 uncultured Cytophagia bacterium | reverse complement strand
CCTCGCACATTCTCAAAGAGCAGCGCCGGGCGCCCCTCGAGAAGAGCGCGCACGGCAATTTCGGTGACTTCCAGCTCCGCGTCCACCTCGACGCGGACGCGATGCAGCTCACCAACCGATTCCAGATAACGAGCGAAGTCGCCGAGTGTTTTGAACTCTCGCGGTTTGATCGTGCTTTATCGTCGTAGTTTCGAAACGAGACGCAGAGTGCGCTGACGAGCACACAGAGAGCTGACAACGCGTGCTGCCGCAGAACTCAGCCGCCAACCCCTCCTCACTCTCGACACTTCACCCTCCACGCCCTACCCTCAACCCTCACTCCAACTCCTCCGCCCGCCACCCTTTGCTCTGCCGAAGCCCGAGTACGCCCAACACCTTCTCGACAAAACCGCCGATGTATTCGTCCACCGTCTGCGGCACGAAGTAGAGCGGCGGCGAAATCGGCATGACCACCACACCGTCGCGAGAAAGCTTCAGCCCCTGCTCCAAAGCCACGGAGGAGAGAGGCGTCTCGCGAAGGCACAGCACCATTTTGAATCGCTCTTTCAGGGCCACCTGCGCTGTCCGCGTGATCAGGTTGTCGCCGATACCACAAGCGATCTTCGCCATCGTCGAGGTGGTACACGGGATGATGACACAGGCGTCGACGGCGTTCGAGCCGCTGGCCAGAGGCGCGTGCAGGTCGTCGTTCGAAAAGATCTTGCGCACGTACGGCTGCAGGTCGCGCTCGCTGAGACCGGTTTCATCCTTGAGTACGACTTTACCCCACTTGCTGAGGATCAGGTACTTTTCCCCCGGGCACTGCTTCAGGAATTCCACAGCGTAGGCCGTTCCGGATGACCCAGTGATGGCCACGACGATTCTCATGGGAACTGCACTCCCACGGTAACCATTGCCAGAATCACAAAACCAAGCGCCGCGTTGATCTTGAAAAAGGCCAGCTCCACGTCGTTCGCCCTGGCATGTTCCAGGTAGAGAAGGAAGCCGGCAAGGGCCAGAAAAGGCAGCGCCCAGAGGGAACGCAAATACAGAACATAGACCAGCACCAGCACGGCGAAGGCCAGCCCGTGCAAAACCCCCGAAATGTGCAGCGCCCGCCGCCTGCCCAGCCGCGCCGGCAACGAGAACAGGTTTTCGCGCCGGTCGAACTCCTCATCGAGGGTGGCGTAGATGATGTCAAATCCGGCCACCCAAAGGAGCGTAAACAGGGCCAGCAGAAACCCCGGCACCAGGTTGGCAAGCGACTGAGTGACCGCCACCCAGCCGCCGAGCGGAGCCATCGCCAGACCCAGGCCGACACCGAAGTGAGCCAGCGGCGTGAAGCGCTTCATATAGGGATAGACTACGAAAATCAACAGCGGCAACGGCGACCACACCAGGCAAAAGCGCCCGATCAGGTCGGCGCTGCCAAAGTAGAGAAAGAGACCGGCGGCCAGAACAACCAGAGCCTCTGCCAGAGTCATGCGACCAGCAGGCAGCTCACGAACCGCCGTGCGCGGATTGCGCCGGTCGATCTCACGATCGATGATGCGGTTGAGCGCCAGGGCAACGGTGCGGGCGCCGGTCGCTGCCACCAGGATGAGACCGGCCAGCCGCCACGACAGCATTCCGCCGGCAGCCAGGAGGGCGCCGCTGTAGATCAACGGCAACGAAAAAATCGTGTGTTCGATCTTGACGAAACGGAAAAACCTCGTCACTGCCAAAACGTCCTCCTGCAAAAAGTGACCTCGGTAATATAAGAACTTTCGCCAAAGATACAAGCCTGAGTTTGGGCAAGGGCCGCCCGTTCCGGGTTACATTTTATTTTGAGGCAACGTACTCCACAACCTGCATTTGGGCTTGCTTTTCGTCGATGATCTGTGTAGATTCTGGCCCAACAAATGTGCCATCACTGAGGTCACAATCGTGTAGGAGGGACCATGACACACGCGCGCCGTCTTCGCCGTGGCTGGACCTTGTTGGCTCCGGCCTTCTTCTTCCTCACCCTACCTCTGGCCACCCGCGCTCTCGCCCACGATCTCTGGCTGATCCCGCAGACCTACCACGCTGCGCCCGGGGACACGCTCTGGGTGCTGGTTGCCACCGGCGACCGCTTCCCGTCCAGTGAGGTGGCCATCGATCCCGTGCGCATCGGCAGCTGCCGGCTCATCGACGCCGGTGGAGAGATGGCCCCGGATCGCATATCCATCATCGACCGTTCGCTCGCCATCCAGGTCGTGCCGAAAACACCCGGGATCGCCATCGTCGAGCTGACCGTCAACCCGCGCTTCATCCGCCTGGAAGCCGCGGACTTCAACGGCTATTTGGAACACGAAGGACTCAGTCGGATCCTTGACCTCAGGAAGAAACTCGGCCAGCTGGACCAGCCCGGCCGAGAGCAATACTCAAAGTACGCCAAAGCGCTCCTGCGCGTCGGCGCCTCGGATGATGACGGCTGGAAACGCGTGTTGGGACATCGGCTCGAGATCGTGCCGGAGAAAAACCCGTTCCGCCTGAAGGCTGGCGACCCCCTTCCCGTGCGCCTGCTCTACAACGGCAAACCCCTGCCCGGCGTGCAGATCGCCTGGGGCCACGAGGCTGCCGGCGGAAAGGTCAGGCATGCCCGCACCGACGCCGACGGCAGAGCCGCCGTCCGGCTCGACGCGACCGGCAAGTGGTTCGTCCACGCTCTCCACATGATCGAAGCCCGAGACAACCCGAAGATCGACTACGAGTCGTTCTGGGCCACTCTGACATTCGAGGTTCCGGCTGACTGAATGAGGGCCGCTGCCAAACGGGTCGGGTGGCAGCACGCCCAGATGGGGACGGGGATAGGAATGGACCGGCCTGCGCGAGCGTGGCGGGGAGACCCTTGCGCCATGATCTCGGTCGCAGGGAGGACGCAGAGGATTGCCAGCGGGGTCGCTGCGGCCGAAACGGCCGGCGCCCGGCGTCCGTCACGGCAAACTACTCTCCATCCCCTTCGAGACGATCTCCGGTTTTCGACAACACCAACCGCCTGCCGCGGATGCGTTGCCTTCGCGGAGCACCGCCCGGCTTGATCTCCTGCATCATCACCACTGCCCCCATCGACGCCGGAATGTAGAGCAGGAAGGCCCGGTAGAGAAGGGTGAACAGGGAAAGCAGATAGGAAGGCATGAGGGTGGACATGAGAGCGCCGGTGCTCAATTCGGCGATGCCGCTGCCGCCCGGGCTCGGGGAGAAATAAAGGATGAAAAGAAGCAGCGTTTGAATGGCGAGGACGCTGACGTAGTCACCGTTGGCCCCGAGACCACGCATCAGGAAGTACGCCAGGGTGAACTTATTCAGATACATGACGATGGTCAGCGTGAAGCCGTAGAGAAGCAGCCCGGGCTCCCGGCGCAAGAACACCGTGCAACTGGCGTGATAGCGATCCAGTTCCGCTACTGCACGCCGGCCGAGTTTCGCCAGCCGCTCGCCCCAGGCTGTGCCAGTACGGCCGAGTTGTCGGGCCACGGCACTGACGGCCCGGCCGAACAGGTCGGGGCGCCACAAGGCGAAGACAAAAAACGCGAACAGGGTGGCGAAGGCGAAAAAGCCGTACTCGATGAAGAAGCGCACGATGTGTTGCGAAAAGCGGTGACGGACCACCACCATGGCAAAGCTGGCCGAGATCAGAAAGAAGACGAGGGTCGACAGGAAGTTGATGATGCTGACCGAGACGCCGGCAGGAAGGGGGATGCCGCCGCGGTAGAGAATAAAGAGCTGCGCCGGCCCGCCGCCGCTCTGGGACGGCGTAATTGCGCCCATGAAGAGATTGGCAAGATTGGCCCGAAAACAGAGCCACGGTGTCACGCCAGGCTTGAGCCTGCGGACAAAAATGTGGTTGCGCCAGCCACCGATCCACAGATCCAGTGCTGACAGGACCACAGTCACAAGCAGAAACCGAACCTGCAGGCGGCCGAGCGCCTCGATGGTTTGCGGAGTGGTGGTGTAGAAGAAGAGCAGGGCCAGGCCGGCGACGGTCAGCAGGGCAAAGTATTGCAGGCCCCTGCGAACCTGCTCTCTTCGCAATGGTATCTGGACATCGTCGCTCCGGACTCCCGCGTCCGAGTCCTGTGGGGCATACTCCGGCAACTAGACGGCTGCCTCCTTCCTGCGAACCCCAACCTCCTCGAAACGGCCACTTTGCAGCGATCGATAAGCGGCCCACACGACCTCCATATCGCGCCGCGCCACCGCCAGCGACATCTCCGGAGGACGGTCCTGGCGCACACAATCGATGAAATGCCGCAGCATGGCGCGGTACCCCATGATGTCCCGCATCCCAAGAAACCGCAAGCGCTTGCGCCGGCCGCTGACGAGCGCAAACAGGCCGTTGCTCTCGAACAGAATATTGCCCTCGGTGCCGTAGATCTTCGACATCTGCACGCCGCCGAGACGGTTGAGCAGATTCCACGAGTGCAGCAGCTTCCCAATGGTGCCGTCCGCGAACTTCAGAAGAATCTCAAGGGTGTCCTCGAACGGAGCCACCAGCCGGTAGCTCTTCTCGGGCCGGGCCGCCAGCACCTCCTTGACTTCGCCCCCCAGGTGGCAGATCAGGTTGATCCAGTGGACACCGCCCTCGAGGAGAGCGCCTCCCCCCATCATGTCGGCATCGGCACGCCAGCCCTGGATGCGGCTGCGTTTGGTCTTGTTCAACTCGATGATGAGCGGGTCGCCGATGTCGCCGCTTTCAATGTGACGGCGCAGCACCCTGACCGCCGGCTTGAAGTAATAGTTCTCGGCAACCATACACAGTGTGCCGGTGTGTTCGACGATCGATTCGATCTCCGCCAGCTCGGAGTGACTGCGAGCGATCGGCTTTTCGATGAGCATCGGCTTGCCGTTTTCGGCGGCCATGCGCGCGTGTTCCAGGTGGAAGGCTTGCGGCGTGCAGATGAAGACCGCATCGACCTCGGGCGAGGCGCAGGCCTCCTGGTAGCTCCCGAAAGCGCCGATGCCGCCGTACTTTCTCCGGTACTCCTCGGCCTTCTGCGCGGAGCGACTGGCGAAAAGCAGGTCCACTTGAGAGCGCATGGATCGAGCCACGCGGCTGTGGAGGCGGGCCACGTCGCCACAGCCCAGAATGCAGAGCTTGACTTTGTTCATGGTACCGTCCGCTTGATGGTCTGCCTCTCTTTCTTGCCGGAGATATCGGGCACACTCACGACACCCGCGCCGGGCGGCCCTTTGTCTGACGCACTACGTCCTCCCAGTTCTCGGCGATATGCCTGCCGACCCTCAAGCCGTTGGCGGCAATGGTCAGGCTCGGGTTCACGCCGCCGGAAGTCGGCATGAAGCTGCCGTCGACCACGAACAGATTGCTTACGCCGAAGAACCTGCAGTACGGGTCGAGAGCCGAGTGCCGCGGGTCGTCGCCGAAACGACAGGTGCCCACGGCATGCGAGAAGGTATGGATCGGCTTGCGAATGCGAATCAGAGCGCCGGCCTTTCGCAGAATGCGGGCGGCTTCCCGATACAGCCCGCGGCGAGCCTGCAGATCACGCCGGGCATAGTGGTGGAAGACTCGAGCGATCGGCATGCCGTAGGCGTCCTCTGTGGAGGGGTCGAGCTCCACCCGGTTGTCGGGATTGGGAAGATCCTCGGCAATACAAATCAAGTACATGTGGTGCCCCGTGGTGAGGGCACCGATCTGTCCGAACGGGGCAACCAACTGGGATGCAATGTACTCTGGCGGCGCCACCTGGAGTGCCTGGATCATTCCCCACGGTCTCCGCGGCGGTCGGCCCTCGGGATGGCCAAAGTAGAAGTCCGTGACCGCCACCTGCTTGTGGAATTTCTGTTCCGGGTTGGTTCTATCGGGAAAGATGCCGATCACGATGCCGCTGCAGTGGCGCATGAGGTTGCGACCGACCCAAGCGCCGTTCGGCTCGACTGCTCCGAGCCCCGATGCCAGCAGCAGTCTGGCCGAACCGATGGCGCCGCAACTCACGACCGCCGCGCCACAGCGGACGCTGAAGCTCTCCCCTGTGTCCGCATCGGCGCAATCGACGCCGTGAACGCGACCGCCGGAAACCAGCAGGCGCCGGGCGACCACCCGATCCCAGACCACCGCTCCCGCCTTCACCGCCTGCGGCAGCACGGTGACCGAGAGATCGTTCTTGGCGCCGACCCTGCACGGAAAAAGATCGCACGTGGTACAACGCTGGCACTGCGGCCGGCCATCCACTCCATGAAAGTTGATGGCCAGAGGTATCGGGAACGGGCGCAGGCCGAGCTCTCGGGCGGCCGCAGCGATTCTGCGGGCAAGCGTTCCGTACTCGATCGGGGGTTGCGGGTAGTCACCCTGGCGCGGAGGCTCGGTGGGATCTTCGCCCGCCACTCCTGCCACAGCAAGCAGTCTTTCGGCCTCGGCATAAAAGGGCTCCAGCTCCTCGTAGCCGATCGGCCAGTCGACGTATGCCGGCTCTTGCAGTCCGCCGTTGTTGAGCCAGCTTGCCATGTGGAAATCCTGGGTCCGCATCCGGAACGAAGCTGCGCCATAGAAGACAGAGTCGCCGCCGACGACTTCGTTCGGATAGACCAGGCCGCGACCGCGCCAGCGATCGGCTTCATAGGGTGAGCGGCTGCGGTACTTCTGGTCGATCAGGATGGCCCGCGGATCCCAGGCGCTGTCATCGCGGTCCACCCAGCGGCCGCGCTCCAAGACCAGCACGCGCAGCCCGGCTTCGGCCAGCCGCAAGGCCGACATGCTGCCACCGAAGCCACTGCCGATGACCACGACGTCCCACAGTTTTTCTCGCCCGACCCGGTTTGTTTGCATTCCGGCCTCCCGGTTGACAGGTTGGCTGTCGCTGCTACAACGGCTTCAACATGATCTCACCCGGCCGGGGTCAGGCATAGATTTGAGTCAGTCGGTAGATGAAAAAGAGGGTGATGCCGATTTCGAGGACCCAGGCCATCGGCTGGCGGTAGTAGCCGAGGTACATCTCCTTGCCCCAGAATCCCGTGTCCTTGAACAGCGCTAGCGTGAATCTTCGCTTCGAAAACGGCCAGAGAAGAGGTTGGCCCACGGTGCTGCCGATGTCGGCAGCGTAATGAGCCAGCAGCGCCACCAGCGCAAAGAGGGCGTAGTGGACCGAAAAGATGGCAACGAGAGCACTGACGGTGACCGCGAAAAGGATGCTGTGGGTGACGGTGCAGTGGAAATCGGAATCGGCCAGCCCAGCCTTTACCACCAGCGAATCGGCATTTGGAAGCCAGTGCATGGCGATGACGAAGGCAGCGGTTTTCGGATTCCAGTCGTACGTGGCAATGGACAACGCGAGCGGCAGATGGCCTAGCTGCATCTCTTCCCTCCGGGGATTAGGTTAGATTTACAAGTGGTGCCGACTACGGCAGGAATGCGGTTCGAGCATCTCGACGCATCCAAGGCTTTAAGGATACGGCTTTCACGAGAAATTGTCAACCATCAAATGACAACATCGACGACGCTGAAACAGATTTCCCGGCTGCATGGTCCAGAGCACGGCCGGGGACCGCGGGTGATGGCGAGGCGGTGGTTCGAAATGATGTTGCACCGGCCATGGTTCGGGCTATCTCTTCTAACCACCTGTTTTCTTTGTTGATTCGCCTTTCCTCAAGAAATTAGTCAAGATGCTTGCGAAGCTCCTTACTGATGAGTATATTGCATGGCTTAGAAAGCAAAAGCGCACCGCGTCATGACAGTCAAGGGCCGCTGTTCCCGGTAACAAAACCTCGGCCGCCCGCCCACGTTAAACCGCAGCAGGTGCACGCAGGCCTTCCGTCCCGGCTGCGGGCTCAAGGAGATTTCGCAAATGAAAACGTCCCTGAACAAGGCCCAGGAGGCGCTACTTCGCCTGATTCGGTACCAGGCGTACTCGACGGCGGTCAATGCGCTACGCAAAATGCACCCGGCCGACATCGCCTCGCTTTTCACCTACCTCACCGACAATGAGAAAAAGTGGCTCGTGGAAAGCGCCCTGAAAACCGGCAAACTGACCGACGTCATCAGCCAGCTCGAAGAGGCGAGCGTACCTCAGGTGCTGGAGTTGATTTCGGAGACGCAACTGGTCAACGCCGTCCAGAAGATGGAGCCCGACGACGCCGTCGACCTGCTGATGGTGCTGCCCGAAGAAACCCAGAAGCATGTTTTCGAAAAGCTGACGGGCGCTCAGAAAAAGTCCATCGGCAAGCTCCTGGGGTTCGCGCCGGACACGGCCGGCGGCATTATGACCACCGAGTATCTCGCCCTCCACCAAGACTCGACGGTGGAAGAGGCCACAGAGTTTCTCAGGCGCCAGGAAAAACGGCCGGAAATCTTCTACATCTATGTCGTCAACGAACACCAGCAGCTCGTGGGCGTGGTCTCATTTCGGGAACTGGTTTTGTCGAAACCCGACAAGAAGCTCGCCGAGGTCATGGTCCGGGACCCGATTTCGGTCCAGGCCGATATGAGTCAGGAGGATGCCGCCGCCATCATCGCCAGATACGATCTGCTGGCTCTGCCCGTCGTCGACGACAATCACCGTCTGATCGGCCAGATCACCGTGGACGACGCCATCGATGTTCTCTATGAAGAAGCCACCGAGGACATCTACCACCTGGCAAACTTGGGCAAGGAGGAACACATCTACACGCCCCTGCTCAGGTCGGCCACCATGCGCATGCCATGGCTGTTGATCAACCTGGGTACTGCCATTCTGGCGGCGCTGACCGTCAGCCTCTTCCAGGACACCATTTCCAAGTACGTCGTCCTGGCTGTGATGATGCCGATCATCGCCGGCATGGGCGGGAATGCCGGCACCCAATCGCTCACGGTTGTAGTCCGCGGACTGGCGCTCGGTGAGATCGATTGGAGTCTGGGGTGGCGGGTGGTTCTCAAGGAGATCGGCGTCGGGGTCTTCAACGGCATCATCAACGGTCTGGTGATCGCCGTCATCGCCTATGCCTGGCAGCGGAACATCTGGCTGGCCATCATCATGTTCGCAGCCCTGATCGGTAATCTTATCATCGCCGGCTTATTCGGGGCGCTGGTTCCCCTCATTCTCAAGAAACTGAATCTCGACCCCGCCCTTGGGTCAAGTATCTTTGTCACGACCGCTACGGATGTAGGCGGCTTCTTTGTCTTTCTCGGCCTTGCAACGGTGATGTTGCAGTTGATCGCGGCCTGACGTCGGCGGTTGGGTCCGGCAATGCTACGATCTTGACAAATGAAACACGGACTCTGCTGTATCGTACATCCGCTCGGCGGTTTTGTTTGCGATCATCTCTACCCTCTTTTGTGGCTCATTCATCCGAGGAGGCAACCATGATTCTGTTGCGTGCCCTACCGGTTGCAGCCCTAGCCACCTTCCTTGCGGCCACACGGGCGCCGGCGCAAGTGATCTTCCCGCAGCCGTTATCCCCCCGAATCGCCAACTACAAGATCACCTGCCGGCTTGACCCTAAGGAAAAGACGGTCACCGGGAAGGAGGTGCTCACCTGGCGAAACGACTCCAGCGATTCGATCCGCGAACTGCGTTTCCACCTCTACATGAACGCCTTCAAGAACACCGAGAGCACGTTCATGAAGGAATCGGGTGGCGTGTCTCGCGGACAGCGCATGAAGCCGGGCGAGTGGGGCTATATCAACGTGACGTCGATGACCACTGCCGACGGCGTCGATCTGCTTCCCACTCTCGAGTACATCGCCCCGGACGATGGCAACGAGTTCGATCAGACCGTCGCCCGGGTGACGTTGCCAAAACCGCTGCCGCCGGGCCGCACCATCGAGCTACAGATCGATTTTCTCACCAAGCTGCCGAAGGTGTTCGCACGCACCGGCTACTCCGACAACTTCTTTCTCGTCGGCCAGTGGTTCCCCAAAATAGCCGTCTATCAGGAAGGCCGCGGCTGGAATGCGCATCAGTTCCATGCCACCAGCGAGTTCTTTGCCGACTTCGGCGTCTACGACGTCTCGATCACGGTGCCGAAGGAGTACGTCGTGGGTGCCACCGGCCTGCTCCAGTCGACAACCGAAACCGACACCTCCAAGACCCTCGTCTTCCGCGCCGAGGACGTGCACGACTTTGCCTGGACAGCCGACCCGCGCTTCGGCGTGGCCCAGGATCAATACAAGCAGGTCAAGATCACCTTCCTGTATCAGCCGGACCACAAAGGGCAGGCGCAGCGCTTCCTCACCGCCGCCAAAAACGGCCTGGAGTACTTCGACAAGTGGTTCGGCAAGTATCCCTATCCGAATCTGACAGTGGTCGACCCGCCGATGCGCGGCCAGGGAGCCGGCGGCATGGAGTATCCAACTTTCATCACTGCCGGCGCGACGTTCTACGGCCTACCGAACGGCCTCCGCGCCCCCGAGCTGGTCACGATTCACGAGTTCGGCCACCAGTACTGGTACGGTCTGTTGGCCTCCAACGAGTTCGAGGAGCCGTGGCTCGACGAAGGAATCAACACCTACACCGAAATGCGCATCATCGATGCACTCTATGGCGAAGATCGCAGCCTCCTGGATCTTTTCGGCATCCGTATGGGTGACAGCGACCAGCAGCGGGCAGGCTACATCGACAATGCCGGCAAAGACCGCATCTATGCCTTCGCCTGGCAGCACTACCCCGGGACCTACGGCACCATGGCCTACGCCAAACCCGGACTGATGCTGCGCACCCTGGAAGGCTATCTTGGCTCGGAGCGCATGCTCAAGGTTATGCGCACCTATGTCGAACGCTGGCGCTTCAAGCATCCAACAAGCAAAGACTTCATCGCCGTGGCCAATGACGTGTCCGGTGAAGATCTGAGCTGGTTTTTTGACCAGGCACTTTATGGCTCACAAGTCCTCGACTATGGCATCGGGACGATCCGCTCGGTCGAGGTGAAGACTCCGAAGGGAGTAGGATTCGAGGAAAAGAAAGAAGCCGAGACGGATACGGCATCCGCCACCCCCGACACTGCCGCCGCCGACACCGGCAAGAAAGAGGCGGAGGAGAAGCCGAAGGAATACGATTCGACCGTCTGGGTGCGCCGCTTCGGGGACTTCGTCTTCCCTGTCGATGTGCTGATCCGCTTCGAAGACGGTGAGGAGGTGCGGGAGCACTGGGACGGCAAGGACAGGTGGATCAAGTACGAGTACCGCCGTCCAGCCAGGCTGCAGTCTGCCGAGGTCGACCCGGAGCACAAGATCGCCCTGGATGTCAACCTGCTCAACAACAGCCGCACCCTGCGGCGGCTGAACAAGGCGCGGCGCAAGCTCACCCTGCGGGCGCTGTTTTGGGTTCAGAACCTGCTTCAGTATGTGGCCACACTTGACTGACTAACGGAGGAACAGTCGTGAAGATCACCAAGTTCATGAGCTACGGATTGGGCGTCGCCTGGCGTAGCAAGCGCCTGATCCTCCTGTTTTTCGTCGCCAACCTGACTCTGGGCTGGCTGGCCGTCCGCCCGCTCGATCGCGGGCTGCAACGCACTCTCTCACACAGCACCTGGTCGCAGTCACTGGAAAAGCAATTTGACATGACGTTTCTCGTCGACTTCGGCCGCCGCCACGGCGACGCGATCAGCGCCACCTGGGCCACCGCCACGGCCGCTCTCTTCGTCTACTTCTTCGTCAACCTCTTTCTCGTAGGCGGAGCCATCGGAGTTTTCCATGCTCCCGAGCTCTTTCGCGGCGCGGCCGGGGCCTTTGCGGCCGGGGGAGCCTATTTCGGACGCATGTTTCGACTCTTTCTGTGGGAGCTGCCGTTCTTCCTTCTTCTCATCCTTGGGAACATGGCGCTTTCGGCAGTTGTGATGGGCATGGCTGGCAGGCCTGCCAGTGAGGCGACCATCTTCATCGGCTACATCGTCGTCTACCTGCTGCTTTTCGGCCTGTTCCTGCTCATCGACATGATCTTCGACTACGGCAAGATCCGAGCCGTGGTGGAAGACGAGCGTCGTGGCGTGCGCAACCTGGCGGCCTCCATGCGATTTGTGTTTGCACATTTCGGCGTGACGACCGGGCTCTACGGCGGCCTTTTCCTCCTGGGCATCGTGCTCTTGGGGGTCTATCTCTTGCTTTCCGGTTGGATCCATGCCGCCACCACGGCCACCATTTTTGCGCTGGTGGTCGTGCAACAGCTGTTCGTACTTTCGCGGGTCTGGCTGAAGCTGGCGTTCCTGGGCGGTCAGTTGCGATGCTATCAGGCCCTGGCTGCACCGGCGGTTGCGCCCGCACCCGACATGCCCGTCGGCCAACCGCCCGAAATGGGCTCTTTCGCCTGAGTGGCGACCGATGCCGCGGCAGACCGTGCCCATCTACGCGCTGCTGGACAATATCCGCAGCCTTCACAACGTCGGATCAATTTTCCGCACGGCCGATGGCGCCGGTGTGAAGAAGCTCTACCTTTGCGGCATTACGGGCACGCCGCCACGCGACGAAATCCGCAAAGCGGCGCTGGGAGCCGAAGAAGAGGTGCCTTGGGAGTATCATCGTGACGCCCTCGATCTGGCGGCAAGACTGAAATCTGAGGGTGTGCGGCTCGTGGTTCTGGAGGCGGCGCCGAACGCGGTCCGATATGACCGGGTGAAGTACGAGTTTCCGCTCTGTCTGGTGCTGGGTCACGAATTCCATGGTGTGCAGCCGCAGCTTCTCGAGGCCGCCGATCAGGTGGTGGCGATCCCCATGAGGGGCGTGAAGATCTCTCTTAATGTGGCCGTCGCATTCGGAGTGGCTGCATACCATATCGCTCATGAGTGGGAGAAGCGACAACAAGCTTGAATTCAGATCGGGGGTCCACGATTTGAGAAGGTCATCGAAAAAGAATTGGAGGGTACATTTTGGAAAGAGCAATGCGAGTCGTTCAATACGGGCTGGGGCCGATTGGGGCGTCCACGGCCAAGGTGGTTGTGCAAAATGAAGGTCTTGAACTGGTTGGCGCCATCGACATCGACCCGGGGAAAGTCGGCCGCGATGTCGGAGAACTGCTGGAAATGGGCCGTGACATCGGCATCGCCGTCTCTTCAGAGGCGGCATCGACGCTGCGGAAGTTGAAACCCGACGTCGTTTTGCACACCACCTCATCGTTCCTGGCGAAGGTGAAGCCGCAGCTCGAGATCTGCATCCGAGCCGGGGCCAATGTGGTCTCCTCGTGCGAAGAGCTTTTCTATCCTCTGGAGCGCGATCCTGAATTCTGCAAACAGGTCGATTCTCTGGCCCAGCAGCACAACGTCACCGTCTTCGGCACCGGCGTCAATCCGGGATTTGCCATGGATGTGCTGCCGGTCTGCCTGACCGGCATGTGCGTGTCGGTGCAGCGGGTGCAGTGTACTCGGGTGGTGGACGCTTCCAAGAGACGGCTGCCGCTGCAGCGTAAGGTCGGCGCCGGCATGACACCCGAGGCTTTTCGCGAGAAGGTGGCGGCCGGGGGCTTCGGTCACATCGGGCTGGTTGAATCGCTGCGGGCCGTGGCAGCGGCCCTCCGCTGGCGTCTTGACCGCATCGAGGAGCAGATCGAGCCGGTGGTCGCCGAACAGCCGGTGCAGACGCCGTTTCTCGAGGTGGAGGCCGGACAGGTGGCCGGGATTCAGCACACGGCCCGCGGCATCATGGATGGCGAGGAGAAAGTCTCGCTTGATCTGCGCATGTACGTTGGGGCGCAACAGCCGCGAGATGAGGTGCGCATCGACGGGGACCCGCCGATCCACAACATCGTCGAAGGTGGTATCTTCGGCGACACTGCCACCGTCGCCGCTCTGGTGAACGCCATTCCGCTGGTGATCGACGCCAAGCCGGGATTGCGAACGGCGCTCGAGCTGCCGGTGCCGCGCGCGTTTTTGTGAGTTCAGCGGAGCCTGCGTCAAAAGACATGCAGGGCTCTTAGGATCTGCTCCTCCGACGGGAAACAATCCCCACCGGCGCGGGGTTGCACTATCGATAAATCAGGTGCCGTCGTCCGATGCTGCTCCGGACAAGATCTTGTTGCCAGTGATCGCTGTACCAGTCCCTCCGCAGCGTTGACAGGAACTGACGATCCGGCGGGGTGAACACGATGAAGCGAAAGGAGCAAACAAGGATGTCGATGAAACTGGAAAAACTGGAAACTGAGGCGATGAAACTCGGTCTTGAGGCGAGAGCACGACTCGCGGAGAGACTCATACTGAGTCTTGACGCTCCGTCGCAGACGGAGAATCTGCAGTTGTGGGTAGAGGAGGCAGAGCGGCGTTTGAAAGAGCTGCGCGAAGGTGAAATCGACGAGGTGCCCGCTGAGGAGGCCTTTCGTCGGGCCAGGGCTGCGATTTCGTGAGCGCAGATCGAGGGCAGCCCAGAGCTGGGGCCTGATGTTAAGGAATTGTCCAAGGAGCGGAACCGCTCACGACCTCGTGAAGAATAAGATGGGTGGAACATAAGAACACCAGGATCAGAGTTTCTCGCCAGGTCCTTGACTTTTTGTAGAACTTTGCTATATTACTTATGTCGTCCCAGTGGGATCCAATGTCCCGCTGGCCCCGGGTTCCTGGTGGGCCCGGGTTTTTTGTTTTCAGGTCTGCTGATCTTCCCCCAAACACTTCCCTCCACACCTGCTCGTGACTCGGGGGACCAGCACTTAATCCTCAAGGCTACTTCTCTCTTGATTGGCGAAAATGGGGCCTTCGCTATGAATCGTGTCATTTTCTTCGTCGACGGGTTCAATCTCTACCACGCTTTGGTCCATAATCGTCGTTACCACAAATACAAGTGGCTGGATCTTACCAGACTCGCCAGATGTTACGTCACGAAAGAAGACATCATCGAGGAGATCTACTATTTCACTGCGTTGACGACCTGGTCTCCAGACAAAATGAGGAGGCACAAAATACTGATAAGAGCTCTGCAGGGGGCTGGCGTAAATGTTGTATATGGCCAATTCAGGCGAAGAGATCATGTATGCCGGTTGTGTAAAGGCACATACCAGACCTTCGAAGAAAAGCAGACCGACGTGAACATCGCCATCCACCTACTCAAACTGGCGATCCAGGATCGATACGACACTGCCATTATCATTTCGGGTGATAGCGACCTGGTTCCCTCGATTAAAGCGGTGCAGGCTATCTTTCCTGCTAAACGGATCGGCGTCGTTATTCCGATAGGCAGGAGAGCGGAGATACTCAAACAGGTATCTGACTTTCACAGCAAGATGAAGGAAAAGCACTTGAGCTCAAGTCTATTTCCAGAGGAGATCGACATTGGTGGCGACCAGCGGCTGGTTCGCCCTCCCTTGTGGCGTTGACCGAATGCCCTTCTCTCCTTCGCGCCCTCTGCGGTTGCTTAAAAGCCCTCGCAACGCCGACCGCGTCGATGCTGCTCTGTAAGGTTGGAAATGCCTTCGCCTGGCGTTTCCGAAAAGCCGTCACAACCTATGCATGCACAACAGGCTGGGTTTGTCAATGCGGAGATCGCAAGGGACGCAAAGTTGGTTGCTCCGCGGGCTCGCGAGCTCAGCGTTTTTTGTGAGTTCTTCGGGTTCGCCTGGCGTATCCTGAGAGAAGGTTGTGAGGTCATCGATTCCAATCGATGAACTGCCGCCGCGTCGCCGGCTGGCAGCGCGGGCAGAAGAATGAGTCGTAGCCCAGGACGCCCACTCGGCGGATCGTCGTCCCGCAGCGCGGGCAAGGCTGACCTTTGCGGTTCCGCACTCGCATGTGGTCGCGCACCTTGATGTGGATCGGCTGCGCCGCCTTCTCCACTTCATCGATTCCCCACTGAATCACCTTGCGGACGCTCTGGTAAAGGCGTTCGATTTCCTCTCCGCCAAGCCGGCTGCAGGTCGTTTTCGGATGAATGCCGGCCTCGAACAGAATCTCATCGGCATAGGCGTTGCCGATGGCGCTGAGGGCCGTCTGGTCCATGAGGAAGACCCGTACCTGCTGTCTCCGGCCACGAAGGAGATCGCGGAAAAGCGACAGCGTAAACTCGGGCCCAGTGATCTTCACCCCCTGGGAGAGGTACCGCGGAATCGACTCGTACGCTCCGCGCCGGACCAGGTAGACCTTGCCCATCTTCTTGTCGTCCAGGTAGTGCACGTCGGGTTCTCCGGAGAGATGCAGCGTGAAACAACGCCCGCGGCCGGGCTTACCGTCAAGCTGAAAGCGTCCAGCCAGCATCGGGTGGACCACCAGATCGAGGTCACCTGAAAGCTCGATCCGCAGGAAAGGACCGTGACGGTGAACGGCCTCACACATCTTCCCTGCCAGCAAGGCCGGAAAATCCCCCTCCACGAGCATCCGCAGAACCACGGGCTCGCGAACGCTCACCGCCTCGATGGTGTGTCCCTGGATGGCCGCTTCCAATCGCGGCCGAATGTAGACAAGGTCGGGAAGTTCAGGCACCGGGTTGGTCCTTGGTGGATTGGAGCGATGGAGTGATGGAGGTCTGTCGAGCTTAACTCCAACTCCCTCCACCACTCCATCGCTCCGCTACTCCGTCCACACGCTCTGTGGTTCAACCAGCAGCCGGTTTCTGGACATGCGCCTGCACCAACATTGCGAGCCGTTCCAGCGGCCGGCTGTTCAGAGTATGCCAGAACAACACGGTTGCCCGTTGCAGCCTGCCGCGAGCAACCCGTTCAAGCAAACAGGCCATCGTCTTGCCCGTGTAGGTCGTGTCGAGCTGCAAACCCAGCTTCCGGAACCGTTCTACGGCGTGGCGGGCCTCGGCAGTGGGATGGCCGTAGCCGGGGCCGATCCAGGCAGGGTCTACTTCAAACCGGCGCAGCAGCCGAACGTGCGACCGAAGGGCGGGTTCGGCCTGCTGCAATCGTGTGTAGCACCCCTTTGCCAGAAGTGCCACGGTGAAGCGATTCGAGACAATGCGGTCAGCGACCCGGACCCCGACCAGCTTTGTCGACCATCCAAGGATTTCCAGCCCTACCAGCAGTCCAGCGCAGGTCCCACCGCTACCCAGCGGCACAAACATGACCGTCGGCCGCGGCAAGAGGCCGGCTGATACCTGCTCGGCCAGCTCCAGCATGGCGTTGACATATCCGAGACATGTCGTCGCCGAGGTGCCGCCCGGTGGGAAAAAGTAAAGCACCGGATCCTTCCGCATGCGTTCGCGCACGAGCCCCACAAGGAAGGCAGGAAGATTGCGATGATGAACGACTTTGTCCGCCAGCAGAGCCAGGAGACTGGCGTTCAAGCGCCGCGACGGATCCAGATAGCGCCGGAAGGTGTGCGCCTGGCATTGCAGGCCGAAACGGCGGGCATAGAACGCACTTGCGAGCAGCCAGTTCGAGCCCAGGATGCCGCAGGTGACCGCCTCCCGGCAGTGGAGGTGCAACGCTTCCGCCAGGCTGAACTCCAGCGCCCGGACCTTGTTGCCGCCATACTCAGTCGCCGTGAGGTCATCACGCTTGACCCAGATTTCGGCTGTCGTAGGACTGGTGAGGCCGACTTTGACAATGGGAGTGGGAAGGTCACAGACGGGCAGCCAGGGAACGACTTCGCGCAGGCGCGGGAACCGCTGGAACAGCGGACGATATGGCTCTGTGGAGGTTGGCATGTCGTTGAATGCCACTGCCGAGCCGCGGGCGCAAACGTCGGCACCGGTGCTGGTGCTCCTGCCGCCCGCACGGCTCATCCGCAGGCCTCTCTGGCTCTTGCTGCCTTCGCAGCTCGCTGCAGCATGGCGCCAAGCGACACCTCGGGCGAACCAAACAGTCGCACCTGCTCGCGAGCGTAGGCCGCCAGCGTCATCTCATCGCGCTCTCGCGACTCGGTGAAATGGATCTCGTCGACCTCGAGCAGCTTGGCCAGACTGATGACGAGCTGCTTGACTTCATAAGGTTCCGGAGAAGTGATGTTCAGCACTGGCGGCGGCGAACTGCAATGGTCGGCAGCCAGGGCCGTGTAGCGAACCAGGTCTTCGTGGGCAATGCAGTTGATCAAAGAACCGAAGGAGAGCGGGATTTCCTCGCCGCGGAGAAGGTGGCGCGCCAGTTTCAGCAGCACGCCGTAGCGCTCGTCGTTGCCGTAGAAATAGCGCAGGATAACCGAGGGGGTGCCGTTCTCGCGGCTGAAAAAGCGCACCATCTGTTCGCCGACGAAACGTGACAGTCCATAGGCGCCGATGGGTGCCTCGGGTGTCGCTTCTGTGACGACTTGTCGCGGCAGGCCATAGACGTTGCCAGTGGAAGCATAGACAATGCCGGGCACCGCGGCGAAGTGCGTCATCACCTTGCCGACAGCGTAGGCGTTGACAGCAAACGCATGGGGTCGATTCTCCTCGGCGCCGTGCATGTAGGCAACCTCGATGAACACCCGGTCGAAATCGGTCGGCAGATGGTGGATGTCCTCGCCCGCCAGATCCGCCTGGATGGTGTGGACCCCCAATTGCTCCAGGCGCTTGCGGCTGTCCGGCTGGGTGAAGCGGGCCACGCCGTAGACCTCGTTGCTTCCAACAAGCCTTTCGGCCAGACTACTCCCGACTCGCCCCGAGACGCCGAGGATGAGAATTTTCTTGTTGGTGAGCATGACCGGTTTC
>CAZGRP010000003.1:155682-174467 GCA_964527995.1 uncultured Cytophagia bacterium | reverse complement strand
GGTTGAGATCGTCGGGCGCTTGCGCGGGGTGAAGAGAGGTCGAGTAGCGGTATAGTAGCAGCCCAGCGGCGCAAAGCTCGAATATGTTGGCTCATACCTGAGAACGAAACGAATACGATGTCTGTACACTCTGACCGGCACGAGAAGACGGTTGTCGTTGCCATGAGCGGCGGCGTAGATAGCTCGGTGGCAGCGGCTCTGCTGTGTGAGCGTGGCTACCGGGTCATCGGCGTGACGATGAACCTCTGGGACTACGATCGTGTCGGCGGCAACGTCAACCGCGACAGCGGCTGCTGCTCGATCGACACCATGGACGACGCCCGCGCCGTCTGTCACGTTTTGGGAATTCCCCACTTCGTGGTCAACTTTCGCGAAGAGTTCGAGGCGACGGTCACCGAGCATTTTATCCGGGAGTACCTGGAGGGGCGAACGCCGAACCCATGCGTGCGCTGCAACACCTACGTCAAGTGGGGCGCACTTCTGCGCAAAGCCCGCGAGCTCGGAGCCGACTTCATCGCCACGGGCCATTACGCCCGCATTACGTACGACGACGCTCGCGAGCGCTATCTGTTGAGGCGTGGCGTGGATCGAGACAAGGATCAGTCGTACGCGCTTTGGGGAATCCGTCCCGCCGGCTTGCGGAAGACCCTGCTGCCCGTGGGTGAGTTCACCAAGACCGAGGTGCGGCAGATCGCCAGCCGCCTCGGCCTGCGCACGGCTGCAAAGCCTGAGAGCCAGGAGATCTGCTTCATCCCAGACGACAACTACGGTCGCTTCCTGCGGGCGAAGGTGCCTGAGCTGCAGGAGGTTGAGGGGGGCGAGATCGTCGATCGCCATGGCCGGATCGTCGGCCGCCACCGGGGCTATCCGTTCTATACCGTCGGCCAACGGCGCGGGCTCGGACTCTCGCTGGGCCGGCCGGTCTACGTGACCGCCATCGACCCGGAGAACAACCGCGTCGTCGTGGGGGATGGTGACGAACTGCTGGCGCAGGGGCTGATCGCAACGAACATCAACTGGGTGTCGATCGATGGGATTGACTCGCCGCGGCCGGCGGAAGTGAAGATCCGCTATCGCGACCCCGGCGCGGCGGCGACGCTTTACCCGGAGCCAGGAGGGCGACTTCGGGTACTTTTCTCAAGCCCGCAACGTGCTGTGACGCCGGGGCAGTCAGCCGTTTTCTATGACGGTGACGTAGTGCTTGGAGGCGGCGTCATCGACAAAGCAATCAACCAGGGTCAGCGCTGACATGGAGAAAGCAAAGAAAACTACCGTCCCTGATATCGTCCGCATGAAGAGTCAGGGTGAGAAGATTGCCGCTCTCACCGCTTACGATACGCTGTTCGCGAGCATCCTGGACTCGGCCGGCATCGACATCATCCTGGTAGGGGATTCCGGCGCCATGGTTTTCGCCGGCCATGAGACCACGCTGCCGATCACCCTGGACGACATGATCTATCACACACGCGCGGTGCGCCGGGGTGTGCAAAGGGCGCTGCTGGTGGCCGACATGCCGTTTCTGTCCTACCAGGCGAGCGCTGAGCAGGCCGTCGGGAACGCCGGCCGGTTGCTGAAGGAGGCGGGCGCCGAGGCCGTGAAACTGGAAGGCGGCCGCCACGTCGTCGACACCGTGCGCCGGCTGGTGGAGATCGGGATCCCGGTGATGGGCCACCTGGGCTTGACACCGCAATCGATCCACGTTTTCGGCGGCTACCAGGTGCAGGCGACCGACGACGATCGGGCACAGCGATTGCTCGAGGATGCACGCATGCTGGAGGAGGCCGGCGCCTTCTCGATCGTCCTGGAAAAGATCCCAGCCACCCTGGCCCGCCGTGTTACCGAGGCCCTTTCGATTCCCACTATCGGCATCGGTGCCGGCGTCGACTGCGACGGGCAAATTCTGGTGACGCACGACATGCTGGGTCTCTTCGAAAAGTTCCACCCCAAGTTTGTGCGCCGCTATGCCGAGTTGGGAGCCGAGATCCGTCGTGCCTGCCAGAACTACGCCTCAGACGTGCGCTCGAGCAAGTTCCCCAGCCCGGAAGAGAGTTACTGAACTCGGTACATGCCTGTGAGAACGCGGAACCTGGTGGTTACGGCCCTCTTCATCGCCTGCGTCGTGGTGGTCGGATACGCGTTCGTCTACGTGCCGAACGTCGAACTGGTCACCGCGACCGTGTTCCTATCCGGCATGATCCTCGGCCCCCGTCGCGGACTCCTTGTCGGCGCGCTGGGCGAATCGCTCTACTCGCTTCTCAATCCGATCGGCATGGCAGCGCCGCCCTTGCTTGTGGCCCAGGTCATAGCTATGGCAACGGCTGGCTTTGCCGGTGGCTTTTTTCGGGCTTCCGGAGCACGTGCGAGGCCACGGCGGCGTGTCGCGCTTGCCGCTGCGGGGTTTGCACTCACCTTTCTGTTTGATTTTCTCACCACCTTGGGGTTTCTGGTTGTCGCCGGATTCTCGCTCGCCAGACTGTGGTCGGCATATGCCTATGGCGCCGTCTTCTATTCGATCCATCTCTTTGGTAACGTCTTCGTCTTCGCCGTGGTGCTTCCCGCCGCTGTTCATGTGCTGAACAGAATCTCCCTGCCCGACAGCTTACGGCCGCAGCAAAGTGGCTATCCGACGGGGTAGCCATGCGCCTGCGGAACCGTGTCGCGTGCTGTTGGATGGCCTTTCTCTTCCTCGTTGGGACGGCCTGGTCACAGAGCCTGCCTGCTTCGCAACCGCTGGCCACGAAACAGGATTCTGTGCCTGCCGATTCTCTGATCCAGGATCCCCTTTTCTGGGGTCGCGACAAATCGGAGTTGCTCAACTTCATCCATGAGGACATCGGTGATTTGCTGAGTTTCATTCCGGGCGGCTATACAATCGATCGTGGCCGCATCGGACAGTTATCAACCGCCAGCGTGCGTGGTTCGAGCAGCGCGGAAGCGGTGGTCCTGGTCGGGGACCGACCCCTGGCAGATCCTTTCGACGGCAGGTTCGACCTGACGGCCCTGCCTGTCGTGCCCATCCGCAGCGTCGGAATCTATCGCCCAGGCGCCTTCCTGCCGTTCGGGCAGACAGCCGTCGGTGGGGCAGTGGGATTGCGGCTGATGTCCCATCGCGGTCCGGAACCGTTTTCGCTGGTTCGCGTGCGGGACGGCTACTACGGATACAATGATGTGGAGGTGCGCTATTCACAGCGCGTCTACGAAAAAGCCACCATCGCCCTTGGCGGTGGGCTTCGCGATGTCGCTGGATTCAGGGCACTGCGCAGGGGAGGGATCGAACAGTTTCCAGGTCACAACGGCGAGAACTGGTACATCGACCTTCGTGGGGCTCCACTGCGGCGATGGCAGGCCCGCTACACCGTGGTCCACACACGGAACGATGCGGACGTTCCCAGTGTGCAGCTGCCCGAGGGCATCGTGGGCCAGGAGCGCCATCGGAAGGAGGTACGCACCGACCATACAGTGCTGCTGCGCCGCACCGGTTCGCCGGCGTCCGTCTCCGCCCTCGTCTATGGTTCCACCCTGATGCGAGAATTTCGCGACCGGCCGCTCGGTGTGTTTGTGGTTCACAAGATGCGTAGTCTTGGGGCTGCAGTCGAGGTTGGGCTACGTGCAAAAAGGAGCGACTTGCGCGTCGGCGGAGCCGCCGAAGTGGGTGACATCCGTGGCGACCGAATCACGGAGGATCTGGGCACGGCCAGAGCGTATCTGCGACAGAGATTGCAGTTGTCTTCAACCTGGCAGCTCGGGCTACAGGTGGGTGTCGAGCGCCGCCGTCGGTTCTCCGCGTTTCCTACTTTCACCGGGCATCTGATCCGCCGGCTTGGAGAGAGGGCCTGGCTGTGGCTGGGTGCGGACCGCGCCCGCCGGTATCCGTCCTCCTCGGAGCGGCTCTGGCAGGCGGATCGTTACGTGGGGAACCCCCGGCTCATGCCGGAGCGAGGGTGGACCCTCGAGATCGGCGGCTCTGTGGCTTCATCGCCAGGCAACAGGTTGCGGGTCGCTGGGTTCTTCCGCGACGTGGAGGACGTCATCGGGCTGAGTGTGGCCGACACGGTCCTGTTGCCGGCCAACCTGGGGCGCCGGCGTGTGATGGGCGCCGATTTCGATGCACGATTGCGACTCTGGAGGCGGACGGCCGTCGGCGCGGTTGCCCAGTGGCTGCACGAACTCGATCCTGATCCAGCAAAGCAGATGAATCTCCCCGAGGCTACGGTCACCGGCTATGCCGAAGCGGCGCAAACGTTTTTCCACGATCTCGACGTCAAGGGACGCGTGTTCGCCCGTGTGCTGGGAGGAAGGTGGTCCACTGCTTTCGAGGGTCCGGACCTCAGGCCAGTGACCGTGCGCCTGGCGCGGGACTTTTTCGTGGATGGGATGCTGATTCTACATTTCAAGGATGTGCAATTCTTTTTCTCCCTGGAGGACATCTTTGATCGGCAGGCCGTCGAGGTCTGGGGCTATCCGCAGATCGGCCGAAACTTCCGCTGGGGGATCAACTGGCGGTTTTTCGACTGAGGCGGGCGCTGGGATCCTTCTTCGAAGGGCCACGGCCAGCGGTTTCATGTCGTTGAGCTTTGGATTTTATTAACTTAGTGTAATCTTCGGGCACCAAAAAGCACTTGACAATTTGGGGGGAATGTCGTATTTTTTGCCATCCAATTGAACGATTTCTGACCACCCGAAGATGACCCCGCCTTGCCGCGACTCGTCATCCGGCGAGGCATCCTGGCCGTTTTTCCACCAACCAGGGGCGAACGAAAGAATGCCTGAACCTCTTCTTTTCGAAGTGAGCTCACCAGGTAGGAAGGCGTACACGTTGCCTTCGCTCGATGTCCCGGAGAAAGACCTGGCTGAGTGTATCCCACCTGCTTTACTCCGTCGCAGTCCGCCCCGTCTTCCCGAGCTTAGCCAGTTGGACGTTGTGCGCCATTTTGTAAGAATCTCGACGGCCAACCACCACATCGACAAGGGCTTCTATCCTCTGGGGTCGTGTACGATGAAGTACAACCCCAAGGTGAATGAGGACGTGGCTCGTCTTCCGGGATTTGCGGCGCTGCACCCGCTACAACCGGAGGAGACCGTGCAAGGCGCTTTGCAGCTCATGTACGAGCTTGAACGCATGCTGGCCGAAATTGGTGGCATGGCGGCTGTGTCGCTGCAACCAGCGGCCGGGGCGCACGGCGAACTCACCGGACTGATGGTGATCCGAGCTTACCACGAAGACCGCGGGCGCAAGCGCAAGTACGTGCTGATTCCGGACAGCGCGCACGGCACCAATCCGGCAAGCGTGCGCATCTCGGGCTACCAGGCGGTGCAGATCAGGTCGAACGAGAAGGGGCGAGTCGATCTGGATGACCTCGAGCGTCATCTCGATGCCGACGTGGCTGCTCTCATGCTCACCAACCCCAACACCCTCGGCCTTTTCGAAACCGACGTTGAGAAGATGAGCGCGCTTCTCCATGAGGCTGGAGCGCTGATGTACATGGACGGCGCCAACCTCAACGCCCTGCTCGGCATCGTGCGGCCCGGGGACATGGGTATCGACGTCATGCATTTCAATCTGCACAAGACCTTCTCAACACCCCACGGCGGCGGCGGGCCGGGCTCCGGTCCGGTCGGCGTCAGCGAAAAGCTGGTTGATTTTCTGCCGGTTCCCAGCATTGTCGAGCAAGACGGAAGGTATCGCTTTGACTTCGACCGCCCTAAGTCCATCGGCAAGGTGCACAGCTTCTACGGCAACTTCGGCATGATGGTCAGAGCGTACGTCTATATCCTCATGCACGGCTCGAAGGGCTTGCGCCGGGTCAGCGAAAACGCCCTCATCAACGCCAACTATCTGATGGCACTGCTGAAGGACCAGTTCACGGTGCCCTATCCCGGCTCAGCCATGCACGAGTTTGTTCTCTCGGCTGAGAACTTGAGGCGGTACGGCCTGCGCACGCTCGATGTGGCCAAGCGCCTTCTGGATTTCGGCTTTCACGCACCGACCATCTACTTTCCGCTCATCGTGCGTGAGGCGATGATGATCGAGCCCACCGAAACGGAATCGCGTGAGACCCTCGACGCGTTCGCCACGGCGATGCGGAGGATCCTGCACGAAGCGGAGGAAAGCCCGGAGCTGCTGAAAGAGGCGCCGCACACGACGCCTGTGTCGAGGCTCGACGAGGTCAGAGCTGCCAGGGAGCTGAACGTCCGCTACCGTTTTGATGACGAGTAACCGGCCCGATTCTGTGTCGACTGCACGCACTTCAGCAAAACCCGCGATGAGTATCTCGAGCTCGGCTGACAAAAAGCGGACGATTCTGGTCGTCGATGATGTTCCCGTCAACATTCAGTTACTCACGACCTATCTTTCCTCTGTCGGCTACAATGTGATCTCCGCGCAAGATGGGGAGGATGCCTTGCGGAAGTTGCGCTCGGAGAACCCTGACCTGGTGCTTCTCGATGTAATGATGCCCAAGATGAACGGATTCCAGGTTTGCGAGCAGATCAAAAGCGACGAGAACACCAGTTTTGTCCCGGTGATCATGGTCACGGCTCTCAATGAGCTCGAGGACAAGATCCGCGGAATGGAGGCCGGCGCCGACGACTTCATCTCGAAGCCGTTCAACAAGCTCGAGCTGCTTGCCAGAGTGAAGTCATTGCTGCGAATCAAGTTCCTCAACGAAGAGCTGAAGGAGAAGGTCAACCAGCTCGAGATGGCAAAGGAGAAGCTGCGCCAGCTCGCCATCACCGACGGGTTGACGGGGCTGTACAATTATCGCTACTTCCGCGAGCAACTTCAGCATGAGCTGGACCGCGCCCGCCGGCATGACCTCAATATCTCGCTGATCATGCTGGACATCGACTTCTTCAAGCACTACAACGACACGCACGGGCATCCGGCTGGAGATGTGGTGTTGCGGACGATCGGCTCGCTGTTGCGCGAAAACATCCGCAAGATCGACGTCGCGGCCCGTTATGGCGGTGAGGAATTCGCCGTGATTCTGGTGGAAACGGACAAGGCTTCGGCGAGAGTTGCTGCGGAGAAGATCCGCCGGATTGCCGAGACTTACCCGTTTCTGTACGCCGAGCATCAGCCTGAAGGACGTTTGACGGTCAGCATGGGGGTGGCCACCTTTCCAGAGGATGGAGACGACTTCGAGTCCCTTGTGAGTACGGCGGACAAGCGCCTTTACAAGGCCAAGCAGTCAGGAAGGAATCGAGTCGTACTTGAGGACTGAGGGGAGACGATGGAACTGCGTATCTGGAAGAAGAATACGCTGTTACGCCGGCTGTTCCTGGTTACGGCCCTGGTGGCCACGGCTCCGGTTGTGGCCGTGTGGGTGTACCTGAACCTGGGAAGCGCCGGTTCGCAGTCGGTGGAAGGCGGTCTCGGGCCGTTGCCGTTCCTCGGTTTTGTTCTCGTCGCTCTGATTCTGGCGGGTCTCGGTGCCGTCTACCTCTCTCACCGCATCAAGGAACCGATTCTGCATTTTGCCAGGAGCGCTACGGAAATCGCCCGCGGTAATTTTTCACAAAAGGTCCGGGTCGATTCGGAGGATGAGATCGGCCGGTTGGCAAAGATTTTCAACTATATGACCACTGAGTTGCGCCGGCTGCACGAGCTGAATCTGCACAAGATCATCAATGAGAAGAACAAGACCGAGACCATCATCAAGAACATCGCTGACGGCGTCATCGTCACCGACCCGGACAATCGCGTGATCATGCTGAACTCGGTGGCTGAGCATTGGTTCGGAATCTGCGAGAAAGAGGCCAAACACGCTCCGCTTGAGAAGTGCGTCCCGAACGAGGAGTTGCTGCAGTTTATCCGCGAGGTGCATGCCAATGGTGTGATGCAGAAGCCGAGCGTCGAGATCCCCATTCGGGTACGCGGCGCCAAGGAGATCTTCCTGCAAGCGCGTGCCGCACGCGTTGTCAACAACGAGGGCAACCTCCTGGGCATCGTCACCATCCTGCGCGACGTGACGCGGGAGAAGGAAATCGATCGCATGAAGACCGAGCTGGTATCGATGGTGGCGCATGAGTTGCGCTCGCCCCTCACGTCGATTTCGGGATTCAGTGAACTTCTCCTCGATCGTTCCATCGATCTGGAACAGGCGCACGAGTACGCTTCGATCATCCTCAAAGAGTCCAACCGGCTCAGCGATTTGATCAACAAGTACCTGGACATTTCGCGGATCGAGTCGGGGCGGAGTCAGGTCAAGAAGGCGCCGCTGGACGTGCGGGAGGTGATCGAGAAGGTGCTCGACATCAATCTCCAGCAGGCGGAGAAGAAGAACATCAAGGTGACGGTCGATGTGCCGCCGACGCTGTCCGCCGTGTCCGCCGACCGCGATATGATTGAGCAGGTGGTGGTGAACCTGTTCACCAACGCGGTCAAATACAGCCCGGACAATACGGAGATCATCGTCCGGGTGGTCGAGAGGTTGGGTGATGTGCTCGTGGAAGTGGAAGACCATGGATATGGGATTCCTGAGAAAGCGCTTGACAAGATTTTCGACAAGTTCTATCGAGTCGCCGAGAACGCCAACGTCCGGGATGCGACGGGCTCGGGCTTGGGTCTGTCGCTGGTGAAAGAGATTATCGAAGTGCATGGCGGCGAGATCACGGTCCGCAGCCAGCTTGGAGTGGGCTCGACCTTCGCCTTTTCTTTGCCCAAAGCTGCGGAGACCATCCCGGAACCGCTGGATGAGGGTATGCTCTACTGAATGACGGAGGTAGATTTGCAAGACCACGTAGTTTTTCCTTCCATCTTGAGTGGTGCCAGACACGGCGAGGTGTAGACAACAGGACGGTTCGTGGCATCAGACCGAAACACAATCCCCTCGCCCCCCATGTGAGAACTAAGGACGGGATAGCTCATGGAACGAACATCTGTGCTCCTCATCGATGATGATCCCGACATGGCAACCATCGCAGGCCGAGTTGTGGAGAAGGCCGGGTTCCGGTTTCTCTGGGCTCGTTCGGCCGAAGAGGGACTGGCTGAGATTCTGGACAAAGGCCCAGCGGCTGTTCTGCTCGACCATATGCTCCCGGACATGAACGGCCTGGACTTCCTGCGAACGTTGCGAAACGACCCTGCCTATGCCCGCTATCACGATCTACCCGTGATGATGTTGACTGCCTATGAGGCTCGCCGCCGAGACATCGACGAGATGTTTCGCCTGGGGCTGTGGGCCTACCTGCAAAAGCCGTTCGGCCACAGGGAACTGGTCAATGTCATCTGGAATGCGATCGAGCGGCGGCGAGTCTTGGACGGCACGAACGTCGGCGGAAATGGCTCGAGTCGCGTGGCCGGGTTGAGACGTGCTGTTGAGGTCCTGCGCCAGATCGGGGCTTCCGGCCTGGTGGAGGGCGAGGAGAGCCAGGCGGTTGAGGCGTTGCTTCGGCAGTTATCGAATCTGTCGAGTCAGTTGCTGCGCACTTTGGGATCAAAGAAGCAGAGCCCGGCGGGCGAGCCAGCCGGGGCCGATCAATCATAGACGGACGAATGCGCGAGGGTCTGGAACAACCGCTAACCAGCCGTAGGCAAAGGATTCTGCTGGTGGGCGTTACTGCCGCGGAGGTCCTGGCCACGGCGCCGGAGCTGCAGGACTTGGCCGAGCTCTCCGAGGATGACGGCCTGGCGTGCGATTGGAGAGCGGCGCTCGGTCTGGAGTTCCAGGCGATGATCGTTGCCAATGGCACGCCGAGCTTTTCGGCACCGCTGGAGGTCGAGCGTTCCGTGGAGATCCGGGAAAAGACCGAATCAGCGCCCGTGCAGCCCGGCGACATGAAGTGGATCATCCTGGCTGAGGATGATGGTGATTCCTTCCGCGTTATGAAGTTCTCTGTCGCGGCTGCCCGGGAATTGAAGCAATGGCTCCTGCGGGCACAAACCCGCAGAGAAGAATCGCTGCCATTGCAGGAGACACTGGGGCTCCTGGAGGAGGTGCCGGTCGCGATCCTGCTTTGCGACGCCGACTGGGGCGTGCTTCACGCCAATCGGGCTGCATCGCGGCTCTTGGGCGTTGCCGCCACTGGCCTTCATCATCAGCCGCTGTGGCAGGTGGTCAGCGAGCGCAGCCGCGGCAGGCTGCGCCGGTGGCTGACGCAGCGAGCGGCTGAGCAGTCCTCGGCCATCGAGGCGGATTTGATCGACGCCAGTGGCAAGTCGCTTCCGGTGGTTCTGCACGTACGTCCTTCTGCCAAGGGAGGCGCGGCCCGTCGCTGGTGGGTCGTCGTTCGAGGTCGCCAGGACTTTCGCGACCGCGTCCTGGCCAGCCTGAGAAGCAAGGTGGACACGCTGACTCTGAAGCTTGCGCAGACGGCGCGACAGATGGACGATAGTTTCCGGCTGCAGACAGAGTTCGTGTCCAACATCAGTCACGAGTTCCGGACACCGCTGAACGGTGTGCTTGGCTACGTAGAGCTGCTTCGCGACGGGCTGTATGGACCGGTGACTGAAGAGCAGCGCCAGGCCCTTGATCATGTCGCTCGCTGCGCCAACCATCTTCTCGACCTGATCACTGAGGTGATGGATCTGAGCAAACTCAAGAACGGACAGCTCGAGCTTGAAAAAGACTTATACTCCCCGTACGAACTCGTGGAGTCTGTCGCCGACGCGATGCAGCCCGCTGTGCGCGAGAAAGAACTCCGACTCGAGATTCATTGCGAGGAGGGCCTACCCTCGGTCTACGTGGATTTTCACCGCATCTACCAGGTGTTGCGCAATTTGGTTGACAACGCCGTCAAATTCACCCACAGCGGACAGGTTGAAATCGGTGCACGACGACTCGAAGATGCGGTCGAGTTTTTCGTGCGCGACACCGGCATCGGCATCCCCGAAGAGAGCCTGACCACGATCTTCGAGGAATTTCGACAGGCCGACGGTTCGACCACCCGAACGTACGGCGGGATGGGGATCGGTCTGAGCCTTTCCCGCCGGCTGGTGGAGCTGCACGGCGGAGAGATGTCGGTCGAGTCGCGCGAGTCGCATGGCAGTACGTTCACCTTCACGGTCCCCGTCGATCGTAAACAGGATTGAAATCAGTGAGCTAAGGATGGCTTCCGAAACCAAGACCGTACATGTTCCGAGAAGCAAGCCACCGCTGTATGGGACCCTGCTGGTCAGACGCGGCGCGCCGGAAGGCGCGGAGAAGACCGTCGCGGAGCGACAGCAGCGCACCATCTTGCTCGTGGATGATGATCCGGAGATGCGCAATATCAGTCGCCGTGTTGTCGAGGCGGCCGGCTATCGCTTCCTGGAAGCGAGCGGCGGCCGGGAGGGGTTACGCACCCTTCTCCACGAGCACCCGGACATGCTACTGCTCGACTACATGATGCCGGACCTGAGTGGATTGGAAGTCTTCGAGGAGCTCATCACCAATCCGACCTATCGCGATGTCGCGGAAATCCCGGTGATCATGATCACGGCCAAACCCGAGTACCAGGTCGACCGAAATCGACTCTTCGAGATGGGCTTGAGTGCATTCCTCGTCAAGCCATTCGGCAGTCGGGAGCTGATCAACGTCATCGACAACGTGTTCATCCTTCACAGTGTGCAGCAACGGAACAAGGAGCTGCAGCAGGAGATCCGGCGCACTGAGTACAAGTACCAGGATCTGATCGAAAATGCCAGCGATCTGATTTTCACCCTGGACACCGAAGGCAACTTCCGGTTCATCAACCGGCGCATGCTGGCGCTCACAGGATACGACCGGGACGAATGGATCGGCCGGTCCTTTTACGAGCTGATCGACGAGGCCGACCGCGAGGCCGTCGAGGCGAACTTTCGCGACACATTGATGGGCAAGGCCCGCATCTTCGAGGTCGCCATCCGGGCCGCCAACCAGCGCACGCTCTATTTTTCCACCAACATCAACCCGCTGTTCGAGCACGGACGTGTCGCCGGCTGCGTGGCGATCGCGCGGGACATCACCCGGCGCAAGAAGCTCGAGCAGGAAATCACTGAGCTCAAGAATTTCACCGAAAGCATTGTCCAGAGCATGGGGGCCGGACTGATCACGCTGGACCTGGACCGGCGAATCACCTACTTCAACAATGCTGCCGAGGCTGTGCTCGGGTTCAGCCCGAGTGAAGTCGTCGGCAAATACCTGCACGAGGTGTTCTCGCCGGAGGAGAGCGCCTACCTGCTGCCGGATCCGGAAGATCCGAAGGAGCCGCTTTACGGATGCGAGACGGAGTTGACCACCCGAGACGGGCATCGGGTGCACATCGGCTACACCATCACCCCGCGCATCGACAACCAGGGCCAGAGAGTGGGCACAATCATCTCGTTTCGCGACATCTCCGATATCAAGCAGATGCAGGCGGAGGTGGCGCGCATGGACCGCCTGGCCTCTCTGGGCGTGCTGGCTTCCGGAATCGCCCACGAGATCCGCAATCCGCTGGCCGGCATCAAAACGATGGCGCAAACGCTCGAAGAGGAGATCGACCCCATCGATCCCCGCCGGGAGTACCTGACTCGCATCGTTCGTCAGGTCAACCGCATGGACGAGCTGCTCAAAGCCTTCTTCTCCTATGCCCGGCCGCGGCAACCGATGCGCAAGCCCTATCGCCTGCAGGAGATCGTCCAGGAGGTGATGGCGCTTCTCGACAAGAGGCTGCGCAACAGCAATGTTCGTTTCGAAGAGACCTACGCTGTCGACCTGCCGGCCGTGTACGTGGACTTCCATCAGATCCAACAGGTGGTTTTCAACCTTTTGCTCAATGCGCTCGATGCGATGCCGGACGGCGGCTTGCTCCGGCTGCAGGCACGGCCGGTAACGACCAAGCTCCAGAGGGTCGACCGCCAGGGGCGCCGATATGCCTGGCGGAGAGAATCGTCGGAATACGTGGAAGTTCGCATCACCGACTCGGGAGCCGGCATCGATCCCAAACACCTTGAAGCCATCTTTGATCCATTCTTCACCACCAAGCCGCAAGGCACGGGTTTGGGATTGTCCATTGTCTACCGCATCATCGAGGAGCACAAGGGGGAGATCCAGGTGGAGAGCGAACAAGGTGAAGGCACCACATTCGTCTTGCTTCTGCCTACGGAGGAGTAATTATGTTTCGGGCAAGCGTTCTGGTCGTTGAAGACAACGAGGACTTATGCCAAACACTCGCGGACGTGATGCGCAAAGAGGGGCATCGCGTTCGGACGGCGTTCTCGGGGGGCCAGGCCCTTTCCATTTTGAGAAAGGACCTCATCGACCTGGTTCTCCTGGACATCAAGCTGCCAGAGATCGATGGGCTGCGGGTTCTTGAAGAGATCAAGGAGATCGACCCGGACCTGCTGGTCATCATGATCACCGCCATCACCGACGCCCAGCCGGCTGTAGACGCCATGAAAAAGGGCGCCTACGACTACCTGATGAAGCCTTTCGAGCTCGACGAGTTGAAAATCGTCGTGAACAAAGCTCTGGAAACTCACCGCTTGAAGAGAGAGGTGTCACGGCTGCGGCAGCAGCAACAGAAGCAGTTTCCCGACGATGAGCTGTTCGGTAACAGCCCGGCCATGCTTGAGGTGAAAAGACTGATCAAGGTGGTTGCAGCCACGCCGCGCACTTCGGTTTTGATCGAGGGCGAGAGCGGCACCGGCAAAGAGTTGGTGGCCAACGCCGTACACAAGTGGAGCAGTCGCGCCGACAAGCCGCTCATCAAGCTAAACTGCGCCGCGATTCCGGAGAATCTGCTTGAGAGCGAACTGTTCGGGCACGAGAAAGGCGCTTTCACCGATGCCAAATCGTTGAAAAAAGGAATCTTCGAACTGGCAAACGGAGGCAGCATCTTCCTCGACGAGGTTGTAAGCATGAAACTGTCGCTGCAGCCGAAGCTGCTGCGGGTCCTGGAAACGCAGAGCTTCCGCCGTATCGGTGGCACTTCCGATATCAACATCGATGTGCGCATCATTGCCGCCACCAATCGTAACCTGGAGGAAGCGGTGCGTGAGGGCGCTTTCCGCGAGGACCTCTATTATCGCCTGAAGGTGATGGTCATCACGCTGCCTCCTCTGCGCGAGCGGGTCGAGGAGATTCTGCCCCTGGCCACTCTCTTCATCGGGGCCAACAACGAGGAGTTTGGCAAAGACGTACGCTACATTTCTGACGAGGCGAAGCTCCTTTTGCTGCGCTATCGATGGCCGGGCAACGTTCGCGAGCTGAAGAACGTCATCGAGCGCGCCGTGATCCTATGCACTGGGAATACCCTGCTTCCGGAACATCTGCCCATGGAACTTCGTCGGGGTGACGATAACCTCTCGCTCACCGGATCGGAGTTCGAGACTGCCAACGGCGACGGTCTGTCGCTGCAGGAAATGGAGCGGCGGCACATCATCCGAGTGCTGCGGCAAAACCAGGGCAACAAGTCGAAGACGGCGCGTATTTTGCGCATCTCGCGGTCGACCCTGCGAGAGAAAATGAAAGTGTATGGCATCACCGACGTCTGAGGCCCGACGATCTGCAATTCGCCGCTGTGATATCGATCGACGGCGGCGCCCCAATCTCCTCAGCGGAGCGCCGAGGCCCGGCGGCCAACACGTGTGTGCTTGCCCCTCTGTTCTCCCCGAATTCGCTCTCCTGATCACAACCTGCGGCCACGGCCAGCCTGTGGCGCAGGCTCCTCTGGCGAAACACTGTTTCAACCCCGAACAGCATTGCCCGACGCCACCGGAATCGTTTCGATCCGAAACGGTGCAGTTTACCTCGCGGTGGACAAAATTTGCCCACCTGGGGGCTTCCCTCATGCTCGACGTAGGGTTGCTGTCAGGCGCGATGAAGGCGCCGGAAGGCATTTCTGGCCTGTGACGCGCCTTGGCGACCGCTGCGCCCGCCCCGGCGATTGTTCCCCTCTCGACTCCGGCCCGTGGCATGGTGTTTGCGAAAACCCGCCACGTTGTGAACCTTCATGTCAGCGCGAGCGCCTGTCCCCTCGGTGACTGCGCCGGTACCTTTGTGACAAGGATGGCACTAAGCCCGATTTCCTGGTGGACTTCCTTCCTGAACACAAGCTCTCCGGTTTCCGTCCGATAACAAGAATAGGTCTTTTGCGACGCCGGAGTACGTCTCGCAATACGTAGGAAGGGAAAAGGATCTTTTCGCAAAGGAGTCGCTTCATGGGAGAAGTCATCGCCATCGCCAGCCAGAAGGGCGGTGTTGGGAAAACGACCACAGCCGTGAATCTGAGTGCCAGCCTGGCGCAATTGGGGCACAAGGTGCTGCTCGTCGACATGGACCCCCAGGGAAGCGTGGCCACGAGTTTTGGCTATGGTCGCTACGACATCAAAGCCGGAATTCTGGAGGTGTTCACACGCGACGTGCCGATCAGCGAAGCCATTCACGCCACGATGCTCGAGAACTTCGATTTTGTGCCTTCCAACGTGTGGTCGGACGAAGGAGAGAAGCGCAATCTGATCGGTGCGGCAGCTGAATCCAAGCTTCGCGACAGCCTGGCGGAGATTCGCGATCGCTATCGTTTCATCTTCATCGACTGCCCGCCCTCGCTCGGCAACCTCACTTTGAATGGCCTGATTGCAGCCGACTCCTTGATCGTGCCCATCCAGTGCGAATACTACGCGCTGAAGGCACTGGGGCGGTTCTTGAAGATGACGCGAACGATCAGGGCGGAGTACAATCCGAATCTCCGTTACCGTGGCTTTCTATTGACCATGGTGGACCAACGGAATAACCTGACCAAGCGCGTCATTAAGAAAGTACGGGCGACGCTGCAAGGACTTGTGTTTTCCACCGAGATTCCGCGAAACGTTCGTCTTGCCGAAGTTCCCTACTATGGCAAGCCGGTGCTGTTGTTCGACAAGCATTGCAAAGGGGCGACGAGCTATCTCGAACTGGCCAAGGAGCTTTTGAGCCAGTCGCAACAGCTCGGAGTGGCCGCATGACCTTCGGAGGCTGGCATGGACTCGGAAGCCGGGACGGGCAAGATCATCATTGTCGAAGACGATCGTTACACTCGCGATGGGTTGGCGGAACTGCTTCGCGAGATCGGCTACGAGGTGTGCACGGCAGAAAGTGGTGAGCAGGCGATGGTTCATCTGGTGCATGACGATGCAGACTTGCTGATCACCGATCTACGCCTGCCCGGAATGTCCGGACTGGAGCTCTTTTCTGAAGTGAAGGCCCTTCTTCCTTGCGGCCAGGCGATACTGATGACAGCCTACGACAGCCCCGAAACGCGGAGGCAAGCGAAGCGAATGGGGTTTCGGGCTGTCGTGCACAAACCAGTCAACATCGACCAACTACTGGAGGAAATCGACAAGGCGTTCACCGACGTGGAAATCCTAAGTAAGGCCGACTCCGCGATGAAGGTACCGGAAGGCTAGGCTTTCAGGCGCCGGGTGGTGCAGCGTGGCGGGGTGGTAGAAGGCGCCCACACCGTGAAAGGGCTTGCCTGGGTGCCGTTCTAGCCAGCCTGGTTGGTGGGAAACTCGCACCGACACATGGCTGGGCCGGGGGCCGCCTGGGCAGGTGGGGTTCGATTCGAGAGGAGTGAAGCATCAGGAGGTGCGAATGCGCCCGACGACCACCAGCCGGTGCAAAGGGACGATCTTGTTCGTCTTTGCGATGGGGATGGTATTCACGACGTTGACAGCTAGTTTATCCGTGAGACTTCTGGGTCCGCCGCCTGAAAATCAGGAGTTGGCAAGTGTCGAGAAGTCGTTGGTGGAGTTGCGATACGCCGCTAAAGTCGACCGGCAGAAGGAGGTGGAACTCCTTAGAATTTTGGAGGTTATCAATCGATACAATCGTAGTCTGCCGGATGAGGTGAAAAACCGCACCGCTGAGGCAATCTACGAGGCCAGCATCAAGTACGAGAACCTGGACGTTGATCTGATCTGCGCAACCATCACGCATGAGACGGCCCACACTTGGCGGCCGGATATCCGTTCTCCAGCGGGAGCCATGGGGCTGATGCAGATCATGCCGGCCACCGGCAAGTTCCTCGCCGATCTCGAGGGGATTCGATGGACACGCCCTGAAGAGGTGCTTTACGATCCCGTTCGTAACATCCGCCTCGGCACCCGCTATCTTTCAAGCCTGATCGACATGTATCAGCTCGAAGGCGGGCTGGCAGCGTACAACGGCGGCGAGCGCCGCGCCATGATGTGGCTGGCCCATGGCCGCGACGACCAGGTTTTATGGAAAGAGACACGGACGTACGTGCCGGCGATCTTGAGGCTATACAACGGACTTCGTAACTGAGCAAGGAACAGCTTGCTTTTTGCGAAGAAGGACTGAAGAGGACAGGTGGTCTGGTGACGGCATCCAACGACAAGAGAGATTTCCGGGCAGAGCTGCTCCGGCGTTTTTTCAACCCCAAGAGCTATTTCTACGCCCGTCATAAAGCCAGGCTGGAAAAACTCCAACGGGACGGGCAGATCCACGAAAGTGATTTGATACTGATCGAGCGCTTCCTGCAGCGCATGGAGGACGCCTCGAATGTCGCTTCTGAGCTGGTCAAGCTCTCCGTCATCGGCCGTTTCCAGGCATTTCATCAGGAACTCTACGACACCATCGATCGACTCGAGACCGCCTCGTTGGACATGGATGGCATGAAGGCGGAGATCGATCGAGTCGCCGCCTTTCTTGCCGACACGCTTCGCGACGTGTTGCACAGCGATGACGACCGGCCGCGACTTCTTGACTGGCTGGGTGTTGCAGGTGCGGTGGCTCAGCCCTCTGCGAAGACGTCCGCGCCGGCATCCGACTCGCTACCAGCCGAGGCGGAGGCGCAGAGTCCTGAGGAGGTGCCGTTCGGGCCCGAGGTGAAAGCGGCAGCGGCGCCGGCGCACGCTTCGCGGCAGTCTGAGACCATGCTCGCTGAGCTCCTGGAGGAGACAGGGGGGCACGAGGGGCACGAGCTGGAGCTGCCCTTTGATCTGGAAAAGGAGCCCGCCGAGGCCGAGATGCCGCGGCAGCCAGTGGTTTCGATGGCCTCAGAAAGCGACTCTTCCCCAAGCGCGGAGGAGGCGCCCGAGACCGAAACCGGTGAGAGAGTGGAGCTGGAAATTTCGGACGAGGAGTTCGAGGATTGGCTGGACAGCCTGCGTGCCAAGGAGCAAAGCGTTCACGAAGAGGTCGAAGAGAGCCCAGCGGCGCCGAAGGGCGAGGATGACCCGTCCTACACCGCGGGCACCTTCGACGAAGAAGGGTTCATGGTTTCGGATCTGATGGAGGCTTCTGAGCCGGAGGGCGCTGGCGGCCAGTCGGGCGAGTCTTCCTCAGTCGCGTTCGAGGAGGCCACAGAGCCGCGGGAGAGCTTTCTGTCGCTGGCAGAGGATACGCTGGACTCCATGCAGGCGCCGGCGGCGCCCAGCTCGGTCGCTGTCGAGCCGGAGATGGACCTGGACTACCTCGAGGACATCGCCGTACCCGAAGGATTGACCCATGCCGTCCGCTCTGAAATGGCAGGCCTTGTGCGTCGTCTGCAGCGCGTTCTCAAGGCATCTGCAGGGAAGAAGAAATCGGTGGATCTCGCAGCTCTCGAAAGCATTTTCGAGCAGATGCGGGACGTGGCTATGATCCATGGCAGCGAGGAGATTGAGGAGGTGGCGACCAAGGCGTGGCGAGCTTGCATGTCGCTGAGAGCGCTCGCTGAAAGCTTGCCTGCATCGGTTGTCCCGCTCTTCTCGGAGGTCGAAGCCGTTCTTTCCGCTCTCGTGAATCGCACCGAGGAGGTGAAAGGAAGCCGGGTCGGCGCACTGATTCACGAGCTTTCTCGTTTGGAACGGTCGCCCCAGACGTTTCTGCTGGGGAGAAAAGACCAGGCGCCCGAGAGCC
>CAZGRP010000003.1:5317-155582 GCA_964527995.1 uncultured Cytophagia bacterium | reverse complement strand
GAACGGTCGCCCCAGACGTTTCTGCTGGGGAGAAAAGACCAGGCGCCCGAGAGCCGCAAGGAAGCACAGCCGTCGCTTCCTTCGTTGCCGGTCGCCCCGGCTGAAACTGAACGGAAGGATACGGCTGCGAAAGAGGAGGATACCTTCCATCTCCCCGGAGAGGATGACGCCGAGCTGATGCAGCTCATCAAAGAGGTGCGCCGAGAGTCAGGCGTTGACCAGGCGGCTGCCCCAAGGAGGCAAGCCCAGCCTTCGATAACCGATGAGTCCCCCGCGCTGCAAACGCGGCAACGCAAGACCGCCCCCCGGAAGGCTGTCGCCAGGGGCACCGTGGAGAAGTCCGGGGGTGGCATGTTCGAGCGGTTTGTGGCAGAGGCCGAGTTGTACTTTGGTGTCTTCGAAGAAGCCCTGGCTAGGCTAAAGCAACAGCCGCACGATCCTTTCGCGCTTGAAGATGTCGAACTGGCGGCTTACTCCCTCAAGGGGCTCTGCCGGAAGCTGGGTCTGGACAGACTGGCGCTGCTGCCCGAAGCGATGGAGAAGTATGCGGCTGGGCTGATTTCACGAGAGCAGCCGATCGATCGAGCCGGCTGGCTGGCGATCTTCCGGGCGGTGCACACGCTGCGCTCTGTAGCTCAAGACCCAGATGACCGCCAGAAAAGTGTCTGGAGTCTGGTGCGAACGATTAAGCATTTGACAAAGCCGCCGATGCTACGAGTGGTTACAAAGGTCGAGGTTGCCAAGAACAGCCGGAGTTCTATGGAAGCAGTAGAAGAAGAGGAGCGTGAAAGGCGATTCCGCCTGCGAGGCCGAAGGAGCCGTGTGGGAGCGTTTGGGTTTTGATGCTGGCTTGGCTGTGTCGGCGCGAAGGTGAGCATCGAGGAGAGATGTGCAGAGCAATTCAGCGCATGGTGAATGGTGAAAGGATGCGGAAATCCGTTCGATCAGGAGAAAAGGAATGGATCAGGTGATCAAAGCGGCACTCGACAGTGCAGGCAAGCGGCAGCGCGACACTGGCCGGTCCGCCAGGTCTGACCACGCGAGCAGAAGCGCGAAAGACAAGGAACTGGAGTCCGTGCTGGGCGCACATCGGACGTGCATCCGCGTGGTCGGTGCCGGTGGAGCCGGCAACAACACGTTGACGCGGCTGATGGAGGTCGGTGTCAAAGGTGTGGAAGCCATCGCCGTGAACACCGATGCTCAGGACCTGCTCTTCGCCAGTGCCGACGACAAGATTCTGATTGGGAAGACGATTACGAATGGGCTCGGAGCGGGCAGCAATCCTGAAATCGGCGAAGAGTCGGCGCGCGAAAGCCTCCAGGAGATCGAGGAGGCGCTGGCTGGGAGCGACATGGTGTTCGTCACATGCGGCCTCGGTGGCGGCACAGGCACGGGCTCGGCGCCGGTCGTGGCCGAGATCGCCCGCGGCATGGGAGCGCTGACAATCGCTGTGGTCACCTTGCCTTTCACCGAAGAAGGGGTGCTGCGCTGGGAGAATGCCCGCCTGGGGCTGGAAAAACTGCGCCAGCATTCTGATACGGTCATCGTCGTCCAGAATGACAAGCTCCTCGAGATCGTCCCCGACCTGCCTCTCAACGCGGCCTTCAAAGTAGCCGACGAGATTCTTGTGAACGCTGTCAAAGGAATCACGGAGTTGGTCACAGAGAAGGGGCTGGTCAACCTCGATTTCGCCGACGTGCGGGCGGTTATGACAAATGGCGGCACCGCGATGATCGGGCTCGGGGAAAGCGACGGCGAGTCGCGTGCCCGCGATGCCGTCGAAAAGGCGGTGCGCAATCCTCTCCTCGAAGTCGAGATCACCGGAGCCAAGAGTGCCTTGATCAATATCACCGGCGGGCCGGATATGTCGCTGAAGGACGCCAAGACGGTGATGAAGGCTGTTGCCGAAAAGCTTGACCCGTCTGCACGGGTCATTTGGGGAGCCCGCCTGGACGACAGCATGAAAGATACGCTGCGCGTCATGATCATCGCCACCGGGTTGCGCGACTCGAGTCCTTTCGCAAGCCTGCCCAAGAAGTCAGCCGTGCGCGAGGCCGGAACCAAGACGTCGGCCCGGCCGGAGCCTGACGAAGGCAGCGCCAGTGGATCGAAGCAGGTCTCTTTCGAGATTCAGGACACGCACTTGCCGCAGCGTCTCAGCGAGCGGAGCGAGAAGCAAGACGGCACGGCCGATGCCGGAGAGGCTATTCAGAAGCCGGTGAGACCGAAAGCCAAGTGGAAGGGAAAGCCGGGTCCGACGCGTGTGTTCAATACGATCTTCGAGGAGGAAACCGAGGCCGATGTGTCGATTCTGAGCCAGGCAGTGGCCCGCCTGAGCGAGCCCGACCGCGATCGCTCCCTCAAGGAGATCAAGAACGCATGTATCTCCTTGCGCAACTCGGCCGAGTTGTTCGCTTTCAGCAAGGTGGCTGAACTGGCGGGCGCCGTGGAGGAAGTCGCAGAGGCATTGCTTGGCGGTGATCTCGCCACCTCAACGGAGCTGATGGAGCTTCTGCGGCAAGTGCCGGATGTGCTGGTAGGGATGATCGCCAGTGAGGACGAAGCGGTCACAGAAGCCGAGAATCTGCTCCAACGGTTTCAAAATCTCATTTCGGATGGGGGAAAACCACAGGCCGGGGAAGGTGTCGTGGCGGCGCCCCTGTCCTCCGAACTGCCGCAGGCCACCACCTCCCGGCGCGACTGAATCGGTTGACCAACAGACTGTTCCGTCATGATCGGCACAGACCAGGTAGATATCGACCGCAGGCTTGAGGAGCGCCAGCATCCTGTCATGGTTGATCCCATCCAGTTGACAGAGCTGTTCAGGCGCCAGGTGCTCGCCTGTCTGGACCAGAGCGATCGGGCGCTCGGCTTGCTGGAGGCCTCCGGGGCAGACCATGACGCCCTGGAAGATTTGTCGCACGCCGCCGAGATGTTGTGCGACCTGGCGATGGTCTACGGCTATGAAGACATCGAGGCGCTGGCTGGCGAGATCCACGCCAACGCCCGCAAGGCCCTCCGTGGTAACAAGCCCGTGAGTTCTCGCTGGCGGCAGAACATCCTCGAGGCTGTGAGCGTCCTGCGGCGCATGATGGATGAGCAGGACCAACCCGCAGGCCGGCAGCCTGCAGAGGAGCAACCCCTCACATTTGTTCTGGACGATTCCGAGAGCGCGCGGCAGCCTTCCGGCGACGAGGTAGAGCTGTTTGATATCGTCGAGGATGAGGGCCTGCTGCGACTGCTGAGCGAGACGAAAGCCCGAGGTTCAGCAGAGCCGCTGGTGCCGGGCCAGGAGGCTGAGCCCGGGGCATCTGAGGAGGTGCCTCATGAAGAGCAGCCGCAGGCCCTGCCCGAGGTACCCCTCGAGGAACCCGCAACAGAGGATCAGCAACGCAGCGACGAGATACCCGGAGAGTCGTATGAGGAAGAGCCTGCAGGCCTCGAAGAATCGGGTGCTGGTGCGTATGAAGATTCGGCTGCGGCCGCAGACCCCGCAGACACCTCAACCTGGGGTCCCGAAATTGCGAGGGAATTCGATCTCTTCGCGCAAGTGTTCGCGGAGGAGCTTGAGGTCCGGATCCAATCGTTGAGGGAGATGCTGGAGGAGCTGGTGCGGGATCCCCAAGAAGACAGCACCTGGCAGCGGGTCCACGACATTTTGCGCGCGGTGCGAGATAACGCCTTCAAGCTCGACCTGAGGCCGATCCATGCTTTCTCGGCAGAGTTCCTGCAAGTCGTCGACGAGATCTGCCGCAAGAAGACGGCACAGACGCATGCCGCGGTAGAGGCCGTCCGACTTGGCATCGAGTTCCTGCACTCCTACCGGGTTCGCGATCGCGACTTGGAACGAAAGCGTGAATACGTCATGAGGGAATTCGAAGCCGTGAGGCAGAGCTGGAGCGACATGGCCGGCGGCAATGGAAGCGTGAACGGTCGCGGTGAAAAGAAGCCGATAGGGAGCCACTCCCAGGGGCATGGGCTGATCTGGAAAGTCCGAACCATCTTGACCAAGCGCATTTTCTGAGAACGGGACGGACCGCTTGGGCCAGGCCTCGCTTTTTCTGTGAGGCCTGGCTTTTTTGTTTGGAGAAAGCGGTTGCTTCTGAGGGCAATTTTGATTACAATTGGAGTCAAGAATTCCGTGATGCCGTACGAGTCGACAACAGAGGGAGCCACATGGGGTCTTCCCGCACACGCCCTCTGGGCATTGATGGAGAGACGCTCGCCCTTGAAGATGTGGCCGACGTCGCTGCCGGCTTTACTGACATCAACCTGACGCCCCAAGCTGTGGAGCGTATTCGGGCGTCGCGGCAGGTGATCAGCCAGCTTCTCCGCAGCGGCGAGGTGGCCTACGGCGTCAACACCGGCTTTGGGCGATTTGCGGACGTGCGAATTCCCGACAGCGACATCGAAAAACTACAAGAGAATCTGGTGGTCAGTCATGCTGCAGGCGTGGGCCCGGCCCTCCCGGAGGAGGTCACCCGCGCCGTTTTGGTTTTGAAGCTGAATACGCTGGCCAAAGGGTATTCGGGGTGCCGGTTGGAAACCGCTCAAACGCTGCTCGAAATGCTCCGCCGCGGTGTTCATCCTGTCATTCCGGAGCAGGGTTCGGTAGGCGCCTCCGGTGATCTGGCACCCCTGGCGCACATGACGCTGCCGATGGTCGGTCTTGGTGAGGCCGTCTACCGTGGGCAGCGTCTGCCTGGACGGCAGGCGATGGAGGCGGCTGAGATCCCGCTGCTCCGTTTGCAGGCGAAAGAGGGCCTGGCTCTGCTGAACGGAACCCAGTTCATGACTGCCATCGGAAGCCTCAGTCTCCTTCAGGCCGAGAACCTGTGCCGCCACGCCGACCTCATCGGTACGATGAGCGCCGAAGGGTTGCTCGCCACGCCTGTGGCCTGGGACGCCCGCATTCAACTGGCACGTGGGCTGCCGGGTCAGATTCGCGTCGCCGAAAACCTGCGGAAGCTCATCGAAGGGAGTGAAATCCGACAGTCGCACGTCACCTGTAGCCGCGTTCAAGATGCCTACAGCGTGCGCTGCATGCCGCAGGTCCACGGTGCCATTCGCGATGCCGTCGGCTACGTGCGCAGTGTTCTCGAAGCAGAGATCAATGCGGCGACCGACAACCCGCTGGTGTTTGCAGAGGAAGGCGAAGTTCTCTCCGGGGGGAATTTCCACGGCCATCCTGTGGCCATCGCCATGGATCTCCTTGCCCAGGTCATGGCGCAGCTGGCGAACATTTCGGAACGTCGAATCGAGTACCTGTGCGATCCGGACATGAGTGACATGGCCGGATTCCTGACAGAACATGGAGGTTTGAATTCCGGATTCATGATCGCTCAGGTGACGGCGGCGAGTCTGGTCTCCGAGAACAAAGTGTTGGCGCACCCCGCCTCGGTCGATTCGATCCCCACTTCCGCGAACAAGGAAGACTACGTAAGCATGGGCTCCGTGGCCGCCCGGCAGGCGCGCGACATCGTCGAAAATACCGAGACTGTGCTGGCCATCGAACTTCTGTGTGCCTGCCAGGGGCTCGACCTGCGGAGTCCTCTGCAACCGGCTCCGGCAACCAAGGCCGCGCTGGAGGCCGTGCGGGCGCAGGTGCCCCATCTCGATCGGGATCGTTTGCTCCATCTGGACATCGCCGCGGCGAAACGACTGATCCGCACGGGCGAACTGTTGCAGGCGGTCCAGCCCCTGGTGGGGCAGCTTTGAACTCTGCGAGGAACAAACATCGGGCAGAATGATGGAAAAGGTGATTGATGTCGGTTTGACATTCGACGACGTGCTGCTGGTTCCGGCCAAGTCGTCGGTGTTGCCGAAACAGGTCAACACGGAGACGCGGATCACACGCAACTTGCGTCTCAACATTCCTCTGGTCAGTGCCGCCATGGACACCGTGACCGAGTCGCGGCTGGCGATCGCTTTGGCGAGAGAAGGCGGTGTGGGTGTCATCCACAAGAACATGTCGATTTCGCGTCAGGCCGAGGAAGTCGACCGGGTCAAGCGTTCCGAGAGTGGGATGATCACCAATCCGATCACGCTTGGTGCCGACCGCACCGTCGGCGAGGCCCTGGCCTTGATGCAGCGCTACCGCATTTCCGGCGTGCCCATCGTGGATGATGATAACAAACTGGTCGGCATCTTGACAAACCGCGACCTGCGGTTCCAGCCGGCATTCAGCGAGCCCGTGGGCAAGTTCATGACCAAAGAGAACCTGGTCACCGTGCCGATCGGCACGACCCTGAAAGAAGCCGAGCAACTGCTGCATCGGCATCGCATCGAGAAGCTCCCCGTCGTGGATGAACAGGGTCACCTGCGTGGCTTGATCACGGTAAAAGATATCGAAAAGAAGCGCAAGTTTCCCAACGCCGCCAAAGATTCCCAGGGGCGACTGCTGTCGGCGGCGGCCGTCGGTGTGGCCTCAGACACGATGGAGCGGGCTCAGGCGCTGGTGGATGCTCAGGTTGACATCCTCGTCGTCGACACGGCGCACGGCCACTCGCAAGGTGTGCTGAAAACCGTACAGCTCCTTAAGGAGCGCTTTCCGACCGTGGAGTTGATGGCGGGCAATGTCGCCACCCGCCAGGCTGCCGAAGATCTCATCACCGCCGGTGCGGATGCGATCAAGGTGGGCATCGGTCCCGGGTCGATTTGCACGACGCGAATCGTTGCAGGGGTTGGCGTGCCGCAGTTGACGGCCATCATGCAATGCGCCGAGGCATGCGTCAAACATGGAGTTCCCTTGATCGCCGACGGCGGTGTCAAGCAGACTGGCGACATCGCCAAGGCGATTGCGGCAGGCGCCGACGCCGTCATGATCGGCAATCTGTTTGCAGGAACCGAGGAGAGCCCCGGCGAAGAGGTCTTTCTTCAGGGCAGGAGCTACAAGGTCTATCGGGCGATGGGCTCACTTTCGGCCATGCGGCAGGGCAGTGGGGACCGCTACTTTCAGGAAGGGGAGGAAAACGTCAAGAAACTGGTGCCGGAGGGCATCGAGGGCCGCATCCCCTACCGAGGCAAGCTTGGTGAGGTCGTCTTCCAGATGGTCGGTGGGCTTCGCGCGTCGATGGGGTATTGCGGAGCACCGAACATTGAGGCGCTCAAGCAGGCTCGGTTCGTGCGCACCACCGCCTCGGGTTTGCGCGAGAGTCATCCTCACGACGTCATCATCACACGCGAGGCCCCCAACTACAAGCTGGGTGATCGATACTGAACTTCACCGGTGGCGCTGCTTTCCGAGGTGCCGCAACGAAACTATGCTTCGCTGTTGCTGCGGCCGCAAGCATGAGGGCGGGACGAATGTCCTGCCCTTTTGGTTTTCAGGGAAGTCTGCACCCGGCGGCGGGCAAAAAGAAACCGGGCGACTGTCACACCGGGATTAGGGGGGTTACCGGTCGTGACGCACACCCGGTTTCAAACTTCGTACTGGAGGATTGTGATCTAGGTCAGCTGATTGACGTAGCGAGTCAACCTCGATTTCTGGTTGGCCGCCTTATTTCGATGAATGATCCGTTTCGACGCCAATTTGTCCAGAAGCGCGACAGTGGTGCGCAACTCCGCCTCCGCGGCTGTCTTGTCCGGAGCCGCCAGCACCCGCTTGATAAACGTTTTCATCATAGAGCGGTAATGGCGGTTATGTATCCGCGCTTTCTCGCTCTGCCGAATTCTCTTTTTTGCCGATTTGCTATGCGCCATTTATCACCTGGGTTTCTGATCCGTTGTAACGGGCATAATATACAAAAGCAGCCCTGAAATGTCAATAGGCAATTGACCGGAGCCCGGTTCGCTTCGCCCATCCGAGGCCGTTGTGCACCCCAGACGCGGATGCCTGCCTGCCGCCATGGCTTCTCGAGAAGAACAGAAGGCGCCGCGGACAAATGGGCGTAAGGGCTGGTTTCTTGAGTTTCTAGCGCCAACTTTCTTCTTGACTTTTAGACGCTCAACTCTTATACTAAGTCCGAGTTGTCGCCTGCGTAGATCGCCTGAGAGCGAAGAACAGAGGAGGGTCGGATGAAGATCAAAAAGCGAATGATCGATGATGTAGCGGTGTTGAGCCTGAGCGGCAAGCTCCTGGGCGGACCGCCTGATTCCGAGGATTTTCGGCAGGCCGTTTATGAGCTTATCGACCAAGGGGTCACGCAGATCGTTGTCGACCTCGAAGAGGTGAAGCGCATGAACAGCTCCGGCCTCGGCATTCTCATCTCGGCCCTCACTTCTCTCCGCCAGCGGGGTGGTGACCTGCGTCTTGCAGGTGTGAACGAGCTGATGGAGGGGATCCTGGTGATGACAAAGCTGAACACAATCTTCAAGACCTACAAGACGGCCGAGGGGGCTGCGCAAAGCTTCAAGCAAGACGCACGTGGATGAGCGCCGACGTGGCATCTTCAGGGGCACCTGCGGAGGTAACTCAACAGACACCAGAGGAAGCTCTTCAGGGCCTTTGTAGTTGGGTAGAAGCGACCCTTGATCAGAACGCGTCGGTCTCACGCCTCGTAGAGGAAGTCAGAACGATACTGGGAGCTCAAAAGGCTCTCTTTTTTTTGGCAGAGTCTGCGGATGACGGGTGGAAGTTCCGCGCCGAGTCGGGCGAGAGTTTTGTGCTCCAACAGCTCGACGCCTTTGGCGTGACGCTCTCGCGGCCCGGATTGTATGAGCTGGCGAGATTCGCCTCCGAATCGCCGTTCTGCCGGCGGATGATCGAGGAGCGCTCTTTCAAATGGGCCATTGTTTTCAGCTGCGAGAACCGGCCCCGGGGGCTTCTGTTCTTTGACCAGGTTGACTGGCAGGTCGCAACGCGGCCAGGCCTGGTGGATAGATGGCCGGCGCTGGGCGATCTGGGTGCCCGGCTGATCGAGCAGGCGACGCTGCGTCGCCGGTATCGCCGGGAGGCGCTCGAGAAAGAGACTCTCCTGGACGTCGTCAAGCAGATGGGGGCTTCGTTGGATCTGCCGCACGTGCTCGATACGATTATCGACGGTCTCCACAAGATCGTGCCCTACGACCAGGCGGTGATTTTCCTGATCAACAAAGAGACGGGAGAGATCGAAAAGCTGGTGCACCGCGGCTACGCACGCAACGCAGTGGAGAAGCTGCGTCTGAAAATCGGTGAGGGCGTGTCAGGCTGGGTCGCCAAGAGCGGTGAATCGGTGATTGTGCCGGATGTGCGGGTGGACCGGCGATACGTTGAAGCCCAGCCAAGCACCAGGTCGGAAATCGCCGTGCCGCTGATCAGTGGTGGCGAGGTGATCGGCGTGTTCAATCTCGAGAGCGACCGGCCGGAGGCCTTCGGCAGGCGTCACCTTGCTCTTCTCGAAGCCCTGGCGAGCCAGGCCGCTGCCGCCATTGAGCGTGCCCGTCTCCATCACGAGGTCGTGCTCAAGCACGCTCTCGAACGAGAGCTGCGATTCGCCCGCGAGATTCAACAGGCCCTTCTTCCAAGGAAGATGCCCAGGGCCCGAACCGCTTCACTGACGGCTGTGAATCTTCCCAGCCGTCATGTCAGCGGTGACCTCTACGACGCGGTGAAGTTTTCCGATGGGCGGATTGCCATTGCCATCGGCGACGTGTCCGGGAAGGGCACCCCTGGGGCGATCATGATGGCAACCCTCTTTGGCAGGTATCGCAGTGAGGTGCGGCGAGGGCTGGCGGTGAACAAGCTCATGGCCAGGCTAAATCGCCGCTTTATGGAGAACCTTCTGGAAGGAGGATTTGCCACTTTCTTCTATTCGGTTCTCGACCCTGTAGAGCTTGTTCTGGAATACTGCAACGCCGGGCACAACCCGCCGATTTTGCTCCGTGCCGACGGTCGAGTCGAGCGGCTCGATGTGGGCGGGCTGATCCTGGGCTTTTCTTCACAGGTGGAATACGAGCGGGGACAGATTTCGCTTGCCCCTGGGGATCTGCTTTGCCTCTACACTGACGGCGTCACCGAAGCCGAGAGTCCCGGGGAGGAGTTGTTCGGTCCAGAGCGGCTGATTCAGGTTTTGAAATCGAGTCAGCGACTGAGGGTCTCCGAGATCAAGCGCAAGGTGCTGGAAGCCGTGACCTCTTTCACCGGAGGCACACCTCCCGAAGATGACATAACGGTTGTTTTGCTGAAGGTAAGATGAGCGTACCGAGTAGTTCGAGCCTGGTGGAGCTTGTCGAGCAGGCCGGAGAACGCTACCCCGATCAGATCGCGGTACGCTTCGGCCGCCACGAAATCACCTATGCCAGGTTTCTGGATGCGGTATACCGTTTCAGCCAGGGGGTTCGCAACCTGGGCATCGAGGCGGGCGATCGCGCCGCCCTGATGCTCCCCAACCTGCCGCAGTTTACGATCAGCTATTTTGGGCTTTTGAAGATCGGGGCTGCAGTCATCCCGGTGAACACCCAACTCAAAGATGTTGAGATCCGCTATCTTCTCGAAGACTCAGAAGCCAAGGCGCTGGTGGTGTGGGAGGGATACCTGCCCTACGCGCTGCGCGCCGCCCAGGGCCTGGAAACCTGTCACCAGGTGATCGTGCTCGGCGATCAGGTGCCAGAGGGCTGCCAGGATCTGACCCGACTGATTGCCGAATCAGAGCCCGCTCCTGAAGGCACCAAGCTCGATGCCTCGACCACCGCCGTGGTGTTCTACACAGCGGGTACGACCGGCAGGCCCAAGGGTGCCGAGATCACGCATCAGAACTTGCTGGCCAACACCTACGTCCTTTGGGAAATCCTGCAAATGCGCAGAGAGGACCGTGCTCTGGCTGTGCTGCCGCTCTTTCACCCATTCGGGCAGTACGTGGTTCAGAACATTCCCCTGGCGGCGGGAGCCACGGTCGTCCTCCTTCCGGAATTCGATGCTGGCGAGGTCGTGCGCGTGCTGAGCGAGCAGGCGATCACGGTTTTCGCCGGCCTGCCCACGATGTATCACTCCATGGCTGAGCACGTTCAGGAACCGATCTCTCTGCCGAAGCTGCGCCTGTGCATCTCCAGCGGCGGGCCTTTGCACTCGCGCACGCATGATGCATTCAAACAGAAGTTCGGCATCGATATCGCCCAGGGCTACGGCCTTTCCGAAGTGTCGCCCCTTGTCACGGTCAACTGGTGGGCGCGAACCAACAAGGCCGGATCCGTAGGCCTGCCGGTCCGCGGGCTGGAGGTTCGCATCGTCGACGCGTCGGGCAACCGTCTGCCACCGGGTGAAGTCGGAGAGATTTGGGTGCGCGGTCCGAGTGTGATGAAGGGATATCTCAATCGACCGGCGGCGACGCGAGAAGTCATACACGACGGCTGGTTCCAGACCGGAGACCTGGGCCGCCTCGATGCCGACGGCTACCTCTATCTGGTGGATCGCAAGAAGGACCTGATTTCGAAAGCCGGGTTCAACGTCTATCCGCGAGAGGTGGAGGCGTTCCTACTCGGGCATCCAAAGGTGCAGGATTGCTGCGTCGTCGGCGTCCCCGACGGGCCGCACGGCGAGGAGGTGAAGGCGTGCATCGTGCTGAAAGCGGGAGAAAAGATGACCGAGCAGGAAGTCATCGACTACTGCCGCGAGCGCATGGCGGTGTACAAGTGTCCCAGTATTGTGGAGTTCTATGATGGGTTGCCCCGCAGTAGCACCGGACGTGTGTTGAAGTCGAAGCTGTGTCGTGGCAGGGGCTTTGAAGTCGGGCGCCCCGGGTCGGCGGCGGGCGCTGCCGGGGTGGGCCACTCATGAACGGGTGGAGTTTCGTTGATCTTCAACCCAACGACGGATTTTAATGCTTGGAGGTCAAGGTGAAGGATTATACGACAGACCAAATCAGGAACGTTGGCCTGGTTTCCCACGCGGCCGCAGGCAAGACCAGCCTGGCTGAGGCCATGGGTTTCACCATGGGCGTGAGCTCGAGGCTGGGTCGTGTTGAGGAGGGAACAACGATCACGGACTACAACGCTGACGAGATCGACCGCAAGATTTCCATCAGCGCCGCCATGCTGCATGGCTTCTGGAAAGATCGCAAGATCAACATTATCGATATGCCGGGATACTCAGACTTTAGCGGAGAAGTGAAAGGCGGGCTGCGAGTCGTGGAGAGCGCGGTCGTGCTCATCAATGCAGTGGCCGGCGTCGAGGTCGGAACCGAAACGGTGTGGAAGTTTACCCGCGAATACAAGAACTCTTGCTTCTTTTTCATGAACCGGCTCGACAAGGAGCACGCAGAGTTCGATGATGTGCTTGAGATGCTCCAGACACGGTTCGGCAAGGCCGTCGTTCCTTTCCATCTTCCCGTAAACGCTGGATCAGAGGCATTCGACACGATCGTGGATGTTCTGCGCATGAAAGCCTTCCAGTATGAGAAAAGCGGCTCCGGAAAGGCGACGGCGATCGACATCCCAGCGGAGTTCAAAGACCGCGCTGAGCAATTGCATGAGAAGATCGTCGAAACTGCTGCCGAAGCCGACGATGAACTGCTCGAAAAATATTTCGAGCAGGGTGAGCTCAGGGCTGAAGAGTTGCGCCTCGGCCTGAGAAAGGCGATCAATGAAGGAAGCCTGTTTCCCGTTCTGTGCGGCGCCGCCACCTCCAACATCGGTGTCCGCGCACTTCTCGACTACATCGCTGAGTATGGACCCTCTCCAGCAGACCGTCCCGAAATCAAAGGCACCGACCCCAAAACCCAGCAGGAAGTTTTGCGCGCGCCGCAACCCGACTCGCCGATGTCGGCGCTGGTTTTCAAGACGGTCTCCGAGCCGCATGTCGGAGAGCTGTCTTTTCTACGAGTGTTCTCCGGCAAGCTGTCAGCCGGCAGCGAAGCGTTCAATTCGAAGCGCAACCTGACCGAGAAGATCGGCCAGCTCTACATGATGAACGGCAAAACCCGCAAGGAAGTGGGGTATCTGATCGCTGGCGACATCGGTACGGTGGTAAAGCTCCGCGACACGCACACCGGCGACACCTTGTGCGATCCTCGCGAGCCGATCATTCTGGAGGACATCCGCTTTCCGGATCCTGTGATCCGGATCGCGGTTGAGCCGAAGGCGAAAGGGGACGAGGACAAGATTTCCTCGGGGTTGCAGATTCTCCATGAGGAGGACCCGACTTTCGTGTCGAGCTACGACTCGGAGATCCGGCAGATCATCATCGCCGGGCAGGGCGAACTTCACCTCGATATCGTCGTCAAGCGCTTGAAGGACAAGTTCGGCGTCGATGTCAATCTGGTTGAGCCGAAGATCCCCTATCGAGAGACGATTCGAAAGAATGCCGAGGCCCAGGGCAAGTACAAGAAGCAGACGGGCGGCCGAGGCCAGTACGGCGACGTGTGGTTGCGCCTGGAACCACTGCCGCGCGGTGGTGGATTTGAATTCGTCGATGCGATCGTGGGCGGCGTCGTGCCCTCGAAGTATATTCCGGCCGTGGAGAAGGGGGTGCGGCAGGCGATGGCCGAAGGAGTCATTGCTGGCTTCCCGGTGATGGATGTGAAAGTCACCTTGTACGATGGTTCCTATCACCCCGTGGACTCTTCGGACATGGCATTCAAGATCGCCGGCTCAATGGGATTCAAAAAGGCCTTCAAGGAGGCCAGCCCCGTCATTCTGGAGCCGATCTACGAGATCGAGGTAACCGTTCCGGAGGAGTTCATGGGGGACGTCATGGGCGACATCTCGTCGCGGCGCGGGAAGATCATGGGCATGGAGGCGGAAGGTCCATTCCAGGTGATCAAAGCCCAGGTGCCGCTGGCGGAGCTGTACCGCTACTCCACCAGTCTGCGTTCGCTGACACAGGGGCGCGGCATCCACCGCCGGAAGTTCTCCCACTACGAGCAGGTGCCAGCAGACATCCAGCAGAAGCTCGTCGAGGAAGCTGAGGCGGCGAAGGAGAAGTGATGGGGGAAGGTAAAGGTCTCGACATCCTGTGGGCGCCGTGGCGCATGGAGTACATCCTGCAGGAGGCCGAAAAGGGTTGCATCTTCTGCGACAAACCGAAGGAGACCGCCGATCGCGACAACCTCATCCTCTATCGCGGCGAGACGACGTTCGTGATCATGAACCGCTATCCGTACAACAACGGACACCTCATGGTCGTGCCACTTCGCCATCTCGCCGACCTCGGGGAGATGAATGCAGAAGAGCGCCTCGAGATGATGAGCCTGACCGCATCCTGCGTGGAAATCCTGCGGACTGCAATCCATCCCCAGGGATTCAACATCGGCATGAACCTTGGCGCCATTGCCGGTGCCGGGATCGACGACCACCTCCATATGCACATCGTGCCGCGCTGGCAAGCGGACACCAACTTCATGCCCATCATCGGCCACACAAAAGTCGTTTCCGAGGGGCTTTGGGAAACCTATGATCGCCTCAGGCACCATTTCGACAGGTTGCCCCATAGCCCGCGAGAGCGGCCACGCTAGGGAGCCCGGAGAACATTCCGGCTCCCCAGAAGCAGAAAGCTCAAATTATTCTTTTTCTCCGCTCTTGATGTCCTCCCAGACTGCGTCCAGTTCGTCCAGACTGCAGTCCTGAAGTCGACGCCCTTGAGCCTTGATTCGCGCCTCCACTTCCTGAAATCGTCGCAGGAATTTGTCGGTGGTGGCTCTCAGGGCGTCTTCGGCGTTGACGGACAGGAAGCGACCCAGATTCACCAGCGCGAACAGCAGATCGCCAAACTCCTCCTCGATGCGGCCACGATCTTGTGCCTGCCACTCCGCCTGCAGCTCGCCGAATTCCTCCAGAACCTTTTCCCACACCGGCTCGATGGCCTCCCAGTCGAACCCCACGGCCGCGGCCTTTTGCTGCACCCGATGAGCCCGCTGCAGCGCTGGGAGCTCGCGGGGCACGCCCTGCACGGCCGACTCTTTTCCTTCAGACTGCTTCAGCCGTTCCCAGTGCTGGGTCTGCTCTTCGGCGGTGCGAATCTGAACATCCCCAAACACATGGGGGTGGCGACGGATCAACTTCTCGGTGATGCTGTCGACCACATCGCCGATGTCGAACGTTCCTTCTTCGGACGAGATCTGAGCGTGAAAAACAACCTGCAGGAGAAGGTCGCCCAGTTCGATGCAAAGTTCGTTCGGGTTCCCTTCTTCGATCGCCTCGAGGACTTCGTAGGTTTCTTCCAGGAGGTATTGCCGCAGGCTGTCGTGGGTTTGCTCGCGGTCCCACGGACAGCCATCCTCGGCCCTCAGGCGGGCCATGATTTGAACCAGACGCTCGAAACGGTCTCCAACCGTCCCCATCTAACCCTCGCTGGTCGTTGTGAGTCGCTGTCTTTGCATCAAGATACGAACCAGTCGGGTGAATGTCAACCGGCGAAGGACGCACTGGCTGGCTCTCGGCACGTGCCGTCCGGCCACCGGCCTGGCCGCGCGGTTATGTCCGCACGCACCGATCAATTGTGGCCGATTTCGGTTTCGTTAGTGCCGGGAAAAAGTCCTTGACTCTTAGCGGCCGAATAGATAATTTCTACTGGATTTTGGACTTCGGCATCCGTGACGTCAGGCGGATGGTTGGGTAGGCGGGGTTTTCGGAAGTGGGCCAGTCGCTGGTGAACGCTTTCAAGAGGCGTGGTGCCGAAGTTTTTTGCCACTCCACTGTTTTGATCTGTGCCTAGCTAGTCTCGTCGGTATCGTCAGCCTAAGGATCGATTCAATCAGGGGAAGGAGTTCGGGCCGAACTTCAGATGATGCAATGTTTCGCCAAAAGATCCAAACACGTCGCTTTACTTTTACGCCCTACTATTACGAGGAGCGCGAGGAGGAAGAGGAAGGACCCCGCATCCGCTTCCGGAGGGTGCGGCGGTATGAGCGGCCACGGAGGAAGCCGGTCCTAGGCCTCATCGTCATCGTAGTGATCCTTTTGTGGATGGCCTGGTACTTCGCCGGGGTCAAGCAGAGTGCGCGGACGATGAAATCGCAGCAGATCCGAGTCGAAGAAGTCATCGTGAAGTGAGCACTCATGCTATTGCACGGGCCCGGGGCGTTGCCCGCGAGAAGGGCCACGGCGTTTTGGATTGAATAGCCGTCGGCAGGCCAGCCGACGTCGCGGGCAGGCAGCTTTACTTCGAACGACGAACCTTCATCTTTGAGCCGTCCCATGCAGCAACGAGCCGGTCGTGTCGCCAATCTTCCGCCTTCAAGCCCTGCCGAGAAACAGCCCGCTGCACCACATCCGTTCTCACGGCTCTTCCAGCCTTTCAAGCATCCGTTTCAGCGCCTCCCCATTCGTCTGAAGCTCAGTCTCGTGATCGTCATGGTGGTGTTGACCGTGATTGCCTTCTTCGGCCTGCTGATTCTGCAGCATGAAGAGGAAGTTCTCACCGACAGCATGGCGCAGGTATGCACGGTGTTGGTCAAGAACCTGGCACGCAATATCAGCTATGATTTGCTCCTCGGTGCCCGGGCCGAGGTCCAGGAGGCGGTGCACATCACCAAGGGCACCAACATCGAAGGCCTGGAGTATGTTGCTGTGGCGGACAGCACAGGCCGAATCGTGGCGGACTCCGATACGTCGCTGGCCGCTGCACCGATGCCCGACAGCTTGCTGGCGCTGTTGTCGCGGGCGCAGGGCGTCGTTTCCAGAGTGCAGGGCAAATACTACGAATTCTACTATCCCATCCGCGTGACCCTCATTGAGGGAGACCTGCAGCGCAAGTTCTTTGTCGGGGTCGCTTCGGTTGCTTTCTCGACCGCGACCCTACGAGCTCCGATCCGTCGCGCCCAGCGCTGGATGGTGAGTGCGGCGGCTCTGGTCGCCTTGCTGTCGGCTGCCGGAATCCATTTGCTGACCAAGAGGATGACGGTGCAGATTCGCCAGCTTTCGGATGGTGCCAGGAAGGTCGGCCGCGGCAACCTCGATGTTCGCGTCGATATCGCTACGCAAGATGAGCTTGGCCAGCTGGCCACGGAGTTCAACAACATGGTGTCGGAACTGCGCGAGAAGTTCCACATGCAGAAGTTTGTATCCAAGCTGACGGTGCAGATGCTGCGCCGCCGCGCTGGCCATGAGGACCTGCTCAAGGAGGGCGAGAAGCGTCGCGTCACGGTTCTGTTCTCCGACGTGCGCGGCTTCACAGCCGTGACTCAGCAGTTGGAGCCGGAGGAAGTGGTAAAGCTCATCAACGTCTATTTCGATCTCCAGACCCGCGTCATCGAGCGTCATGGCGGTGTGGTCGACAAGTTCATCGGCGACCAGATTATGGCTATCTTTGAAGGGGAGGGGATGGAGAGCAACGCCGTGCGCGCTGCCGTTGAGATCCAAACCAGCCTTCGCGAGCTGAACTCACAGCGCCGCATCCACGGCAAGGTGATCCTGCAGGTGGGAATCGGCATCAACCAAGGGGCCGCCGTGGTGGGCAACATGGGCTCGAAAAACCGTATGGACTACACGGTCATCGGCGATGTCGTCAATCTCGCCGCCCGGCTGTGCGCTCTGGCGCGTCCCAGTCAGATCATTGCCGCGGAGAGTGTGGTGCAAGGTACGAACGGCGAGTTCCACACGGTGCGGTCCCGGTCACTGCGCTTCAAGGGTCTGAATCGACCCATCGACATCTGCGAGATCAACTATCGTGAGCCCCATGTGGTGTGACCACTGCATCCGACCCGGTTGGCCGAGCAACCGCATGTCTGCTGACTTCGAGACTTCACCAGGTAAACGACTTTGATCAACCCGGTTCGGCATCTCATCGTTTCCTTCCTGTTTCTGGCACTCTTGGGTGCCCGTACAACTCCCCTACAATCTCAGCAGGTGCGCTATCTGCCGGCCTCTGAAGCTGCTGGCTACGGCGGCTCTGTCGTGGCGCACGTCGAGGACGCCTCTGCGGTCTACTGGAACCCTGCGGCTCTGGCTCTGCTGCGCGGGGCATTCAGTTTTGTCAGCGTTCACGACGCGTTTCTTACGAACTATCTGGCCTACGCCCAATTTTTCCCTCTCTACGGGACCGTCGGTTTCGGTCTCGGTCGATTCAGGCCGTCATCGAATCTCATGGATGTCGGCACTCTTGCGCTGGCAAGATCCGTCTCCGAGGACCTTGCTCTGGGGGTCAACCTCGACCTGTATCATCTCAGCGGGGTAACCGCCCCAACCTTGGGCTTCAGCCTCCTTTTCTCACCCACCGACAAATCGATCCTGCGCAAACCTGCAGAGGACCCTGAGCTGTCCCGAAAAAGTCCGCTGCGGCTGGCTCTGACTGTGCAAAGGGTGCCGCTGGCGCGGCGCCACCTCTCCACGCAAATCCGTGCCGGTCTGGAATACCGCCCAGGCCCCGGCATTCCCTGGGTGCACACGGCTCTGCAGTTTGAGTCGGGGAAGACGACGCCATCGCTGGGGGTGGGCTGGCCGATGGGGGCACATCTTTCCGCCTATAGCGGGCTGCAGAGTTTCGATCTCGAAACACTCGGCTTGGGCGTCACGGTCCGACTGCAGTATGTTCAGGCTCAGATCGTCTATAGTCGAGCCCGGAAACGGATGCTTTTTTCGCTTGGTTTCCGGATCAGCGAGCCGCCGGCCAGGCTGGCGGAGCGGTACTACCGGGAGGGCATCCAACGGGTGCGTGAAGGTCGATTGAGTGCAGGGCTGCAGGATTTCCGCAAGTATCTGGAATACCGGCCGCGGGAGCCTCGAGTGCTGCGTTTTGTGACTCTCCTGGAGAAGCGTTTCGCAGCCCGGCGGGCGCGTGTCGATTCGCTGCTGCAGGAGGGGACCCGGCTTGAAGGTCAAGGGTGGTACATCAGCGCGGCCCTGCTCTACCGGAAAGCTCTGCAGTACGATCCGGATGCGACACGAGTGCGCCGCCGCCTGGTTCAGATCACACCACGTGCAAAGCGTGCCGTCCAAAAGATGGTGGAACTGGGGCAGCAAAAACTCCGAGCCGGAGACCTCATGGCTGCGAAGACGCAGTTTGAGCGCGTTTTGATGTACGATCCAAAACACGAAGTGGCACAAGAGGGTCTCGACGAAGTCCTCACCAGGGCGCACCGGCAAGCAGAGGAGCACTACCTTCGCGGCCTGGGCTACTATGACCAGCACAACCTCAGTCGTGCCCGCCAGGAGTTTGCCGACGCTCTGGCGCTTGATCCCCAGCACAAGGATGCGCAGGAGTATCTGAAGAGGACCGAACGTGCTCTGCAAGAGGTCGGCTCCAGAGTGGAACGGCTGGTAGAAGAGGCGCGGCAGTTGGAGGACGACGGCAAGATCGTCGAAGCCTTTCGCAAGTACCGAGAGATTTTGAAATACGAGCCCGAACACGAGTTGGCCTCGGCTCGCCTTCTGGCCCTTCGGCCAACCGTTTCCAAGGTGGCGCGACAGCGCTACAACCAGGCCCGGCGTGCGTTCCGTAAAGGAGAGTTGTCTCGTGCTCTTTCCGCCGCGTCGGTCTCGGTCGACCTGGATCCTCGTTGGCAAGAGGCTCAAACGTTGCTGCGGAAAGTCAAAGACGCCATTCGTAGCCGCACCCAGGAGTGGGTGGCGCGCGGCGAGAAAGCGATGGCAGACGAAAACTGGCCGGAGGCCCTCAAGGCCTTCGATGCTGCCCTCCGGCTCACTCCCCAAAATGCCCGGGCCCGGCGGCTTCGCCGTCAGGCACTCGACCGCATCGATTTAGCTGACCTGCAGATCCAGGGGCAAACCGCCTTCGACAAGGGTGCCTACCGAGAGGCTTTGAACTATTTCGAGCAAATCCTGGAGCGGGCTCCCAATGATGGGCTGGCTCGGAAGTACGCGGAGCTGAGCAAGAAGAGGCTCTCCGAGCAGGTCGAAGAGTATTTCAGCCGTGGCATGGTCTTCTTTGCGGCCGAGAACTACGAAGCGGCGATCCGGGAGTGGGACCGAGTCCTGACCCTCGATCCACACCATGCCCGCGCTCTGGAGTACCGCGCCAAGGCCGAGCAGCGGCTGCAGGCGCTCAAGAGCCTGCCATAAGTACGCTTCTCAGAAATAAAGTCCCTACTCGTTTGCCGCCTTAGGGTCGGGGGCAGCGGCACGGGCTTTGTCGTTGCCTTTCGCTGCTGGATTTTATATATTCTCCTCAGTCGCGGCGCTGGTCCGCCGGTTGTTGATGGCCGATTGCAGATCGACGAACCGGGAGTCGGGGCATGTTTGCGTTTGAGTGGATTGCCGAGCACAAGATTCGCGAAGCGATCGAGGCGGGGGAGTTCGACAATTTGCCGGGGAAGGGTAAGCCTGTGAACCTGGACGACTACTGGCAGCAGTCCCCTTCCACGCGAATGGCCTACATTGTTCTCAAGAACAGCGGCTACCTGCCACCGCAGCTTCTGCTTCGCAAGGAGATCGAGCGCCTCATGGTTGAGGTCGAAGCTGTCACTGGGCGCTTTCGGCGCCGCTGCCAGCGATACCGCCAGCGCATCCTTGATGGCTGGCGAGCCTTGGCGCCCTGTTTCGTCAGCGAGGAGGTGTTGCTCGGCCGGCTGCAAGTCATCTATGTGCCACCGGGGTTTCGCCCCGCCCCGCTGGAATATGCGGCCACCCTGGCAACAGGTCGGGCTTCTCTCAAGAAACTCGACAGGCGGTCGGCTGAATTCCGGCGCCTGCTGGAGGCTTACAACGCCAGCCTGGAGGCCTCGCGCGATCGGGTGTGGGCCCTGCTGGCGGAAGTGGAGGAGAAACAGGCCGAGTTGGAGTTCGAGCGAGTCAAGAACGAGGTGACGCGCGACCTGCATGTGCGCCGGCACCTGGAGGCTGAATATGTCGACGTCGAGGAAAACAGAGCGGCTTTCGACGCCGAATTCCAGAAATTCCAGTTCGTCTACGATGGAGCCGGCAGAGCAGAAGGTGATCGATAGACTCGCCACTGCCGAGTGTGTCGTCGTGCTCACAGGCGCTGGGATCTCGGCTGAAAGCGGCGTTCCGACCTTTCGTGGTGCCGGCGGGTTGTGGCGCAACTACCGGCCTGAAGATCTGGCTACCCCACAGGCGTTCCGGCGAGACCCGGAGCTGGTGTGGGAGTGGTACAACTGGCGCCGCCAGCTGCTGAGTGACAAGCACCCCAACCCGGGACATTTGGCCCTGGCGAAGCTCGAGCATCTGCTGTCCGAGGTGGTGGTGATCACCCAGAATGTCGACGGACTGCATCGTGCAGCCGGGAACCAGCGCGTGCTCGAGCTCCATGGGAACATCCTGCGCGATCGCTGCATTGAATGTGGTGAGATTCGTCCGGCGGCCGTACAATCGCAGCCGAAACTGCTGCACTGCAGTTGCGGCGGGCTGTTGCGGCCGGATGTGGTCTGGTTCGGCGAGGCCCTGCCAGAGGATGTCATGAGAGAGGCGTTTAGCGCCAGCAGAAATGCGGATGTATTCCTTGCCGTGGGCACCTCGGGTGTGGTCTATCCAGCGGCCTCTCTGCCGGAGGTCGCCAAAGACGCCGGAGCCTTTGTGGTGGAAGTGAATCCACAGGTGACCCCTCTGAGCCGGCGCGCGGATGTCTCGCTGCGAGGCAAGGCCGGCGACATCTTGCCGAGGCTTGTCGAAGTGGTGGCAGGCAAGGTCGGCGCTCGGACGTCGTCGCCAAGGTCGGTTGAGGCACAATGAGCGAACGCTTTTCGCTGTGGTCTTTCCTGCTCCTCTTTCTTCTCCTCCTTGTCGCCGGGACAGCTCCTTCTTGTGCGTACTACAACACCTTTTACAACACCAAGAAACTGTACCGCCAAGCCCTGAAAGCGCGCGAGAAACGCCAGGGCGACAAGCCCACCTCGGCAGAGCTGAAGGCCTACGATGAGACCATCAAGAAAGCCTCGAAAGTCCTTACGAACTACCCCGACAGCAAGTACATCGACGACGCGCTGATGATCTTGGGGGAGTGCCTCTACTACAAGGGGGACTATTTGAAGGCGCGCCGGAAGTTTCGAGAACTGCTCACCTTGTTCCCGAAGAGCGGCTACCGGGAAGGAGCACGCTTGTGGCTGGCCAAGTCCGACCTCAAAGTGCGCGAGTTCGCCGAGTCGGAGACACTCTTGCGCCAGATTCTGGACACCTCGAAGAAAAAGAAGATTCGCGATGAAGCTCAGTTGCTTCTGGGCGATCTCTATCTGGAGCAGGAGGCATACGAGGCGGCCGTCGACGCCTACCGCAGGGCAGCCGCCAGCGGCGGCCGCGAGAAGAGGGCACGAGCCTATTTTCATCTCGGCGAAGCACTGCTCCAGCTGGATCAGCCTCAGAAGGCTGTGGAGGCATTCTCCAAAGCCGGACGTCTCACAAGGGAGCACCGGCTGAGGAGCAAAGCGAGGTTTCAGGAAGGAGTAGCGCTTAAACTCGCCGGGCGGTTCGACGCCGCCATCCGCGTGTTCAACGGGCTTCTGGCGGACGCCACGTTCAAGAACCGCTACCCGGCGGCCAAGTTGCAGATCGCCGATTGCCTTCGAGGGAAAGGCGAACTTGACAAAGCAATTCAGTGGTATGAGACCATCATTGAGGATCATCCGCGCACGGCTGCCTCTGCCGAGGCCTACTTCGAGCTTGGTCGCATGTACGAGAAGGATCTCAAGGACTTCGAAGCGGCCAAGAAACATTATGACCGCGTCCGAGCCGAATATACGGCCTCGGAATGGGCAGATGAGGCTTCGCAGCGATCCAGGGACATCACAGCACTACTGCGCTTACGGGCCACCGTGGAGCGGATGGAGAGGCGCAAGACCGGGACGGCGCCAGGGGCGTCTGCTGGCCTTGAAGGGAAGAACTCTGCCGGCGCAGACGGAATGGAGGCCGAGCTCGTGGCGCGCCGCCGGCAGGCCCAGGCGCGCAAGATGAAGTCTGCGGCACCTGACACGGATCAAATCTCGCTGAAGAAAGAGGAAGTCCTCGTTTCTCGCCAGGCTGCCACATCGACGACGAAAAACTCCACACCGGCTGCGGATACAGTGGGACAGGAGCTGTCGGAGGCTCAGAGGGAGCAGCTGATCAAGAGCAAGATGCAACTCGCTGAACTCTACCTGCTCGAGTACGCCGAGGTCGATTCAGCCATGAGGCAATACGTGGACATCGTGGAGAGATATCCGGATCATCCCGCAGCCCCGCGAGCCCTGTACGCGATCGCCTATGCCTTGCGCGAGTTTGTCGGTGACTCTGTGCTGGCTGATTCGACACTGCGGTTCCTTGTCAGGCGGTATCCCGAAAGCGAGCAGGCCCTGGCAGTGGCCAAGCAGCTGGGCGTTCCCGACACCGTAGAATCCAGGCCGGAGGAGCTGTACCGCATGGCGGAGACCCAGCTCTTCGACCGCAATGACCCGCAATCCGCCCTGCGCACCTACCAGCAGGTTGTCGACCGTTATCCGAGGTCGGAGTACGCTGCCAAGGCGCTCTACGCTATTGCCTACATCCACGAGGACCGCCTCTTCGACCCCAAGGCGGCCCTCGCAGAATATCGGAAGCTGGCGGACGCCTATCCGGAATCCCCCTATGGCCGGGAAGCTGCCAGAAAGATTCAGGCCGTGGAGCGGGCGCGTAAAGCCGCCCTCGCGGGTACCAAGGCGGGTGCTGGCGCTGCATCGGGCACGAGTGGCGGCAGGCTGAGTGCCGAAGGCGCGACCGGGCCTGGCCAACAGCGAAGGCGGGGCCGGCGCCCCAGTCTCAGAGAGCACCTCGAAAAACTTGGAAAGGGAATCACTTCTGAACGCAGAACGCCCTGACCCCCCTGCAGGTCGATTCCTCGCGGAAATCCTGGCTGTCGAACGTCTCGCGGAACGAATCTACCGAATGCGACTCGATTGCCCGGAGATCGCCCGGGCTGCCTATCCAGGGCAGTTCGTGAACCTCCGGGTGCATGACTCGATTGTGCCGCTGCTGCGCCGGCCTTTCAGTGTATGTCGCCGGCACCGCAGCGAGGGCTGGATCGAGGTCGTATGGAAGGTCGTTGGGGAGGGAACACGCCTCCTGGCCGGACGCCGCCCAGGCGAGACCGTCGACATTCTCGGCCCGCTTGGTCGCCCGTTTCGAATCGCACCGCCGGCAGCGCGAGCTTTGCTTGTTGCCGGTGGCCTGGGCGTGGCTCCGATGCCTCTGTTGTGCGAGGAATTGCAACTGGCCGGCGTCGCCGTGGACGTCTTCCTTGGGGCTCGCACTGAATCCGAGCTGATCTACGTTGATGAGTTTCGGGAAATGGCTGTGGCTCTCGATCTGAGCACGGACGATGGCACCGCCGGTCGGCGAGGCCTTGTCACGGCGGCAGTCGAGGAGCGGCTGGTTGAACTGCAGGAGTTATCGCACGTCTGGCTTTACGGCTGCGGGCCCGAGGCGATGCTGGCGCGTGTCGACGACATGGCCCTGCGCTGGAAAATCTTCGGGCAGATCTCGGTGGAGACGATGATGGGGTGTGGGTTCGGCATCTGTATGGGATGCGCCATGCCTGCTCGCAGCGGTAAGAAAGGCGGAGGGATGTACAGGCTTGCCTGCGTCGACGGCCCTGTTTTCGACGCAGGGGAGGTGATCCTGCATGGTTGATCTGACCGTAAGGCTGAGCGCGCTGGAACTGGCGAACCCGGTGCTTGTAGCCTCGGGCACCTTCGGCTATGGCCAGGAAAGCGCCGCTCTGACCGACCTGAATGCGCTCGGCGGCATCGTCACCAAGTCGGTAACCGAAGAGGTGCGGGACGGCAATCCACCGCCGCGCCTCTTCGAAACCGGTGCCGGCATGCTCAACTCGATTGGACTCGCCAATGTCGGCGTGGAGCGCTTCATGAGAGAAAAACTGCCGTTCCTTCGCACGCTGCGATGTGCAATCGTGGTGAACGTGGCAGGGGGCACGGGCGAGGAGTTTGTCCGTGTGGTTCAGAGGCTTGAGCAGGCGGACGGAATCGATGCCTACGAGCTGAATTTTTCCTGCCCCAATGTCAAGGAGGGCGGGCTCGAATTCAGCCAGAACCCGGCCATCACGGAGAAGGTGGCCGCTGCCGTGCGTAAGGTGACCCGGCGCCCGCTGTTGGTCAAGCTGACACCCAACGTCACGCGCATCGGCGATATTGCCCGGGCCGCCGAGAGCGCGGGTGCGGACGCTGTGTCGCTCATCAACACGGTGACGGGCATGGCGATTGACATTCGCACCCGGAAGCCGCGCATCAACTCGGTGGTCGGCGGCTACTCCGGCCCCTCCATCAAACCGATCGCTCTGGCAAAGGTCTACGAAGCGTGGAAAGCTGTTTCCATCCCCATCGTCGGCATCGGTGGCATCATGAGGTGGGAAGACGCCGTAGAGTTCATGCTCGCAGGTGCAACGGCCATTCAAGTAGGTACGGCGAACTTCATCAACCCGAACACGGGCGTCGAGATTGTCGACGGCTTGCGCCAGTTCTGCAGGTCCGAGGGCATCCGCCGGGTCACCGAGCTGACCGGGGGTATGAGGATCTAGTTCATCTGGAGAACCGATTTGGCATTTCAGAACCTGGGAGTTCGAACACTGGTTTCGCTGGTCTTTGGACCGCTGATCCTGTGGACCGCCTGGGAAGGCGGTTACTTCTTCCTGGCATTGGTTGCCGCCATTGTCGTCATCGCCCTGGTGGAGTTTTTCGCTCTTGCGGAGAAGAAAGGGGGCGCTCCGTTTCGCAACCTGGGAGTTGCCGGAGCAATCCTGGTTGTGGCAAGCCAGTACTGGACGGGGATGGCGGGAGCAGGTCTAAGCCTGGCGGTGGTCGTGTTTGCGGTGCTGGTGGCCGCTCTGCTTTCGGGCACGAAGGATGCGCTGCATCGGGCCGCCGCCACTGTGCTCGGTGTAATGTACGTGGCTTTTCTTCTCGGCTTCCTGCTGCTGGTGCGCCAGCTTCCGCTGAAAGTGGGCCTGGCCTACCAAGCGGCGGGCACTTGGGTGGTGTTGATGTTCGGTGTGATCTGGATCTGCGACAGCGCCGCCTACTTTTACGGCTCTCGCTTTGGGCGGCACAAGCTATACGCGGCCGTCAGTCCCGGAAAGAGCATCGAGGGCGCGGTTGCAGGGGTGGTCTTTGCTCTCCTCAGTGCCTGGGGGTTCCATCTGTGGTTTGTGCAGGGCCTGCGTTTGGTGGACTCCCTGGCCATCGGCCTGATCTGCGGTGTGGTCGGGCAGGGCAGCGATCTGGTGGAATCGCTCTTCAAGCGCGATGCTGGAGTCAAGGACTCTTCTCACATCCTGCCCGGGCATGGCGGCATCCTGGACCGGTTCGATAGCGAGATCCTGGTGGCTCCGGTCCTCTTTTTCTATTTGCGATTTATCGCCTTCTAGACCTACCGGCAGCAGCGCAACAGATTGGCTTACACCACGATCCTTCCTTTTTCCACAATCGTGTGCTTGTCGATGATCATGGTGGCCCGGGTGAGCACGATCTGAACTTCGGAAATGGCTCCGCCCGCCCGCGCCTCGGCACCACCCAGGCAGACATGGAGCGTGCCCATCACGACGTCGTCTTCGAGCGCACTGTGGCCGAGTTGAGCACCGTGGTTGGTGCCGAAGGAAAGCCGCAGCACCCCGCGTTTCTCTTTGCGCACGCGAGCCAGCAGGTTGCGGATCGGGCGCGCAGCGGCACCACCTTTCACCTGCGTCACCACCCCCTGCCTCAGGTAAACCCGAACCGGCTGGCTGAAGGGCTCCGGATGCCCCAAAATCCTCTCCGCCACAATCACGCCCTCGACGCTGCGGTGAACAGGGACGACGGTGGCCTTTCCGGCTGGGACCTGGGCCATCTGGCTGCTCTCGTGTGCCAGCCCGGTCTCCGCCACACCCTTGGCCCTGACGACACTCAGCGTCACCTGGGTCCCCATCGGGGTCTCCACCTCAAGGTTCTTGCCGATGGAGAAGATGTCGGCGAGGCGGCGACTGCGATCGGCGACTTCCCGCGGGTCGGCCGACAAGACTCTGAACAGGGTGTGCTTGTTGATCGCAGCCACCTGTAGGCCGCGGGCCGGTCCCGCCGACATAGAACGCAGCTGTTCCTGGTGCAGCGCGACGGGCGTGAAAAGCAGAAATGCATCAACCGCTTTGAGGAGGGCGAGAACCGGGGCAGGAAGTCCATTGGCGGGGGCTCGCAAAGCCGGCAACCGAACAGCGAGAGGTCTGGAACGCAGTCGCAATGCTTGCCGCCATGCAAGATCGGCAAGGTCACCGACGTCGCCCACGGAGACGATGGCCACGCTCTCTCCGGTTTTCAGAAGCAAATGCTCCCTTATAAGCCTGCGCACGGCCTGTCGAAGTTGAGTCATGCTGGATGCCTCGATGGCTCGAGCGATTGTTGCGTATCTTGGACCGTTACAAGTTGGCGAAGTCGGCCATGAAACCGGTGGGCAATTCGGAACGCAGCCCTGGTGTTCCACCCGTTGCTCAGCGTCACCCCGTAGTCAAGGACCGGGAGGGGAGAGGGGAATCATCGGTATTTTTGTTTCATCCGAGCGCCACTGCCTGGATGCCGCACGGAACATTGTATTCGTGCGATTCGCCTGCAGGCTTAAAATTCCTGCAGAGAGATATGAGCGAAAACCTTGGCGTCGTCTTTGAGATACTGGAGAACGCAGTACTCGTTGGGTGAGTGGGCGGTCTCGTCCATGGTCGACCATACTGCGGCCGGAAAACCAGCCTTGCGAAAAAACGCCGCCACTGTGCCGCCGCCGATCCCCATCGCCTTCGGTCTGCGGCGGCGAAGCTCGCGCACGGCCCGACTGATCGCTTCGACCACGGGTGCATCGGGCGGCGTGGGTGGGGCGGCGCGTTCGTCCTGCGGGCTGGAGATTTTGATCTTCACCGAGTACTGCTTTTCGACCTCCCTGGCCATGTCGCGGACGTCGGCGAGGACTTTGGCGACATCGTAGCGCGGCAAGATGCGGCAGTCGAAATAAAACACGTCCTCGCCGGGGATGGTGTTGACATTGGGCACGTTGGCTTCTTTCTTGGTGGGCTCGAAAGTGCTGATGGGAGGATCGAACAGAGCGTCGGAGGCCCGATAGCGGCGGTAGAGACGATCGAGCCGGACGATGAGGTGGGCCGCTGCCTTGTGGGCGTTGATGCCCTTTTCCGGCGTCGACCCGTGCGTCTGTTTCCCGCGGGTCTCGAATCTGAGCCAGAGAATACTCTTCTCGGCGACTTCGATCATCGTGCCCTTGCTGTTTCCGGCATCCGGGATGATGATGAGGTCGTTTTTCCGGAAAAGCTTGCGATGTTTCTTCAACAGGAACTGGATGCCATACTTGCTGCCGGTCTCTTCGTCGGCAACCAGCACCAGGCCGACGTCGCAAGCCGAGACCACTCTGGCGTCGCGCAGCGCCTTCATAGCCATGAACGACGACACGATCCCCTGCTGATTGTCCTCAACGCCGCGCCCGATCAGTTTTCCATCTTTCACCACTACTTTCCAGGGGTCAGCGTCCCACTTGCTCAGATCGCCCGGCGGCACCACGTCCATATGGCTCATGATCCAGAGGGTGCGCTCTGATCGTCGGCCCTTGAAAAGGGCGATCAAATTCGGCCGATAGCCGCTCGCCACGCGCTGGTCGGGCGCGTTGTACTCCTGGAGGTCGTCACATCTCAACGTCTCAATGACATAGGACTTGATCCACTCGGCTTTTTGCCATTCGCCGTCGCCGCCGTTCTCGGGCGCCAGCGCGGGACGGGCACAGAGGGCCTTCTGCACGCGTATGATCTCGCGGTCGTAGCGATCGATTCGCTGGCAGACCTTGTCGAGGATGGTTTTGTCCATTTTCGCCATAACGATTGAATGACCACAATCTGCAAACCCTGGATGCCGCCAGGGCACTCAGTGCGGCTGGAGTCGGATCAGCCGGCCGCGTTCGAGCTGCCGAAAAAAGATCGCCAGCCGGTCGTAGACAGGCTCGACGCTATCGCCGAAGCGCTGGCGAAGCGCCTTGCCGATTTCCCTGACGGTGGTGTTGCCGTCACACAGTTCCCACACGTGGCTACCGAAATCGTCCAGGTTGATACGGTAGTACGGCTGGGGCATGCGGGCCATAAGCCAGCGGCCGATGGGGTTGTCGCCGAGTTTTGGCTTCAGGATGACGACGCGCCCCTCCTCGCTTCGCTCCCAATCTCGGAGCCGGTGCGGGACCAGCTCCAGCAGATTTAGTGGCTCCTGCCTGGACTGTTTCCTCTTGAAAATCCTCATCCCCAGTGATACACACCCGACGGTAGACTCGCGCGTTCCTGCCGGTCAGCCGATCGGGTTAGCCTCCTCATGATGCGGCCTTTTGTTTCATGGCGCGCAGTGGCACAGCGACAAGGGCCCAACCGACCACGGCGAAGATGATGAGCATGGCCCAGCCGCTGCCCCCTTCGATGAGTTTCGGAAACTGCATCCATCCCCACTGAAATCTCTCTCTCGCAAGGATCATTACTGCCAGGACTACCCCCGTGAGAGCCTCCCCGGCGATCAGCCCCGAGGCTACGAGCAGGCCTGTATTGCCGATCCGGCCGGTCTCTTCGGGTGAGGCGTGACGCCGGCGCAGGAGGATGTCCAGCCCGGCGCGGAACAGACCGCCGACAAAAATTGCGAAGGTGGTCTGTAGCGGCAGGTACATGCCGACGGCGATCAGCATGGGAGAAGGCGCCCGCAGAAGGATGAGGCCCAGAGAGAAGGCCATACCAACGATCACCAGTGGCCAGGCCATCTCGCCGTGCACGATACCCTCTGCCAGGAGCGCCATCAATCCCGCCTGCGGTGCTGGCAGTTCTTTGCCGCCGATGCCGATGCCACCCTTGGCGATGTCGGCGGCGTGCAGCGCCCCGATGGGCAGGATCAGTACGAAAGAGACCAGGACCACGCTGACCAGCTCTGCGATTTCCATGCGCCAGGGGGTGCCACCTAAAATGTGTCCAACCTTCAGGTCCTGCATCATGTCCCCGGCAATACCGGAGGCGGTGCACACCACGGTGGCGACGGCAAGCACCGCGGCCACGCCTGCCAGACCGGTCTGCCCCATCGCCACCATGAGCAGCGCGGCGATGACCAGGGCGGTCAAGGTCAGACCGGAGATCGGGTTGGATGACGAGCCGATCACGCCCACCAGATATCCGGCTACGGCGGCGAACAGGAAACCAGTAACAACCATCACCAATGCCGCGACCACAGCGGCGCTGAAGTCACCGGTGAAGTACCAGTACAGCAGGGTGACCGGAACCACCATCAGGATGACCAGGCCGAGAATCGTTTTGAGAGACAGGTCGCGCTCGAGTCGCGAGGGAGCCGGCCCGCCTTCTCTCATTCGGCGCATATCGGACAGCGCCTTGGCGATACCGCCAACGAGCTGTGTTCGCAGGCCCCAGAGTGTGTAAAATGCGCCCACCAGCATTGCGCCGACCGCGATGGGCCGGACGATCGCCTTCCACACATCACCAGTGACCGCTACCCAGCCGTGGGTCGCCGCCATCGTGGCGATGTCGCCGCCGGTACCGTTGACGAAGAGCACGAGCGGGATCAGCAGAAACCAGGCGAAGACGCCGCCCGAGAAAGTGATGGCTGCCAGACGCGGGCCGATGACATAGCCGACGCCCATCAACGCCGGAGAGGCAGCCGGTGTGCCCCAAGGCAGCCCACCCTGGAAGGGGATTTTCTGACCGAGGAGTTCAATCTTAGATCCGGCGAACTGGACAAACCCTTCCACAGACTCCTTGAAGAATTGGATGCCGCTGGAATTCTTGAACAACTCAATGAGCATCGAAACGCCCATGGCGCTGAACACGTACGAGGCTCCTGTGGCACCTTTCTGGCCAGCTTTGTGGATTTCGGCTGCAGCCACCGACTCTGGGAACGGCAGGTCGGCCTCCACCACCAGTGCTCGCCGCAACAGGATCACAAAGAGCACACCGAGCGACCCACCGACGAGCATCAGGGCGGTGCCTTCCAGGTAGGCCTGCAAAGAGAGCAGATTCTTCCAGTAGCCGACCATCACGAATGCTGGAATCGTGAAAATGGCTCCAGCCACCAGCGCCTCGCCCACTGAGGCCGCAGTTCGGGCCAGGTTTTCTTGCAAGATGTTGCCGTGAAACAGCCGCAGCACGGCCATTGCAATCACCGCGGCCGGGAAGGTTGCGGCGATCGTCTGGCCCGCCTTCATTCCCAACCAGGCATTCGCGGCGCCCAGGATGGCTGCCAGCCCTACGCCCAGAATCAGAGCAGGAGCTGTGAATTCTGCCAGTTCGCTACTCGCCGGAACATAAGGCTTGAACTCGTGATCGCTCATATTTCCTCCATTCCGATGGTTGATACTGCCAGAGATGTGCCGGTACTATGGGGATAGGAAGCAGGGAATGTGTGTGCAACATGCGAGTTCGATACGATGTGGTAGCGTAGCCCGACTCTGCGTTGCTTCATTTTCACTGTGAGAAGGTGGGGGGCCAAACTGTGATGGACGAACTGTGGCCAAACGGGTGTCAAAGTAAAAGGAATATCGTAAAAAGTCAAGGAGAAATTCCCCAGTTGGACGCCGCCGGTCGTTCTGCCAGGAGGACGCTTGCTGAGCCTGGGCAAGGAGAGTTTCCGTTTGATTTTGCAGGAAAAGATTGCTATATTTGATGTTGCTGATTCTGATGCACCTATGGCCAATTCTTCCGAGATCCTTCTGGGGCAATTTGTGCCCGGTCACTCATGGATGCACCGGGCGGATCCGCGTAGCAAGCTGTTTGCCACCCTCGCGGTTTCGACGGCTTTGCTTGCGACCGCATCCCTGACGGCACTCGTTGTCCTGGCGGTCGTGCTGGCCGTCGCCGCACGTCTTTCCGGCCTGCCTCGTCAGCTGCTGGCTCGCAGGTTGAGACCGTTCTTGTGGCTCTTTGTCATCATCTTTCTGTTTCAAATGGTCTGGAACGGCGCCGGTGGGCGGGCTCTGGTGCGGATCGATGGCGTTGCGATCACCACCTCAGGGCTCCTGCACGGCACGGTCTACAGTGTGCGCCTGGGGCTGTTGATCATGGCTGCGGTCCTGCTCACCATGACGACGATGCCACTCGACTTGATGGACGGTGTGGGACGTCTGTTGCGTCCACTCAAACGTTTCCGGGTGCCAGTGGATGAATGGACTCTGACCATGGGGCTGGCGCTCCGGTTCATCCCGACATTGCTTTCGGAGGCCACGCGGATCAAGCAAGCCCAACTCTCCCGCGGTGGCGATTTCGAAGGTGGCGTGATCAAGAGGCTGCGTGCCGTCGTGCCGATGGTGCTGCCACTGTTTGTCGCGGCGTTTCGGCGGGCCGATGACCTGGCGATGGCGATGGAAGCTCGATGCTATACGTTTGACAGGGAGCGCAGCAGTTACACCGAGCTGCGGCTTGGCCGCGGCGACTATCTATTGATTGCGGCGTCGCTGCTGCTGGTTGCGGCTTCGGCCGTTTCCAAGGCGAAAGGCTGGCCCGTCTGAGCCCATGCGGACGATCAAGCTCACTCTGGAGTACGACGGGACCAACTTCTACGGCTGGCAATACCAACCCGACCTGCGCACCGTACAGGGTGAATTGGAACAAGGCCTGGAGTCTCTGCTTCAGGAGAAAGTGACCGTCATAGGCTCCGGGCGCACCGACGCTGGGGTTCACGCCAGGGGGCAGGTCGCACACTTCCGGACCCGATCGGCGCTGCCACTCGAGTCTATTCGACTCGGACTCAACACCCTGACGCACGACGATCTGGTGATTCTCTCTGTTGATCAGGTTGGGGACGATTTTCACGCTCGCTACAGCGCCACCCGACGCTGGTATCGATATACGATTTCGCTGCGGCGGCGCGCGATTGGCAGGTACTACTCGTGGTTTTGCAAGTACCCTCTGAACCTCACTGCCATCCGCGAGGCTTCCCAGCACCTGCTCGGCGAGCACGATTTTGAGGCTTTTTGTCAGGCCGGCGCTGAGACTCCTCACTTCCTGAGTCGGGTTGAGGAGATCACCTGGAGTGAGCGGAACGACACCCTCTTTGTCGACATCGTCGCCAACCGCTTTTTGCACAACATGGTGCGGATCATTGTCGGCACCCTGGTGATGGTCGGTCGGGGGAAGCTACAGCCGGCCGACGTGGCCGATATCCTGGAGAAGCGAGACCGAAAACTGGCTGGTTTTACTGTACCTGCTCACGGTCTCTGCCTCATGCAGGTTTTCTACGATGACCCCCGTCCTAGCGAAGGAGGCCAACATGAAATTCTTTCTCGACACAGCCAACATCGATGAGATCAAGAAAGCTGCCAGCATGGGCGTGCTCGACGGTGTTACCACCAACCCGACCCTGGTGTCCCGGGAGACGGGCCGCGGCACGTTCCGGCAGATTCTGGAGGAGATTTGTGAGATCGTCAACGGACCGGTGAATGCCGAGGTGGTTTCCACCGAAGCAGACGGCATGGTCAAAGAAGCCCGGGAACTGGCCGATCTGCACTCGAACATCGTGGTCAAGATCCCAATGATCCCTGAGGGCATGAAGGCCGTGAAGCGATTGGCAGGTGAGGGCATTCGCACCAATGTGACCCTGGTGTTCAGTCCGGTGCAGGCGCTCATCGCTGCCAAGGCCGGCGCTTCCTACGTCAGTCCGTTTGTCGGCCGCATGGACGACATCTCCAACGGCGGCATGGAGGTGGTCGAGCAGATCCGCACTATTTTCGACAACTACGGCATCGAGACCGAGATTCTGGCCGCCAGCCTGCGGCATCCGATGCATGTGGTGGAGGCGGCCCTGATCGGCGCCGATATCGCTACCATGCCCTACAAGGTCTTCGAGCAACTTTTCAAGCACCCGCTGACCGACATCGGGCTGAAACGGTTTCTCGACGACTGGGACAAGGTCAAGGACCAGCTCTTAGGTGAGAAATGAACCGACGTTGGTTGGCTGCTCTGGCTGCGTTGACTCTGCTGGCTGCCTTCGCGGCGGGGTGCGCAAAGGAGAAGGGGGAAAAGGAAGGCGCCCCAGCCTATGAGGCAGCGTCGACTCTGCCAGGCGGAGGACCTGCCCCCGAGGTCGAGGAGACGGCCGCAGCGGCGGCTACGGCGCAGCAGGAGATTTCCAGCTCGCGGCAGAACGCCATCACGCGAGCCGTGGCCAGGGTCGTGCCCTCGGTGGTCGGCATCAATGTGACCCAGATCCGGGAAGTGGTACGCCGCAGCCCGTTTTTCGACGACCCCTTCTTCCGGCAATTCTTCCCTGGCTTTCGGTTTCAGCAGGAAGTGAAGAGCCTTGGCTCTGGGTTTATCATCTCGCCGGACGGCTATGTGGTCACCAATGAACATGTGGTCGACAACGCCACTGCCATCGTCATCACGTTGCCGGATCGCACCCGCCACGAAGCCAAGCTGGTGGGCAGCGACTACATCACCGATCTGGCTCTGTTGAAGATCGATGGCAAGGGGCTGCCAGCCGTGAAGCTGGGCAACTCGGATGACGTCATCATCGGCGAATGGGTCATCGCCCTGGGAAATCCTTTCGGGTTGTTCGACATCAACGCTCGGCCGACCGTCACGGTCGGCGTCATCAGCTCAGTGGACATGGACTTCGGGCGACAGCGCAACGATCGTGTCTACCAGGACATGCTGCAGACGGATGCCGCCATCAATCCTGGCAACAGCGGCGGTCCGCTCGTGAACAGCCTGGCTGAAGTAATCGGCGTGAATACCTTCATCTTCACGGAAAGCTCTGGTTCCATCGGGCTTGGATTTGCCATTCCCGTCAACCGCGTCAAGCGCGTCATCGACGATCTGCGCAAATACGGGGAGGTGAACCGGCGCTTCATCACCGGGCTTGAGGTCGAGGACATGAGCTACTCCGTGGCTCGCTACCTCGGTCTGCGGTCGCTGGCGGGCGTGATCGTGACCAATGTGGAGAAAGGCAGTCCCGCCGATCGCGCCGGCCTGGAGCCCGGAGACGTCATTCTTGAAATCAACGACAAGCCGATCCGCACCAAAGAGGATATCTGGGCCATCATCGAAAACGGTGATCTGCGCGGCGGGGACAAGCTCCGTATGAAGGTGTACCGGAACGGCCGCATCCGAAACTTCGAATTGGAGCTGCAGGCTGTGCAAGGCTGACGACAAGGGTCTTGCCGGAGCGACGAGAGACAGATGATCGCGCGATATACACGGCCGCAGATGGCGGCTATCTGGAGTGACGAGAACAAGTTCAGGACCTGGCTCGAGGTCGAGCTGCTGGCCTGCGAGGCCCAGGCCGAAATCGGGGAGATTCCGCCGCAGGCAGTCGAAGTGATCCGGCAGAAGGCCGCTTTCGACGTGCAGCGTATCCTCGAGATCGAAGAGACCACCAAACACGACGTCATCGCCTTTCTCACCAATGTGGCTGAACACGTCGGTCCGGAGAGCCGCTACATCCATCGCGGCATGACGTCGTCGGATTTGCTCGACACGTCGCTGGCCGTGCTCCTGCGCCAGGCGGGTGAACAGCTCCTACAGGATCTGCGGGAGCTTCGCCGGGCGCTCCAGCAGAAAGCGATGGAGCACAAGTTCACGGTCTGTGTCGGTCGATCGCACGGCGTGCACGCCGAGCCGACGACGTTTGGGCTGAAGATGGCGCTGTGGTATGACGAGATCGGACGCGGCATCGACCGCCTCCAGAAGGCCATCGATACCGTTTCGGTGGGAAAGATATCGGGCGCTGTCGGCACCTTTGCCCATATCGATCCGCGCGTCGAGGAGTATGTCTGCCGGCGGCTGGGCTTGCAGCCTGCCCCGGTTTCGACGCAGATCGTTCAGCGCGACCGTCACGCCACTTTTTTGGCAACCATTGCCGTTATCGCCTGTTCGTTGGAGAAGTTTGCCACAGAAATCCGAAACCTGCAACGTACTGAAATTCTGGAAGTCGAAGAGCCGTTTACTCGGGGACAGAAGGGGTCCTCAGCAATGCCACACAAGCGGAACCCGATCACGTGCGAGCGCGTGACAGGATTGGCACGTGTTGTACGTGCCAACGCCATGGCAGCGATGGAGAACGTGGCGTTGTGGCATGAGCGCGACATTACCCACAGCTCGGTAGAACGGGTGATCTTGCCAGACAGCACGATTCTCCTGGACTACATGCTGTCGAAATTCACCACCGTCATAGAAGGTCTGCAGATCTACCCCGAGAACATGCGGCGGAATCTGGACAGAACCAATGGCCTGGTTTTCTCTCAGTCGGTGCTGCTGGCGCTGACCGACAAGGGGTTGACGCGCGAAGAGGCGTACCATCTGGTTCAGAAGTGCGCAATGGAGGTGTGGCAGACGGGGCGACCTTTTCGAGACATGCTGCTGGAGCAGGAGGCCATCCGCAGCCGCCTCAGCGCCGAGGAGATCGAGGCGTGTTTCGACCTGGGGCGGAACCTGCGACACGTGGATACGATCTTCCGGCGCGTCGGCCTTTCATGACACGGGCCATACATTCCAAAGGAGGGGTATCGCGATCGATGAGAAAAAAGAAGAAGCTGTATGAAGGCAAAACCAAAGTGCTGTACGAAACGAGTGATGAAGATCACTTGATTATCGAATTCAAGGACGAGATCGTTTCGCCCGACGGCACCAAAGAGGGGAAAGTAAAGGGCAAAGGGGCTACGAACAACCAGATCTCGGCTTACATGTTCAAGTTCCTGGAGAGCTATCACCTCCCCACCCATTTCGTCAGACTTCTCAGCGATACCACGATGTTGGTGCGCAAGCTGGAGATGTTGCCGCTGGCCGTGGTCATTCACAACGTGGCGTCCGGCCGCCTGGCGAAGAGGCAGAGGGTGAAGGAGGGTTCACGGCTGCAGGCGCCCATCATCGAGTTCTACGAGAAGGAGACAGAGGGCAGGGGCAAACCGTTGACCGAGGAAGACGTGGCGAAGAAGGAGGTGGTCAGCCGCGAAGAATTGTATGTCATGCACCGGTATGCCAGCAAGGCCAATGTGATTCTCAAGGATTTCTGCCAGCGCCGGGGCATCACGCTCGTGAGTCTGCGGCTCGAGTTCGGCCGCAACAAGAACGGCAAGCTACTCGCCGGCGACGAAATTTCGCCCGACACCTGCCACTTCTGGGATGCTGTGACCGGAGAGCGCTACGACATCGATGTCTTCGTCGAGGACCTGGGGGACGTGGGCAAGGCCTACGAGCAACTGCGCAAGCGCATCTTCCGGGAAGATGGCACGCTCCAGAGCGTGACGACTGTGGTGGGCGTGGAGCAAGGGGAGTAGCCGGCTTTGAACAAGGAGGGCATCGGAACTCTCATCGCTCTGCTGGTGGTCGCCGTCGTGCTCACGGCCCTGGCTGTGTGGATACCCAAGCTCTACAGCGTTCTCTACGCGGCGGTGGCCTGGCTTCTGGTTGTCTTCACTGTCTATTTCTTCCGCGACCCAGAGCGCGAGGTTCCACAAGCAGAAGGCATCGTGGTGGCCCCTGCCGATGGCAAGATCATCGAAATCAGCGAGACGTTCGAGAGGGAGTTTCTACAGTCGACAGCCCATAAAGTCAGTATTTTCCTGTCGATTTTCGATGTGCACGTGAATCGAATTCCTGTGGATGGCCAGGTGGCCTACTTTCGCTACCGTCGAGGTGCCTTCCACGCCGCATTTCGACCTTCAGCCTCCATCGAAAACGAGCAGGCGGTGATCGGGATTGAAACCAAACACGGAAAGGTTCTATTCAAACAGATAGCGGGCATCATCGCACGGCGGATTGTTTGCAACGTCCGCGAGGGGTATCGGGTGAAGCGCGGCGAGCGCTTTGGCATGATCAAGTTCGGTTCGCGGGTCGACTTGTTTCTGCCTCGAGATGCGCAGCTGCAAGTTCAGCTACACCAGAAGGTCAAAGCCGGAACCACCATCATAGGAGTCATGGCTCATGATTAGGAAGAGAAGCATCGTGCCGAGCCTGTTTACCATTGCCAACATCTTCGTCGGCTTCTTGGCCATCGTCAACGCCATGGAAGGGCGTCTGGTCACCACGTCGTGGCTCATCATCGTCGCCGGCATCTTCGACGTGCTGGACGGGAAAGTCGCACGCTTCACCCACTCAGCCAGCGAATTCGGCATCGAGTTCGACTCCCTGGCCGATGTCGTTTCCTTCGGAGTTGCGCCTTCTTTGCTCATCTACGAGGCATTCTTCGAGCACATGGGCGCGCCGGGTGTCGCCCTGAGTTTCTTGCCGTTGCTGTTCGGTGGCATCCGTCTGGCCCGTTTCAACATCCAGGTATCGGGTGAGGATAAGGAGGCTTTTGTCGGTTTACCGATTCCGGCAGCGGCAGCCACGCTGTCGGCTTATGTCATTTTCAACTACGATTTGTGGGAGGGGCTGCGCTACCCGGCTCTTCTGGTTCCTCTGGTGGTTCTTGTCAGTTTGCTGATGGTGAGCCCCTTCGAATATGACGCGATGCCCCGATTCAGTTTGGGCAGTGGTCGCCGGAACACGATTCTGGTTGTCATCTTACTGGTCAGTCTGAGCGTCCTTGTGCTCTTCCGGCAGAAGGCGCTTTTCCCTCTGGCCTTGAGCTATGTTTTGTTTGGCATGCTGCGGTCGTTGGTCACGCCAGGCCGGCAACAGGATGAGGAACTGGTGGACTTGAGCCTCTCGGACCAGTGGCCGAACGGGCTGTGAGGGCACGCAGTTGGAGAGTTGAAAGGAAAGTCCCGTGTTCATCGCCCACGTCTACATTACGCTGAAAAACGGCATCCTTGATCCGCAGGGAAAGACCGTGCGTCATGCGCTGGAGACTCTCGGCTTCCAGGGCATCGACGATGTCCGCGTGGGAAAATATATTCGCCTCCGGATTCAGGCCGACGACGCCGATCGGGCCGCCCAGACGGTGCAGTCGGCCTGTGACAAGCTGCTCGCCAATCCAGTCATCGAGGCGTACCGGTTCGAGCTCGAAAAGGCAGGCGAAGGGTAAAGGGTGAAGAAGCCGAAATTTGGGGTGGTCGTATTTCCCGGTTCGAACTGCGACCACGACTGCTATCATGTTCTCAAACACGTCCTCAGGCAGGACGTCGACTTCATCTGGCATCGGCGGCAGGACCTGCGCGAATACGATGTGGTGATTTTACCGGGCGGTTTTTCGTACGGGGATTATCTGAGAACCGGCGCCATTGCTCGGTTCTCGCCCGTCATGCGCGGCGTCGTGGAGGCGGGCCGACACGGGAAGTCGATCTTGGGCATCTGCAATGGGTTTCAGATTCTATGCGAGGCTGGACTACTGCCGGGGGCGCTCCTGCGGAACGAGTCCTTGCGGTTTGTCTGTCGTTCCGTGCATATTCGCACGGAGAAATGTGAAACCCGCTTCACCAACGAATGTCGGCCGGGGGAGATCCTGAAGGTGCCGGTGGCGCACGGCGACGGTCTCTTCTATGCCGATCAGGCGACGTTGAGCGAACTCGAAGCCAATGGGCAGGTGGTGTTCCGCTACTGCGATGCCGGTGGCGACACGGTTGCGGACACCAACCCGAACGGCTCTCTCAATCACATTGCCGGGGTGATCAATCTGGCAGGCAACGTCCTCGGGATGATGCCCCATCCCGAACGCAACAGCGAACCTGAATTGGGTGACGCCAGCGGCAGAAAGATCTTCGACTCCTTGCTGGCCTGGTGTGCCCAATGACGCCGGGAAAGGAAACAACGCATGGCACGCAAACCGTTTGGCTACGTTGTGCTGATTCTCCTTCTGGGGGCCATGCTGGGGACTTTGTTCGGGGAGCTGATCGGGCTGATCCTGCCCGCTGGAGTGGTGAAAGAGTTTTTCCTGCGCTCCGGCGGATTCACTCTTGAACCGGTGACGCTCAACGCCGTCGTGTTTACGCTTACCGTGGGGTTGTCACTAAAACTGAATGTGGCCGGTCTCATCGGACTCGTGCTGGCCATCTACCTGTTACGCTGGTATTAGGGAGATCGAAGATGTATGCGATCATCGGGCATCCGGTGCTCTTTTTTGGAGCGATCGGCATGCAGGAGCTTGTGGTGATCCTCCTGGTGGTCCTCCTCCTGTTCGGTAGTGAACGGTTGCCTGAGCTCGCTCGTGGTCTGGGGCGCGCCATGCAGGAGTTCAAGCGTGCCACCGAGGAACTCAAGGAGGAAATCAGCCTCGATGACACCAAGTCGATCACGCACGAAACGACGCACGAAACGACACACGAAACGACACAAGGAACGACACACGAGACGACAAAGGAGTAAGTCATGGGAGCGATCGGTTTTCAGGAACTACTGATCATCTTCTTCATTATCGTGCTGCTGTTTGGGGCAAAGAAGTTGCCCGAGCTGGCGGCGGGGCTTGGCAAAGGCATTCGTGAGTTCAAGAAAGCCTCGAGCGGCGAAGAAGACAGCGTCGAGAAGCAGATCGAGCAGCCGAAAAGCGCAGAGGAAACCACCCACAGTTAGGACGCCAAGTTGACGTCGATCACATTCGCCGAAGCACGACGCAGAATCGAATCCGGCGAGATCAGCACTCGGGCACTGACTGAGGCCTTTCTCGGGCAGATCGAAGCCCAGCGCCACCTCAACGCCTTCATCACGGTGATGGGTGACGTGGCTCTGGAGCAAGCCGAGCAGGTGGACGAGAAGATCCGCGCTGGTCAGGCTGGGCCATTGGCCGGCATGGTCATGGCGATCAAGGACAATATCTGCATCCAGGATGCGCCCGTCACGTGCGGCTCACACATCCTTGAAGGTTTCGTCTCGCTCTATGATGCCACGGTGGTGCGCCGGCTGAAGGACGCCGATGTAGTGTTGATCGGCAAGACGAACATGGACGAGTTCGCCATGGGCAGCTCGAACGAGAACTCGTACTTCGGGCCGGTGCGCAATCCCCATGACACCGAGCGAGTTCCTGGAGGCAGCTCGGGGGGCTCGGCTGTCGCTGTGGCTGCCCATATGTCCATGGCTGCCCTCGGTTCGGACACCGGCGGATCGATCCGCCAGCCGGCAGCGCTCACCGGAGTCGTCGGCCTGAAGCCGACCTATGGCCGCGTTTCCCGCTTCGGCCTGGTGGCATTTGCGTCGTCGCTCGACCAGATCGGGCCACTGACCAATACCGTCGCAGACGCCGCCAGCATCCTCACCGTCATCTCCGGCCACGACGATCGCGATTCGACCTCAGCGCCGGTGGCCGTGCCCGATTTTGCCGCCGCCCTTGGAAAGGACGTCGGCGGGCTGCGTGTGGGGGTGCCGCGGGAGTATTTTGCTGCCGGGCTCGATGACGACATCGTCGAGGCGACCACCGCGGCGATCGACAGGTTGCGCCAGGCCGGTGCGGAGATCCGAGAGGTCTCGCTGCCGCATACGGACTACGCCATTGCCACCTACTACATCATCGCCACCGCCGAAGCTTCTTCCAATCTGGCCCGATACGACGGCGCCCGGTATGGTGTGCGCGCCGAGGACAGCCGTGAGTTGGAGGAAATGTACGTCAAGTCCCGGAGTCAGGGTTTTGGCACCGAGGTCAAGCGCCGGATCATGCTGGGAACCTACGTGCTCTCGGCTGGCTATTATGAGGCCTACTACCGTAAGGCCCAGAAGGTGCGCACGTTGATCCAGCGCGATTTCGAACACGCCTTTGAGTCGTGCGATGTCTTGGTTGGTCCGACGTCGCCGACGACTGCGTTCAAGCTGGGTGAGAAGCTCGAAGACCCGCTCACCATGTACCTGTCGGATATCTTTACCGTCTCCGTGAACCTGGCCGGTCTCCCCGGACTTTCACTGCCCTGCGGCGTCGATTCGAACGGTTTGCCTATCGGGTTGCAGCTCATCGGCCGCCCTTTCGAGGAGGAGCGGATCCTGCAGGTAGCCGACTACCTTGAAGGGGCGTTGTCCTGATCCCCTCGCAGGACGAAACATGGCGACCTCCAGGCCCGATTGGACAACTGGAACAATGGAACCGCATGCTTTGATCCGCTTACTCCATAGCAAACAGGAGTCAACGTCTCTGTGACCGACAAATACGAACCCGTGATCGGGCTCGAAGTCCACGCGCAACTACTCACCGATTCAAAGGTTTTCTGTCGCTGCAGCACGCGCTTCGGTGCCGACCCCAATACCCAGGTTTGCCCGGTTTGCCTGGGGATGCCCGGGGTCCTGCCGGTGCTCAATCGCCGCGCCGTCGAGTTCACAATCCGCATGGGGTTGGCCACCCACTGCCGCATTGCTGCTCGCTCTGTTTTTGCACGGAAAAACTACTTCTACCCGGACCTGCCCAAGGGATACCAGATCTCGCAGTACGAAGAGCCGTTGTGCGAGGACGGCTATGTGGAGATCGAACTGGACGGCGATCTGAAGCGCATCGGCATCATCCGCATCCATTTGGAAGAGGACGCCGGTAAGTCGGTTCACGCCGAAGAGTTCGTGGACGCAAATGAAACCCTCGTGGATGTGAACCGCTGTGGTGTGCCCCTCATCGAAATCGTCAGCAAGCCGGACATCCGCTCTCCCCACGAGGCCTACCTCTACCTGAATCGCCTGCGCCAGCTGGTGCAATATCTGGATATCTGCGACGGCAACATGGAGGAGGGAAGCCTTCGGTGCGACGCCAACGTGTCGGTTCGCCCTGTCGGCAGCGAGGCTCTCGGCGTCAAGACCGAGCTCAAGAACATGAACACGTTTCGCGGTGTCGAAAAGGCCCTGGAGTACGAAGTCGAACGGCAGATCCGTGAAATCGAGGCCGGGCGGGCAATCGAACAGGAGACCTTGCTGTGGGATTCGACCCGCAACGTCGCCGTCCCCATGCGGACCAAGGAGTTTGCGCATGACTACCGCTATTTCCCCGAGCCCGACCTGGTTCCCCTGCAGGTCTCGCACGAGTGGGTCGAGCAAGTTCGTGAAAGCCTGCCGGAGCTCCCCCTGGAGCGTCGAAATCGTCTGGTCAGCGAGTATGGCATCCCGCAGTACGACGCGGCGGTTCTTACCGAGACCAAGGCGCTGGCCGACTACTTCGAGGCGGTCGCCCGGGCTGCGAAAGACCCGAAGGCGGCCAGCAACTGGGTCATGGGGGAGGTGTTGCGCGTCGTTCATGAACGGAAGATCGAAATGGAGCGCTTCCCGGTGAAACCTGAGGCACTGGCGGAGATGCTCAACCTGATCGCCGACGGCACCATCAGCGGCAAGATCGCCAAAAAGGTCTTCGAAGAGATGGTGGAGAGCGGCAAGTCGGCCTCCGACATCGTCGCGGAGAAGGGGCTGGTTCAGGTGTCGGACCGGGGAGTGATCGAGGCCGCTGTCGAAGAGGTTCTCCAGAACCATCCGACAGAGGTGGAACGCTACGCAAAAGGGGAGCAGAAACTTCTTGGCTTTTTTGTTGGGCAGGTGATGAAGGCAACACGGGGTAAGGCGAATCCGAAGATCGTCAATGAAATCCTGCGGGAAAAGCTGGGGGCCATGCAAACTCAGATGGTGAAGAACCCATGAGCTATTTGACGGGGCTGGTGTGCACGCGATGCGGCAAGAGGGAGCGAACCAACAGGGTTGTCCATCTATGTACCTGTGGCGCTCCCTTTTTTTGTGAGTACGATCTCGCCGCCGCCGAAAAGGCGGGACGTGCAGAGCTTCTGACGTCTGGACACGGCATGTGGCGCTACCAGGCCCTGATGCCGGTGGAGGATCCGCGGAACAGAGTTATGCTGGGCGAAGGACAGACGCCTCTGTTGCCCGTGCCGCGTCTGGGCTCTCGCATCGGCCTGCGGCGTCTGTACATCAAAGACGAGGGGCTGAACCCGACGGCGTCGTTCAAGGCGCGTGGCCTGTCGGCGGCCGTTTCGAAAGCGAAGGAGCTTGGCGTAAGCACGGTAGCCATTCCGTCTGCCGGAAATGCCGCCGGTGCCATGGCTGCCTATGCCGCTGCAGCCGGCCTGCGTGCCTTCGTCGCAATGCCCCGCGATGTACCTGCCGTCTTCTTGACCGAATGTCGAGCTTACGGGGCGGAGGTGGAACTGGTCGATGGGCTGATCACGGATTGTGGCCGGCGAGTTTCGGAATACTGCCGCGAAACCGGTGCCGTGGATCTTTCTACTTTGAAGGAACCTTATCGCGTCGAGGGCAAGAAGACGATGGGATATGAGCTGGCCGAGCAGTTCGGCTGGCATCTGCCCGATGTGGTCATCTACCCCACTGGTGGGGGCACCGGTCTCATCGGCATGTGGAAAGCGTTTGCCGAAATGGCGGCTCTCGGCTGGATCGACGATCATCGTCCGCGCATGGTCACGGTGCAGGCCGAGGGCTGTGCGCCAATTGTCAGAGCTTTCCACGAGGGGGCAGAGCGAGCCGAGCCGTGGCAGAATGCACGCACCGTTGCCGCGGGCTTGCGCGTGCCGCGTGCTGTGGGCGACTTCCTGATGCTGAGAGCATTGCGCGAAAGTGCTGGAACCGCCGTCGCTGTGAGCGACGAGGAAATTCTCGAGGCCGCCAGGGAGGTGGCAGCACACACCGGCATTTTTCCGGCTCCGGAAGGTGCGGCGACGTGGGCCGGCCTGAAGCGGCTTGTTGCGCAGATGCAGGTCGGCGCCGACGAACGGGTCGTTCTGTTCAACACCGGCTCGGGGCTGAAGTACGCAGAGGTCTTCAACGCAGCACCGAGCAGCGCACAGGGGTAGCCAGCAAGCCGGGCGTTGGCGCGCTTCGGCCGACTTTGACGCAGGGAAAAATGAGTTGACTTTTTTGCAACCAACGGTTATATTGAGGGCCGGACAAATCGGGCTCATTCGGGGAATGGGCCCTTGGCGTTTGCACCCTCGCCGCGGTGCGGACGCCTGCGCGAGAGGGGTCACGTGCCAGAGTGGCTGCTCGCCGGGGGCACTGTACGGAGGGAATATGAAAGAGGAAGAGATTCGGCGACTCGTCAAGATCGTCGAGGAAAGCGATATCGGGGAGCTTGTCATCTCCAAGTGGTGGACGAAGGTGCGAATTTCGAAGTACAAGCCGAATTCGTACGGTAACCACCACTACCCGGCTGCGCCCTATCCGGCCTCTGCTCCTCCTGCCCCCGTACCAGCGGCGAAGGAGGCTCCGGCGGCTGCAGAGGCGCCCCAGCCGCCGAAGGTGGCCGAGGCGGAGGAACTCATCGAGATCAGATCGCCGATGGTGGGGACCTTCTATCGCGCTCCGGCTCCTGACGCCGACCCGTATGTAGAGGTGGGGGATGAGGTCACTCCCGGCCAGGTGCTCTGCATCATCGAGGCTATGAAGCTGATGAACGAGATCGAATCGGAGCACAGTGGCCGGGTGGCAGAGATATGCGTCGAAAACGGCCAACCGGTAGAGTACAATCAGGTCCTTTTTCGGCTGAAGAAGGCCTGAGCCTACGGTCGTTTGTGCTCTCGAACATTCCTTCAATTCTCCATTCGACAACGGCGCAATTGTGCGACGGTGTTTTGGTAGCGAGGGAGTTCATATCCTTTGTTCAACAAGATTCTGGTCGCTAACCGTGGAGAAATCGCCCTACGCGTAATCCGAGCCTGCAAGGAGCTCGGCATCTCTACCGTCGCTGTGTACTCCGATGCAGATGCGCTGTCGTTGCACGTTCGCTTTGCCGACGAGGCGGTTTGCATCGGTCCCGGCCCAAGCACCGAAAGCTACCTCAATATTCCCCGAATCATCAGCGCCGCCGAGGTTACCAACGCGGACGCCATCCATCCCGGCTACGGTTTCTTAGCTGAAAACCCTCATTTTGCTGAAATTTGCTCCTCTTGCGGTATCGAATTCATCGGCCCATCGGCGGACATGATCAGCCGCATGGGGGACAAGATTGTCGCCAAAGAGACGATGCGCCGGGCAGGCGTGCCCGTGATTCCTGGCAGTGAGGGTGAGCTGGAGAACGTGCAGGATGCCATCCGTCTGGCCAAATCGATCGGATATCCGGTTATGCTGAAGGCTGCCGCCGGTGGCGGCGGACGTGGGATGCGGATCGTTCGAAGCCCCGCAGAAATGGAAAACGCCTTCGCCACCGCCAGCAATGAGGCCCAGGCGGCGTTTGGCAATCCGAGCCTGTATATGGAGAGGTACTTCGAGCATCCGCGCCACATCGAAGTGCAGGTGTTGGGAGACGGCGCCGGGCACGTCCTCGCCCTCGGCGAGCGCGAATGCTCGATTCAGCGAAAGCATCAGAAGCTGATCGAAGAATCGCCGTCGCCCGGGATCAGCGAGGAAGTCCGCAAACAGATGAGTGACGCCGCGGTTCGCGGTGCCAAGACGGTGAAGTACAAGAGCGCCGGCACCATCGAATTCCTCTATCAGGACGGTGAATTTTACTTCATGGAGATGAACACCCGCATCCAGGTCGAGCACCCGGTGACGGAGGAGGTGTTCAGCATCGACCTGATCAAGGAGCAGATCAAGGTGGCGGCGAACGGCAAGATCGACTTGAAGAAAAAGGATCTGCTGCAGCGAGGCCACGCCATCGAATGTCGCATCAATGCCGAGGACCCGGCCAAGGATTTTCGCCCCAGCCCCGGGCAAATTGCGGCCTTCCACGTGCCAGGCGGTCCTGGGGTTCGGGTGGACACGCACGCTTATGCGCAGTACGTGATCCCTCCTTACTACGATTCCCTCCTGGCGAAGCTGATCTGCCGCGGGCGCACCCGCGACGAAGCCCTGGGGCGGATGATCCGGGCCCTGGAGGAATTTGTCGTGGAAGGAGTCAAGACGACCATTCCGTTTCACCGGGCAGTGATGGCCGACGAGGCCTTTCAGCGCGGCGAATATGATACGAGATTTGTCGAGACACTGCTTCGCCGCCAGTTACCCGAAGCAGCATAGCGCAAAGGAACCTGAAAAGGAACGCAGGTCCGTCCTGGGGAGAGCTTCGAAGGCGACCTGCGGGTGACAGATAGCAAAGGAGCTCTACCATGAACGTCCCGGATGATTTGCTTTACACAGAGGAACACGAGTGGGTGCGAGCCGAGGGTGATGTGGTGACGGTCGGGATTACGGACTATGCCCAGGGAGAACTCGGCGACATCGTTTTCGTCGAGCTGCCCGAAGTCGGCAGCCAGACCCGGCAGATGGAGCCGTTTGGATCCATCGAGGCGGTGAAGGCGGTCTCCGATCTCTATGCGCCGGTCTCGGGTGAAGTGGTCGAGGTAAACAAGAAGCTGGAAGACAGCCCCGAGGTGATCAACCAGGATCCGTATGGAGAGGGCTGGATGATCAAAGTCCGGACCAGCGACCCCAAAGAGCTGGACAATCTCCTCTCAGCCGAGGACTACCGGAAACTCATCAGCTGAAACGCTGCAGGCGGAGCATCGATGCCCTACATTGCCAATACCGACGAGGACCGGCGGCGGATGCTTGAAGCGATCGGCGTGCCGTCGTTCGATGAGCTGATTGCCAATGTGCCGCAGAGTGTACGCCTCAAGGGAGAGCTGCGGCTGCCGCCGCCACTGTCTGAATACGAGGCCGTGAAGTGGCTGGAAGATCTGGCCGCCAAAAACAAGCACGCCGGAGAATACGCCTGCTTCCTGGGAGGGGGCGCCTATGACCACTATGTGCCGGCGGCGGTCAACCATATCCTTCTTCGCTCTGAGTTCTACACGGCCTACACGCCCTACCAGCCAGAGGTCAGCCAGGGCACTTTGCAGGCGATTTACGAATACCAGACCATGATTTGCGAGCTCACGGGCATGGAAGTGAGCAACGCTTCCATGTATGATGCCGGCTCGGCGATCGCGGAGGCCGCCCTGCTGGCAGCCGGGGAAAAGCAAACAAGCCGCGTCCTGATGTCGCAGGGTCTTCATCCGAACTACACACGCATCGCACGTACCTACTGCCAGGGACAGAGTATCGCCGTCGAGGAGGTAGCCCTGGAAGACGGCGTCACCAGCGTGGAAGATCTGCAGCGGAAGCTGGAGAAGCCGGCTGCTGCGGTGATTCTGCAGCACCCGAACTTCTTTGGCAATCTGGAGGATGTGCAGCGACTCAGTGCAATCGTCCGAGATAGTGCTGCTTTGTTCGTCACTGTGAACGATCCCATTTCGCTCGGCCTGTTGGCGCCCCCTGGCGCCTATGGCGCAGACCTGGTCGTCGGCGAGGGCCAGGTGCTTGGCAATGCGTTGAACTTCGGCGGCCCTTTTCTGGGCATCTTTGCGGCCAGGATGAACCTGATTCGCAAGCTGCCTGGGCGCATCGTCGCTCAAACGAGTGACCACGACGGGCGCCGGGGGTTCGTCCTCACCCTGCAAACGCGCGAGCAGCACATCCGCCGCGAGAAGGCGACGTCCAACATCTGCACCAACCAGGGCCTGGTTATGCTGGCAGCAACGGTCTACATGGCCCTGATGGGCAAGGAGGGGATCCGGGAAGTGGCCGGGCAGTGCCTGCAGAGGAGTCACTACCTGGCGGATGCCATCGCGCAGTTGCCAGGCTATCGACTGAAATTCGAGCAGCCCTTTTTCAAGGAATTCGTCGTCGAAGGTCCCAAGCCTGCCCGGGAGACCTTGCACGCTCTGCTGGATGATAGGATTCTCGGGGGTGTCGATCTTTCCTTCATGGGTGCGGAATTCGCGAACTGTTTTTTGGTGGCGGTTACGGAAAAGCGTACCCGAGCGGAGATGGACGCTCTGGTAGAGGCACTTGATCGAGTCGGCGCTCAATAGTGAAGCAAATCGTGCCGATGATGAAGATAGGGGCCAGGGGAGACGCCAAAAAGTCCTTGACATTCTCTGCCTGGTTCGCTACATTTGTCTGTTCAAAATCTTTACGGAGGTCGCCTATACTGATTCGTTAAAGGTTTGTGGAAAAAGCTCCGGAGCTGTTTACTTCTCTCGTGGCTGCGAAGGAATTCCACTTTCACCTTTGTGCGAATCGTATGGGTCTTGTGCCGAATGATCGAAGGTGAGCCTGATACGGGCAGGTGAGGTTCCTTTGCATTCGGTTTTTTTTATTTTGGAGGTCCTCAAGATGAAGCGATTCACCGTAGCGTTGGCTTCTGTACTGGCGATCGGCGTGTTTGCGAGCAGTGCGTTCGCACAGAGTGAGGCGGCGGTCCTCTTCTTGCTGATTTCGCCGGGTGCACGTGCGGCTGGGATGGGCGAAGCTTTCGCAGCAGTCGCGGACGACGCCACCGCGGTTTTCTGGAACCCCGCGGGATTGGCGTTTCAGCAAGGGCGTCAGATTTCTCTGATGCACTCCAACTGGCTGCCACAATTCGGCAGTGACCTCTACTTCGACTTCCTGGCCTATCGCCAGAGTGTCGAGGGGCTCGGCACGATTGGCGGCAACATCACCTTCCTGAATCTCGGCGAGCAGACGATCACCGGCGAGGGTGGGCCGGAGCCGCTGGGAACCTTCAACAGCTTTGAATTCGCTCTGACCCTTTCCTACGGCACCTTGCTGGCCGACAACCTCGGACTCGGTGTCAATCTGCGCTACATCCGCAGCAACCTCTCCAGCGTCGGTGCCGGCGCAGAGAAGGGCAACGGCAAGGCCAACGGCTACGCGGTGGATCTGGGTGTGCTGTACAAACCGTACCGGCGTCTGGCTGTCGGTGCCAACCTCTCCAACATGGGACCGAAAATCACCTACATCGATGCCGCCCAGGCCGATCCCTTGCCAACCAATCTCAAACTGGGCTTTGCGTTCCGGCTGGTGGACCAGAAGTACAACCGCCTGACGCTGGCGGCCGATGTCAACAAGCTCCTGGTGCGACGCTACAAAGACGGCACCTCCGACCCGTTCTACAAGGCGATCTTCACCTCGTGGACGGACGAGAGCTTCTCGACGGAGCTCAGAAACATGATCCGCAACGTAGGCGTCGAGTACGTTTACAGTGATCTTATCTCGCTACGCGCCGGATATACCTACGACAGAAAAGGTAAGGTCAAGTATGCGACCTTCGGTGCGGGCCTGCAATATTCACTGTATCGCTTCGACTTCGGCTATGTTGCGGCGCCTCAGGGCCATCCACTTTCCGACACGATGCGGTTTTCGCTGACGATCGGCTTCTAGTCGGTCGATTTATTACCTTCGCTCAGGGCAAAGAATAAAATCCGCCCGGGTGTGATCGGTTTGCAGTTGAAGCAGGCCCTTTGCCGGCCGACAGGAGTCGGTGCCAGCCCTCCGAGGCGGCTTCGAGCCGGACACACCGACCACGCGGGCCGAGATTTTGTGCTTTGCCTTTTTCGTGTTTACTCCTGATAGGATTTCAACCGTGGCCAATCCGCGTCCGTGGAAGCTTCCCGCAGTCTGGCGCTTGTATCTGATTCTGTTTGTCACCACCTCTGCCTCTGCTTCAGTCAGGGGGGGGGTCCACACTGTTGGCGATGCCCCTCGCCCGGCGTTCCGCAACAGTGGTCTCTCCCTGCGCGCCCAATCGCGCTGGCAGCAATGGTTGCAGGGACAAGCCCTCCCCAGTCATCCGGTTGCGGCTGAGACTCTTCGGGTTCTGGCGTTGCGGGTCTCTTTTGTGCCCGATCAATCCGATTCAACGACAGGCGACGGCACGTTCGACCTTTCCCCTCCGTCTGATCCCACCATCGACCCGGCGCCGCACGACCGCGGCTATTTCGAGCACCAGCTTCAGGCTCTCTCCAACTTTTATCGCAAAGTGTCGAACGGCAGGCTGATCATCGTCGGAGATGTGTTCCCACAGGACTCCACGGCCAGTTATGAGCTTTCGCGGCAAATGAGTTATTACGGCCCGGAAGGCCCGGATGAGCTGGTCGACCAGCGTCTGGCGGAGTTGTTCCGGGACGCGCTCCAGCTCGCCGACGCTGACCCTGCCGTCGATTTCAGCCGCTACGACGCCGTCGCCGTCTTTCACGCCGGAGTGGGACGCGACTTCGGGTTCGATTTCGACCCGACACCGAAGGACATCCCTTCCGTTTTTCTGGATGAAGAGACCCTCGGCCGCGGCCTGGGGCAGAGCACGGATTTTTCCGGCATTCCCGTGGACGACGGCCAGGTTCTGGTGCGCGAAGGGATCATCCTTCCGGAATCCCAGAGCCAGGAAGGGTTCGAGATCGGACTGCTGGGAACGGCCGTCCTCATGTTCGGGCACCAGATCGGCTTGCCCAATCTGTTCGATACCGAATCGGGGCGGCCTGGCATCGGGCGCTGGGGGATGATGGACCAGGGTTCGGGGAACTTTCAGGGACTCCTGCCGGCGGAGCCCTCTGCCTGGTCGAAGGTGTTCATGGGGTGGGAGATCCCCGTGGTGGTGCGAAACGCCGAAAACCTGGTTGTGGCGGCGGCGCGTTCCGACTCCTCCGGGCCGCGCATTTACAAAGTGCCGATCACGCGGGATGAGTACTTCCTGATCGAAAATCGCGAGCGCGACGTGAACGGCGACGGTATCGCCGTCGGCCGAGATGCCAGTGGCTCTCGGGTCGAGTTCAAACGGGATGAGCGCGGCGACCAAATACTTGCCGGAGCCGCCATCGGCGTCATCACCCAGGTGGACGAATACGACTACGGCCTGCCCGGCTCAGGGCTGCTGATCTGGCATATTGACGAGGCTGTCATCCGGCAGCAGTACCGCGCCAATCGCGTCAACGCCGATCCCAAGCATCGCGGTGTCGACCTGGAGGAGGCGGATGGCGCTCAGGACATCGGCCAGGACTATGGCCTGCTCGATCCTGGCGCCGGCTCCGAAAACGGCGTTTCCGAGGACGCGTTTTGGGGCAGCAACAAGATCAACCTCCTGGTCAACGATACCACGGTCGTCGCTTTCACGCCCACAAGCTATCCTGACAGCCGTGCCAATTCGGGCGCCAACAGCCATGTGGTGGTTACCGACATCAGCGAGCCGGGTCCAGTCATGACCTTCACCGTCCGGATGGAGATGGCACAGACGGGATTTCCACAGCCGACCGTCGAGCAGCTGGAACCGCGTTCTCTGACCATCGCCGACCTGGATGCAGACGGTGCACCGGAGGTGCTGCTGGCCACCACCGGCATACACTTCAGGCCTTCGGCCACCAAACCCGGCGGCATCGTGGTGAGGAATGCCAGCAAGGTGCTTGCATGGCGGGCAGACGGCCAGAAGGTGCTTGCCAACATCGACCCACTGGCCGTGCTGGCTTCGCTGAAACTCCTTGAAACCGCCACAACCGCACCTGTGTGCATCGACCTCGACGGCGACGGTGCGCTGGAGGTGTCGATCGGGACGGAGGCGCGGGGCTTTTCAGTGGCGCGGCTCGTTGCCTTCGCAGTGCGCGACGAGGATCGCGATGGCCGCGCCGACGAGCTCTGGGAAGTACCCAATTCCGCTGCCTTGCGGTCGGTCGTTGCTCTGAGCGATGGCTCGCTGGCAGCCGCGGACGAGTCGGCCAGCGTTTTTCGCGTTACCGCGGCGGGGCACGTTCTTTGGAGGCGGACACTTGCCGGCGACAATCCTGTGGGCATGGTGCCGACGCCAGGAGATGTTCTGGTCGTCGCTTTCGGCGATGGCGAGGTCATCGCCGTTTCTCCCGAAGGTGAGATTCTCTGGCAGAAGAACCTGGGCAGGTCTGTGAGAGCGGCACCGGTGACGGGCAAGCTGGAGGCGGCCGGGCCGGAAGTCGTCGTTGTCGTTGCCGAGGACGGCACCGTGTTTGCGCTCCGCCAGTCGGGAGACTTGCTCGTGGGGTTCCCGGCGTTGCCGCCGGTGGATGGCTCACTGGCTGTCGGTGCTGCGCCGGCTCTTGCCGACATCGACGGCGATGGCGCCAACGAGATTCTGTTCGCCAGTAACGGTTCGATCTTCGCCGTCAATGCCAACGGCACGCTGGTTGCGGGCTTCCCGAGCCGTCGGCCCGCTTCTTTCGGCCCTGCATCTCAGTCGATGTCGGCTCCGGTCGTCGGTGATGTGGATGGTGACGGCTGGCCCGACATCGTCGTCGGTTCCCAGGGCGGGCTCCTTCTGGCAGTGGATGGCTCAGGCGAGGTGATCGACGGCTTTCCTGTGGCAGTGGGCAGCGAGGCGCTCACTACACCGGCACTGGCCGACCTGGACGGCGACGGCGACCTCGAGCTCCTGGTGGCTGGCGACGACGGGTATCTCAGCGCCTACGATCTCGCCGGCCAAGCCGATGTTCGACCCTGGCCTATGTATCAGCATGACGGCCGGCGGTCGGGCCGTGCTCCAGCGCCAAGCGGTGGTACGGCACCCGGCGGTGGTCTGATGCCGGTCGAGTCCGTGTACAATTACCCCAATCCCACCGAGGGCGACGAGACCCGCATCCGCTATCGACTGAATGCGCCAGCCGAAGTGCGCGTGAAGATATTCGACCTGGCTGGGGAGCTTGTCGAAGAACTGGCGGCACCTGGTGTGGGCGGCACCGACAACGAAGCGGTGTGGAAGTTGGATGGGGTGCAGAGCGGCGTCTATCTGGCCAGGGTGGAAGCCAAAGGCTCGAAGGCCACGGATGTGGCTGTCATCAAAATCGCTGTCGTGAAATGATTGTAAGAAAAGCAGACCGCTGGGAGGGGTAAGATGGGCATCGGGTTGAAGCGGGCGCGGTTCGCGTGGATCGTCGCCGTTCTGTTTGCGACTCTGGGGCTGGGCAGCGCTCGCGCTCAGATCGACGACTACAACCATCCCGAGTTGCAGTGGTACACCATTGAAACGGACCACTTCTTCGTCCATTTCCACAAAGGCACCGAGCGCACGGCGCAGCTTGTGGCCAAAATCGGTGAAGAGGTCTGGCCCGTCATCACTTCGCTGTACCTGTACGAGCCCGACAAGATCCACTTCATCATCCGCGATCATGACGACTATTCCAACGGCGCTGCCTTCTACTTCGACAACAAGATCGAGCTGTGGGCGCCGGCCATGGATTTCGAGTTTCGCGGCACGCACAACTGGCTGCGCAATGTCGTTACCCATGAATTCACCCACATGGTGTCGCTGCAGGCGTCCATGCGATTCTCCCGGCGGGTACCCGCCCTCTACTTCCAGGCGATCGGCTACGAGAAGGAGCGCAGGCCGGATGTCATCCGCGGCTATCCCAACACCATCGTCTCCTATCCGCTTGCCGGGACGGTGATCCCCGTGTGGTTTGCCGAAGGGGTGGCTCAATTCCAGGTTCCGGGCCTGGGATACGACACCTGGGACAGCCACCGCGACATGTTGCTGCGGACCGCAGTGCTGGATGGGGAGCTGCTTGGTTTCGACGAGATGGGGGTTTTCGGCAAGAACAGTCTCGGCAATGAGCGGGCCTACAACCAGGGCTATGCGCTGGTCTCTTACCTGGCGAGCCGATACGGCGCCGAGTCTGTGCGCCGTGTCACCAAGGCGATGCGCAGTCCTTTGCGGCTGACGATGGATGGGGCCTTCCGCAAGGTGATCGGCAAGGACGGCCGCGCCCTTTATCGAGAATGGCGCGATTACCTGAAAAAGAAGTATGATCATCAGGTCAGTGGCATTCGTGACCACGCGGTGGAAGGGAAGATCGTCGATTCCAACGGCCTGGCCATGCTCTACCCGCGCTGGAGCCCGGACGGCAAGCGTCTGGCCTACCTCGCCAGCCGCGGCGACTACTTGTCGCAGATGTCCCTGGTGGTTCTCGATCCGGCTACCGGCAGGCGTCGCACTCTCCGCAGCGGCGTCACGACGGCGTTCAGTTGGTCGCCGGACGGGCGCCAGATCGTCTATGCCCGGCGGACCAAAGTCGACCGCTACGGATCCCACTACCGCGATCTGTTTGTTTACGACCTGCCGTCGCGTACCGAGAGGCGTTTGACCCTGGCGCTGCGGGCCTACGCCCCGGACTGGTCGCCGGACGGCAAGTCCATCGTGTTCGTGTTTCAGCGAGACGGAACGAGCAACCTCGGTCTGCTTCGTCTGAAGGACAAGAAGCTGGAGATTCTGACCGACTACAAGAATGGCGAGCAGTGCTACACCCCGCGATGGTCGCCGGACGGGCGTAGCATCGTTTTTGCGCGATCCATCTCCCGGGGCCGCAGCCTTTACCTTCTCGATGTCGCCCGGCGCAGGGTGCGCCCGCTTCTCGAGGACGAGCACGACGCGCGCGATCCCGTTTTCTCGCCAGACGGCCGGCGGATCTATTTCAGCTACGATGGCACCGGCATCTTCAACATCTATTCGCTCGACGTGAAGAAGAAGCGCCGAACGCTTCTAACCAACGTCCTGGGGGGAGCCTTCATGCCGTCGGTGGCACCGGATGGGCGTCTGGCTTATGCCAGCTTCGGTGCCCAGGGATACCGCCTGGCCATCCTGCAAAAGCCCAAAGCGCTGCCGCTGGACAAGGCCCGCTACCTGCGATATCGTCCCACATTTCAAGTGGCTTCCGCCTCGAACAGTGCTGTGCCGCTGGACATCCGTGCGATCCAATACCAGAAGGTGGATGACACCAAGGTGCCCGACTACCCTGTGGTCAAGTACGCCAACCAGTATTCTGCCATCGCCTTTTTCCCGCGGGTGATGCTCGACTATGGCACGTTGAAACTGGGCACCTATCTGCAATCGAGCGACATCCTGAACAAATACGGCTTCATCGGCGGCTTCAGCATGAACAGCCGCAAAGACTACGACCTGTTCGGCATCATCGAATACCGCAATCTCCTGCCGACGCTGTTCGTGGAAGGCTACAACCAGGTGCAGCATACCCGGGAGGGAGAGATCCGCTGGCGGTTCAACCTCATGGAGGTGGACGGCGGTGCCAGGCTCAAGCTCAATGATCGCCAGAACCTGGAGCTGCGGGCGACCTACAGCCGCTACAATGCCCGGCTACGTACGATCGAACGGAACCAACTGGTCAATTTCGGCTACACCTACTTCGTCGGGCGGCAATTGGGACTGAGATGGTCCTACGACGGCGTCGCCCAAACCCTGGACCGAGAGGCCCACCCGCGTGGCGGCCGGACCATCTGGATGCAGTACACCCGTGCCTCCGACAAGCTACTGCGCGGTTTCGAGATCAGCTCCAAATTCGGCACCATTCTCGAGAACTTCAAGGTCTTCCCCTACAATAAGATCGAGTTCCTGTGGCGGGAACATCTCGGGTTGTGGGGCCGGCACGTGTTGACGCTCCAGGTGCACGGAGGCGCCATTGATCGGCCGGTGGACAGCTTCCTGAACTTCTTCGCCGGTGGGCTGATCGGCATCCGTGGCTATCCATACTACAGCATCGAAGGCCGCAAAATGCTTCTCGGTCGCGTAACCTACCGATTCCCGGTCACCGAGAAGCTCAACTTGCGCCTGCTGCAGTTCTACTTCGACAAACTCTACTTTGCCACCTATTACGACTACGGTGATGCTTTCGACCGCAACAGCCTCAGTTTTCACAGTTTCAAGAAAAGCCTCGGGCTGCAGCTTCGCCTCGACAGCTTTTCCTTCTATGCCTACCCGACGCGGATCTATTTCGACGCGGCTTATGGGTTCAACCGCGTGGTGAATCGCGGACAGGTGTATGGCAAAGAGTGGCGGTTCTATTTTGGTGTCGCATTCGGCTACCTTGACTGAAGCAGGTCGAATGCGGCGGGTAGGGTTCAAAACGAGGGTGAAAGGCAGACATGACCTCCAGTAGCATAAAGGGCGCTTTCATCGGTCTGCTGATCTGGGTGCTCGGTGGGGGCGCCCAGGTGGGGGCAGCGGCCGTGGGGTCTTCGGGACGACAGGGGATCGATTCGACTCAAACGACGACGTGGAGAACTGCCCGGCCTACTCTGTTCGCGACTCCACCTGTTACCTGGAGTGCGTGGATTTCGGCGCGGCCAGAGGCGGAGAAGCTTTCCGACACGAGAGCAGGGCGCAAGTCCCCGAAGCTTGCGGCCTTCATGTCGGCGGCCGTCCCGGGATCGGGACAACTCTACGCGAGGTCGTACCTCAAAGCGGCGCTGTTTCTCGGGGCTGAAGTGGGAGCCTGGGTCGCCTATGCTCACTTTCGCCGGGAGGGCATCGACCTGCGCAGGCAGTTCCGGTCGTTCGCCGACGCCAATTGGGAGGAGCAGCGATACTGGAGCTGGCTGGCTCAGGAGAGCGGATGCAGCGTCAACGACAAGAACTGCCTGAAAGAGTACGAAAGGATGAACTTCAGTCATCACCTGCCGGACGAGAAAAACCAGGAGTACTACGAAAACATCGGCAAGTACGATCAATTCAACTCAGGCTGGCTCGACTCGAAGTCAGGCCTCGGCATGCAGCGCGACTCGGCCAACCGCGAAAACTACACGCTGATGCGGAAACACAGCAACGACGAATTCCGCAGGGCGACCAACATGAGTGCCCTGGCGCTGCTGAACCATGTTCTCAGTGCCTTCGACGCCGCCTGGACGAGCGCGCGTCACAACAGGACGCTGCAGGCGTCATTTCGGGTCGTGCCAATGCAGCAGCCGGATCAGGCACTCCCGGTATTCGCCGTGAGGTTGACATGGTAAGGAACTGGAAGCGGGCGCTGATGCTGTCGCTCTCTGTGGGGCTGTCGGCGGGCACAGTCACGGCTCAGCCTGCAGAATCTCACCGTCCGCTGCTCGATTCCGGCCCGCGCCGGTTGTGGCTGCGTTCGCTGGATGCTTCCTTGCAGGCAGCCGACATCCTGCCCGAGCCGATTCAGCCGGGCGCACTGGGCGACGGTTCGGGCGAAGGGGAGGGGGAGAAATCGCGAGGTGGTGCGTTCTTGCGGTCGCTGGTGATCCCGGGTTGGGGGCAGCGGTATGCGCAGTCGAGAAAAGCGTCCATCTTCTTCTTTGCCAACGAGCTCCTGCTTTGGGGGGGATATGTCTTTGAGCAAACCTACGGCGGTTGGCTCAGGGACGACTACAGGCTCTTCGCCGCCACCCATGCCGGCATCGATCCGCAGGGCAAGCCCAGCAGTTTTTTCGTCGATGTCGGCAATTATGCAAGCCTGGACGACTACAACAACGCACAGCTTCGCCGCCGCAGCGTTTCGGCGCTCTACCCCCGCGAAAAGGGATATGAATGGCAGTGGGACAACGACGCCAACCGACGCAACTACCGCCGCCTGCGTGTGCGCAGCGATGAAGCCTTCAACGCGGCGGTCTTTTTCATCGGCGGCGTCTTTGCCAATCATCTGATCAGCGCCGTCCACTCGGTTTGGGCTGTGCACCGCTACAACCGTCGCTACGCCTCACGCGGCGAAGGTTTGCGATGGGGCATCGAGACCCGCACCACGGCCCCGGCGGTCCTGCTTACCGTATCGCGGCGTTTCTGAAAAGCCGTCGCCTCATTGGCTCCCGGAAGAGAGGCCTGGCGGTCCTTCGGAAGGCGTGTCCTGCCGTTGGAAGTGCTCACCGAAAAACCCTTTGCAATTCCACCTCTCGTTCGATATATTAGCAGTCTTGTGGAGAAATCTGGCATGGAATCAATAGGGATCCGCTGCCGACGTGGTGCACCGGCGCCACCAGATGGCCGTTGCCAAAAGCATGCAATCTTCGGTCTTCCTTCTGCGCGTAACCACTTCGCTTCGTAAACTGACGTCCCGAGTCCGGGCGGAGGAGGTCCTGCCTCTCAGCTTCCTGAGCCTGATTGCGGTTGGGACCTTGTTACTCACCCTGCCGGCGGCGTCCACTGGCAAGCCGCTCCGCTTCGTCGACGCGCTGTTCACGGCGACCTCAGCCACAACGGTAACCGGGCTGGTGGTGGTGGACACCGGCACCCAACTGACGAGATTTGGCCAGCTCGTGGTTCTGACCCTGATCCAGCTCGGCGGTCTCGGCATCATGACCTTCTCGAGTTTCTTTACGTTGCTGCTGGCGGGTCGATTGTCGATTTTTGGCCGTGAGCTTCTCGAAGAAACTCTCAGTCAGTCGCCGATTCGCGATCTTGGAAGCCTGGTCAAATGGGTGGTGATTCTTACTGTGTCGATAGAGGCAGTCGGTGCTGTGCTCCTGGCCATTGGAATGGCCCCCAGTCTAGGATGGAGCCAGGCCTGGTTCTACGGCGTCTTCCATGCAATCTCAGCCTTTTGCAATGCCGGCTTCAGTCTGTTCTCCACCAGCTTTCAGGCGTATGAGGGGAACACCCTGATCAATTTCACCCTGATGTCGCTGATCATCATTGGTGGACTCGGGTTTATCGTTCTCTTCGACGTGCGCGAAAGCTGGCGCCGGTACCGCAGCGGTCTCCGCTGGCGGCTCTCCCTCCACAGCCGTCTGGTGCTCACGGCCACGGTGGTTCTCATCGTCCTGGGCGCGGCCGGATTCACCTGGCTGGAATGGGGGAACAGCTTGCGCGGACAGCCGCTTGGCACCAAGTTGTTGGCCTCGGTCTTTCAGTCGGTGACGGCACGGACGGCAGGATTCAACACCATCGACATCACGCCGCTGACGAATCCAACCTTGCTGATTCTCATCTTTCTGATGTTCATCGGGGCGTCGCCAGCATCGTGCGGCGGCGGCGTGAAGACGAGCACCTTTGTTGTGCTGATCGCCCTGGTGCGCAGCCGCTTCCTGGGCCGGCAGGACGTGGTGCTCTACGGCCGCCGGCTCCCCAACAATACGGTCGCCCGGGCGATCTCTGTGGCGGCTTTCGCCATCATCATCATCTGCGTTTTTGTGCTGGCCCTTTCCATCACCGAAGTGGCCGGGCTTTCGTACAGAGCGACGCAGGGCCGCTTCCTGCAAATTGTGTTCGAAACCGTATCCGCCTTCGGGACCGTGGGGCTGTCGATGGGGATCACCCCGGAGTTGTCCACCGCAGGGAGGGTGCTGGTGGCGATCGTCATGTTCGTAGGTCGCGTAGGTCCGTTGACTATCGCTGTGGCCGTCGGCGGCCGTCGCCGGCAGCCGGCTTTCCGCTACGCGACTGAGACCGTCCTGATCGGCTGAACTTGAAGCGGAGCAAAACGATGCCTAACTTCGCAGTGATTGGACTTGGAACCGTCGGGTACTACGTGGCACGTACCCTGGGGGAGCGCGGGCTGCCTGTCCTTGGGGTCGATATGGATGAATCCCGCGTGGATGCCATCAAGCAATTCGTGCAGAAAGCCGTGATTGCCGATGCCCGAATCCGGGACAATCTCGAGAACCTCGGCCTGGCCGACATGGATGCCGTGGTCGTCTGCCTGGGCAACAACATCGAGGCCAGCGTCATGGTGACGTTCTATCTGCGCGAACTCGGGGTCAAGGAGATCATCGTCCGGGCTGTTTCCGAAGATCATGCGAAGATTCTGAACATCATCGGTGCCAGCGAGATCATCTTCCCGGAGCGCGACCTGGCCGTGCGTGTGGCTCAACGCCTGGAGAACCCGAACGTTCTCGAGTACATCCCGCTGATGCCGGGCATGGGAATCATCGAGCTGGCGCCGCCAAAGTCGTTCCTGGGCAAGACCTTGCGCGATCTCGATCTCCGCAACCGCTACGGGGTCCAGGTCATCATCGTCAAGGAACTGGTGCCCGAGCGACTGGTGGTCATCCCGCGGGCGGATCAGAAGATCAAGGAGAGCGACGTTCTGGTGGTTCTCGGGACCGACGAGGACCTGGAGCGGCTCGAGAAGGTGAAGTAGAGATTCGCCGGCCCTGCGGCCGCCGAGTCACCGGCGATCCTGCCAGGATGCTCCCCGGCAACCCCAGATCAGGTGTGGAAAGATGTCGAACCAACGAGATGCTGCCAAGCGAGCGGCCGGCCGGCACGCGGTTACGCATGTCGAAGACGGGATGATCGTCGGCCTGGGCACCGGCTCTACAACGTACTTTGCTTTGGAGCGACTTGCCGAGCGCGTCAGAGCGGGGTTGCGCATCCAGGGGGTACCGACATCGCTGCGGACGGCGGAGTTGGCCCGTACATTCGGAATCCCGTTGCTCGACGATTACGAAGGCTTCGAGAGTGTCGACCTGACCATCGATGGCGCCGACGAGATTGACGCTGCGCTGTGCGCCGTCAAAGGCGGCGGTGGCGCCTTGACACGCGAGAAGATCGTCGCCTCGGCCAGCCGCCGCGAAATCCTCGTCGTCGACGACTCGAAGGTGGTAAGCAGGCTGGGCCGCTTCCCACTGGCCGTGGAGGTCCTGCAGATGGGGTGGCGTGTCTGTTTGCGACGACTCGAGGAGGTCGGGTGTCAGGCGGAACTGCGCAAGGTGGGGGACGGCAGGCCGTTCGTCACGGACAACGGCCACTACATCGTCGATTGCCGTTTCGGTGAGATCGCCGATCCGGGCGCTCTGGAAGCGACGATCAATTCGATCCCGGGAGTTGTGGAGAACGGCCTGTTCGTCGGACTGGTGAATCTCCTGATCGTGGGCTACGCTGACGGCAGGATCGAGGAGCGTTGGGCGGGGGAGTCCCAGCCATGAAGTCGAAGCTTCTGGTAACGGGAGCCAGTGGCCTGGTGGGCGGCCATGTGGCTGCTCGCGCCAGGGAGGGCTGGGAGGTGCACGGCGTCTATCATCGCCATCGTGTGTCGATGGAGGGGATTCAGTGGCATCGCCTCGACCTGACCGATGAGCCGAAGGTGGAGGCGCTGGTGCATTCGCTGGCTCCACATGCCATCGTACACGCTGCTGCTATGACGGATGTCGACCGTGCCGAGATCGAGCACACGGCAGCCGAGGCCGCGAATGTTGCAGCGACGCGCATCCTGGCAGAGACTGCTGCGGCCGTGGGTGCGCGGTTTGTCTATGTCTCCACGGACATGGTGCTCGATGGCGAGGGCAGTTGGTATACGGAAAACGATCCGGCGCGCCCGATCAATTTCTACGGCCAGACGAAGTTGCACGGCGAGCTTATTGTCGCCGAACGGTGCAGCTCGTACGCCATTGCACGCACCGCCCTGGTCTACGGCACGGCGATGTTCAGCAGCCGCTCGGCCTCGGCATGGTTGATTGAGGCGATCCGCAGCGGCCGGCGGGTGCAGCTCTTCGATGACCAGTATCGAACTCCGATCTGGGTGGAGAACCTGGCGGATGCGCTGCTGGAGCTGTGCCAAATCGACTGGAACGGCCGCATCCATCTCGGCGGGCCGGAGCGGCTCAGTCGGTTTGAATTCGGCCTGCGTGTTTGCCGGGCTTTCTCGCTGCCGGAGGATCGGCTCCAGCGCGTGAGTATGGATTCGGTGCAATTGCCGGCGCCCCGGCCGCGCGATGCCTCTCTGGATACGACGCTGGCGCGTTCACTGCTGCGCACGGTTCTGGTCGACTGCAACACGGCCTTGAAGCAGGCGAGATCGAGGGAGGCGGTCTGAGGGTACTGCCGCACCGCAGACGAGCACGGAACACGGTCGGGCTGCAGGTTCGTCTCCGGCGGCTGTTGCCGGCGTCCTTTTGCTGCAATCGAACCATAAACGGAAGGCAACGCAACATGAGAAACAGGCTCCAACCGCAACACCTTATCGCCATCGCAGTCACCGTTCTGTTCCCTCTGGTCGCGGGGTTGTCCGTCGCCTCGGCTGCAGAAGTCTCCTACGAAGTATCCATGGAGCGTCCCTACACGCACTATTTCGATGTTACAATCACAGTGAGTGGGCTACAGAGAGACCACACTGACTTCGTCATGCCGGTGTGGACCCCGGGGTCGTATCTGGTGCGGGAGTTCGCAAAGAATGTAATCGAGTTTTCCGCGCAGACAGGCAGCGGTCGCGCACTGACCTGGGAGAAAACCAACAAAGACACGTGGCGCGTGCAGACGCGGGAGGTGTCTACGGTCGTTGTACGCTATCGTGTGTATGCCTATGAGATCTCCGTTCGCACCAGCTACCTTGACGATTCGCACGGATACATCAACGGCGCCAGCGTGTTCATGTACGTGGATGGTCTTCAAGACCAACCTCTGCGGCTTCGCATCCAGCCGTATCGTGGCTGGCGGAAGATCTCGACGGGGCTGCGGCGGGTATCGGGCGAGGAGAACGTCTTCGAGGCGCCGAACTACGACGTGCTGGTTGACGCGCCGATCGAGATCGGCAACCATCAGGTTCTCGAGTTCGAAGTTGAAGGCGTGCCGCATTACGTGGCAATTTACGGCGAAGGGAATTACGATGCCCAGAAGCTGGTGCAGGGCATGCAGAAGATCGTGGAGCAAGCCGCGAAAATGTTTGGCGGCGTCCCGTACCGCGACTACACTTTCATCGTGCACATGTTGCCCCGTGGTGGCGGCGGCCTCGAGCACAAAAACTCCACAACTCTGGAGACGTACGGCTTCCGCTTCGACAAGGACGGGACCAGCAAGGGCTTCTTCAGCTTGGCGGCACACGAGTTCTTCCACACATGGAACGTCAAGCGCATTCGGCCCATCGCCCTGGGTCCGTTTGATTATACCCGAGAGAACTATACAACCCTCCTTTGGGTCGCCGAGGGCTTCACCAGTTACTACTCTCCTGTGCTTCTGCGGCGTGCCGGCATCTACACGCCGAAGAAGTTTCTGAGCAGCATGGCCGGGCAGATTCGGACATTACAGCGCACGCCGGGCAGGCATTTCCAGTCGGTCGCGGAAGCGAGCTTCGACGCCTGGATCAAGTTCTACCGCCCAAACGAAAACAGCATCAACTCTCAGGTTTCCTACTACACGAAGGGCGCCGTGCTCGGGATGCTCTTGGATTTGCAGATTCGCTATTCGACCCGCAACAAGAGATCGCTCGATGACCTGATGCGCTACCTGTTCCGCGAATATGCCCAGAAGAAGGGTAGAGGGTTCACGGAGCGGGAGTTCCAGCAGGCCGCCGAGAAGATCGCCGGAACCAAGCTGGACTCGTTCTTCCAAGACTACGTGTACGGAACCAAGGAGATCGACTACGACAAGTATCTGCGCTACGCTGGCCTGGAACTTCGGGTCGCGAGAAAAGGAGAATCCGACTCCACGGCTCAGGCCGAGGTGAAGCCGTACCTGGGCATCCGCACGTACGAGCAAGGGGGGCTTCCCGTCATTCGCACTGTTCTGTGGAACTCCCCCGCCTACCGTGACGGGCTCAATGTGAACGATGAGCTGATCGCGATCAACGGAATTCGGGTGTCGCAGGACAATTGGCAAGATAGAGTGGCGGATCATCAGCCGGGAGACACATTGCGCGTCACCGTGGGGCGGCTCGGGAAACTCCGGGAGTTCGAGGTTGTTCTCGATCCTGCGCCGCCCGACGAATACAGAATCAAGAGGCTGGAAAAAGCCAGTGACGTGCAGAAGGCGATCTACGAGAGCTGGACTGGAGAGCCTTGGGAGACGCCCGGGAAGAGCGGCTCAACCAGCAGTAACAAAGGAGGAGGGAATTAAGATGACGAGGAGGAAGAAGCAGGTTGGCAGTCGGGGCTCGTGCGCCCTCGTTGCCGTTTTCGTGCTGTTTGAGCTTACACTGGGGGCCTGCGGCAAGCCGGTGCCACAAAACTCCTCCAGCAGCATTTCCATCGCTCCAGACGACATTCGCTTTCATGTCAACTACCTGGCCTCGGACGCCTTGGAGGGTCGCAAGGCGGGGAGTCGCGGCGCCCGGCTCGCGGGCAACTACATCGCCCATGAGTTCAAGCGGTATGACCTGAAGCCGGCTGGCACCAACGGCTACTTCCAGCCTTTCGAGTTCATCTCCGCTGTCCGTCTCGGGCACGAAAACCGCCTTGCCATCAGCACGCCGGACGGCACCACGACGTTCGAGGTCGACCGCGACTTCCGGCCGCTTTCTTTCTCAGCCAACGGCGTCGTGGAAGGCGAGGTTGCCTTTGTTGGCTACGGGATTGAGGCGGATAGCCTCAAGTACAACGATTACGCCGGCGTGGACGTTGAAGGCAAGATTCTGCTGATGCTTCGATACGGACCCGAAGGCGACAGCCCCCGCAGTGCCTTCGACCCGTACACGTCCCTGATCCGCAAGGTGTCGGTAGCTGCTTCCAAAGGGGCCGCCGCTGTGATGATTGTCACCGGGCCTGCCGACGACCCCGAGGACAAGCTGATCCCACTCAAACTTCAGCGACTCGCTGGAGCTTCGATTCCGGCAGCCTCCGTATCCCGCAAGGTGGCCGACGCGATTCTTGCAGGTGCAGGGAGAACGGTGAAGGAGGTCCAGGACAAAATCAATTCGGATCGAAAAGCCGATAGCTTCGACATCCCGGGTGTGAGCGTGGCGCTGGGAACCGACGTACGCAAGGTTCACGGCCTGGCCCGGAACGTGCTGGCCTTCTTGGAGGGGAGCGACCCTGAGTTGAAGCGGCAGGTGATCATCATCGGGGCGCACTACGATCATCTCGGCTATGGAGGGGAGGGCTCACTGGCCAGCGACCGCCGGCCGCAAATTCATAACGGCGCCGATGACAATGCTTCGGGCGTGGCGGCACTGCTGGAGCTGGCACAGCGATTCGCTGCGGCGAGAGATTCGCTTGCCAGAAGCCTGCTGTTCATCGCCTTTTCGGGTGAAGAGGAGGGCCTTCTCGGGTCGGCTCACTACGTGCGCAAGCCTGTCATTCCGCTGGACCAGACCATCGCGATGTTGAACATGGACATGGTCGGGCGGCTGACTGACAGCAGCCTGGTTGTGATGGGCGCTGGGTCGTCACCGGCCTGGAAGGATCTCCTGGACGAAGCCGTCAAGGGCCGGCCTTTCAAGTTGAAGCTGAGGCAGGGAGGCACCGGACCGAGCGACCACGCCTCGTTCTATTTGAAAGACATCCCGGTGCTTTTCTTTTTTACCGGCCAGCATGAGGACTACCACAAGCCTTCGGATGACGCCGACAAGATCAATGCCGAGGGCGAGTCGCAAGTGGTGCGATTCGTGTCCGACATTGTGCTGAGGCTGGCAAACCGTCCACAGCGCATGAAATTCACAAAGGTGAAGGAGCCTGAGGGGCGACAGACGGCGCGGCGCGGCTTTCGGGTCTATGTGGGGACCATCCCTGACTATGCAGCGGAGGGAGTTCGGGGTATGCCGATTTCCGGCGTAACCGCTGGAAGCCCGGCTGAGGCGGCCGGCCTTCAAGCCGGAGACGTCATCGTCCGCTTCGGCAAGACCGATGTGCGCAATATCTACGATTACATGTATGCCCTGGGTGATTACAAGGCCGGGGACAAGGTCGCTGTCACGGTGCTTCGGAACGGCAAGAGAGTGGTCCTCTGGGTGACGCTGAAGAAGCGGTAGGAATCAGCGGAAGGCTGCGACTTGTCGCAGCAAGGTGCCGGCATTCGGGCGGGGTTTGTTACAGCTTGGTCAAGTTTCGTTAAAGCTTAGAAAAATCTGCATTTTTCGCTTGACTTTCAGGATAGATTGGATAAATTTATAGGCGACCTTTTGCGCTTCGATGAAGGCCTTCCATCCGGCAAAGTGTGGAGTGTGGCGTTGTGAAGGATAATGCGAATCGAGGGCCTCTGCCGCCTTCGAGCGGGCGCCCTGGCTCCGGAGGCGCTTCGAGCGCACCACCAGCGGGGCGCGTCTCTCCTCCGTCAACTGCACCAAAGGGTGCCTTCCCCAGGGAGTTCCGCAAGAAAGTCTACTCCGACTTCGATCGTCGGTTCCTCCTCATTTTGCTTTTTTCCCTCGCCTTGCATATCGGTGCGCTCTATCTGCTCGAAGAGAACATGCCCGCCGAGAGCAGCCCCGAGGCCCTGGCAAAGCTCCAACAACAATATGTCGAGGTGCTGCTCAAGCGAGAGAAGGCCGTCTCGCTCAAGCTTGCGGAGAGCGAGAAAGTGCTCGAGGCGGAGCGGTTTGGTCCTGAGCTCGTCGGAACGGTTCAGGCTCTGTCGGAACTGGCCGAGAGTCCCGCCGTGGAGATTCCGGAGCCGGAAGCGCCGAAGGCAGAGACCACTGTGCCGCCCGCGGAGGCGCTTGGCGAAAAGCGCGTAGCAGCGGCTGCAACCAGAGAACGTGGCCGCGCTGCTCTGTCCGAGAGCGTGCGTGACATCGGCCTCCTCGGCGTCATCACCGCAGGCAGTGGCGTGATCGACTATGCAGAAATCGCCGACATCCTCCAATTTGCCGATAGCACCTCGGCGGATCTCGAACGGGAGCTCGCTTTTCTGGATGGACTGAAGGTTCCCCGAGGCAATTTGGACTACGGTGCTGCCATCGGCTCTGCCGGGCCCGAGGGTCTCACGCCGGAGGCTCGGTTGCGTCTACTCGGGTACGTCCCCCTGAAGGGCGAACGGTACGTCGCCGACAATGTCGACACACAGAAGCTGATCGGTCAGCGGGTGCTGGCTAAATCCATCCCGGTCAGCCGCAACGAGTCGTTTGTGGACGTTCCTTCTGAGACCGGTATGGGCCAGCACGCCACCGACGGCAGGACGCTTCGTTCTTACCGAGATCCGCAGCGGGTGCGGGAGGTTGTGGTCGGCCATAGCGCCGCAATCCAGGATTGCTACAAGTACTATCTGCGCAGAAATCCCAACCTGCGTGGTAAGATCGTCCTGCGCTTCACGGTCACCCCGGAAGGGCGCGTGAGCCGCGCCATGATCATTTCCTCGACATTCAACCTGCCGCGACTGGAGGAATGCATCCTCAATAAAGTCCGCCGCTGGAATGACTTTGATCCGGTTCTTCCACAGGTGGGCGACTTGACGTTCCGGCAAACGTACATTTTTGCCGAATAGGCTGCTGCAACTCGAAATCGTAGGCTTCTCTGTAGACTCATCGAGCCCTTGCCGTCAAAGCTGGTAAGGGCTTTTTTTGTTGCGCCGATAACTGGTGTCGCCTCCGCTCAGCGGTTGACTTTTTGACGCCCTGTGCTTAGATTCTTTGCGACATTCACACGATTGCAGGGGATTTATGACACCAAGGAGAGAGGAGCATGCTTGATTTGTCGGGAAAGGTGGCCGTGATCACGGGCGCGTCAAGGGGGATAGGCCGGGAGGCGGCGAGAATGATGGCCGAGTGCGGCGCCCATGTGGTCATCAACTATTGTCGCGACCGCGCCCAGGCGGAAGCGATCGCTGGCCTGATCAACAAGAACACCCCGGGCAAAGCAATTGCGGTCCAGGCCGATGTCGGCAATCGAGACGAGGCCGTAAAGTTGGTGGAAACGGCCACCAAGGAATTCGGGCGCATCGACGTGTTGGTGAATAACGCCGGCATCTGGACTTATGGCGCCATCGCTGACATGCCGGAAGAGGTATGGGATGAAACGCTGCGCGTAAACCTGAAAAGTGTCTATTACTGCTGCCGTCTGGTGGTTCCACACATGATCGGACAGGGGGGAGGCCGCATCATCAACATCTCCTCGACGGCCGGCCAGCGGGGCGAACCGCTGCACTCTCACTACGCTGCGACGAAGGGTGCGATCATCAGCTTCACCAAATCGCTGGCGGCTGAGCTGGCTCCCCACAATATCCTGGTCAACTGCGTTGCTCCGGGCTGGGTCGATACCGACATGTCTCATGAGGCCATCGAGCGCGAAAGAGACGCGATCCTGTCCACCATCCCGCTGAAACGGCCGGGCACCGCCGCGGAGATCGCCGGGGCTATCCTCTTTCTGGCATCGGAGCTTGCCACGTATGTCAACGGCGAGGTTCTGAATGTGAATGGAGGATCGGTGCTGTGCGGTTAGAGGGCGAGGGTGCGACCCATCGGGATTCGCTTCCCATGGGAAAGTTGCCGCTGCGGCTGTTGGACGAGCTCCTGTCGAAGTACACCAGCTCGGATCCGCGAGTTGTCGTCGGGGCTGGTATAGGCATCGACGCCACGGTGATCGATTCGGATGCAGTCTATCTGGTCGCCAAAACCGATCCGATCACCTTCGTGACGGAGGATGTCGGGGTGTACTCCATCAATGTCAATGCCAACGACATCGCCTGCATGGGAGGTAAGCCGAAGTGGTTTCTGGCAACGATCCTGTTTCCAGAGGGTTCCACGGACAGCGACGTGGTCAGGCGTACGTTTCGCCAGATTGCGCAGGAGTGTGAAAGGCTGGAGATCGCCTATTGCGGAGGGCACACCGAAATCACAGAGGCTGTCAACCACCTGACGGTAGTGGGCTGCATGCTGGGAGAAGTGCCCAAGGACCGTCTTGTGACGGCCGCAGGAGCCCGGGTCGGGGATGTTATTCTGTTGACCAAGGGCCTGGCCATCGAGGCGACCTCGATCATCGCTCGCGAAAAGGGTGAGGAGCTGGCGGAAGTTTTCTCCGCCGACTTCGTGGACAGATGCAAGCGGTTCCTTTGGGATCCCGGCATCAGCGTGATCAGGGATGCTCAAATCGCTCTGGCGGCTGGGGATGTTCACGCTCTTCACGACCCCACGGAGGGCGGTCTCGCCACCGGGTTGCATGAGCTGGCATCGGCGGCCAAGGTCGGGCTTCTTGTGGACTACGATCGCATCCCGATCTTGCCGGAGAGCAAACTGCTCTGTGACGAATTCGATCTCGACCCGATAGGCGCCATCGCTTCCGGCGCGCTGCTGATCGTCGCGCCCAGAAAAGAAAGCGAGCGCATCTCAAGTGCACTCGAACAGGCTGGAATCTCAGTCGCCGCAATCGGCGTGGTCACAGCAAGAGACGAGGGCTGCCGCCTTCGCATCGGCGGAGAATGCCTGCCTTTGCCGCTGTACGAGCGCGACGAAATCACGCGACTGTTCGAGTAGGGGACTCGTGCTTGAAAAGGCGGTAGGTATTCCGCGGGACACCGCGGCCACGTGTGTCAATAGAAAAGCCCCACTTGGCGGTGGGGCTTTCGAGTTCAGTCAGAGTGCGGAGATGGATCAGTCCTTGGGTATGCTGTACTTTTTCATCTTGAACCGTAGAGTCGCCTCCGGAATACCCAGAAGGCGCGCCGCCTTCACCTGGTTGCCTGCGAACTTGCGCAGCGCCTTCTTGATGAGGTAGGTCTCGACTTCCGAGACGACACCTTTGAGGTTGCGTACCTCCAGGTAATCCAGAGGGTGGCGCTTGATTTCAAAGGGCAGAAAGTCGGGTGAAAGCTCATTCTCGGGCGACATCATCACCAGGTTCTGCACGCAATTCTCGAGCTCCCGAACATTTCCGCGCCAGTCGTACTCCATGACGGACTCAAATATCTCAGTCGGCACCGCCGGAAGCTCCCGGTTGTGTGCCACGCAGTACTTCTTCAGAAAGTAGATGAAGAGTTCGGGAATGTCCTGCTTGCGTTCGCGCAGAGGCGGGATGTTCACCGTGAGCGTGTTGAGCAGATAGTACAGTTCTTTGCGGAATTTGCCGTTGTCGATCTCGGGTGTCAGTTCGCGATCACTTGCGGAGATGACCCGAATATCCAAGGGGATGGTCTCCTTACCCCCGATACGGCGGATCTTCTTCTCACGGACGATCTGCAGGAGTTCGAACTGAAACGACGGATCCATGTCGCCGATGTTGTCAAGAAACAGCACACCGCGGTTGGCCTTTTCGAACAGGCCGAAAGTCCGTTTGACAGTGCCTTCCGACTCCTCCTCCGTTCCGTAGAGGTCTTCGCGCTGGATCGTGATTCCAAGCGCCGAACAGTTGATCTCGACAAAGGGGCGATTCTTACGTGGACTTCGCAGGTAAATCTGCCTAGCGAGGAATTCCTTTCCCGTTCCAGTCTCTCCGATGACGAGCACGTTGCTGTCGATCTTGGACAGCCGCTTGACTGCCCGCTGCAGAGCCTTCGCTTGCGGACTACTTCCGAGAACTTTCTCATCTTGAAGCATGTCCACAGAGTAGTCGTGATTCATCATGATGCCAAATCCTATTCTATGTGGACTTATTTCTTCCCCACGACGATCAAGTCGCCATTTCTGGAGCGCTTATGGTAAAGTGCCGATAAGTAGAACCCCAGCACGAGCACCGCAAGTGACAGGACAGCGATGTTCAGCTTGAGGAACGGGGACACTTGGAAATAGTTGATCATGAAAATAAAGATGGAAGTCAAAAACGCCAGGGCGTTGCGTCGATACGTGAAATACTCTTTCGCGAAGTTGAGCAAAGGCACTGCCCAACTGGCTCGCCTCTTTACTGGGACGTTGTACTTTCCGCCGTTCGCCAGAAGTTCTTCGAAGAATTGGCCAAAGTCAGAGTAGGCATAATCCATCTTCTTGAACAGAGTGACAACAAAAAAGCACAGATTGATGAGCAGCACATACTGCTCGATGTTGTACAGATTGATCTCGGTCACGTGCGATAGGAGGCTCGTTGTGTCCGTCAGCGTGGTGATGAAAAAACCGACCATGATGGCATTGATGTGCTCTCCAATCGGCTTGTCGGAGTGGTATAGCAAGCCGGCGTAGAAGAGGACGAACACCAGGGGAAGAACCTCCATATTCAAAAGCGACTTGTAGAAGACCAGATCGTTGTCGAGAGAGAGGTAGTATCGGGGGTCAGCCAGATAGGGGTAGAAGTTAAAGACGAACACCGGCAGAACGACCAGGAGAGTGACAGCGTAGTGCAGCTTCGCCGAAGAGCGGAAAAAGAGATAGCGCACGGCGATGAAGACGACGCATATACTCAGCAGCAGCGTCGTCGCAATCTGACGATAGGCGAAGAGAATGTAGGCAAGCGTGTTTGATCCAAACAGATAGTTGTCGCCCAGGAAGGCGTACAGAAAACCGAATGCGTAGAAACCTGCGAAGAAGGCGAAGTTGAAGAAGATCGCCTTGTTGTACCTATCCTTGAGAAGGATGGCGAGAGACAGCAGAAAGATCAGAAAGTAGACAGAGAAGTTGACCCACGTGATCGTAGTCAGACCTTCCCAGTGGGGAAAGTTGGACAGGACCACGAGCACCAGAAGAAAGGCCAACCAGGAGTTGATGATGCGGAAGGCAAGCCCCAGGTTCTGTTTGGATATCATGGATATGACCCGAACAGTAGCTTCTCGGTATGACGAACGGACTTCGATGGTTTACTACTAAGCCGGAAGCCGTATCAATTGGCCGTGGGACCGTCAGGGCTGGGCTTCGGCTTTGGCTTCGGAAACGGCGGACGAGGCAGCGGATCAATGAAGCTCTGGTAGCCAGGTTCAGCAGCGGAAAGGTGCGTACCCGCGTCGGTCATCTGGGCCGCATACGCCGGTTCGCTTTGCTGTCCGACAAAGGTCAGCGCCTTTTGGATCAGCCCGTCATTCTCCGCGAGGTTGAGACCGACAATGATGAGGGAGTACGTAATAACGACGGCCAAGACGGTGAACAGTTTCTTCTTCATGACTCTTCCTCCTTGCTTTCGAGCATTGAAGAAGCACTGTTCGGGCCGTCAAGAATATAGTCCCCGCTCCCCCTAAATGTCAAGCGAAATGTCGCATAATCTTGCGACACTTCCCAGTCATCCTACCTCGCTTCACCTCTCCTTTCTTCCCCGTCTGTCACCTATGCTTGGTTATCAAGGACTTATCAGTGATGCACCAAAAGTGAAGATAACAGGTCACCCAACAGTTGCAACAGTTGTTACCAAAATTTCATGGCGCTGTCAGCGCGCTGTCGGCGGCCACAGCTGCTTGCCTGGCAAGGCCTCGGCCTGGTCGAAGCAACGGAGCGCCTGCCGGAGTTCCACATCGCGTTGCATGTTCACCAGAAAGCGCCCACGCGGGCCCCACAACAGATAGGCCAGCTCCCTTTTTAACAGGAACTTAAGGTTGTCGCCATGGCGGTATAGTTCGGCCGGAGAGAATCTTCCTCCCATGCGCCTGACCAGAGAGACGAAGCGGGCAAGGCTGCGATCGCTGATCTCGAAGGAGCGTACGAAGCTGTCCAGACCCATTTGCTTGATCTCCGGCCGCGACGTCGCCAGGTCGACCACGAACGTGTACAGGTAGCGTTGGTCGGAAAAGAGTACGCGGCGCACGACTTCTGAAAGAGGAGGCTCTGTTTCTTCGATCCACACATCCGGGGTGATGCCGCCACCTCCGCGCACCGTGCGGCCGTTCGCAGTTTTGTACGACGGTTGATGAATCGCTCGCCAGGTAAGCTTCTCATGATCGGCGTAGGCTTCGGCGTAATATTGCTCCTTGGTCTTGTCCGAGTAGTCCCTTTGAATCAGACGTCCGCTGGGGGTGTAAAACCTGGCGGTCGTCAGGAGCAAGGCCGAGCCGTCGGCGAAGCGGTATTGACTCTGCACGAGCCCTTTCCCGAAGCTGGTTCTGCCGACGATCAGGGCGCGGTCCCAGTCCTGCAGCGCTCCGGCCACGATCTCCGAGGCGCTTGCCGTGGCGTGGTCGATCAACACCACCATTGGATAGGGTGGGTGCGTTGTGGCGTCGGTCGAATAGTACTCCTGAAACGAAGACCGGGAGCGGCCCTTGGTGTAGACGATTTTCCTGCCGCCTGGCAAGAACGCGTCACAGACATCGACCGCGGCGCTCAAATAGCCACCGCCGTTTCCGCGCAGATCGAGCAACAGCCTCTTCATGCCCAGACGCTCAAGTCTGGTAAGTTGGGCATCCAGCTCTCTTGCTGTCGAACTGGTGAATCGGTCGATTTTTATATAGCCGATGCCCGAGTCAAGCATGTACGCGTAGGGAATGCTCTTCAGGGCGATGTGTTCTCGCACGAGCACGAAACGCCGAGGTCGCGGCCAACCTTGCCGTTCGACGGTGATTTCGACCGGAGAGCCCGTAGGCCCCATAAGCCGACGAGGAACGTCGTCGCGTTTCAGGCCAATCGCGGAGCGGCCGTCGATGGCTACGATCCGGTCGCCGGGTCGCAGTCCGATGCGGTCCGACGGCCCGCCCTGAATCACAGACATCACTGTGATTTTATCCCGAAGTATGTCAAAGCTGATCCCGATTCCGGAATAACCTTCGAAGGATTGGGTCCAGTTTTCGAACTCATCGGCGGGGAGGAATGTGGTGTGCGGGTCAAGATGTGAGAGCATCCCCTTGATAGCATCGTCCAGCAGCTCGTCTGGATCCCTCTCATCGACGTAGGCCCGTTGAATTGTATCCAGAATCTGGGTGAAAATGCGGATCTTGGAGTAAAGGCCGTCGCCGAGAGCGAGAACCTCTTTGTAACGTAGCGAACCGCTGAGGACGAGAGCGAAGAACGTAACTGCAAGAACAAAGGAGAACGAGCGCCGGTGGTTCATCGTGTGCACCTTGGGTTCCTCTGCTCGAAGCCTATGGGACTGCTTGCCCACGTGGCTGGCTGTATGAGTGTACCTGGCGCTCTTGGTCGCGATCGCTGTCGCTCGCCCGTTCCCGGCTTCCGAGATCCGCAGGTTGCCAATTGTTTCCGCAATTTAACTTCGCCATCGACAAAAAGCAAGTGCTTTTTGTTTCATTTCGGGATGCAGGATGGCGAGAGACTGTGCCCTTGCAGGCGATCGCGGCCGGAGCGCAAGAAGTGATTTCTCTAATATTTTCGGCAGATATGCAAAAAGCTGAACCTGTGCGGCCCTGCCGAGCCGAAAGCGCAACTCCCGGCCGAAGGCGACCGGCTGAGCTCAAAGGTGGCTGCAGGCGCGCAGCAACTTGTCTGATCGCGGCCTGTAGTGAACGGCGCGATTTCGGCCGCTGGCTTTGGCCTCATACATGGCACTGTCGGCCGCTGCCACCAGGTCCTCGGGCGAGGATGCGTCATCTGGGTATGTCGAACAACCAATGCTGACTGTGACTCTCCCTTCCGGTTGGTTCGTGCCGTGTGGGAAAGGGTGGGAAGCGATCCTTTTGCGAAGTCGCTCACAAAAACTGCGAGCTCCTTCCCGGCCGACCTCTGGCAGGATGACACAAAACTCTTCGCCGCCGTACCGGGCCACGAAGTCTGTACAACGCACACTGTCCTGCAGAAGCCGGCTGAATCGCCGCAGGAGCATGTCGCCGGCAAGATGTCCGAGCGTGTCGTTGTAGTTCTTGAAGTGGTCGATGTCGATCAAGGCGAGAGAGACCTGCCTGCCGAAGCGCTTGGCCCGCGAGATCTCGATGTGCAACAGGGTCTGGAAATGCCGGCGGTTGTATAGCCCCGTCAGGCCGTCGGTTTGCGACATCTGCTCCAGCCGCTGGTACATACGCACGTTTGAGAGAGCCACCGCCATCAAGTTGCTCAGGAGCCCAAGCATCTCGATCTCAGCATTCGAAAACGGTACCCTGCGGCTACCTTTGCCCAGCAACGTGATTCCCAGTCGCTCGCCGCGATGGCAGAGAGGTGCGACGACATCGATGCCGACAGACTCGGCGATCTCTCGGAAGACCCCCGACGAGCCGGAACCGCCGTTTCGTGTCATCCGCTGCGGGCGAGTTGAGTCGAGCAGACTGCTGCCAGCGCGCTCCTGGCGTTCCAGAAGCATGATCAGGTGCCGCACGGTCTCGTCAGAAAGTCCGTGCACGAGAGCCGGGTCGAGGACTGACTGGTGCTTGGATCGGCTGAGCAGTACAACGCCCACTTCAGCCCCGAGAAGGCCAGCCACGTTGAGGAGGTAGGCGTTCACGAGCGCGTCCTCTTGCCGCAAGGCGGTCAGATCGATCGAAATGCGAAAGAGGCTGCTCAGGTCGTACAGCCGACGTCGAAGTCGGCGGTTGACGTTCTCGAGTGCACGCACCAGCTCGTCGTCCGCGGGTGGCGTGTGTTCCGCACCGCCGCCTTTTTCGGAGATGCGCAGCCCCTCGGCAGCATGGTTTCGGCTCTTTTGCCTGAATTCGTCTGGGATCACTGTCCTCTCCGGTCCCGGCGTCTGGGGCGGTACTCGACTCCCAGGAAACCAAACGGAGACCCACCGGGTTGATTAATTGAGCAGTGACGTCTCGGAATGATTCGATCTGGCTGCCTGTTACATCCGGATGTAATCCTGAATGGTCACTGAATTCCTTGCTTATTCGAGAGTTATATCGGATGGAATGGACAAAAATTAACTTGACTTAGGCGGCACAGTTTTCGATATTGGATTTCACGGCTCGGGTAAGAGGTTTCGAGGTGCGCCTGCCGCTACCGAGTGCGCGTAACCCTGTCGGCCGCCTAGCCGGCGTGGCATCTGTCCTGCAGGAGTGGATGACCATGAAGCGACTGCTTCCTGCCGCCCTTGGAGTGCTGATCGCAGGATTGATCCTTGCTCCGAGAGCTGAGGCGCAATACTACTTCGGTAGAAACAAGGTCCAGTACAACACGTTCGACTGGCGCGTCCTGCGCACCACTCACTTCGACATCTACTTCTACCCGGAAATGGAAGAGCTGGCGAAGGTGGGTGCGGCATTTGCCGAAGAGGCTTATGAAAGGCTTGAAGAGAAGTTCAATCACTCGATCAACCGCCGCATCCCGCTGATCTTCTACTCCAACCACTCCCACTTCCAACAGACCAATACCGTACCCAATCTCATCCCAGAAGGTGTGGGCGGGTTCTTCGAGTTCCTCAAAGGCCGGGTCGTGATCCCCGCCAACGGCTCCATCTTCCAGTTCAAACATGTGATCAACCACGAGTTGGTACATGTCTTTTCCCAAAGCAAGCTGAACCGCGTCCTTCGCGACCACAAGACCCTGCATGCCAGTGGCCTGCCGCTCTGGTTCACAGAGGGACTGGCTGAGTATTGGTCGGTCGGCTGGGATTCCCAGGCGGAGATGTTCCTGCGGGATGCGGTGCTGAGCGGTTATCTGGTGCCCGTGAGCCAGATGTACCGCATCAACGGCTCCTTCCTGATGTATAAGGAAGGCCAGGCATTGCTGAAATTCGTTGCCGAGAGGTTCGGCGACGAGAAGATCCTGCAGCTATTCGAGAACACCTGGAAGGCCGACACCTTCTCGAAAGTAATGAAACTCACCATCGGGCTGGACTACAAAGGCCTGGATGAGCGCTGGATCTACTATTTAAAGAAGGAAAAGTATCCGTTGATGGCGGGACGCGACCTGCCATCCATGACCTGCGCGCGTGTCACCTCGACCGGAATCAACACCAAACCCGCCTACTACCGCTACAACGAGGAAGACTGGGCCGTTTTTGTTTCCAACCGCGTGGGCTACTCCAATATCTACCAGGTGGCCCTGGACCGTAAGCAGAAGCCCGAGGTCCTGATCAGGGGGGAGCGCACGTCCAAGTTCGAAGCCTTCCACCTGCTGCGCAGCAAGATCGACGTAAACAACGACCGGCAGCTGGCGTTCGTGAGCAAGAGCGGCGGTACCGATGCCATCTATGTGTATGACATCGGCGACAGGAGGGTGACATTCCGGTTTCGGAACAAAGACCTGGTCACGCTGTCGTCCCCTTCGTGGTCGCCGGACGGGCGCCGGATCGTCTTCGCCGCGATTTCTTTTTCCGGCAAGAGCGATCTGTACATCGTGGACGTGCAGACCGGGGAGCTACAGAAGCTCACAAATGACTTTTATGACGACCGAGATCCGGCATGGTCGCCCGATGGCAGAGTGATTGCCTTTAGCTCGGACCGCACGGCCTACGGAGAAGAAGGCTTCTACAACCTATTCCTCTATGACCTGCCGACCGGCGAAATCCGCTATTTGACCTTTGGCCGTCATAATGACTATTCGCCGGCATGGTCGCCCGATGGCCAGACCCTGGCCTTCACCTCGGACCGTGACGGAGCTTTCAACATCTGGCTCATCCGCAACCGCCAGCTGACGTCCACTGACGGTGGCAAACTGGTCTCAGCGGCACCAGGGGAGCTGCCGCCAGGCTCTCCGGCAACGCGCAAGCCGCCTCAGCCATTGCTTCCTTATCCTGCCGCCGTGGAAAGTCAGGACCTGTTCAAGCAGGTTACGTTTTTCGCCACCGGCGCTTTCGACCCGGAATGGACCGAGCGCGGCAGTCTTCTGTTCACGGCCTTTGAGGATTTTACCTTCCAGATTCGCGAACTGACTGACGTGGAGAAGAAGTTCGAGACCGCGCCGTTGGCTGCCGCCGACTCGATCTCTTTGAAAGGGAGACCATGGCGGGCCGAAAAGATTGCTGGCAGCATGGTGGCCGGTCAGGCGCGCTACAAGCGGAAGTTCAGCCTCGATGTGGCTCAGAGTCAGATCACCCAGGACCCCGTGTTTGGAGTCTCGGGTGGGGCTCAGCTTGCCATGACCGACATGCTTGGTAATTACCAGTACTACTTCCTCATCTACAACAACGCCCAGACACGCGACGAATTCCTCAAGAGCTTCAACGTCGCCGTCAGTAAGGTCAACCTGTCGCATCGGGCCAACCTGTCGTATGGCGCTTACCATTTGGCGGGCCGTTTCTACGACCCTGTTCAAAGCATTTTCTTCTGGCGGCGCTACGGCGGTTTCTTCGCCATGAGCTACCCCTTCTCAGTGTTCCGGCGGATCGAGGGCAGCGTCAATTTTCGTCGTTCGGAGAAAAACCGCTTCAGCGGGCCGCTGAACGCCACTCTGCTGTCGAACTTTGTCTCCTACATCAAGGACAACTCATTGTGGGGCGCCACCGGTCCGGTGGACGGCGAGCGCTTCAACTATACGATGGGGTACACGGTCGATGTCACCGGCGGCAACGTCAGCTACTTCACCCTGATCGCCGACTATCGGCGCTATTTCCGCATCAGTCGGCGCGTGACCTTCGCCTCACGGTTTACCGGCAAGTACAATTTGGGCAAAGAGGCCGAGCGCTTCTTCATGGGCGGGAGCTGGGATCTGCGGCTCTACCCGCGCTGGAGACTGTGGGGCCGGAAGCTCTTTCTGGTCAGCAATGAGTTGCGTTTTCCCTTTATCGATGCGTTCCTCATTCGCTTCCCCTTCGGTGGCATGGGCCTGAACTCGATCCGCGGTGCGGCCTTCGTCGATATGGGCAATGCCTGGGACAACGAGCTACAGCGCGTGCTCGGAAGCTTTGGCCTCGGAATCCGCTGGCGCGTCGGTGGTTTTCTGGTGTTGCGCTTCGATATCGGCCGGCGCTTCTTTGTCGACGATTATCGCAGGCCCTACAAGCTGAGCAGTTATCACATTCAATCCGGCGTGTTCCGTCAGTTCTTTTTTGGCTGGGATTTCTAGTCGGCCTATGCCTGGACCTCTGCCACGCTCTCGAACCATTCGGCGGATCGGCCTGCTGCTCGTGGCTTTGGCCCTCGGAGGTTGTTCCCGCGCCACCAGAACCGGCGAAACCAGCCCGTTCGCCGCCATACCGGATTGGCCGCGTTTTGGCGGCGATTTGCAGAATCGCCATCTCTCCTCCCGGCTCCTGCGCCCCCCCTTCGAACTCGCCTGGCAAAAGAAGGCCTCTGGCGCCATCGGCAAATCCCTGCTGGTCGTGGACGGCACGGTTTACTTCGGCACCATGGACGGCCGTATCTACGCCCTGGATGCCCTGTCCGGCAAGCGTAAGTGGCGGAAGAAAACCAAAAGCCGCATCGCTTCGACCTGCGTGTACGCCAAAGGTTCTTTGCTTGTGGCGCTGCGTTTCGGGCGGAAGACACTACGGCGCTTCGACCTGTCGCGCCAGAAGTATCTCTGGCAAGTTCGTGCCGGATCGATCGAGACCGAGCCACTCGTCGTTGACGATGAGATCTATGTAGCCTCGGTCTTCGGCCGGCTGCGCTCCTACGATTTCGCCACCGGCACGCAGCGATGGGTCTTCCGGGCCGAAGGGCAACTGCACTCTTCACCGGCTTTGGCGGACTCGCTGGTCATTTTTGGCAGTGACAAAGGGTTTCTCTATGCCGTTCGCCGCGTGGACGGAACCGAGGCATGGCGATTCGCCGCCGATGCCGCGCTTCTGGCCGCTCCGGCAATCGCGGCAGGCCGGGCCTTCGTCGGCGACTATGATGGCATCGTCTACGCCCTGGATGCCGGCTCGGGCTCCCTCGTCTGGAAGAGAGATGCTGGAGGCAGGGTGTTCCAGGCGGCGGCCAGCGACGGCGCGCGTGTCATCGTCGGCACGGCCCGGCACAAGCTGCTGGCCCTGAACGCGGCGACGGGCGACTCGCTCTGGAGCTTCGAAGCCGAGAGCGTTATCAGCACCTCGCCACTCATCACCCCCAATCTGGTCTACGTCGGCTCCCTCGACCACCATTACTACGCCGTGGATCTGGAAACCGGGAAGCTGGTGTGGCGCTACAAGACCCGAGGCCGTGTGCGCACCGATCCAGTGATCTGGGACGGCCGCCTGTTCGGGGCTTCCGAAGACAACTTCGTCTACTCCTTTACGCCGGCCGAGCCGCAGAACGCCGTTTCCGAGCATGAAACGCCAGGAGGATGGAAGCGGTGAAGCGTGCGCTGGTGCCGGCACTTGTCTGGGGGCAGCTCACATGGGGGATGATCCCGCTTGCTGCTGCCCCTGCCGGGCATTCGCCAGGGTCGGCCCAGGAGGCCGAGAAAGTGGGTTTCGTTTGGGTGCGGGCCACCCGGGCCGGCACTGAAATTCGCCTCGACGGCCGAACGGTCGGGTTTACCCCCCTCGATACCCTTAAGGTCTCTCCCGGTCGTCACCGGCTGGTTGCCATCGTCCCTGACAGAACGAGCTGGCTCGATCGCGATTGGGCCTCGGACATCGAGGTGCGCCCCGGAGAAACCCTCAAAGTTGAAATCGTCTTTGAGAGGTCCTACTCGATCAACTCGGTGCCCTACGGTGCTCAGGTGTTCGTGAATGGAAAGGTCATCGGTGATACACCGGCGATCGTTAGCCTTCCCGACACTGCCTCTGCCGCGGACATCATCCTGACGAAAGAGGGATTCCTCCCCGACACCCTGCGTCTCAATGAGTGGAGCCAGCGCCTGATCCAGGTCAAACTGACGCGCAAGCCCGGTGCAGCGATTGCGGTCACCTTCTCTGGCGCTTCGGCTGGGGAGCTGCAGGCGACCACCAAGAAGTGGATCTACATCTCCGCAGGTGCTGGTGTGCTCACTGGGCTGACAGCACTGTACTTCAAAAGACGAGCTGATAACACCTACGACCGCTACATGAAGGCCATCGACCCCACCGAAATCGAACGCCTCTACAACCGCACCAAGAGGTTTGACGACTACGCTGCCCTTTCCTTCGTGGCTTTTCAAGTGAGCTTCGGCTCCACCCTCTACTTTTTCCTGAAAACGGTCAACCAGTAGCGACGTCGAAAGACGTGCCGGCAAAAAGTTCGCCCATTTCCGGAAAGTGCTTGACAAGAGATCTTTTTTTTGCTATCATAGCCGCATTGCGTGGAAGGGCTTCCACGACGAATCTTCCTGTTTTGTCAACGCCAAAGCCTGTACGGTTCGATGGCTGTCACCATCTACGACGTCGCCAAAAAAGCGGGGGTGGGCATCGGCACGGTGTCGCGCGTGCTGAACAACAGTGCCCACATCTCACCCGAGACCCGGGACAAGGTTCTCAAGGCGATCGCGGAGTTAAAATACCAGCCGCACGCCCTGGCCCAGGGTCTGGCGCGGAAGCGGACGAACACGGTGGCCTGCATCGTACCGTTTTTTACAGGCTATTTTTACGTCGAGTTGCTCCGGGGCATCCAGCGGCAGATCTCTACCTATCAGTACGACCTCATCCTCTACAGCGTCGACTCGCTCAACAAAAAGGAGATCTTCTTGCGCCGGGCGATGAAAGAGCGCAAAATAGATGGCGTCCTTCTCGTGTCACTGGAATTGACGGATGAATACGTGAGGAAATTCGAGACGGCCGGATTGCCTCTGGTTCTGGTGGATGCCTTCCATCCCGACGCCGATAGCATTACGGTAGACAGCGTTGAAGGCGCCTATCGCGCCACCGAGCACTTGCTGGGTCTCGGGCACAGGCGGATCGCCATCATCGACGGCCAGTTGCGCAGTTTTCCGGCGAGGCTGCGCCTGGAAGGATACAAGAAAGCCCTGGCTGACCATGGTTTGCCTTACCGCCCCGAGTATGTGGTGACGTGCGAATTCGCCCAGGAGGAGGACGGCTTCAACAAGGAGGCCGGTCATGCTGGCATGCAGCGGCTGCTGTCCCTGGGTGAACAAAGGCCGTCAGCGGTTTTCGTCTCCAGCGACATCCAGGCAGCCGGCGCTCTGAAGGCGATTCGGGAAGCCGGGCTGAGTGTTCCCGAAGACATCGCCGTGGTGGGTTTCGACGACATCGAGTTGGCGGAGTATCTCGGACTGACCACGATGCGGCAGCCGATCTTTGAGATGGGCCGACTGGCGGTCGACCGCCTCATGGCCCGGATCGAGAATCGCGCCGCTGACGAATTCAAGAAGACGTTTCGCACGGAACTTATCGTCCGTGAGAGCTGTGGGGCCCGCGCTGCCGGCTCGGACGCAGCGCCGGCACATGCCGGGATCGAGGTGGCACACTAAGACGGCCAGCGCTTTCGGGTGGTCACCCCGCTGTGTCACTCTCGATCGTGATCGTTCCCTTGCGCGCACACCTTCGGTTGTTCGTTCTCCGGCCACAACGCTCACTTTTGTCTCGAGGCAGCGGTTTTCCTTCGTGTTCTATGCAGGACGACATGGGAAAGCCGTGGAGGTGGCGAGGCTGGCGCGAAAAGGGCAGAGAAAGCGAATGCAAGGTGATCTCGTCGTGAACTTGAGACACGACCTCCGCGGCGCTGGGTTGGCTGTCCGGCTTGGGATGTTGATCGCCGCGGCTTTGATTCTGACGAGTTGCGGCAGGGACGATGAGCCCGCTCTGGCAGTTGTCGGTGATCGAGCGGTTACAGAGCAGGCCTTCCGCCAGCGCTACGCCACGCTGCTGCGCAAGACCTCGATGCGTGACAACCTGCTTGCGCGCCAGCGCGTGTTGCAGGAATTGGTCGATGAGGAGTTGCTTCTCTCCGGCGCCAGGGAGGAAGGCCTGCAGCAGCAGCCTTCCTTCCGGGAGGAAGCGAAGGCGATCGAGGAGCAGGTGCTTCTCGATCAATATCGCAAGTTGGAGGTGTTTGCGCGCGTCAAGGTGACCGAGCAGGAGGTACGCCGGGCGTACGTCCGCCTCAACACACGGGTGACGGCGCGGCATCTCTATGCCAGAACCAAGGATGAAGCGCAGCGCTTGTCGGAGCTGCTGAAGAGCGGCGCTTCATTCGAAGACCTCGCTGCGACCACCTTCCACGACTCCACGCTTGCTGCCAACGGCGGCCTGGTAGGGACCTTCACCCTGGGCGACATGGACCCGGCTTTCGAGGACGCCGCTTTCACCCTTCCCATCGGCACCATATCCGATCCCGTGAAGACGCAGGAGGGGTACAGCATCATTAAAGTCGAGAACCGGGTGCGGAAGCCGATCCTCAGCGAGTGGCAGTTTCAGCGGCGCAAGAAAAAAATCGCTGCTTACGTCCGCTGGCAAAAAGAGATCAAAGAGGCGAAGCGGTTCACCCAAGAGATCGCAGATCGGCTGGACATCCGGTTCAACGAACCCGTCCTGAACACCATGGCCGATCGTATTGCAGCGGCAGCCGACAGTCTCAAGACGTCGGTGACCTCGGAAATTCCGTCACTGGACTACGCCGGCATCCTGGCGGCCGTGCTCGACAAGCCGCTGGTTCTCTTCCAGGGCGGCGCCTGGACCGTGGCGGAATTCCTCGAACAGGCGCGCTGGACCTCCAAGAGGCAGCAGCATCGCGTGCGCTCGCGTGAAGATCTGCAGAAGTTTATTCGCGGCCTGGTTGTCCGGCACTACCTGCTGCGGGATGCCCGGCGGCGCGGCATTCAGCGCCGCGCCGATACCCGGGATCTGATCGCCCGCGAGATCAGAAACTTGACCCTCCGCCGCATGAAGGAGGTGATTGCCGGCCGGGCGTTCGTGCCCGACTCGGTGCTGCGCGCCGACTATGAGGCCAACCCGGACCGCTACGTCGTGCCGGAAGAGGTGAATGTGCGGGAGATCCTGGTCGAATCGAAGCAGAAGGCGCAGGAACTGCTGGATCGGGCGCGCGCGGGAGAGGATTTCGCCGATCTGGCGCGCAGATACAGCCTGCGGCAATGGGCGGCGGAACGTGGTGGTGAACTCGGTTTCGCCCCGAGGGGGCGCTACGGCATGTTCGCCGGCCAAGTCTTTTCCGCCCGCGTCGGGGAGTTTGTCGGGCCGCTGCAAGTCGGTAAGTACGTTTCCATCATGCAGGTGATTGGCAGGCGGCCGCCGCGCCGGAAGAGCTTTGCCGAGGCCAGGGCTGAGATCGAACAGGAGCATCTGTGGGAGCGACAGCGGCAAGCCGTGCAGGAGTACCTGGAAGCGAAGAAGAAACAAATTGGGGTGAGTGTGGATCGGAAACGCCTCGCTGATCTGTCTATCAAGGCTTCACCCTGAAATCGAGCGAACAGCTATGGAGCGACTTATGAGAGCCCCTGGGTTCAGAATTCTGACCGGGGTGGTACTGCTGGTGGCCATCATGGCCATGCCGTGGACCCTGCTTGCAGGAACAACCGGGAAAATCGTCGGAAAGGTGACGGATGCGAAGACAGGCGATCCACTTCCGGGCGTGAATGTGCTGATCGAGGGCACCACCATGGGCGCCGCCACCGATCTAACCGGCCGCTATCTCATTCTTAACGTGCCCCCGGGAACCTACACGCTGACGGCGTCGATGATCGGCTATGCCAAGAAGAGCCTCACCAACGTACAGGTCTCGATCGACCTGACCACGCGAATCGATTTTGCTCTGCAGCCAGAGGTCCTTGAGCTTGGCCAGGAGCTCGTGGTGGTCGCCGAGCAGCCCATCGTCCGCAAGGACCTCACTTCGGTGCAGGCCAATGTCAGCGCCGAGCGGATAGCCAGGCTCCCGGTGCAGGAATTCAGCGAGGTGCTCAACATCCAGGCGGGCATCACGGTTGATCCCGGCGGTGGCATCCACATCCGCGGCGGCCGCACCAGCGAGATCGCCTATTGGATCGATGGCGTGCCGGTCTCGGACGTCTACGACAATTCCCTCTCCGTTCAGGTCGAAAATGAGTCGATCCAGGAGCTTCAGGTCATCAGCGGCACGTTCAACGCCGAGTATGGCCAGGCGATGTCGGGCATCGTGAATATCGTGACCAAGGAAGGAGGCGAACGATTTGAGGGGAATCTCAATCTGTACACCGGCGACTACCTGAGTTCGCACGACAACCTCTTCTACAACATTGACGACATCGATCCCGTGGCAAACCACAACATTCAGGGGAGCCTGAGCGGCCCGGTTCCAGGACTGGGGCGGAAGTGGTCCTTTTTCGGGACAACGAGGTACTACAACACCGACGGCTGGCTCTACGGCCAGCGGAAGTTTCTGCCTCCGGGTACGCCGGGCGATGACTCCCCTGTGCCGATGAACTGGCGCAAACGCCTTTCCGGCCAGGTCAAGCTCACCTACCGCCTCAACCCTTCAATGAAACTGAACCTGGGCTCTCTTGCCAGCAAGGTCGATTTTCGCGACTACAACCACGGCTTTCGCCTCGACCCCGACGGCGATGTCACCAAGTTCGATCGCGGTCTGAACCTCACCCTGTTGTGGACCCACGCACTGAGCCAAAGAACCTTCTACACGCTCAACGTGGCCCGATTCTTTTCGGGATTCAAGGAGCGGGCCTTCAAGGACCCGCTCGATTCGCGCTACGTGAACATCAATGATCCCCAGTTCAGCCGGGGACCCAACGAATTCATCAAGGGAGGCACAAACCTTCATCGCTTCGAGCGTAACACGACCACCCTGCTGGCGAAACTGGACCTCACCAGCCAGGTGACGCTCTCTCACCAGCTCAAGATGGGATTTGAGTTTCGCCGTCATAAGCTGTTCCTCGATGAAATCAACCTGGTGCCGAAAACCGATCCGCAGACAGGGCAGCCGGTAACCCCGTTCCGGCCGCAGGTCCCCGACATCTCCGAACTGAATCATGACCGCTACCGGGAGCGCCCCATCGAGGTTTCGGCCTACTTGCAGGACAAGATCGAGCTGCAGAACATGATCGTCAACGTCGGCCTGCGCTTCGACTACTTCGACTCCCGCGGCCGCGTGCTTGCCGATCCCAGCGACCCCAATGTCTACAACCCGTTCAAGCCGGAGCATGCGGAACTGCCGCTGGCCCAGCGCCAGAAGATCTGGTACAAGGCCGCCAGCCCGAAATCGCGTCTGAGCCCGCGTTTTGGCGTGGCCTACCCGATCACGGACCGCGGCGTCATCCACTTCTCGTACGGCCACTTCCTGCAGATCCCATCGTTTCTGTTTCTCTACAACAAGCCCGGGTTCAAAGTCAACGAGGCCGGTGGACTGCAGGGCGTTTTCGGCAATGCGGATCTGGAGCCGCAGAAAACGGTGATGTACGAACTCGGGCTGCAACAGCAGCTTTTCCAGAACATCGGCATTGATGTCACCGGGTTCTACCGCGACGTTCGCGATTGGGTGTCTACGAGCACGCCTATCGAGACGGCGATCGCCGGCATATCCTACGTGCGCTACATCAACCGCGACTACGCCAACGTTCGTGGAGTGACGCTGACCATTGATCAGCGCCGCACCGGCCTTCTTGCCTTCAATGTTTCCTACACATTCCAGGTGGCCGAGGGTAGCAATTCCGATCCGAACGAGGAGTTCTTCGCCCTGCAGGGCAACAGCGAGCCGACCCGGCAGATCATTCCGCTGGGTTGGGATCAGCGTCATACCGTCAATGCCTATTTCAACTTCGGCACCGCCGACTGGGGCATCAGCATTCTCAGCCGCTATGGCAGCGGCCTGCCGTACACCCCCGACATCGGCTTTGCCAGCCGCCAGGGTCAGAACCTGAGCAATGCCCTCCTTAAGAACAGCCGTCGCAAGCCGGTGACCTACACGTTTGATCTCAAGCTGTTCAGGGCGCTGCGCTTTGCCAAGCTGCGGTGGACGTTCTTCGCCAATGTGTTCAACGTGTTCGATCAGAAGAACCAGCTGAACGTGTTTGCGGATACCGGCACGGCCCGCAAGACGCTGCGCGAGTCGTTGCCGCACGACCCTGGTTTCTTTGTTCGACCTGACTTCTACTCCGAGCCCCGGGAGGTGCAGCTCGGAGTGCAGATTCGTTTCTAAGGAGTTGACATGCTGATCCGACGATCTTCCATCTGGACACTGGTCGCCGCCATCACGATGCTGGCGCAGACTGGGTTGGCCCAGCAGCGCGGGCACACTCCCAGCAAAGAGCGGGGTGACCCGCGGTTTCGGCGCAAAACCAACATCGACGCCAACCTGGTCCGCACCACAATTTTCAACTTCGGGTTGACGGGACGCACCGGCGTGGTGCCGGGCGAGATCCCCTACGAGTGGCCGAAAAACACCGGGCAGGACTACATCGCCTTGACCGGCATCTTCATCGGCGCGGAGACCAGGGACGAGTCGGGCCAGACGATCCAGATCGTGGACGTGCCCACCTTCCGCTCCAGTCCCGATGGCCGGACGTGGAACATGGAGCCGGTGCCCGGATACCTGAACCCGACTTCAAAGAAGATCGCCATCAGCGACGACCCATCGAGCTGGCCTCCGGAGTGGCCGGACAAGCTGGATGACCCGATCGATCCGGGCTGGGCCGGAAGCTGGAACGGCTTTTTCGGCAAGAACGTCTTCAATGCCGACCAGGAGATCTTTTTCCGCACCTCCGACGACCGTTACGACCGCTACAACTTCTTCCCCGACTCCACGGACCGGTCCCGGCGTGGCCTCGGCCTGCTGGTTGATTTCCGCGTGCTCGAGTGGTCTCAGATCCTCATCAATGATGTGGTCTTCATTCTGCAGGACATCAAAAACGACGGAACGACGGACTACCAGAAAGCAGCCTTCACCCTCTGGCTGGCCGATCTGGTGGGCGGCGACGGCGATTCCCAGGACGACCACCCGGAGTTCGATCTGCTGCTCGACGTGGCCTGGTCGCTCGATCGAGACGGCCGCGGGAACGCCGCTTTTGGCAGCCAGCCGGTCGGCGTGGCCGCCACCGCCTTCTTGGAGACGCCTGGCAACGCTGTCGACGGCATCGACAACGACGGCGATGGAGAACCTGGAAGCCCGAAGGTGCTCGAATCGATGCTGGAAGGCGAGGACCCCACCGATCAGATCGACAACAACGGCAATGGGCTGATCGACGAGAACATGTCGCAGGTCCCCTTCGGAAATCAGGCCGGTGTCGGCTTCCGTGACCGCATCGACAACAACGGCGACGGTGAGCCGGGAAGCCCGGAGGTCACGGACACCATGCTTCAAGGAGAGGTCAGCGCCAACGCCAAGGACGACAACGGCAACTACCTCTATGACGAGGGACCCGAAGACATCGGCCAAAAATTCGCCGACGGCATCGACAACAACGACAACGGCGAGGCCGATAGTCCCACGGTGACGCAGCAGATGATCGACGCTGCGGCCGCAGACCGCTGGCGGCGTTTCTTCGTGACCGACAGCCGCGGCGACACGGTGGCTGTGCTCGTCGACCTGGGCCAGGAGGATCTGGGCAGGAAATACGCCGATGGCATCGACAACGACGGCAACGGCGCAGTGGACGAGGGGATCGACGAGGGTATCGATGAGATGATCGACGAGCGCCGCGACGACGGTATCGACAACGATGGCGACTGGGACCCGCTCCAGGACGATGTCGGCCTCGACGGCGTACCGGAAACGGGCGATCCCGGCGAAGGCGACGGTGTGCCGACGACCGGAGCAGGCACTGCTTTTCCAGGCGAACCCAACATCGACAAGACCGACATTTCGGAATCCGATCAGATCGGGCTCACCAACGTCCAGTACCTGGAAGCTGGTTCGATCAATTTCAGCACCCGTCCCGACCGCTTCTTCTGGGACACGATGATGAAACCCGGCGATTTCAACATTCTCGACGTCATCGGCGACTTCGATCTGTTCGTCTCCTCCGGAGTGTTCCCTCTGATAGCGGGGCGCCGGGAGCGCATCTCCATGGCGGTGATCCTCGGGGTCAACAAGGACGATGCGATCCGCAACAAGGAAGTCGCCCAGCTGACCTACGAAACCGACTACCAGTTCGCCCAGGCACCGGTGCCTCCCATCGTCACGGCGGTGCCGGGTGACGGCAAAGTCACCCTCTACTGGGATACCCGCGCCGAAGAGTCGTTCGACCGCTTCCTCTTTCGCCTCGGGCAGCCGGGTCACGATTTCGAAGGATATCGCATCTACCGCTCCACTGACCCGGCTTTTCGGGACCCGCGCCGGGTGACCGACGCCAATGGCATCGGCGTGTTCATGGTGCCCGTCGCCCAGTTCGACAAAAAGGACGGCATCACCGGACTGCACCCGGTGGATGTAAACGGCGCCCGTTTCGACCTCGGCGACGATACCGGGCTGCGCCACACATGGACCGACACCAGCGTCATCAACGGCCTGACTTATTACTATGCCGTGGTGTCGTACGACTATGGCAGCGTCATGGCCAACATCCCTCCGTCGGAGTCGCCGATGTCGATCAAGACCATCATCGGCTCCACGGAAGTCGAGCTCGGCCCGAACGTGGTCGAGGTCACACCGAATCCCCCGGTGGCAGGGTATGTTCCGGCGACCCTGGGTGACGTCGATCTCATTTCGGGGAGCACCACCGGCCGGATCACCTACGACATCGTCGACCCCCGACTGGTGCGGGACAACCACATCTACCGCATCACCTTCGAGGACACGATCAAGGCCGGCCAGCAGGGTGCCAACGACACGTTGACGACCAAGAACTGGAGCCTGTTCGACATCACCCAGACCGACAAGGTTGACACGCTCATTTTCCGCAGCACCAGGCTCGACCCTGACGATGAGCAGCCCATCGTCGATGGATTCCAATTGCGGCTATTCAACGAACAGCGCGTCGAGCTCGATCGGGCGCGCTCCGGCTGGAACCGTGAGGGCATCCACGATTTCGTGTTCAGCCCCTTCCGGTTCCTTTTCCTGAAAGGGACACCGCGGCCGTCCGACTATCGCATCACATTCGGCGACGTCGGTACCGGTACATCGGTTGAGTTGCCCATCCGCTTCGGCCCGACTTTGCCGGCCAAGGACGTCAACTTCCGTGTCGAGAACCTCACCGAGAAGCGGGATGTGCAGTTCGCTTTCTGGGAACTCGACGGCAGCGATGGCCGAATGACGTCGAATCAGAAGGAGTCGGACATCGTCATCTTCCTGGAACCCGATGCCCAGGATTCGCTGGTGGTGACCTGGCAATTCAAGCTCGTCTTCGACTCGACCACGGCCGATCCGAGTGGCGGTGACCAGGTGGATATCCTGCTGCGCAAGCCGTTCCTGTCGCAGGACGTGTTCCAGTTCACGGCCCGCGAGGCTCATGTAGATACCCAACAGGCGAAAAACCAGCTCGACCGTATCAAGGTCGTTCCGAATCCGTATGTGGCAGCGGCCATCTGGGAGCCGCGCAACCCATTCACCTCAGGACGCGGTCCGAGGTCCATTCACTTCAATCACCTGCCAAAGAAATGCACGATCCGCATCTACACGGTGAACGGCGAACTCGTGGACGTGATCGAACATGACAGTCCGCTCGACGACGGCACGGCCGAGTGGGACCTGCTGTCGCGCGACAACCTGGCGGTCTCCTATGGCATCTATATCTACCATATCGAGGCCCCGGGTATCGGCGAGAAGGTGGGCCGGTTCGCGGTGATCAAGTGAACGGGCGAACGCCAACGCACTTTATTTCATGGAGCTTGATGGTGAGACGTACTTTCTTACCCCTTGGGGTGCTCTTGATGGCTGTCATCTTGCGGGCGGCTCCGTCGGCCGCGCAGGAGGTTACCAAGGTGGGCACCACGGCGGCGAAGTTCCTCAGCATCCAGGTGGGGCCGCGGGCCCTGGGTATGGGCGGCGCCTATGTGTCCATTGCTACCGATGCGACGGCCATGTACTGGAATCCGTCTGGGATCGCCCGGCTCGACAACCGGCAGCTCTACGTCAGCCACTCGCAGTGGCTCGCAGGGATCAGCTTCGATTACCTGGCACTGGTGATGCCTCTGGGAAACCTCGGGGCCGCAGGGATCAATCTCACCGCCATGACCATGCCGGACATGGAGATAACCAACGAGTTGAATCCTGAGGGTACCGGGTTGACCTTCTCGGCCGAGAGCTTCGCGGTCGGCTTCGCCTATGCCCGCAACCTGACCGACCGGTTTTCCATCGGGGCGAACGTGAAGTACATCGTTGAAAATATCTGGAACTCGAGCGCCAAGGGCATCGCCGTCGATATCGGCACCCTCTTCAACACGCCTTTCAAGGGGATCCGGCTGGGCGCCAGCATCAGCAACTTCGGCAGCAAGATGCACATTCAGGGCGAAGACCTTCTGGTGCAGAAGGACATCGACGAGAATATATCCGGCAACAATGAGACGGTCAACGCTTTTCTGGCCACCGACAAGTTCGACCTGCCGCTTCTCTTGCGCATCGGTATTTCCTACGACCTGCGTATCAACGGCAGCAATCGGTTGACTTTGGCGGTGGATGGTGCACATCCCAACGACAACACCGAGTACATTAGCATCGGTGGCGAGTATGCCCTGTTCGGCGAGGTGGTGTTCTTGCGGGCCGGATATAGGGCCCTGTATCTGCGCGACAGCGAGGAACGCCTGACCCTCGGGGCGGGAGTCAACTACGACCTCGTGCGCGGCTACAACATCGCCCTGGACTATGCTTTCGAGCAGTTCGATCGCTTGAGCAATGTGCACAAGTTCTCGCTGGCCATCAAGTTCTAGCGGAGCCCGAGGTCTGGGGAAGGCTGTCTGCTGGCTGCGGGCGGAGAAGGAACCGGCCTACCTGGAAAGGAGGTGATGTGAACAAAGTCGCGGCGTGACACACGTGCAAGTGACAGGAGTTGCGACAAATCATTGAGGAGGCTTTCCTATGAGGAGATTTGGTTTCGGAGCAGTATGGGTGCTGCTGCTGGCCGGATTCGGCTACGCGCAGACGACCGTGAACGTCACGTTCCAGGTCGATCTGCGGGCCAAGATCCTGGACGGCACCTTCAATCCGGCGACAGATTTCGCCGAGGTGGCGGGAAGCTGGAACAACTGGCAGAATCCGCCCGGAGACACGCTGAAGGATGCCGACAGCGACAGCATCTATACGGGGACCTTCGCACTCACCGGCGACGTGGGATCGACGGTGCACGAGTACAAGTACCTGCTGCGTACGACGTCGGGAGATGTGTGGGAAGGAAATGTCGGCAGCGACGGCGGCAGCAACCGGAAGCTGCCGCAGCCGGCGGCCGACACCACGCTGCTCGTGGCCACTTTCGATGTGCCCGGGCCGTCGTTCGTGGATGTCACCTTTGCGGTCGACATGCGCGTGCAGATGCGAAAAGGCGTCTTCAATCCGACGGCCGACGACATCGTCGAGGTGGCCGGCAGCTTCAACAACTGGCAGAATCCGCCGAATGACACGCTGACCGATGTCAACGGTGACAGCATCTACGGCGCCACCCTGTCGGTGCTAGGAAATCCAGGAGTCACCGAGCATGAGTACAAGTACCTGATGAGGACCTCCTCGGGCGACATCTGGGAAGGGGATGTCGGCGTCGGCAAGTCGAACCGTTCGTTTGTGCAGCCGTTCGCGCCGATGACCCTCGATACGGTGTTCTTCGACAACGATGCCGGCATTGCCGGCCAGACCGTCAACGTCACCTTCCAGGTGGACATGAGGGTCAAGATCCTTGAGGGTGTGTTCGATCCGAGCGGCGGGGACTGGGTGGAGGTGGCCGGCAGCTTCAACAACTGGCAGAACCCACCCGCCGATACGCTCAAGGACGCCGATGGTGACAGCATCTACAGCGCGATGCTGGCCCTGCAGGGTGTGCCCGGCGTCACCAAACACGAGTACAAGTATCTGATGCACCCCGTGGGCAAGGATGATGTCTGGGAAGACAACATACCGGGCAACCGTACGCTGCTTCAACCGGACCAGGACACAGTGCTTGCCGTCGTCTTTTTCGATGATGACGATGTTGTTAGCCTCCCGGCCACCGGCAACCTGCTGTTCCAGGTCGACATGACGGTGCTGGAGCAGCTCGGCCTCTTCCGCCGTGATGCCAACGACAGCGTACACGTCCGCGGGACCTTCAACGGCTGGAGCTCAGCCAACCGTGCTCTGGCGCTGCTGGATCGAATCCCCGGCACGGAGACCTACTTCATCAGCATCCCGTACGATGGCCTCACCGGCGACAATCTGTTCTACAAGTTCTTCATCGACTACGAGGACAGTGCCTTCTACGCCAACATGTCCAAGTCGGGAAGCTTCGACCCAGGCTGGGGATGGGAGGAGCCGGCGACCCGCGGCGGCGGGGACCGACCGGTCGTCTTTCATGGTGGAGATCAGGTGGTGCCGCCGCGCTTCTTCGACGACATTCCACCGGCGGGCGTCATCAACGCGGGCGACACGGTGACGGTCACCTTCAACATCGACATGAGCCAGGCGATTAACAACGGCGATTTCGATCCCGCGGTCGATCACCTGTACTGGGAAAACCGCATCCCGATCTTCACGATGCTGCAGGGCAGTCCGTTCAACGGGCCCGACAGCAGCAAGGAGTACACCGACCTGGATAACGATCAGATCTATTCGGTGACCTTCGACATCATCGGTCCCGCCACCTACAATGTCCACTACGTCACCTGGACGCGTGGCGAGTCCGAGGCGGGCGGTCTGGGAACCAAGCTGGGCCGGCATCGCGTGCGCTACATCCAGCCGAACACCGACGACAACGGCAACCCAATCCCCAACAGCTTCCCGCGTCAGTTCACCTTTGCCACGGATGTCTTCACCAAGGGTGGGCCGCACGTCGTCGAAGACCCGCCGTTCACGCCGCTCACCTCGGTGGAGCGAGTGAAGAGCAGGACGGTTCCGGAGAGATATGTGCTACATCAGAACTACCCGAACCCCTTTAACCCGTCGACGACCATCGAGTTCGACGTGCCCCGCCAGGGTCCGGTGAAGCTCGAGGTATTCAACCTGCTCGGCCAAAGGGTGGCCACTCTGGTGGACAAGAACCTGGCCACGGCCGGCAAGTACCGCGTCGAGTGGGACGGCCGGAATGTCGCCGGACGGCTGGTGTCCAGCGGCATCTACTACTATCGCCTCAAGGCTGGGTCGGTGGTTCTGACCAAGCGGCTGCTTTTCCTGAAGTAGAGTCGGAGGAGCGCCTGATTGCAACTGAGCAGGGCTGGGAGACGCCACGTCGCGTGCCCCAGCCCTGTACTCGTTTCGTCACCTGACGTTCGAGGGGAGGACCATGTGCAGTCAACGACGCAGGTTGGGGAAGGGGCTTGCTGCGGCTGTGGCGCTGGCGGCTCTGCAGCTCTCAGCGGGGCCGTTACCGGCACAGCAACTCCTTTTCCAGGATCAAGCAGACCAGGCGGGAGTCACCGCGCTGGGACGCGGGCGAGGCGTGGCGTTCGGAGATTATGACGCTGACGGCGACGATGATCTTCTTGTCTGCCGGGTCGATCGCTCGGTGGCGCTGTTCCAGAACCGTGGCGACGGCACCTTCGAAGAAGTGACCCTGGCGGCGGGGCTGGCCTATGTCGGCACGCCCGTTGCCGCTGTCTGGGGCGATTTCGACAACGACGGCTGGCTCGATCTTTACATCGCCAACATCGGTCGCAACCAGTTCTTCCGAAATCAGGGAGACGGCACCTTTGTCGAGGAGACGACGAGCACCGGCACCGGCGACTTCCGCGATGCCATGGCCGTAGCGGCCGCCGATGTGGACAGCGACGGTTGGCTCGATCTCTACGTGGCCAATTTCCAGCAGGGCAACGTGCTCTTCGTCAACAACGGCGACGGCACGTTTCGAGATGCTACGGATGAGAGCGGCGCCGGCCATCGCGGCCTGGCGATGGGGATCGAGTTTTGCGACTACGACAACGATGGTGACCAGGACCTCCTCCTCAGCCATGACGGCAGCGAGGGCAACGTCCTGCTGGAGAATGATGGCGCCGGTCACTTCGTCAATGCAACTCGCAGAGCCGCCGTGGGCTATGCCCCGCAAGCCATGGGCGTCGGCTTTGGAGACTACGACCGCGACGGCCACTTCGACCTCTACATCACATTGCTGGGCGCCAACCTGCTCTACCGCAGTCGTGGCGATGGTAGTTTTGAGCTTGTGCAAGACTCCCAAACCGGTGATGGCGGCATGGGGTGGGGGCTGGCCTGGTGGGACTACGACAACGACGGCTGGCTCGATCTGTACGTGGCCAACGAGAGTGGCTACTCGACCCCGTCCTTTGCCAACGTGCTGTACCACAATCTTGGGAACGGCACTTTCGAGAAAGTCCCAGACGGAGGCGGCACGGCCAGCCTCGCCGGAAGCTACGGCTGTGCCACCGCCGACGTCAATCTCGACGGGGCTGTGGACCTTTACGTGACCAATAGCCAGCAGCCCAATCACCTTTACATCAACATGGTCGGCGGTCGCAACCACTGGCTCCAGATCCACCTCCAGGGTGTTCGCAGCAATCGCTCAGCCATCGGGGCAAGGCTGCGTCTCGTGACCGGTAGCAAGGTGCAGATCTCCGAGGTCAAAGCCGGGGGAGGCTACGTGTCGCAGAGCAGCCTGACGCAGCACTTCGGGTTGGGGGCGGCCGACGTGGTTGACACCCTGGAAATCCGCTGGCCCAGCGGGACTGTCGAGCGCTTCACCGACCTGGCGGCGGATCGGCGGCTGAGCATCATCGAAGGGGGCGGGATCGTCACCGGGGTCCCGGCACACAATTCAAAGCAACCGCAGAGGTACACCCTGTACGCCAGCTATCCCAACCCTTTCTCGTCGACGCGGCGGGCGACCTCTTCGGGGTTGGGCGCTGCCGGCGGCAACGGCATCCACGTGCCCTTTGCCGTAGCTGGAGCCCGGGCGTCGCGCCTGCGAGTCTCCATCTTCGATCTCCGCGGACGACGTGTGCGCCGGCTGGTGGAAGGAACCTATCCACCGGGTCGCCACGAGATCGTCTGGGACGGCCGGAACGACCGTGGGGAGATCGTCAGCGCCGGCATCTACTTCGTTCGCATGACGGCCGATGGCTTTTCGGCTCAACGGCCGCTTCTTTTCTTGAAGTAGCGGGACGATGAAGGTCACCTCCAAGAAGAACCTGACAGAGCGACAGCGCCGTTACATCGAACGCCACTGGAAGCATGAATCTGCCGGTCATATGGCGCGCGAGCTGAAGGCGGACAGTGAGAAGGTGCGGCGCTATATCGGAGAACTCCGTCGTCGCCGCAAGCGCCGGCGTGAGGCGATCTTCCGCGGAATCCTCCTGCTGCTTCCGGTGGTCTTCCTCCTGGCAATCGAGGTCGGCCTGCGGTTGGCAAACTATGGCGGTTCGCTCGAGCTGTTCGTGCAGAGCTACTTCAACAAAGACTATTGGATGGTGAATCGCGCCGTCGGCAGGAGGTATTTCTTCGTGCGCGATGTCACTCCGGCGACGTCCTATGACGCCTTTCTCAAGAGGAAACCAGCCAACGGGTTCCGCGTCTTTGTGCTCGGTGGCTCCACGGCAGCCGGCTATCCCTACCTGTACAACGGAGCGTTTTCGCGAATGCTGGCCGACCGCCTGCGCGATGCTCTTCCCAACCGCACGGTCGAGGTCGTGAATGTGGCCATGCCGGCGGTGAATTCCTACACCGTCCTGGACCTGACCGATGAAATCATGCGCTACCAGCCCGACGTGCTGCTCATCTATGCCGGCCACAACGAATTCTACGGAGCGCTCGGTGTCGGCTCGACCGAGTCGCTCGGCCAGTTCCGCGGGCTGGTCAACCTCTATCTCAAACTGGAGCGCTACAAGCTTTTTCTGCTCCTGCGTGACCTCATCGGCTGGGTGAAGGCAACGCTTTCGTCGGTGAGGAGCCGGGACCTGGCCAGGCATCGCACCCTGATGGAGGGCATGGCGTACGACAAGGAGATCGACATCGATTCGGCCAAGTACCGCCGGGCCGTATCGATCTTTCGCGACAACCTGCGCGATGTCGTTCGCGTCGCTCGTTCGCACGGCGTCCCGGTCGTGCTCGGCGACCTTATCAGCAACGTTCGCGACCAGACCCCCTTCGTATCCCTTTTCAGTCCCGGCACCGATCGTCAGGACTGGGAGCGGCGGTTCGCTGCGGCCAGGGCGTTGCAGAAAGCGGGCCGGGCGGAAGAGGCGCTGGCGGCCTATCGCCGCCTCACCGAAATCGACGCCAGACCTGCGAAGCTCTTTTTTCGCATCGCCCAGTGCCTGGAAACGCTGGGCAGGTACGACGAGGCCCGCCAGGCCTACTACCGCGCCAAGGATCTGGACGGTTTGCGCTTTCGCGCCAGCGAAGACCTCAATCGTGCCATCGCCCAGGTAGCGAACGAGGAACGGCTGCCGCTGGTACCAGTAAAGGAGACCTTCGAAAAGGCGTCACCTCACGGGTTGGTGGGCCGTAATCTGATGCTCGAACACCTCCACCCCAATGTGCGCGGCTATTTCCTTATGGCCAAGGCCTACGCCGAGGTGCTCTGTCGTTCGGAGATCCTCGCCGGGCAGTGCGACAGCGCTCGGGTGCGGCCTGACTCGGTCTACTGGAGCGAGACCGGTGTCACCCCGTTGGATGAAGAGGTTGCCGCCCTGCGTATCAGGGTGCTCACCTCGGGATGGCCTTTCCGCCCGGATCCGCTGGTCAGTCCGCTCGATCAATACAAACCGCGTTCGTACCGGCAAGAACTGGCGCTGGCCTTCCTGCGAGATGAGATGACGTGGGAGATGGCGCACGTGAAGATGGCGGAGCACTACACCAAAGAAGGAGATCTCGACAGCGCGGCGGTGGAATACGCCGCACTGGTGAAGGGCACCCCTCTCAACGTGTCGCCCTACCTGCGACTGGCGGAGATCTACCTGGTGCAAAAGAAGTACGATCGTGCCGAAGCGATCTTGCGCCGCTCTCTGGCTATCGAACCCTCGGTCTACGCTCACAAATGGCTCGGGAGCCTGCTGTTGAAAAAGGGACAGATAGAGGTGGCCTATGGCTATCTGGAAAAAGCCTATCGGGCCAATCCGCAAGATTTACAGACGAGGTACAACCTTGCCGGCGCCCTGGCGCTTCTCGGCAGAGAAGAAGAGGCCAAAGAGCAGCTTCGCTACATTTTGAAGAGAGCCCCTGATCACAGCGGCGCCAAGGCGTTATGGCGGCAGTTGCAGCAGGCTGAGCAGTGACACCTGTTGGTTCCTGGACAGACTCACTCCGAGGTGGCAGAGATGAGTGCAATTCGAGATATCACGGACCGGCTTGCGGTTTTCGCCGAGTTCTGGCATTTCATGAAGGTGCGCAAGAAATGGTGGCTGGGTCCGCTGCTGCTTTTTCTGGTGCTGCTGAGCTTGTTCATCGTTCTGATCGAGGGTTCAGCCCTGGCGCCCTTCATCTATACCCTCTTCTAACGGAACCCTGCTCCGCGCCAAAAATAAAAGCCCGCCTCGAGACGAGGACGGGCTTCTTGGGGAGGGTGCCTTCAACGACTGTCAACGAAAGAACGGGGACATTGAACCCAGGTGTCGGTGTCTTTCTCTCATTCGTTCGAGCACGCTCTTGACGGACGCTGCCTCCTCATCTTCTTCCTCCGTTAGAACGCGGCGGCGCACAGGCTCTGGGGCCACCTCCAGCCTGGGAGCTGTCTCCGGACCATCTGCCGCACTTTCCGCAACGGCTTTCGTCCGCTCCATGAATACCCGTTCTCGAACTCTCGCAGGCATGCCTGCGTCGGCTTCGACAGGGGTAGGCCGGGGAGCAGGAGAGGGAGTTTCCCGGCGCGACGGGCGTGGTTTCGGTGCACTCCTGCGTACGAAGCGGTCCCCCACCTGGCGGATGACATCGCCCGTGATCAGGTCGAGGCGGTTGGTCTCACCGGCTTTCATGGCGAGCTTGCAGAGTCGGTTCACCAGCCGCGGAATGCCATGCTCAGAGTATTCCCAGATCACATCGTAGGCCTCGTCGGCAAAGACCCGGCGCCGCGCTCCAGCACGCTCCAGGCGATGTTCGACGTAGTCGCGCAGTAGTTCCTTGGACTTCAGCTTCTCCAGTCGGCAGTAGACGCCGATGCGCTGGAACAGGTTGGCCATGGAGGGGTGCTCGAGCTTGCGGGCCAGCTCCGGCTGACCGGCAAGGATCAGGGTGAAGAGATTGCGGTCGTCGTCCTGCATGTTGGTCAGCAGGCGCAGGCTCTCCAGGTTCACCCGCCGGATGGCGTTGCCCTCGTCGATGAAGACGAGCACTTTCTTGCCCTCGTCACTCGAAGCAAAAAGCAGGCGGTTGAACTCCTCCAGAAGCGCCTCCTTGGTCTTGATGGTGCACGGCCGGTTGGTCAACTGACCGATAATCTCGCGCAGCAACTGGGGGAAGGTGAGATCGGGGTTGGTGATGAAGGCAATGTTGTACTTGTCTGGATCGAGAGTGTCGAGCACCACCCGCAGGGTCATGGTCTTGCCGAGACCCACTTCCCCGACCACCACAGCCAGGCACTCATCGCCTTCCTCGATGGCGAAGAGGATTTCGGCGACAGTATTCTCCACCGTCTCGTGCATCTCGAAATACATGCTCGGATCGGGCACGTTGTGGAAAGCGTGCTTCTTCAGTCCCCAATAGTCGAGGTACATGATCCTCACTCCGTTACGATTCGATTCGGTTTTGTGACAGAAACCGAACGACATCCTGGCGCAGAAAGCGCAGCGAACCCCCAACCCGGAAGGCAGGGATCTGGCGCGCCTTCACGAAGCGGTACAGGGTCCTCCGGCTGATCTTGAGCAGTTTGCACACTTCCCGGGAGGTGAGCGTCTCCGAGTTTCCCGGATGCTTCAGGTTGAAGCGGAAAATCACCGGCTTTTCCGGCGAGCTGTTCGAGTCACCGTCATCTTCGCGTCTGTGTTGTTGCAGCCAGTGGACCTGCTCGGGCGTGAGTTCGATCTCGAAGCAAAGCTCTTCTTCGGTGCCGATGCTGACCGGAAGCGATGCCGTCCAGGTTGTCTGAGGCGGCACCGTGTCGAGGCGATTGTTGCGCTCTCGCAGACGCGCGCGCAAGAGGGCCGCGGTTTCAAGTTCGCGGCTGCGGTGCCGCCGTCTCACGATGCTGATCTTTTCCATTGCATCTCCGGCGTTGTGTGGTTGGTGGGTCGTCAGGTGCGCCTGTTGTCACTGCAAGCGCCGTGCCCGACTTTCGCGGGTGGGGTAACTACTTCAGAATGGGCTGTTTTTAAAAGAATTAGCTTGGGTGGCGACGATGCATGGTAGGAAGGAACACGGCTTGGGATCGTGCGGCAAATGAACCATGCCGGCTCAGCACCGGCATCCGGGGTCATAATTGGTTCAAGATTCGAAAGTTGCGGCGGATGGTTGAGATGCACCAGATGGGTGATATCGCCCATCAAGGTTATACTTGCGAATCCGATACCTCAGCGTCTCGCGGCTGATCTGCAGCAGGCGGGCGGCCTGGCACTGATTCCCGCGCGCCATCTCCAGCGCCTTCCGAATCGCCGCCTTTTCCAGCTCGACCAGAGATATTCCTTGTGGCGGGATGTCGATGCACACGTCGGAGCCGCTCTGCACTTGCACCTGCACGGGATAGTTCTTGACGATGTGTCCTTTGCCCAGGGCGAGCTGGGCGGGTGTTATGATGTCACTGCCGCCCAGAAGGACAGCCCGCTCTACGGCGTTCTTGAGCTCCCGTACATTGCCCGGCCACGGATACTCCAGCAGGAGTGCCTCGGCCTCCGAATCGAAACCCGCCACGCTGCGGCCGTGCTCCTGATTGAACTTTCGCAGGAAGTGGTGCGCGAGCAAAAGGACATCGTTACCTCTTTCGCGCAAGGGTGGGAGATAGAGCGAGATGACGTTGAGGCGGTAGTAGAGATCCTCTCGAAAGGTGCCTTCGCTGACCGCCTTCTCCAGGTTGCGGTTGGTCGCCGCCATGATTCGCATCGTGACGGTGATGTCGCGGGTGCCACCGACGCGGCGAAAGGTTTTTTCCTCTAAGGCCTTGACCAGCTTGATCTGCAGCCGCTGGTTGAGGTCGCCAATCTCGTCCATGAAGAAGGTGCCGAGCTCAGCCAGTTCGAGCAAGCCGCGCTTGGTCTGCTTGGCGTCGGTGAAGGCGCCGCGTTCGTAGCCAAAGAGCTCCGATTCGAGCAGATTCTCGGGTAGAGCGGCACAGTTGATCTCCACGAAGGGCTGGCTGGCGTTCGGACTGACATCGTGGATGGCCCGGGCGACCAGCTCCTTGCCCGTGCCGCTTTCGCCGCGAATCAGCACCGTGGCTGTGGGGCTGGCGGCGATCTTACGGATCGTCGAGAACAGCGCCTGCATCTGCTCGCAGCGTCCAATGATGTTGCGGAATCCGAGGCCACCCTGCGCCGGCTCGTTTGGGTCGACCCAGCGCCGCGCCAGGTCGACGATGCGCTGAGCCGGCCACTGCAAGCTGATCGAACCCAAAGCGCCGGCTTCCTTGAAGCGCCGCTCCTGCCGCCGGTCTGCGGCGTCGACGACGACGGCCACAGGAAAGGAGGTGCTCAGTCGGCGCAGATCGGACAGGAACGGAGGATCGCCGCTTTCCAGCGCTGCATCTTCGGCGCCGAGAAGGCAGAGATCGAAGCGGTGCTGATGCAGCCGTTGGACTGCCTCGGTGAAGTCGCGGCAAACGTGAACGGTTGCTCCTTCAGGCTCGAAGATGCCGCGAAGGGCTTTGGTGATGGGTTTGTGGGCGTCGACAATAAGAATCCGCATGTCGGCTTGCTTAGGAGATTCGATTCTGGCAGCAGACCCCCCTCCTGACCGAACATCGGCATGCCGCCCGCGAAACTCAAGGCGCCCCTGCAGCCGGATGTCGCGGCCGTGGTCGAGGCCTTCGAGGGCAGAGCACAAAACGGCCGTCATTTTTCCGCTGCCGTCTTGACGTTGCCGAAAGATTTCCGTACCTTCCGCTCTCGGTGATGTTGAGAGACGTGCCTGGGGCGGCATTCACATCTCACAAAGGAGGGCCGAAGGTATGCGAAGGAGACTGCTGGTTCCGTTCTTGGGGATTCCGATGATCGCGCTGGTCGGGTTTGGTGCCTGTGGCCAGCAGACGCAACAGGCCAGGGGGCCGGAGATCACCAAAGCGATCGTCGTGTTGCATCCCACCGAGGGCAACGATATCCGTGGCACCGTCACTTTCACCAAGGTGGAGGGAGGCGTGCGTGTGATCGCCGACATCGAGGGCCTGACGCCAGGAGATCACGGTTTCCATATTCATGAATACGGCGATTGCAGCTCTGCGGATGGGAAGTCGGCCGGCGGGCACTTCAACCCGGACGGAAATTCGCACGGTTCACCGACGTCCGAACAGCGCCATGTCGGTGACCTTGGAAACATCCTGGCTGACAACGATGGCAAGGCGCACCTGGACTGGACGGACACGCTTGTGGCGTTTTCGGGCCCGCGCTCGATCATCGGCCGGGCCGTGGTCGTCCACGCAAAGGCCGACGATCTCACCTCACAGCCCTCGGGAGCAGCGGGGCCGCGCGTGGCCTGCGGTGTTATCGGCATTGCCAGGCCGTAGGGCTGCCGCCGGTCGCATCGCTTGCCGCCCGGCGTGAATGCGCAGGTACCTGCGGCTTGCTCGAACCCGGGTGTTCGGCCGGTGCGGACCGATGTGCAGCCGGTAGCGGATGGACTCGTTTTTCACTGTGGAAATGAGTACGGAAGAGGTCGCCAAGAAACGTGGTTTTACCACGGCGGAGAAGTGGATCATCTGGGGGGTCTTCTGTTTGCTCGTGGGACTGAGCAGCCACATCACAGCCTTCTTCGGCCTGATGATCGCCTCGGTCGGGGTGGTGTCCGGCCGGCGACAGTTTCGATCGCGTGCACCGCTGGCCGCCATCGGCGCTGTGCTGCTCATCGTCGCAGGCATTGCCCTGACGCTGTTCGGCTACCGGCTTTTCTAGGAAAATGGCAGCAAGGCACTTGCACATGAGAGGCACGACAAGACGGAGTGACTTCCGGCCGTTCGCGCCGGCAGGTGGGAGGTGGCGGTGAATCCTTCGGCCCTCGGCTATGTCGGCCTCGTGTCCGCTTTTGGCCTGCTGGTGTGGCTGACGCGTCTACTGGCCCGGCGGCTGGGCCAATACATGTCGGCACCCTGGAGGACCTGGACCTATTTTTTCGCCAGCCTGCTTGCACTCTATCAGATGGTCGGCATCGTCCGCCGTTTCGAAACCCCGTGGCACAACCCTTTCGTCTATTTCTGGCTGGGGTATTTCGTTTTCTGTGTAACCATGGCGTTCGCCGAATGGAGAAAAAGACATTGAACCTGTGGCCGCGGGCTCGATGGGTCATGGCGGCTTTTTGCGTCGCAGCTCTGAATCTGGGCTGCGGCCGGCAAGGTGGGAGAGAGGCAATGCTTGATCTTGCCATCGTCAACGCCAAAGTGTGGACGGTGAACAGGCGCCAGCCCACGGCCCAGGCTGTGGGCGTTTCCGGTGAAAGGATTGCCGTGGTCGGCTCGAACTCTGAAGTCCGCCGGCGAGTCGGGCCCGAGACGCGAGTGATCGACGCCGGTGGCAAGCTGCTACTGCCCGGGTTCAACGACGCCCACACGCATTTCATGGGCGGTGGCTTCTCGCTGCTCGGAATCAACCTCAGGAAGGCCCGCAACGAGCAGGAGTTCGTGCAGATCCTCAAGGACTACGTGGCACGGCTCCCCAAAGGGAAATGGGTAACGGGCGGCGAGTGGGACCATGAAGCGTGGCCAAGCCACAAGCACCCCACCAGAGAGCTGATCGATCCGGTGACTCCCGACAACCCTGTGCTGGTCAGCCGCCTCGACGGCCACATTGCTCTGGCCAACAGTCTCGCCTTGAAGATGGCGGGCATCACCCGGAACACTCCGGATCCGCCGGGCGGCGAAATCGTCCGCGACCCGAAAACCGGCGAGCCGACCGGCATCCTCATCGACAACGCCCAGGACCTGGTTTTCCGTGTCGTGCCGGAACCGTCGGAGGAAGAGTACATGCAGGCGGCTCGGGCAGCGATGAAGCAGGCCGCGCGGCTTGGCGTCACCAGCGTGCAGGACATCGCCTCAGCGGAGGCCTTTCGCGTCTACCAGAAGCTGTGGCACCAGGGTAAGCTCATCACCCGCATTTACGCCATCCGTAGCATCGATGTCAGGGACGATTTGCGAAAGGTCGGGTTACAGGCCGCGTTCGGCGATGTCATGCTACGCACCGGTGCTGTGAAGATCTTTGCGGACGGTTCCATGGGCGCCGGCTCGGCGCTTTTCTACCAGCCCTACGACGACGATCCCTCTACCTCGGGCCTGGCCATCCAGTCAGAAGCACAGCTCTACACGATGGTGCGGGAGGCCGATGCGGCCGGATTGCAGATCGCCCTGCATGCCATCGGCGACAAAGCCAACCATTGGGCGTTGAACGCCTTCGAACGCGCCATCCAGGCGAACGGCCGGCGCGATTCCCGCCATCGCATCGAGCATGCCCAGGTTGTTCGTCCTGAAGATCTGCCGCGGTTCCGCGAACTGGGCGTCATCGCTTCCATCCAGCCTTCCCACTGCATCGACGACATGCGCTGGGCTGAAAAGCGGATCGGTGACCGGGCCAGGTACGCCTACCTTTTCAGGTCGTTCGTGGATGCCGGTGCCCGGCTGGCTTTCGGCACCGACTGGACAGTGGAGCCGCTGAATCCGATGCTCGATCTCTACGCTGCGGTCACACGCGAATTCCCCGATGGCGGACCACCAGGAGGATGGTACCCCAAGGAGAAGATCTCTATCGAGCAGGCGATTGAGTACTACACCCTGGGATCGGCCTACGCCGAATTTCAGGAGCAGGAGAAGGGCTCGATCGAAGTGGGCAAGTTGGCGGACCTGGTGCTGCTGTCGAAGGACCTGCTCACCATCCCGCCTGGCGAGATTCTGAGCACACGCGTCGAGGTGACGGTTCTGGGCGGCAAGGTGATCTACCAGAAGGGCTTGGACTAGCCGCCGCTGTCGGGTCTGGTCGCCTCGGCGACGGACTCTGTGCATACGCTGCAGCAGGTCCGTGGTCCGGGGTCGATGAATGCCGGGAATGTTCGATGGCGCCCGGGCAGCCCATCGCAAGTCTCGGTTTCCTCGGAATTTGCAGGCAGGGGGATTTTCCGCTTGACTGATAGGGAAGAATTCTGTATAATAACGCCTTGCGATCCGTAGCTCACCAGTAAAGAGAGGGAACATGCTGAGTCAGTTTGGTGCTGTTCTGGTTTTCTTGCTATTCGGTGCGCTCTTCGTCATTGGCAATCTTGTCCTTTCCCGCATCCTTCAAGTCAGGCTTCCCCACCCCAGCAAACTCACGACTTACGAATGTGGTGAGACCGCTGTCGGCAGTTCCTGGGTTCAGTTCAACATCCGGTTCTACGTCATCGCGCTGGCCTTCATCATCTTCGATGTAGAGATCGTTTTTCTGTTCCCGTGGGCAGTGGTATTCAAGCAGCTGGGTACCTTTGCGTTTTGGGAGATGATGGTTTTCATCGGCATCCTGCTGGTTGGCCTGGCCTACCTTTGGGGCAAGGGCGACCTCGACTGGGACAAACCTGAACAGGATCCACGGCGCGGAATGACGCGTCTGCCCGAGCGGGAAGTCACCATTGGCCAGCCGGTACCACGTGAAGTGATTTCGTCTTGATCGTTGCCGACATCCGGAGACCCCAATGACCGAATTGTGGATCGTCCTCCTTAGTGGGTTGATTCTGATCAGCTTCCTTGCCGTTCTTGTGCTCTTCTTCGTCTGGCTGGAGCGCAAGGTTTCGGCGCACATGCAGGACCGTCTCGGCCCCATGTACGTGGGTGGCTTTCATGGCTGGCTACAGACGCTGGCCGATGCCGTGAAGCTACTGCTCAAAGAGGACATTGTACCGGCCGCAGCCGACAGGAAGCTGCACCAGTTGGCCCCGATTGTGGTGTTTGCGGCCTCGATTGCCGCCTTTGCTGTTTTGCCTTTTACCCGTAACCTGGTGATCGCCAACCTCGATGTTGGCGTTTTTTATGTCGTCGCCATCACCTCGCTGGTGGTCGTCGGGATTCTGATGGCCGGCTGGGCCTCGAACAACAAGTGGTCACTGTTGGGCGGAATGCGGTCGGCGGCCCAGATCGTCAGCTACGAGATCCCGGCGACGCTGGCGCTGCTCGTCGGTGTGATGACGGTGGGCAGCATGAACCTGGGCACCATTGTCGAGGCCCAGGTTGGCGGCCTGCACAGATGGCTGATCTGGAGAGCCTTTCCTTTCAACTTCCTGGCTTTTTGGGTCTACTTCGTGGCCTCTTTGGCTGAGGTGAATCGCACACCTTTCGATATCCCAGAGGCCGAGTCGGAGCTGGTGGCGGGATTTCACACCGAGTACAGCGGGATGAAGTTCGCCATGTTCTTCCTGGCCGAGTACGCCAACATGTTTCTGGTCGGCGTGATCGGTGCAACGGTTTTCCTGGGTGGCTGGTCCAGCCCCTTCGGCTCGTTCTTGAACGGTCCTGTCTGGCAGGGGATCTGGTTCGTTGGCAAAGGGGTTGGGATCGTTTTCGTGCATATGTGGCTGCGCTGGACGCTGCCGCGTCTACGCGTGGACCAACTGATGTACACCTCGTGGAAGGTGTTGACACCGGCGGCCTTCGTCGCCCTCATTGGTACTGGCTTCTATCTCCTGTAAGGATTATGGCAGATCTCGTTTTCTATCTGTTCGCTGCACTCACTGTCGCCTCCGCCGCAGTGATGGTGTTCTCGAGAAACGTCGTCTACTCGGCGGTGTCGCTGCTTTTCACGTTCTTTGGCGTGGCCGGGCTCTATGTCTTCCTGGCCGCCGATTTCCTGGCGGTGGTGCAATTGATGATCTATGTCGGCGGAATTCTGGTGCTGCTGCTCTTCGGGGTGATGCTGTCCCACCGTGTCACCAGTGTCGAACTGCGCAGCGGTACGCTGCAATTCCTCCCGGCTGTGCTCGTGATCGGACTCGTGCTCGGCATCCTGTTGCGGGTGATCTGGGGTAACGATTGGGGCGTGCATGCAGCCGCCCCCATGAAGCCGACTTCGGCCGTGCTGGGCACGCGGTTCATGACCGATTTCCTGGTTCCTTTTGAGGTGATGTCGATACTCATCCTGGCGGCACTGGTGGGTGCGGCCTACCTCGCCAGAAAGGAGCGGACATGACGGTAGGTCTCAACAGCTTCCTGACCATCAGCGCGATCCTTTTTTCTCTGGGCCTTTTTGCGGTGGTAACCAAACGCAATGCGGTGACGGTGCTGATGGGCATCGAACTGATTCTGAACGCCGCCAACATCAATTTCGTGGCCTTCGCGCGATACGCCGACACCGACCTGGATGGCCAGATGTTCGCGGTGTTTGTCATTGTGGTTGCTGCTGCAGGCGTGGCGGTCTCCCTTGCCATTGTCTTGAATCTCTATCATCGCTTGCACACGATCGATCTGGACGAAGCCGACTCGATGGCCGGCTAGCTTTTCCGAGATTCGAGAGCGGCCTGCAACGCTGTTGACACGGAATTCAACCCTGGACGATAGACAGACGGCCTCATGATCACAAACGCGATTGTCATTCTTCTGCTCCCGCTTTCGGCGTTCATCATTCAGATCTTCTTCGGCAAGCGGCTGCCGCGGCAGGGTGATTGGCTGCCCACCGGGGCAATCTGGCTTGCCTTCTTCTTCGCCGTTCCTCTCGCCTGGCAGGTGTTCAGTCTGCACGATCCCAATTTCAAGTTGACCTGGGCCTTCGACTGGGTGAAGATCGGCCCTCTGGACATCCGCATGGGCCTCTACCTCGACAATCTGGCCGTGATCATGGTCACCATGGTCACCCTGGTGAGTGCGCTCATCCACCTGTTCTCGGTGGGCTACATGGAGGGCGATCCGCGCTATAGCCGCTTCTTCGCCTATCTGGCACTTTTCTCCTTTTCCATGCTAGGCTTGGTGATGGCCGACAACTTCCTGGCGATCTATGTCTTCTGGGAGCTGGTCGGCCTGTGCTCGTACCTGCTCATCGGCTTCTGGTTCGAGCGCGACTCCGCCTCCAACGCCGCCAAGAAGGCCTTCATTACCACTCGTGTCGGCGATGTCGGGATGTTCATCGGCATCCTCATCCTTTTCACGCAGCTGGGCTCGTTCAACTTCGAAGAGGTTTTCACCGGTGTTGCCAATGGCCAGCTGGTGGGCGGGCTGCTGACAGCCGCCGGCATCCTGCTCTTCTGCGGCGCCGTTGGCAAATCGGCCCAGGTGCCGCTCCAGGTCTGGCTCCCCGACGCCATGGAGGGCCCGACACCGGTGAGCGCCCTGATCCATGCCGCCACGATGGTGGCCGCCGGGGTCTACCTGGTGGGCCGCACCTACGTCCTCTACACCTCTGAAGCCCTGGCCGTGATTGCGGTCATTGGCACGATAACCGCTTTCCTGGCCGCAACCATCGCCATTGTGCAGGTCGACATCAAGCGGGTGCTTGCCTACTCGACGATCAGTCAGCTTGGCTACATGATGGCGGCACTTGGGGTGGGCGGCTTCGTCGCCGGGCTGTTCCATCTGCTCATGCACGCCTTCTTCAAGTCCCTGCTCTTCCTCGGCAGCGGATCGATCATCCATGCCATGCATCACGAGCAGGACATGCGCCAGATGGGTGGACTGCGACGAAAGATGCCGATCACTACCTACACTTTCCTTGCCGGCACTCTGGCGATCTCGGGCGTCCCGTTTTTTTCCGGTTTCTATAGCAAGGATGCCATTCTGGCTTCTGCCCTCGACAGCGCCTTGACCACCGGCAGCCGATTGTCGATGGCGGTGTTCGTCGTCCTTCTGCTGGCGGCCGGAATCACCGCCTTCTACATGTTTCGGGCGTTCTACCTGACCTTCGCCGGCGAACCGCGCAACCTCGAAAAGTACGAGCACGTTCACGAGTCGCCCTGGGTGATGACGGTGCCGCTGATCATTCTGGGGTTCTTCGCCGTGGCGGGCGGTTACGGGGGCTGGTTTGAGAAACTGGTTCACGTACCCTCTCTGGCGGCCTATGCATCGGCCGGGGGCGGCGAGGCGATTGCCGAAGGAGTGGAAGCTGGTGGGGCGCACTCGATCGCCATGGTGCTCTCCATCACGATCGCCGGTCTGGGTATCCTTCTGGCCACGATGATCTACCTGTGGAAGCAGATCTCCGCCGAAGCCTGGCGGCAGCGCTTCAGTGGCCTCTACACACTGTTGTGGCACAAGTACTATTTCGACGAGATCTACGGCACCGTGGTCGTCGGTGGCACCCTGTTGTTCAGCCGCGTCATGGCCTGGTTCGACCTCTACGTCATCGACCGTATCGTCAACGGTGCAGCCTATCTGACCAAGGTGACGGCCTTTTCCGAGGGTCGTTTTGATCTCCGGGTAGTCGACGGTCTCGTCAATGCGGTGGCGCGGCTTGTCGGCTATTTGGGGGTGCAACTCAGAGGCATCCAAACCGGCAGAGTGCAAACTTACATTCTCACAGCGCTTGCCGCCGTCGTGTTGATCTACCTTATCCAATGGTTTTGAGCGGGTACGATTTGGCGTTGAAAGCACAAGCAGGAGGGTAGCATCTTCATGGAAAGCTCCGTTTTGACCTGGATCACGTTCCTGCCGGTCATCGGCATGGCTGTGATCCTCCTATTCCCCCGCAAAGCCGATAACGCGGTCCGCTACACTGCCGCGGTGTTTACCGGATTGCAGGTTCTACTGGCCATCTGGATTTATGTCAACTTTGACCGCGGCAATAGCGGCTTTCAGTTCCTTGTCGAGAAGGACTGGATTCCTTCCTTCAACATCAAATATATGATGGGGATCGACGGTCTGAGCGTGGTGCTTGTGCTCCTGACCGCTCTGCTGTCGTTCATCGGGGCGATCGCTTCGTGGGGAATCGAAAAAGGGGTGAAGGGCTACTTTGCCCTTTTCCTCTTGTTGGACGCCGGCATGATGGGGGTGTTCAACTCCCTCGACTTTTTCTTGTTCTACGTGTTCTGGGAGGTCATGCTGCTGCCGATGTACTTCCTCATCGGCATTTGGGGCAGCCCTTCGCGTGTCGATCCCGATGGCATGGTTCGTGGCGGTCCTTACGCGGCCATCAAGTTCTTCCTGTACACATTGCTCGGCAGCGTGCTGATTCTGATCTCGTTGCTGGTCTTCTACTTCAACGTCAAGGATCCGGTGACCGGGCAGCACACCTTCAACATGATCTACATCATGGACCAGGCGAATCACACCGGAATCCTCACGAACGCCAGCGTCCGTCTGTGGATCTACGTGGCGTTGTTCATCGGCTTCGCCATCAAAGTGCCGGTGTTCCCTTTCCACACCTGGTTGCCAGATGCACACGTCGAGGCACCAACCGCGATCAGCGTGATTCTTGCTGGGGTTCTGTTGAAGATGGGAACCTACGGCATGCTGCGGATCAGTTTTCCCATGCTTCCTGACGCCATGAAGTACAGCTGGTTTGCCTACGGCTTGGCGATCCTGGCGGTGATCAACATCATCTACGGCGCCCTCTGTGCCATGGCCCAGCGCGACCTCAAGAAGATGGTGGCCTATTCCAGCATCAGCCATATGGGCATCGTTCTCCTGGGGATGACGGGGCTGACATCGCTCGGGATGAACGGAGCTGTGCTGCAGATGTTCAATCATGGCACGGTCACGGCGATGTTGTTCCTCCTGGTCGGGGTCGTCTACGACCGCGCCCACCATCGGAACATCGACGAATTCGGTGGCCTGGCCCAGGTCACGCCGGTGTATGCCGGTATCTTCTCTTTGGCTTTCTTTGCGGCGTTGGGACTCCCTGGGCTCTCCAGCTTTATCAGCGAAGCTTTCTCTTTCCTGGGGGCCTACGGCTCTCAGATGTTTGATTTGCGACTGATTACCATCATCGCGACCTCAGGGATCGTCTTGACCGCCGGCTACATGCTGTGGGGCTTGCAGCGGATTTTTCTCGGCAAGCTCAACCCCAAGTATGCCGACCTGCCGGAGATCAACGCTCGCGAGCTGTTTACACTCGTGCCGCTTGCTATCATCGTCGTACTACTCGGTGTCTACCCAACTCCGGTGTTGAACCTGATGCAATCGTCGTTGGATAATCTGGTCCACGTGGTGCAGAATGCAAATCCGATCCTCTTTGGACTGTACTGAGACTGCTCTTTCGCCGAAATTCTGCCACTGAAAACTTTCCGGAAGGCAATGGAAATAGCTGCGATCACTCAAGACAACATAGCGAGTCTCCGGTACGCGATTCCAGAAATGCTGCTTGCCGGATGGATTGTGGTGGTCATTGTTGTCGATCTGATTCTGGGACGGCGTCGTTCTGCATGGACGTCGATCGTTGCCCTGGCGGGTCTGCTCGTTGTCGGGCTGGCCGTCTACCAGCAGTACGGCCTCGGGGCACGGTCGATCTTCAGCAATATGCTGGCTCTCGACCCGTTCGCTCTCTACTTCAAGCTGATCTTTGTCTTCGCAGCCGGGCTCACGATCTTCCTTTCCTTCGGGTCGGTGGAGCTGGCAGGCCGGCCTGTGGGCGAGTACTTCGCCCTGCTGCTATCGACGACCTTGGGGATGTTCCTGATGGCGAGCGCCACCAACCTGGTGACGATTTTCATCTCCATCGAGCTGGTCAGCAATTCGTCCTTTGTGCTGGCAGCCTACCTGAAAACCCGCCGGCGCTCCACCGAAGCGGGACTGAAGTACGCCATCTATGGTATCTTCTCCACCGGCCTCATGCTCTACGGCTTGTCGATCATCTACGGATTGACCGGCACTCTTGACCTGTACCAGATCCGTGACGTGCTCGTCTCCAAGCCGGTCGATCCGCTCGTGCTGTTCGTTGCCGTGTTGCTGGCGCTGGCCGGATTCGGCTACAAAATCGCTGCGGTGCCGTTCCATTTCTGGGCGCCGGATGTCTATGAGGGCGCGCCGACGCCGATCACGGCCTTCCTGTCGGTGGGCCCGAAGGCCGCCGGTTTTGCGGTACTGATCCGCTTCTTCAATGTCGCACTGGTCAGCCCAGAGGGGGTTGACGGCACCTGGAGCGCACTGACGGCCATCAACTGGCCGCAGATCCTGGCGGCGGTGTCGGCCGCCACGATGACGCTCGGGAACCTGCTGGCCATTTCTCAGCGCAACATCAAGCGGCTGCTGGCCTACTCCAGCATTGCACACGCCGGCTATGCCCTGATGGGTACGGTGGTTCTGAGTAAGGAAGGGATCCACGCGACGATTTTCTATCTCGTGGTGTACTACCTGATGAACATGGGTGCCTTCCTCGTGGTGATCGTGAATCAGGATCTGCTGAACAGCGAGGACATCGATGACTACAAGGGGCTGGTCTGGCGTGCTCCGATTCCAGCCGTAGCCATGGGAATTTTCTTGTTCTCCCTCACGGGCCTTCCGCCGACGGGCGGTTTCATAGGCAAATTCTACCTTTTTGCGGCTTTGGTGAAAGGAGGGCCGCAGTTCTACTGGTTGGCCCTTGTTGGTCTACTCAACAGCGTCATCTCCCTTTACTACTACGCGCGGGTGTTGCGGGCCATGTTTATTGACCCCACAAAAGAGGCGGCGACCATGAGGCTCAGGGTTTCACCTCTTTTCGTGACCCTTTTGGCCGTTCTGGCCATTCCGGTTGTCGTTTTGGGGGTCTACTGGGCGCCGTTGACCCGTCTGGCTACCTACTCGGTCGCGTTTCTCAGTGGCCTGTAGATTGCGAGGCGACCCCTGGCGCGTCGAGATACTTCTTTTCCTTTCGCGGACCGGCTTTCTCGTTGCAAGGATACAAGCACGGGGTATGTCGTTTCTTGCAGGGCGCCGGATCGGGGCGCTGCCTGACCACAGGATTGGGGGATTCAGTAGCGGGACTTAGGACCAACAAGCGAGCGTGTATTCAGGCACCATCTCGGCCTGTCTGATGGTGGAATTTCCGCTGCGGAGTCCGCGTTGGTGTTAGCAGGAGGACGAGCCGCAGGCCAATGGCATCGGCATCGTCAGGAGGCGCCGACGGCATTCGGCAGTGGCATGGAACTTGCCAAAAGTCCCCACGGAGATCGGAAAACGGTTCGCTGACCAATCCTCCTGATGCCTTATGAGACTCTCTAGCCGCAGCACGAGCAGAGCGTTCGTCCTCGGATTATCTACGCTTCTCACTGCCTACCTGCTTTTCCTGGCGCGCAGCAATCGTGCCCCTGGGCGTCGCCCTCCGACGCGTATCCTTCCGCCCAGAGCTGAAGACAGCCGCAAGCTCCGCAGCCTGAAACTCAATATCGCCAGGAAAGATTCCGGCAGACGTCATCGCGCCGGCGCCGGGCCTGCTACGGTGCAGGTCGTGGCCCTTCACAGCGGTGGCTCCCCACTCAAGTGGACCTCTGGATCGGGCTACCCTCGAAGGATTCCTACCGCATATAGATCCCTGGAAGCGATCGAGCAGACCATGGATTCGCTCGCCGCCGTCCATCCGGACCTGGTGCGGCTCGAGCAGATCGGTGTCGGTTCCCGGCTGGGGTTGCCGATCTGGGCCGTAAAAGTGTCCGATAATGTATCGGTGGATGAAGATGAGCCAACGGTCTTGTTTACCGGCGTCCACCACGCCCGCGAGCCGCTCGGCGCCAAGATCACACTGGCCCTGATGAAGTACCTGGTCAGCAGATATGGTCGCGACCCCCGGGTGACGAACTGGGTCGACAATACCAGTGTCTGGTTCGTGCCCGTTGTCAATCCTGAGGGGTATAAGTATGTCATGGACAACCGCCTGCCGTTTCCGTGGTGGCGGAAGAATCTCCGCGACAATGACGGTGATGGTAAGTTCGATCCGTTGATCGACGGTGTGGATCTGAATCGCAACTACGACTACAACTGGGACCAGGGCGGGGATGGCTACCCGGGAAGCTGGTTCTATCGCGGCAGGCGGCCTTTCTCCGAGCCGGAGGTCCGGGCGCTGCGCGATCTGGCGTTGCGAGAAAACTTCGTTTTCGGCATCGGCTACCACAGCTACGGAGAGTCGATTCTGTTCCCCTGGGGGAACTTCGACCGCCCGCCGGACGAGGACGTAATCCTGGATATCGCCAGCCACATGGCCAGCCGCATCCGGCGCGTGGATGGCAAGGGCCACTATGCGCTGCTGCCGCTGAACGGGCGTGTCGGGCAGAGCTCGATCTGGATGTACGGTGCACTGAGGACCATCGACTTCATCGTCGAGGTGGGGACGGATTACTTCCCGGACAATCAAGACGTCTCCCGCATCGTGGCGCAGAACGTCAAAGGTGCCGTCTACCTTCTCGAACGGCTGCACGGCCCCGGAATCACGGGACACGTCTTCGATGCCGAGACCGGAGCGCCTCTGAACGCGGAGATCGCTGTAGTCGAGAACAGCGCTCCGTATGTGCGCCCTCGCCACACCGACCCGCGGTCGGGGCGCTACGACCGCATCTTACTTCCGGGCGTGTATACCGTCGAGTTCCGGAGCGAGGGCTACTTGCCCCAGGTTTTTTCCAACCTCAGGGTGCCGAGGCGGAAACCGCTAAGGTTGGACGTGCGTTTGAAACCAAAGAAACACCAGGTGCTATTCGGAAATTAAACATCGATGAGGGAGGGAATGGCAAAGCAGAAGCGCTTGATTCTGGTCGTCGCGGTGTTGCTTGTCGCTGTGGCAGCCTACGCCTATACGGACTACGTCAAGGGGAACATCATCTACGTCAAGGCCGATCAGGAGAACCTGAGGATCGCGCCCAACGGTGATCGGATCGGCTCCCTCGCCAAGGGCGCGTCCATGGTGGTGCTGCAAGACAAGGGCAAATGGGTGAAGGTCGCGGTCACAGGGTGGATCTGGAAAGAGTCGACGACATTGACCCGCGAGGACCTGGCGGGGCCGCGGTACCGGGCTCTGCAGATTCTGGTGAAGACGTCCGAAGATGCCGAGGCAGTCCTGAAACAGCTCGCCGAGGGAGCCGATTTCAAGGAGCTGGCAAAAAAGTATTCTATCGGCCCCAATGCCAAGGAAGGCGGTGATCTCGGCTACTTTCACAAGGGTGACTTCCTGCCGGAATTTGAAGACGCGATCCTGAAGCTCAAGCCCGGAGAGATCAGCGGTATCATCAAAACGAGCCTCGGATACCACATCTTCAAGAGAATTCAGTAGTCATCACCGCAAGAACGAGACGTCGAGAGGGCCGCGGCAACCGCGGCCCTTTTCTTTTTGCTCCTCCGCTCGAAGCTACGCTCACTCGAAGCCCAAGCCTTGCCGGCCGTCGGCCGGGTTGCGATCATTATGCCCGGCGCTGTCTTGCTTCTTTGCGCTCGATACGCCGGAGCCGATAAAGGAGCTCAGCGCGCAGCTGCCGGTCCGCTGCGCCGCCTCGCAGGCCCTCGCGGATTTCCAGGGCTGCCAGGGCACGCTCGACGATGGCGCGGGCAGCCTGGAAGTCGCGCGCTCGATGCTCGTAGTACTTGGCCAGCTCCACGTAGGCGTCGGGGAAGAAACCGGCGCTGTCGATGAGCTGCTGCCATTGGGCGACGGCCTCGGGCCAGCGACCCAGGCGCTTGTAGCATGCCGCCAGCCGCAGAGCTATGCCGGCGAGCTGAGGCGGGTTGCCGTGTGCCACCAGCACCGATTTGTACACTTCAGCAGTACGCTCCAGTCGCCGCATGGCTTCCAGGGTCTTGCCCACGGCGACCGCGTCCTCGGGGCTGGTGGCGAGCTGGCGGGGCTGTTCGAAGGTTTGACAGGCTTTTGCGGCCAGCGCCACCAGCGAGAGAATGTCATCCCGGTTGTGCGAGAAAATGCCGACGAGGGGGCCGGCATTGCCGCTGTGGAGGTAGTCGAAATAGATCTGCGGCACAAGTTCGCCCGGGACGTCGCCGTGGCGGTGGTGGCCGACGACGTATCGCTCGATCTGGGACAGCGTGCAGGACCTGAGACGGTGCTTCCACAGCCGGCGGGCGGTGTAGAGAAGGTCGACATGCAGCACGTGTTCGAAGGATCCTCCGACTCGCGCCGTGATGGCCCGCGATCTCAAGATCGGCACGTCAAATGACTTGCCGTTGAAGCTCACCAGAACATCGGCCTTCGAGATCGCCTCGTGAACCAGGAACAGGCAGGCGCGTTCTTCATGAAAATCGCGCATGAAGAATTGTTCGATACGGAACTCGCCGTCGGCGAAATAGCCCACGCCAATCAAGAACGCACACGTGCCGGCGCCTCCGGCCAGACCGGTCGTTTCGGTGTCGAGAAACACGGCGCGGCGTAGAGTGCGGCCGCAAAACCCCTCCTCTTTGGCTACGCAGCTCAGGCTTTCGGATGAGACATGCAAGGCGGTTTGCAGCCTGACCTCGCCGTGGGTGTGGGCAAGTGGGAAGTTCTCGCTGTGAACGAAACAGCTTCCCATGGGTGTCTGGCGAACCTCTCCGGAAAGGAACTCCTGAATCGGCCGGCCTAGGGCGCGGGTCGCCGGTGTCGCCGGGCCGGCCTGCTGGCGCTCGAGGATGCGCAGCTTTTCCTTGAGATCCACCTGTTCCCTCCTCTACTGCAACACGAACACTCCGGCATCCGGTGTGACTGCAAAGATCCGATCTGGATCGGCCGGTGGCGTGATCAGGCGGCGGACAACCCGGCTTGCCAGACCGGTGTTGATGGTTCCCCAGTGGACCCCGCTATCCGGGCTCTTGTACACGCCGTCTCCCAGCGTCCCGACGAACATGACGTTTGGGTCAGACTGATCGAAAGCGATGGTGAGAACGATGGTGCCGCTCAGATCGCTGGCGAACGGCTGCCATGTGGCAGCCGCGTCGGTGGACCGATAGAGCCCGGCATCGGTGGCGGCGAAGACGGTTTGTTCGTCCTGGGGGTCGACGGCGACAGCGGTGATCGTGCGGCTTCCCAGACCGGTGTTGGCAGGCTGCCAATCCCTGCCGCCGTTCGCCGAGCGATAGACACCGCTCTGGGCCGTGCCGATGTAGATGGTCTCGGGCTCCGACGGCGACATCGCCGCGGTGGTGATTTGGACATCGTTGAGATCGGCACTACGCGCCTGCCAGTTCGCCCCGGCATCTTCGCTCACATACACTCCTTGCGGCTGAATCACTGCCATCACCAGGCCGACCTCGGTGGGATGGAACAGCAGATGACTGACGAAACTCACCCCGGGAAGCCCTGCGTTCGATGGCTGCCAGTGCGCCCCCTGGTCTTCGGTCAGGAAAACGCCGGCACCGGCCGTGCCCGCCAGTAGCCGCAGCGGCTCCGAGGGGTCGGCGGCAATGGCGCGTACGTCGTAGACCGCCAGCCCTGAGTCTGCCGGCTGCCAGCTGGCACCATCGTCCCGACTGATAAAGATGCCCTCGTGGGTGGAGACGAACAGTGGGGCCGGTTGCCGCTGAGGCATGGCCAGAGCCTGCACGTCGGGCTCGGCCAGACCCGCATTGGCGCTGGTCCAAGTGAGGCCGCCGTCTTCGCTGATGAACAGCCCCGCCGCTGTGCCGACGAAAACGCGTTCGGGAAGTTGAGGGTGAAGGCCGACGAATTGCACCGGCCGATCACCGAGCGCAGCGCTCACCAGGCTCCAACTGCCGCCGCCGTCGAGCGACTTGTTCAGGCCGCGTTCTGTCGCGGCGTAGATGATGCGCTCATCCCTGGGGTCGACCGTGATCCCGCTGACTACCCGGCCGACCATGCCGCTGGAGGCGTTGTTCCAGTGGCTGCCACCGTCGGCCGACTTGAAGAATCCGGGCTCCCCGACACTGTAGGTGCCTACATAGAGAAGGCCGGCCGCGTTCGGTGGCTGGGCTACGGCCAGCACCGGCACGCCCTGCACCGGCCCGGCGACCGCCTGCCAGGATTGTCCGCCGTCCGAAGAGCGGTACAGGCCCTGTCGTGTTCCGGCGTAGAGGATGGCAGCGTCCCGCGAATCACCCGTCAGCGTAAACACATCGACGCCGGTGAGGGCCGCTCCGCTCCGCTTCCACAGGAGTGGCATCGTGGGGCTGCGAAAGACGCCAGCGTCCGTTCCCACGTAGATGACGTCGGGTTGGGAGGGCGGAATGTAGACGGAATAAATGGTTGAGGCATCGAGGCTGCCGTTTTCTGGAACCCAACTTCTCGCGTCGGAACGGGAGACACATACACCACCACCCCACGTCCCCGCATAGAAAACACCGGGTTGCACCGGGTCGGCGGCCAGCGACAAGATGTCGGGAACGGGTAGACCGGCTGTGGCCGGACCCCAAGAGCGCCCGCCGTCCCGGCTGCGAAACACGCCTCCGCCCACGGTCCCGGCCACAGCGAGTTCGGGCCGCTCGGGACTGAAAACCAGCGAGCGCACTTCGGTGGCCACTGGCCAGATGCTTTGCCACCGGCGGTTTTCTACAATCTGGAACTGAGGCGGAGTCGTAGGCGGATTCTTGCCGCATCCAGCGGCCAGCAGCATGAGAGGGCCAAGCCACACCACCAGGGCGCGCCACGGCCGCCGTCGGGAAGAGGCAGGCACGTCGTCTCCATGCCCACAATCCACGAAGCTCGAAGCGCTGATCGGATCCCTTCGAGGTCTCTTCATCGGACGAAAGCCCTTAATCGATCCCCACAATCCTGGGGCTCACCAGGTCGGTGAACTCCCCCAGGACTTTACCCTGCTCAGAGATTCTGCGCACGCTTGATCTCGCTACGTCACCGACGACGATGCTGTTGTCGAATAAATCGACTGCCACAGAGGTTGGTGCAGTGAAATCATCCAGGATGAGGGTCCGCTCTCCGCCAGGGGAGAGACGGATCACCCGACCGCTACGAGGCGCGACGGACTGCTCCACGACCCAGAGTTCGCCGGTGATTTCGTTGACGGCCAGATCGACCACTGCGTCGAATCCCGTCGCCCTCGCCAGTACGCTGCCGGCGGCACTTAGTTTGACGACCTCGTGGTTGTCGGCATCTGAGAGCCACACGGCGTTGTCGGCGACCGAGACGGCCAGTGCGCCGGGTGTGCCAGCAAGCGGAAGCGTGGCAAGCACAACACCGCCCGGTGAAAACCGAAAAAGAGTCTTGCCTGGCACGTCGGCAAGCCACACCTCACCTGTGAGTGAGTTGACGTCGAGCATCATCTGGCCGGAGAAGCGGTTGCTTGTGAACGCCACGACGTTGCGACCCAGTGCATCGATTCTGCCCAGGACACGGGCCCGGGGATCATAGAACCAGCAATCCCCTGAGACCTGGTTGACAGCCAGGTCGCGGGGTTCGTCGATTCCTGTGATGCGTAGCTGCACCGTGCCATCACTCGATATTTTGTCGATAAAGTCCGCCAGCCCTTCGCCTACCCAAACGCTGCGGTCGCGGCGGCTCACGGCCATGTCCAGGGGGCGAAAGAAGGCCGGACCGCGGGAAATCAGATGCTGCGTGTCAAAAGTCAGCTTCACCAAGCGTGCGGTGGCCGTGTCGAGCACCCATTTCGAATCGGGCCCTGGAATGATGCTGACTGGCTGCGAGCGCTCGCTTTCACCCTGCGGAGTTGTGTAGGAGAGCTGGTAGCTATATTCTTTATTGTACTCCAGCCCGGTATCGCGAAACTCTCTCTTTGTAGGCGGCACCTGGGCAATGGGTTGGAAGCTGGCCTCGTCCGGACCGCGACGGTAGACTGTGTAGTGCAGCAGGTCGCTGCGGCCGACTGCCTGCCAGGTGAGTTGAACCTCGTGCTCCTCAGAGACGATACGCAGCCCTATCGGACGGACGATGGCCTGAGGGTTCTTCGGGTCGAATGGGTTCCGACGCGGGCGGTCGGTACAGGAGTAAAGCAGCGGGGAAATTCCCACCAGAAGATAGAGAGCAATCTGTTTATAGCGGCAGGTCATTTCGGGCAAAGGGACAGCCTCTTTCGTCATTGCCGGACGAGATTTCGCAGCACCAAGGTCTTTGAAATATACCAATTTCGCGCTTTGAATCAAACGCTATTCTCGTCGCGCAGGTGACGCAGAAGAGAGGAAACTCGTGTCTTGAGATCGGCAGGGGCTACACAAGGGCGGCGGAGCGCCGCGCGGAGGGTGTGGAGGTAGTGTCGCTCCGTGTCGTAGAACTCCTGGCAAGAGCGGCACACAAACAGATGGCATCGGACGGCCTGTTCCGACTGAGGGCCCAGTTCGCCGTCCAGGTAGGGGTAGACGTAGGCCCGCACTTGCTCGCATATGCTGTGCTCACTGGAGGTCGGTTGCGACCAAAGTTCTGGGTTCAAGGTCAACCTCGGCAAGAATGAGTTAGGCTGCCTATTTCAAACAGGAGCTCCCGCTCCGACATTCCCGTCACCGGCGATTCTTGTGGTTTTGAAATGGATGGTTGAATTTGGGCGGATTTGTTATTACATTTGCCCAACCCTGGATGAGCCGGCACCGGTGGTTCGCCTCTCCGCGCGTCTCGTCTGTTCAGGTCGTGCCGGCATGAGGATGGGATGGCCGCCGTAGCATTCACAGAGTGAGAAAGGACTTGACTGATGCGGTATTTCTATCCGCCCTTTGTGCTGCTGTTCTTCGTGCTTGGTGTCTTTGTGCTTCTCATCCTCCTGATTTTCGTTCAGATCGGGGTTATCAGCTACGCCTTTGAAAAGCTGGGCTTCAGTCCCTGGCAGGTTTTCTTGCTCCTCTACGCAACGCTCTTCGGGAGCCTCATCAATGTGCCCGTATTGAGGCTTGAATCGGAGCCGGTGGTCACCCACCGCATCGTGCAGTTTTGGGGCATGCGCTACCTCGTGCCCCAGATCGAGCCTGCCCATCGTATGGTCATCGCGGTGAATTTGGGGGGTGCTGTGATTCCCACCGTGGTTTCGCTGATGTTGCTTCTGCGCGGGGGCATCTTTCCACCTTTGGTGGCAGCCGCCATCGTTACCATCGTGGTGAACAGATTCGCTCGTCCTGTGCCCGGAGTCGGCATCGCAGTGCCCGTGCTGATCGCACCCCTTACGGCTCTTCTGGCTGGCGCCCTGCTGTCACCCCACGATCTGCCGCGGGTGGCCTACATTTCAGGCACCTTGGGCACGCTGTTCGGTGCTGACTTGCTCAATCTGGGCAAGATCAAAGGGCTGGGGGCGCCAGTGGCATCGATCGGCGGAGCCGGGACGTTCGATGGGATCTTTATCACGGGCATTCTCGCTGTGCTGTTCGCCTGACTCACCCTCTCTGGGGTAAGGCCGCACCAACAGAACGTGTTCACGCCGGACCCGGGCATGCCACCCTTGTGCGCCGCAGGAAATGAATGCGGCCCTGTCCGGCAGCAGAGTTGCAACCAACTAAGGAGGCTACTATCTTATGCCCTTTGAATTCATGACCGCTGTGAAGGACTTCCTGCGGTCGACTTCCCCCACTGTCCAGACACTCCTGGTCATTGCTTTTGCGCTCCTTCTGGCTGTTGCTGCCAGGTATCTGTCCATCCTGGCGAGGCGACTGAATGAGGCTATCGTCACGAGCCGAGCCATTCCCCTGAAGTACGTTTTGCGCGATGACAGGAGAGCCCGCGTTATCAATGACTTCGTGATCGGCCTGCTGAAATATGCGGTCTACTTGTGGTCGTTGTACCTGATCCTCGCTTTGGCCGGTGTCCAGGTTGCCACCTATCTTGCGGCGCTCTTTCTTGTCGGCCTGGCGTTCGCTTTCGGCGCACAGGGCGTTGTGCAGGATCTCATCAACGGTTTCTTGCTGCGCCTGGACGGGCGTTTCAACGTCGGCGACATGATTGAAGCTGGTGGGCAGGTCGGACGTGTCGAGGAGATGCAGGCGCGAACAACAACCCTGCGTACCTATCTCGGCGAAAAGCTCGTCATCCCGAACCGCCTGATCGAACAAGTCGGCACTTTTCCGCGCGGGTACACGACGGCCTATGTTGATGTTCCTGTGCCAACCAACGCCGGCGACGAAATCAAAGAGCTGTTACGAAACACAGCCCGGCGATTGCACAAGCAGTTCAACGCTGTCATTCTGGCCTCACCGGAGATGCTCGGGTTCGTGCGCGTCGGAGAGGATGAATTGTACGTCCGCCTCTCCCTGCGTATATGGCCGAAGGAGAACTGGGTCGTTGAGCGGGAGTTCGTGAATCGCATCTGTACGGTTTTTCGGGCGCGAAACATCCCGATCTCCGGCGACCAGATCAGTGTCTACTTCCGTGTCGGAACGCAGCCCACTCAGGCGCGAACCAGAGGAAGGCGAAGATTGATGCGTAGAACCCAGTGATCTCAGCGAAATGCGGCGGATCGATGGAGTCGCCGATCTCTCGGCGGCAAAAAGTTCTTGACTTTCCGACCCATTCTTGCTATACTGCCAGCGCCCGTCGTTTGTGTGTAGGGGCCGGGGACAACCGCCCCGGCCTGGGAAGATTCGAAAGCGCCGTCATCCGCATGCGATATCGGCTCGACAGGGCCCGAGTGGTTTGGGGCCCGGTGACCACTCGACGAAGCGGGCAACGCTCGCAACCGTTTTGTGCAGGAGGCATAACAGTCGCTGTTATGCCTTTTTCTTTTTGTGCCCCGGTGCAAGAAATTGCCAAATGTCGTAAGGAAGGCCGAATTTGCCTGAGTTCAACCACGACAATCATCGCCGGAGGGACGATGTCGTGATGCCAGTTGGGGCAGTGGCCAACGCCGGCCGCGATGTTGCCGGTGATCGCCGCAGAGGGCCGTCGCTGCTGTCGGGGTACGAGCGCTGGCTCGATGCGCTGACCAGCCTGACGAGCGACTCCGGATGCTGGGGCCGCCTGTGGGCGGTGGCGGGGCCGGAACGGAGCGGTAAGACCTACGTCACTGCCTGCCTCAGCTATTTGCTCAGCACAAGCCGCGAGCGTGCCCTTCCGGTCGATGCCACTCTGTCGCTGCAGTCAAGTCAGACGACCGTAAACGGTGAGCTGCTGGCTGCGCTCGGAAAGAGCGCCATGCAGATGCTCGCGGATCAGACTTTCGAGGCGCTGAGCACACTCCGGCAGGTGATTGTGCGGCGATATGAGGCTGTGGCCGATGGCTTCTTGTCGCGTTCTGAGACGGAGGAAGAGCTTACACACGTGATTCTGGATCTCGGTTCCGGGACACTGCACACGAACCTGGGCTTCCTGCCGCTGGCTGATGATCCGGTCGTCGTGACGCGGGTAAACCAGGAAGCGTTCGTGCGCACCTTGATGGTCCTTTACCGCGCTGTCCTCGAATCGTGGCGTTTGATGTTCCAAAAGCGTCCAAAGGCAGTGGCGCTGATCCAGGAGGAGATCGACAGCCAGGGCAAAGCGCTCTATGGTGACCTGAGATCGTTCCTTCGTCGCCTGATGGCCACGGATATCGATGCCTATGAGATCGCGCGCGTTCATCTGGAGCGGTTCAGACCGGGAGTCATCTTCAATGCGTTTGAGTCGGAGGATGCCGGCACAGCCATCGAGGAACTCTGGCAATTGTCTGCCCAGGAGGTCGGGGTTGAGCTCGACTACCTGGGGTCGTTGCCCGTAGACCCGGGGGCGGGGGAGTTTGTTGCCTGCGTCAGACCCATCTTTGTATCGAATTCGCAGAACCCCGGCGCTGCCTGGGCCGCTCGTGAGATGGCCCGCAAGCTGCGGGTGACCGATGATAGCGAAGAGGATGATGATCAAGTCGGCATGGTCATCGGTCGTCAAGACATGCTTGCCAATGAAGTGCTCCGTTGCACCGACCGCTGCGACAAGTGGCCGTTTTGCGAGTATCGTGATCCGGGGTATCCCTGTACCATCCAGTATCTCCAACCCGACGAGTATGGTCTGATCAGACCCGTTCACCTGGAACGGTACAACCAGCCGGCATCCGAGGGGCAGCGGGCTACCGGTCTGCCGGGCCGGTCGAGCAGGAAGGCCGTCGGTAGAGCGTCGCCTGCGCGCTGGTGGAAGCTGTTCTGGCGGCGAAAGTAGCAGCGGCGGAAAAGGGCTGACCTGCCTGGCGACCCAGCGACAAAATCGACCATTCTCAACTCGGCGTACCTCTCGCATTCTCCCTGAGCAATCCGTTTCCTTCGCATTGGAGGGAGGAATCATCGCGCATCAGGTTTCGACTAGCAGGCCGAGCCAGCGGGTTACACCCAGTTCTGAGCTTGGCGGAAGAGAACGACGTGACTCTGGAGCGCTCGGCATGCTTCGCGCCATGCTTGCGAAGGGCCATCGGTCGCCGGTGCGCTCGCTGGGAGACGTGGAACGGGCTCTGGGGCTTTCCGTCGTCGGTATGGTTCCGGATCTTTTTGATGAGGAAGAGAGGGCGACCGGGTTGAGGCATCTTCGCTTTCGGCTGCGGAGCGGGCGCCGTGTGCCCGGGGTCGATCACCTGGTCGTCCTGAGGCGGCCAGATTCTCCGGCCGCGCAAAGCTTCCGATTGTTACGCAGCAACGTGGAGCTCTGCTTGCCATCGCGCCGGTCGCCTGGATCGGTGTTGCTCGTTACCAGTCCTGGGCGGTCCGAGGGGAAGTCGACCGTTGCCGCGAATCTTGCGGTCACCTTCGCTCAGAAGCACTGGCATACTCTGCTCGTAGACGCTCATCTGGACCAGCCTGCCGTCCATGTGCTTTTCGATATTCCCCCGGATCCCGGCCTGTTGGAGATGCTGCGAAGGCGAATTTCTCCCGGCGACCTTTTGTCGCGCCGAAATGATCCTGAGACCCCTCTCGATATCGTCACCGGCGGCGAACGAGCTGGAAGTTCCAACCTGATGCAGAATGTCGATTCTTTCCGACGCTGCATGGACTCCTTCCGGGAACATTATGATTTGATCGTGATCGACGCTCCTGCCTTGTCGGGGAATGGTGGGCTTTCGGCCCTGATGCCCTTCATCGACCTGGTGCTGCTTGTCTTGCGGTCGCATTGGACCTTGGTTCGCGATGCGTCTGCGGCCGTAGGGAAAGTAGAGGACGAGGGCAAGGAGTTCTGCGGTGCGGTGCTCAACTTTGCGAGAATGCCCCGCGACTGGAACCTCCATGCATCTGCGGCTCCTTTCCAAAAGGGATAAATTCTTCTCTGGCGGCGCAACTTTTCGGAAACGGCCGGCGTTAAAGCTGTGTTCGCTCGGCTAGCAGTCATTGCTTCCACCGCTCCTCACGGGAGCCGCTTCAGACTCCCCTTCGACGCGTGATTCAAACCATCATTCGTTCTGGCCTGAGAGGGTTTGCCAAACCACGGCTGTGGTTCGGTGTTGCCTGTGCTATGCTGGGCTTTGTTAGCCCGTCATACGGTCAGAAGATCTTCAACTATGGGACAACGGTCGGGCCGTTTGTGACAGGTGTCGAGGCGCTCGGTCCGAATGTTCCCGGCACCCTGGACGTGAGCATCGGTGCGGCGGCGCTCTTCTACCGCGGAAGTAGAGAACGCCCGCCCTTTCGTCTGAACCTGGTGCCCGTGAGGGTTGAGATCGGTGTGGCTCGAAACGTGCAGCTTTCGCTGCGCTGGGACGTCCGCCAGCGGGTGGAGAAGGGTGGGGTGAAAGCAACCGGGCCGGGAGACTTGGTCGTTTCATCGAAGTTCCAGTTCCTGCAGCAACGTCCTCGGTTTCCGGCGGTGGGCTTGGTGGTCTCGACCAAGCTGCCCAATGCCAGCGACAAGGGTGTCTGGCTGGGCACAGATAACACCGACTTTTTTTCTTCGCTGCTTGTCGGCAGCGGATCTTGGACCGTGAACCTCGGGCTGGCGATTCTGGGAAGTCCGGTGGATCCGCCGCTCGACAGCAGCAACGATGATTTCTTGATGTTCGGTTTCGCCTGGCGATCGAGCGACGGACGGCGCTGGAAAAAAGAGGTGGAGGTGAGTGGTTTTGTCAGCAATCGCCGCCGCGAGGACTATGTGGTGGCGATTTTCCGAACGTGGTTTCCAGTGGCCAAAGGGGAGGCGGGACTGGTGGTGCGCAAGGGGCTTACACGGGATGCCGAGTTTCTTGGAGTGATGACGGCGTACCGTTTGCCTGTTTCGCTTCACAGAAGGTCATCGCCCTAGGGTCACCCTGGCTGGAATACCTGGTCCGGCGTTTCGGTTTCTCAGAGTGAGTCCTTGAACAACTCGATGCGGATCCTGGGTATCGTTCTGCAACAGCCTCGAAACCTTTGGCGATCGGCTCAAGTTTAGCGGCGGGTCGGCCGAAAACGTCAGTAACGAAGGCCGGCTTTCGCACCACCCATTGACGGCCAGATCCCAATCCGTGGTTGATCTCCGAACCACCTCACAACTTTGACATTCACTGTCCGTTGGACTGACCATCCGGCCTCTTTGTGACGGTTACCCCGGGCGTTGACTCGCTCTTGCACCCACGTGTTTGTTGTCGCTCTATTCATTCGATACCGCGCTGTTTTGGCAAAGTGATTGCGCGAAGGACATATGAGTGCCGGCTGTCGATCTCTCAGGGATGAGCGTTGGCGCCGGCGCCCTTCAGTTCGTCTTGAACCCACCAAGTAGACAAGAGGTGAAAAATGGCTTCCATTCTCATCGTGGAACCCAATGTGAATCATCGGCCGCTGTACCAGACGGAGTTGCCCAAGCACGGGTACGATGTCGATTTTGCCGATGACGGAACTGACGCGATTCGTAAGCTCCTGGACAAGCAGTTTGATCTGATCGTCGTGAATCTCTCCCCCAAGGGCTTGCAGGCCGGGTCGATGGTGACCCGTACTATCTCGCGTACGAAGCCCAATGTACCCATCATCGTTCAGAGCTCGACGCCGCTGTGGAAGACTTCTTTCAAGAGCTGGATGGCCAGCGCTTTCCTGGTCAAATCGATGGATCTCAGCATGCTTCTTGATAAGATGAAGGAGCTGCTGAAGAAACCTGCCAGGGCCAAAGCCGTCGCCTAACTCCCGGTATGCCTTCCAACATGACACGGCGCGAGTTCGTTAAGCGCACGGCCGCCGGGGCTCTCGCCTTGAGCACGCTACCCGCCGCGAGCGTCGCCAGACACATTGCGGAAACTCCGCAGCTCGAGCGGCGCCCGCTAGGAAGAACCGGCTTTTCCGCCACAGTGATCGGGCTGGGTACAGCTCAGATCGGTAGTCGCCGCGTGGGCCGCAGGCAGGCCCGTGAAGTCATCGAAACCGCCATCGATCTCGGCATCAACTACGTTGACACTGCCAGCACCTACGGCGACGCAGAGCTGAAAGTAGGCGAGGTGATGCGTCGTCGGCGTACTCAGGTGTGGCTCAGCACCAAGGCGCTTCGCAGAACCAAAGCGGAGGCTGCCGCAGAAATCCGCCAGAGTCTGAAGCGGCTCCAGACCGACTATGTAGACTTGCTCCAGATTCATGCTGTCAACGACATGGAGACGCTTGAGTACGTCCTCGGCAAGGAAGGCTCGGTAGCGGCCGCACTCGAGGCGCAGAAGGCGGGCCAAGTGCGCTTCATCGGCATCACCGGCCATCGCCGGCCTTCGGTCATCTCGGAAGCTCTGAAGCGCTTTCCGTTCGCGACGGCGCTGGTGCCCATCAGTCCTCCCGACAAGGGACTGCACGATTTTGAAGATGCGGTGTTGTCGGCGGCCTCGCAGACCGGTGCCGGCGTGATCGCAATGAAGGTGCTCGCTGGCGGCAGAGTCACGGAAAAGCCGGACCTCCATCTTCGCTACGTGCTCGGGCTGCCGATTTCCCTGGCGATTGTCGGCATGGAAACCACCGCCGAGGTCGAGGAGAATGTCTCTTTTGCCACCCGTTTCCAGCCTCTCACGCCGGCGGAGAAAAAACGCCTGCTGGCTGATTCGGCCGAGTATGCAACCACGGACGTCCTATGGTGGAAGCGGTAGGCCGGGTAGGCTGAGACCAGCATTGTGACTGGATGGCGGCGGCCGAGCGAATTACGCCGTTCGGGCCGTCGCTACCTCCGACGTATCTCTGAATGACAGGCCGGGCAAGTCCCGGCCCTTTTTGTGTCTGGGTTCAGGTTGCATTTGGCGGTGCGGATCGTTATTTTTCTTATGCGGCGCCTGTCCCGTTCGCCAGGCATGGCCCGTCGGGTTCGCGCCTGCAGCCAATGCGCGGCACCTGACACGCGATCGCTGATATCTGGTATCTACCAGCCACGGAAGTAGACCGTTGTGGCCATAAAATGGCTTCGAAATGAATCCCCCATCTGACACCTGTCTCCTCATCCACTACCACGAAATCGCTCTCAAGGGGAAGAACCGCGGCTACTTCGAGGCGCAACTGGCACGCAACATCCGCAAGGCGCTTCATGGCTTGCCGTTTCGCAGTGTCGACCGGCTGAACGGCCGGCTGGTGGTGCATCTGGCGCCGGAAGCTGATGTAGACGCAGCTATCGGACGCCTGCGCAAAGTCTTCGGCGTCGCTTATCTCGCACCGGCCAGGCTGGTGGCGAACACTCTGGGCGCGCTCCAGGAGACAGCCTGGTCTCTGTTGGAAGGCCGGCGCTTCGACAGCTTCAAGATCCACACGCGCCGGGCCCACAAGGCATATCCGCTCACTTCGCCGCAGATCAACGCCGAGGTCGGAGCCTACGTCCAGAAAAGAAGCGGTGCCGCGGTCAACTTAGGGAGCCCCGAGCTGACGTGCCATGTGGAAGTTCTGCGCGATGCGGCACTGGTGTGGGTCGATCGTATCGACGGACCCGGCGGCTTGCCTGTGGGTGTCAGCGAACAGGCCGTGGTTTTGCTGTCGTCGGGCATCGACTCGCCGGTGGCCTCGTACAAGATGATGAAGCGTGGCGTGCGGCTGCGTTTTGTGCACTTCCACAGCCACCCTTACACCAGCCCGGCCTCGATGCGGAACGCCGAAGCTCTGGTGCGTGTGCTGACACAGTATCAGTTTCGCTCCACGCTCTTCCTGGTGCCGTTCCTGGAGATCCAGCAGCACATCATCAGTCATGCCCCGACCTCCTACGGCGTTCTCCTCTACCGCCGGGCCATGTTCCGCATTGCGGAAATCCTGGCACGACGCGGTCGAGCAAAGGCGCTCGTCACTGGAGAAAGCGTCGGCCAGGTAGCCAGCCAGACGCTGAGCAACGTCCTCGCCGTCAACGATGCAGCCACCCTGCCGGTGCTGCGTCCGCTCATTGGCGATGATAAAGATGAGATCATCCAGTTGGCGTGCCGCATCGGCACCTATGAGATCTCGATTGCACCTTACGAGGACTGCTGTTCGCTGTTTGTGCCGCGCAACCCAGAGACGAAGGCAGATCTCAGGACGGTACGCCGCATCGAGGCGGAGCTTGATCTCGACCCTTTCATCGAGCGGGCGCTTCAGCAAACTGAAAAGAAGGTCATCTCGGTAGAATAGGAGGTAGCGCGATCAGTACTCGGAATGGAATCCTCGAAGAGGGGGACCCGGTCATCTTCGTCGACCGCAAGGAGCGCATCTACTGGAGCCGCCTGCGCCGCGGTGGGCGAACGGACATTCGCGGCAACATTCTGCTTCACGACGACATCATCGGTCGCAGCGAAGGGTTTGAGATGCGTACCCAGCTAGGCGCGGTCTTCCAGGTTTTTCGACCCACCATCGCCGAAAACATCGTAAAGATGCCGCGTGGCGCCACGGTCATGTACCCGAAGGATATCGGCGTGCTGCTGATGTGGGCTGATCTCTTTCCGGGAGCCAAAGTGGTAGAAGCCGGCTTTGGCAGCGGCGCCCTGGCCATGGCGTTGTTGCGAGTGGTGGGACCCGAAGGGCAGGTGGTGAGCTATGAGACCCGCGAGGAGTTCGCTCTCCGGGCACACGAGAATGTGGAAACTTTTCTCGGCCCGATGCCCAACCACATCGTCAAGGTTCAGGACATCTACGAGGGCATCGATGAGCGCGGCGTCGACCGGGTGTTGCTCGACCTCTCCGAACCATGGCGTGTGGTGGGGCATGCCGTCGAGGCCCTGCGTCCCGGCGGCATCTTCATGGGGTATGTGCCGACGACGATTCAACTCAAGATGGTCGTGGATGCCCTACGCCAGAGCAAGGGCTTTGCCCACATCGAGTCGATGGAGATCCTGATGCGACACTGGAACGTCGAAGGCATGAGCGTGCGCCCGGAACATCAGATGATTGGGCATACCGGATTTCTCACCTTCGCTCGCCGGCTGGTGCGTTTGCAGGAGTCGGGCAGCGAGGCGGTTGACCAGGCAGGGTGAGGCTGCCGCTGGCCAGAGCGCGTGGCTGTTGCTATCTCCATTTTTTACTTGACATTTCACTCAAAAGCGATATCTTCACAGGACGGGGATCGGACCTTGTAGAGCCTTACACGTGCGCCTTGATGGAGGCGGCAGGCAACTCCTCATGTAGGCCCTGCTGGAATACCACGCCGGCATTTCTTGTTGGCTTATGCTGAGCGCTCGTTTCTCCCCTTCAAACACGTCATTGCCGTGATCTATTCGGCTGTGCCCTTGCCACGGAGCCGTGATTTTGGGCAGTCGGGCCCTGGCTTCCCTCCCCTGAAGCGTGGCGATTGTAGGGGGCCGCCATTTCCCAGGCAAGACTCCACCGGGATGGGATCAATGATCCTCTTGCTTCTACCTCGTGCCGGCTACGCGCGCACACTGTGCTCGCTCTCTCGACGAGCGCTCGCTGTCGGATCATCCCGCCTTCCCGCCGAGAAGATGTATCCAGCCTGCTGAAGCAGCCGGAATCGATCAAAGAGTGGAGGAAGCGATGAGACTTCTTTTCATGCTGACGGTACTGACATCTACCTTCGCCAACGCAGTTGCTCAACCTCAAACGAATCGCACATTGTGGTCCGGGGTCACCGGCGCCGCCGTGTCTTCTCCCGCGCTTGCTTCGCCCGGCAGGGACGTGGACCGCAACTGGGAGAAAGAATTCCAGGCGATTCCCGATCCTCGCCTTCTACGAGAATACATGAAGCGGCTGTCGGCACGGCCGCATCATCTGGGTTCTCCCTACGACCGGGACAACGCGGAGTGGATTCTTTCGAAGTTCAAGGAATGGGGTCTTGACGCCCACATCGAGACCTTCGAGGTGCTTTTTCCCACCCCCCGCGAAAGGACGGTGGAGATGGTGGCCCCGAAGAAATACGTGGCCAAACTTCGGGAGACGGTGGTCGCAGTCGATCCAACATCGGGGCAGCGGCAAGAACAATTGCCGACCTACAATGCCTACTCGATAGACGGGGACGTGACCGCACCCCTTGTCTACGTCAACTACGGTATTCCAGAGGACTACGAACAGCTCGAACGATTGGGCATTTCCGTGAAGGGGGCGATCGTCATCGCCCGTTACGGGCGCTCCTGGCGCGGCATCAAGCCCAAGGTTGCGGCCGAGCATGGTGCCGTCGGCTGCATCCTTTACTCCGACCCGCGCGAAGACGGCTATTTTCGGGGCGATACCTTTCCTCAAGGGCCGTGGCGGCCGCAGCAGGGAGTGCAGCGCGGCAGCGTCATGGATATGCCTCGCTATCCCGGCGATCCACTGACGCCCGGTGTTGGAGCCACGAAGAAGGTGAAACGTCTGGCCCGCCGTGACGTCAAGACTTTCGCACCGATCCCGGTGCTGCCGATCTCTTACGGCGACGCCCAACCGCTGCTCAGCGCCCTCGGCGGACCTGTGGCGCCGACCGGCTGGCGTGGCGCCCTGCCCATCACCTATCACATCGGGCCTGGGCCGGCCAAAGTGCACCTTAAGGTGAAGTCCAACTGGGACATCAAACCGATCTACGACGTTGTCGCCAAGATCCCAGGTTCGACGTACCCGGACGAGTGGGTCATTCGTGGCAACCATCACGATGCCTGGGTGAACGGTGCGCAGGATCCTGTCTCCGGCCTCGTTCCACTCCTGGAGGAGGCCCGCGCCTTCGGCATCCTTCTGAAGAAAGGATGGCGGCCAAAGCGAACGATCATCTACTGCGCCTGGGACGGCGAGGAACCGGGACTGCTTGGCTCGACCGAATGGGCCGAGGCACATGCCGATGAACTCCGCGAGCATGCCGCTCTCTACATCAATTCGGACACCAACAGCAGAGGCTACCTGCGCGCCGCCGGTTCCCACACGCTGCAAAAGTTCGTCAACGCGATCGCTCGTGAGATCACTGACCCAGAAACCAAGGTCTCGGTCTGGAAACGCAGTCAACTGCGGCAAATCCGTTCGGCCAAATCCGATAAAGAACGGCAAGAGATTCGCCGGCGCTCCGATCTGAAGATCTTCGCCCTCGGGTCGGGTTCCGATTATACGGCGTTCCTTGACCATCTCGGTGTCGCTTCAATCAACCTTGGCTATGGCGGCGAGGACGGCGGCGGCATCTACCACTCCATCTACGACGACTTCTACTGGTACACGCATTTCTCCGACACGTCCTTTGTGTACGGCCGGGCGTTGGCCCAGACTGCGGGGACGGCGGTGTTGCGCTTCGCAGACGCCGACCTTCTGCCGTACGACTTCACCGAATTCGCTGAAACCGTTGGTGGCTACGTCCGCGACCTGGAGCAGCTTCTCGAGACCACTCGCGCAAAAGCAATCGAGCGCAACAAAGAGATCGACGAGGGCGTGTTCACCGCGACCGCGGACCCGAAGAAGACATTCGTTCCTCCTTCCAGGGAGGAGGTACCCCCTCATCTGAATTTTGCGCCGCTGGAAAACGCCGTCGATGCCTTGACCCGCAGCGCTGATCGCTATGCCAAGGCCGTGTCTCGATTTCGACAGTCCGGTCAACCCGTACCGTCCGGGCTGAATCAGAAGCTCCTGCAAAGCGAGCGGAAGCTGACGACAAGAGAGGGGCTACCCGGCAGGCCGTGGTTCAAACATCAGATTTATGCTCCCGGCTTCTACACCGGGTATGGCGTCAAGACGCTCCCGGCAGTGCGCGAAGCCATCGAACAGAAGAAGTGGAAAGAAGCCGACATGCAGATTGGCCGAGTGGCCGCTGTGGTTGCGGATATGGCTTCGTTGATTGATTCGGCGGCCGCCGATCTGGAGGCCGCGGTCCGTTAGCTCGGGTGTGAGTGGCAGCTTGGTTTTGAACAGATTCATGGTTCGCACGAGAATGGACGCACAATTCTCCTTCACAGTTTGCCGCCGCTGTGCTGTTTGCGTGGGATCGCGATCACCTTGAGGCCGACGCATCCAAAACTCCACGCCTGCTCACCTGGCTCTGTGAGTTTGGCCTGTCGAACCGAGATGCATCCGGTCTTTTCCCAGGACGGCGGCGGACCGCCGTCCTTTGGCTGGTGATCCGGTAGCGCTGGATTTCCAGGAATTCCTGAGGTTAACGATCCAAATCGGCAAAAGAGCGTGGCCTTTGTCGATGAGGAAGCGATTTGATACCAGCGCTACCGGTTTTTTTCTCTCGCCTTGGCCCGGACTGGTGCTGCGCGCTGCCGGAGGCATCCAGCCGCTTCGTGTTGGAAACAGCGAAGCGTGGTTGATCGCCGGCAAGGATGAAATGTGCCGCATGAAGACAGTCCAAGCTCGCCAGGCCGTCTCGGCGAATGCGGAGGCATTCGGTATGATCGGTAAGACGTTGTTCCACTATCGCATTTTGGGGAACCCGCCCAGAACAGCTAAGATGACAAGATGAAGCTTCAAATAGCGAATGTTCTGGTCATCTTGGGGATGACTCTTCTGCCGCCGAATGCGCCGGCGCAGGAACTACCACTCCGTTTCAGGCACCTGACCATCGACGACGGCCTGTCGCAGAACGCGGTCTTCGCCCTGTTGCAGGACCGGCAAGGGTTCATCTGGATCGGCACCAAGGATGGCCTGAACCGGTATGACGGCTACGGCTTTGCCGTCTACAAAAATGTCCCCTCGGATAGCAACAGCATCTCGAACAACTATATTACCGCGCTGTTTGAAGACAGCCGAGGCTACATCTGGATTGGAACTCGCGAGGGCGGGTTGAACCGTCTCGATCCCACCAGTGGTTATTTCCGACGCTATTCCCAGTCTTCTGAAATTCCCGGGAGTATCAGCAGCAATCGCATCAATTCTATCGCCGAGGACAGCAGCGGCGCTTTGTGGATCGGAACCAGCAACGGTCTCAACCGCCTGGCAGCCGGCGAGGCAGAGCGTTCTCAACCATATTTTGAAAAGTTCTTCCATGACCCGGAAAAGCCCCAAAGTATCAGTGATGATTTTATTGAAGCCCTGCTCGTCGATAAGCGGGGTGACTTGTGGATTGGGACAGCAAATGGGCTCAATCGTTTTACCCCGGGCGACGCCCAGCCATTTCCTGTATTTGTCCATTATTTCTTAGAAGAAGGTAGCAAAGGCGGTTTTATGGACTCCCGCGTCACCTCCCTGTATCAGAGCAAGAATGGCAGCATTTGGGCCGGCACGATATCCGGTTTGAACCGGTTGCAGCCTGAGACCGGAGCCATCGAGTCGTTCCCCCACCATTTTCGCACCTATCGTCGCGGCTGGGGCACGGTCCTGGATATCGAAGGAGACGAGACCGGCCGTTTGTGGCTTGCCACGCCCGACGAGCTGATGATTTTTGATCCTGCGCGACAACAATTTCAGTCTATTCGAAGCGAAAAGATGAGTCCCCTTTCACTGAGCAGCAACAACCTCACCCGTCTTTTCCGTGATCGCTCCGGTGTGTTCTGGATTGGCACCAATGGTTACGGGTTGAACCGTTACGATCCCAAGGCGGATCGTTTTTTTACCTATCTTCGGCCACGCGATTTCCCGTCACGTATCGACCGATTCAGCATCACCGCATTGATGGAGGATCGGGAAGGGATCCTTTGGATCAGCGCCGACGTGCTGTACCGCTGGAACCGCAGCACGGACGAGCTGAAAAGTTTCGAGACCGATTCCGAACATCCGGAAGATTTTGGCAACACCGGCTCCTGGTCCATGCTGCAGGATAGCAGTGGCTTCATCTGGCTTGCCGGGTTCGAGGGTGTTTACCGCTACAATCCAAAAACTAAAAAGTACCGCCATTTTACCCTCGGCAGCGGTTTGAAGGAAAAAGTCGCTTATCGGGTTTTTCTGGACACGGAGGGGCACATCTGGGTGGCAAGCGAAAACTTTTTCAGCCGGTATAACGAAACGGACGGCAAGTTTACCCATTTCAGATACAGGCAAAACCCGGCCACACGCTTCGTGCCCGTAACTGCCGTCTATCAGGATCCGACCGGTATTTTTTGGTTGGCCACAGACGATGGTCTGGCCCGCTTTGATCCGAAAAACGAAGTCTTTCGCTATCTTCGATATGATCCTATCGATGCCAACAGTCTCTCTAATAATGTAGTGTTGTCCATCACGCCAGATCCCAGCCTCCCGGATATTCTATGGTTAGGAACCGCCGGTGGCGGATTGAACCGATTCGACCGCCAGGAGGAAACCTTTCGTGCACTGACCGAAGCAGATGGACTGCCCAATAATGTGGTCTATGCAGCGCTGCCCGACAAGGCAGGTAATCTCTGGTTGAGCACGAACAGGGGCTTATCGCGCTTTAACCCGGCCACAAGAGAGTTCCGCAACTTTGATGTCAGCGACGGGCTGCAAAGCAATGAGTTCAACACCGGCGCTTATTTTCTGAGTCAATCAGGCGAGATGTTTTTTGGTGGCATTAAAGGGCTGAATTATTTTTCCCCCGAAAACATAGTCGACAATCCCCACATCCCGAGAGTGGTGCTCACCGGTTTGCGTCTTTTCAATCAGGTGATTTCACCGAAAACCCATCCGCAAATCCTGGATAGTCTGATCACCCATAAGAAGCTTGTGAATCTTTCGTACCGGGAAAATGTGATCACTTTAGAGTTTTCTTCTTTGGATTTCTCGGCGCCAACGCGAAATCAATACGCCTATCGTATGTGGGGATTTGATAACCGCTGGATTCTATCTGGAACACACCGCCAGGCCACTTATACCAATCTGCCGGCGGGTGATTACCTCTTCCAAGTAAAGGGCAGTAACAATGACGGGGTCTGGAATGAACAGGGGGCCAGGTTGGCGATTCATATCAGCCCGCCGCCCTGGAAGACCTGGTGGGCTTACTCCCTTTACGGCCTGGCGGCCTTCGGTCTCCTCTACGGCGTCCGACGCTACGAGATGAATCGTCTGCGCTTGAAAAGCCGCCTGCACCTGGAACGGATAGAAGGAGAGAAATTGCGCGAGTTGAATCACCTCAAGTCGCGTTTTTTCGCCAATATTTCCCATGACTTTCGCACCCCGCTCACGTTGATCATCGGGCCGATGCAGCAGTTGATGGAAAAACTACCTGATGAGGAGTCACAGCGCATGCTCGGCGTGATGCAGCGCAACGCCCAGCGCCTGCTGCAACTCATCAACCAACTGCTCGATCTGTCGAAACTCGACGCCGGGAAAATGGAGTTGTACCTGCGCCAAGGAGACCTGGTCTCTTTCCTGCGTGGCGTTCTGAGGTCCTACGACGCTCTGGCGGAAACAAAGAATATCAACGTTCGCTTCAGCACAGGACGCGAGGCGTTGATCATGCTGTTCGATCACGACAAGATGGAGAATATCTTCCACAACCTGCTGTCCAACGCGTTCAAGTTCACACCCGATGGCGGCGCGGTCCGCCTCTCGGTTTCGTTGGCCGGAGGCGCACCAAACCCTGCTTCCGTCGTGGTCAAAGTCGCCGACAACGGCGCCGGGATTCCAGCTGAGCACATTGCACAGGTCTTCGATCGGTTTTTTCAGGTGGATGACTCTGGCAGTGAAATGCGCGGCAGTGGCATCGGGTTGGCCCTGGTGAAAGAACTGGTGGAACTGCAGCGCGGTGACATCTCTGTGCAGAGCCGTAAGGGCGAGGGAACCACGTTTATCGTGACCCTGCCCGTGGAAAGCGCCGAGGTTGTCATCGCGCAGGGACAGGCAAGAGAAGCGGCTGCCGACTTCGAGCAAGTAACCCTGGCGTCCGTCCCCGACGCGCGTGAAGGGGGCGAGGAGAACGGCGGCATCGTCCTGGTGATCGAGGACAACCGCGACATGCGCGCCTTCGTCCGAACGGTCCTGCGCGTCGACTACGAGGTGCTCGAGGCGGCGGACGGCAAGGAGGGCGTCGAAAAGGCCGCGGAAGCGATCCCGGATCTCATCATCTGCGATTTGATGATGCCGAAGATGGACGGCTACGAATTGTGCGGCGTACTCAAGAATGACCAGAAAACCAGCCACATTCCTATCATTCTCCTCACCGCCCGGGCCGCCGCGGAAGACAAGCTCGCTGGCCTTCAGGCAGGTGCGGATGATTATCTCATCAAACCGTTCCAGTCCGACGAGCTACTGGCGCGGGTGCACAATCTCATCGCGGTGCGCAGAAAGCTGATCGCAAGTTTGGACAAAAGGGCCGTGTTGTCTCTCTCGGAGTTGACCGTGACGCCGATTGATCAGGCCTTTCTCGAAAATGTCCGCCAGGTGATCGAACGCGAGATGGGCGATGAAACTTTCGGGGTGGAAGCCCTATGCGCTGAAATCGCCATGAGCGAACGCCAGTTTCGCCGCAAGCTCAAAGCCCTCACCGGGCAGACGCCCAGCCAGGTGATCCGCTCCATGCGCCTGCTGCGCGCCCGGCAGCTGCTAGAACAAAACTCCGCCACCATCGCCGAGATTTCCTACCTCGTCGGCTTTGGCAGTCCCGCCTATTTCACCAAAACCTTCCGCGAGGAATTCGGCATGCTACCTTCTGAAGTTCTGCTGGAGAACAAGTCGTTCATCAGTAGCCGCATGTAGTGCACGCTTCAGCGTGTCTCATCAGCGGCAAATTCCCTTGGGGCGAGGGAATTCGCTGCGCACGCTCGCAGTGGTCACTCATTGACATCCTTAACATTTCCCCCTTCCCACGGTTTGTCCGAAATCTTACAGCTTTTGTCCGTTTTGTGATATCCCCATGCCCTTGTTTTTACCTATCTTGGCTGCAAAGAAGGGACATCGGTTCGGGACGCCACAAACAAAAGGAGGAGTCCTCATTATGAAGCATCGAATTCATTTACCGCTGTGCGGTCTGTTCGCAGTCTTGCTTTCCGGCTTTTTTGCGGAAACAGCATCGGCCCAGGACCCGACCCAAGTCGATTCGAAGCACTACAAAGTCGTCTTCGAGAACGAACAGGTGCGGGTGGTGCGCATCACCTACGGCCCGGGTGAAAAATCCGTGATGCACTATCATCCGGCCGGCGTCGCCGTGTTCCTGAGCGACAGCCAGGTAAGGTTCACTTCAGCGGACGGCAAAACCGTTGATGTCACTGGGAAGAGAGGGCAGGCCACCTGGGAAGCCGCTGGCATGCACTTGCCACAGAATACGGGCGACAAGCCGATGGAGGTCATGTTGGTGGAGATGAAGGGGAAACAGGATGCAACGACCCTGCGCAAGTCCATCGAGGCGCAAAATGCCGAATTCACCGCTGCGTTCAATCGGGGCGACGCCGCGGCCGTAGCCGCTCTTTACACGGAAAATGCCGTGGCGCAGCCGCCGAACAGCGAGGCGGTCCAGGGCAGGGAAGCCATTCAGAACTTCATGCAAAGCAGCATGGCGATGGGCTTGGAAGACCTGACTTTGACCACCGTCTCAGTGGAGGGCAGTGGCAATACCGCATACGAAGTCGGTATCTATACACTCAAAATGCAGCCAGAGGGACAGGCGGCGGAGATGGACTCCGGGAAATACCTCGTCGTTTGGAAACGGGACGCCAGCGGTGTGTGGAAACTGCACGCGGACATCTGGAACAGCAGCCTGCCAGCGTCAGGCACAAACTAGAACCGCATTGTATCCATCCTCTCTGGAACAGGGCGTCAAGTCGGGTCATTTGACGCCCTGATTCACTCAACTTCCTTCAACGAATGGGGAGTCTTCTCATGAACAACGTGGAAATCGTACAACAGGGGTACCAGCGTTTTTCGGAAGGCAACATTGAAGGAGTTCTGGCGCTGTTTCATCCGGATATTGTCTGGGACGAATGCCAGGGATTCTCTTTCATCGAAGGCGACGGGATTTTCAAGGGTCCGGAAGCCGTCGTGCAGGGCGTGTTTTCGCGACTGCCGAAACACTATGACGCGTTCAGCATCGATATCCAGGAGCTGTTCGGATGTGGGGAAAAAGTCGTCATGGTCGGACACTACAGGGGGACTTACAAAGAAACCGGCAAGCCATTCAAAGCGAACGCCACCCATGTATGGACCATCAGAGATGGCAAAATGGTGCACTTTTTTCAGGCGGTGGATACGGCAGAGATCATCAATCCATAAGGATGGCAAAGTGCTCAAGTTTCAATAATACATGGGTACGTATCGGATAGTCGAGGCGATGCGAGAGGACACATGGGCTGAGTTGAAGTTTTTCACAAAGCGCATCTTTCACAACTCTTACAAGGAGGGAATACCATGAACGCAAGAACCCATTTGTTCGTGTTTCTTCTGACAACCCTGGTTGTGTGCGGCTTCGCCCTGACCGCCTTAGCACAAGCCGGCGCCAGACAGAGCAACCTGTATCTGGTCATCGGCTCGGAAGGACCTGGCTTCACTTCGCCTCAAGAGGCTATTCAGATTCTGGAAAAAGGCATCCTGCCCACATTAGACGCCATTCTGAAGTTGCGAAGAGAAGGGAAGATCATCGCCGGTGGGCTTCCGGTTGGCGGCCGGGCACTGGTGATGATCGTGCAGGCGTCATCGAACCAGGAAGTCGACAAGATGTTGCGGAGCCTGCCGGCCTGGGGTGCACTGAAGTGGAAAGTCACCGCGTTGGAAAGCTTTGCCGGCAGAGCGGCTCAAGAACGTGAGATACTCAGTCAGCTCAAGAAAACAACGGTGAAATAAAGTCGCTTCCGCCAGGAGCGTAAGCAGGCATCAGGGTTTGACATTGCATCAACCCGACGCGAGGGCGGCGGCTGAATGGGTTGGTTTGGTGCCCTCTCGCAACTTGTTTTCGAATTCAAAGTTCAGTGCGCTAAATCCCTCCCGCAGGTTATGCTTTGGCTCTGTCGGTTGTGATTTCGTGTTCATTAGGTATAGACCAAAAAGGAGGGAGATATCATGGGTAGAATCATTTCTTTCTTGTACGGTACCGTTGCATATTCTGTTTTTTTGGCAGCGTTCTTATATGCAATCGGTTTCGTCGGCAACATACTCGTGCCAAATTGGCTGGCTCATCGTCTTTCTTTCGACATTCATGATCAATCACTTTGATCTTTTCGGATTACGGCAAGTTTACCTGAATTTACGCGGCAGAGATTATACAGATCTGGAATTCACGACCATGACTCTTTATAAATATGTTCGTCATCCGAATTCAGGTGGAAGCGTGTCCCTGAGATCCAAATATGTGTGCCGGGCATGGCACGTAGTCAACGAAAGCAACAAAAGAATAGAGGAACTACCATGAATAACAAACCAGAGCCATCAAAAATCCTCGAAGTCGGCCTTGGCTTTTGGCCCGCCAAAACGCTTTTAAGCGCCGTGGAAATGGAGCTGTTTACCGAACTGGCCAAACACCCCGAAGATCTGGCAACGCTGCAAGGAAGACTGGGCTTGCATCCCCGCTCTGCCGGGGATTTCCTGGACACGTTGGTCGCGCTCGGTTTCCTGCAAAAAATCAGCGGCATGTACCACAACACGCCGGAAACTGATCTGTTTCTGGATAAGAAGAAACCGTCCTATATTGGTGGACTCCTGGAGATGGCGAACCACCGTCTCTATGGTTTTTGGAATCATCTCACCGAAGCTCTTCGAACCGGCAATCCGCAAAATGAATTGAAGGGCAATGGCGCGCCGTTTTTTGCCAGCCTCTATGCCGATCCTGCACGGCTAAAGGGATTCATGGCGGCCATGACAGGCATCAGTCGGGGCGCCAATGTGGCTATTGCCAACAAATTCCCCTGGACAGAGCACAAACATTTCGTTGATGTTGGAACGGCGCAAGGAGACTTAGCGGTACAGATTGCCCTCGCACATCCACACCTTTCCGGCATAGGGTTTGATCTCCCGGAGGTGGAACCCATCTTCGAAGAATATGCCCTGCAGAATGGCCTGGCTCAGCGGCTGCGTTTTGTCAGCGGTGACTTCTTTGACCAGCCCTTGCCCGAAGCCGACGTCCTGCTCATGGGACACATTCTGCATGACTGGAATCTGGAGGAAAAGAAGCTGCTTATTCGTAAGGCGTATGATGCGTTGCCAGAAGGTGGAGCACTTGTGGTTTACGAGTCGATCATCGACGATGCGCGCTCAAAGAACGCCTTCGGTCTGCTCATGAGCCTGAACATGCTGATTGAAACCACGGGTGGCTTCGATTACACCGGCGCAGACTGCAGCGCCTGGATGCAAGAGATCGGATTCAAAGAAACGCGTGTCGAACATTTGGTCGGGCCGGATTCCATGGTCATTGGTATTAAGTAGGGCAACTTGCTTGCGCAAATCATCTCATGTAATCATTCATTTGACCAGGAGGCTATCATGAGCGGGACCAGAAGAGTCATGGACGTCTGCTTGCTGGCGCTCTTCATCGTCACGACGCTTTTGCTGGAGACAGGTAGTTCTCTGTTTGCCCAAAAGGGCCAGCAAAAGCAACTGACTCTGATGATCATAGAAAGCAAGGTCAGACCGTCAAACTCAGTGAAGTACGAAGCTGCGCTAAGAGAGGTGCTCAGCGTTGTGCGGAGCCGTAACATCAACACCGTGAAGTTCTTCACACTCCGGCGGGATGATTTCACCTACTATTTCGTGGCGCAAGTGGATGATGCCGCCCACCCTGACCCGCAAATGAAATTCTGGGCCGACTTGCAGGCAGAGCTTGGGGAAGAGGCGACAGCCAGGCTGAGGAGTGGGTTTGACGGTTTGTTTGAATCATCGAAGGCGGCCTACGTTCATCGCCGCTTCGACCTTTCATACGACGGCCAAAACACATCGACGAGTGGCGATCCCATGCTCCTTACCCACACCGACTGGTTTTATTTCGACCCGGGCTCGTTTGATGAAGCCATAGCTCTGGCGCGGGAATTCAGAACGCTGTGGAAGATAAACAAGGTCGAACGCTCATATCGGCTCTACTTCGGCGGTGTGGGTACGGAACGGCCGATGTTTTTGGTGGCACAGAATGCAAAGAGCGAAAGCGACTACTACAGCTATGTCGACAAGCGCAATACCTCCATAGGAGAGGAGCCGGTAGATCGCATGATGAGACGGCTCTGGGCCATAACCAAGAAGTTCGAGCACTCGAATGCCATGCTCAGGCCGGATTTGTCGAATGGTGAACCTGCGAAGATCCTGACAGCGAAGTAACAGGATGTCGGCCATGAAACAACGGTGAACGTAGGCTGCCGGACGTGCGGCTCACCGGGACCGTAGTGGTTGCGCCGGGTGGGGGGACCCACAGGCGCGAGTACGGTCCCTCACCAGCAGGGTTTCCGGTATGATCGGAGCCAACACCGGGCCGGGTGGTACCGGTGACCGGCTTCATTTGAGAACGATACAACAAACCGGTCCGGCAACTGCCGCAAGGCGTCGTTTATGATTGGACACGCTGTTCTACATTATCAAATACTAGAGAAGTTGGGCGAGGGTGGCATGGGCCTCGTCTACAAAGCCCAAGATACGCGACTGGATCGCATCGTAGCGTTGAAATTCCTTCCTCCTGCACTAAGATTGGATGATACCACCCGCCTTCGTTTCCTCCAGGAAGCCAAAGCCGCCGCCGCCATCACTCACCCGAACGTTTGCGTCATCCATGACATCCAGGAATATACCGGGCAGCAGTTCATCGTCATGGAGTATGTCGAAGGCAAGACGCTGCGGGAGCTTGTGGTGGACCCGCCTCGAGACAAGAGATCGACGCAAAGCATCAGCGAGGTCCTCACTTATGCACTCCAGATCGGACAGGCCTTGCACGCAGCACACTCCAGAGGCATTGTCCACCGCGACATTACCTCCGCCAACATCATGGTCAATTCCAATGGCCAGGTGAAGATCATGGATTTCGGCCTGGCGCAACTCAAAGGCGTGCTGAGCCCTACGAAGAGTTCGGGTGCGGTAGGTACACCGGCGTATCTTTCACCCGAACAGATCCAGGATGGTGTGACCGATGTGCGCTCGGATATCTTCTCTTTTGGCATCGTGCTGTACGAGATGCTGACCGGACGACTGCCGTTCGGCGGCGAGTATTATGCATCGATCATCTACTGCATCCTCAATGAGGAGCCGGAATCGCTGCAGAAGCAGGCTCCTGAAGCCTCGGCGGAGCTTGTGCATGTTGTTAATCGGGCCTTGGAGAAGGATCCGGACGACCGTTATCAATCTGTGAACGAAATGGTGATTGACTTGCGCCGGGCCCAAAGAGAATTGGGAAGAACCTCGGGCACCAGAGCGTTGCCAACCTCGGTCTCGCAGTCTGTGGACGCGGTCATAAGACGGAGGTTCTCAGGACTGAGGAAGATCACGCTCTCGGGGCCACAGCGCGTTTCAAAGAAGCGGCTGTGGATGGTGCTTGTCTTTGTCGCGGTTGCTGCGACCGCCTTGTCTCTCTTCACCCTGTCCCGCGACACGTCGGAAAGGCCCAATCCGAGGGCAACATTCAGGGTGCTCCAGGTTCCGTTCACACAAATCGGCTATCCGTCCATCACTCGGGACGGGAATTGGGTGGCCTTTCCCGCGGCTGATGCGGCGGGGGAATGGGACGTTTACTGGATGCACTCCTCCAACGGTTCGCCCCGGCGCGTGACAACCGACTCAAGTCTGACCATCACACAAGTGGACATCTCGGCGGACGGGAGTCAGATTGTCTATGATCGGCTCAACGCAGAGAGCGAAGTCAGGGAGCTTCATGTCGTGTCGTCGAACGGCGGCATGAGCAAGAAGATTGCGGATATCGGATTTGTGGCACGCTGGCGGCCCGATGGCCAGCGCATCGGATATGTCAGAGGGGGGCTCCTTGCCGTTCCCAGCCAGTCCGGCAAGGTCGAACTTTGGAGCGTCCGGCCCGATGGCAGCGACCCGCGCCAGGAATTTGTCGACGATGCCGGCCTACCGCAGGGAAACGTCTCTTTCTCATGGTCTCCGGACGGCAAAGCGATCGCGTGGGTTCGGACTTTTGCGGATCGCAGCGAGGAGATCGTTATTCACGACTTGAAGAGCGGGCGAGAGCGACAGATTACGTCCGAGGGCAAATCGATCCATGAGGTCTGTTGGACGAGCCGAGGGACCATCCTTTTTTCGTCTAACCGAGGGGGCAGCACAAACCTCTGGATGGTGCCGGCCAAGGGAGGACCTGCGATTCAAATCACCAAGGAAGGTGGGCCTGATTTGGGAATGAAGATGTCGGCTGATGGCAGCAGGCTGGTGTACCTGCGGCAGCAACAGATTGGGCATCTATGGATCGCAGATGTCACGGGCGAACGCGCCCGGGAAATAACCTTTGATGATCGCGACATTCGTTCTGTGTCCTTTTCTCCAGACGGCAGATATATTGCCAGCCGGATGTCCGATCCCGATGTGTTGCGGACGACGAGTCACATCTACGTCGTAAACCGGTACGGTGAAAATCGGCGGCAGCTTACTTCGGGCGACGAGATCGTGGGTTGGCCGACCTGGTCACCCGACGGGAAGTGGATCGCCTACTACTCGTATCCGGTCTCTGCTCCTTTCGACTCAGCCAAGGTCTACTTGATCGAGGTGGCCAACCCGGCGATGCCCAGGCTGATCGGGAAAGGCTTTTTCGTGTGGTGGCTCGATGCGACAAACTTTGTAGTGTTGTCCTTCAGCCAATCCTGGCAAACACAAATCGGCTCGGCGGAGCGAAGGCAGGTTTACCAGGATTCGACGCTGGCGTATCCAATCCTGGGTGGCAGCTACATCCTGTTTTATGATTTGAGAAGCGGGCGCGATGGATGGTGGATTACAGAGAGCTCGGGCTCCGGAAATCCAAGAATGATACTGTCGCCTGGTTTCTCAGCACGCGTGGCCCCAAACGGCCGTTTCTTGCTCTATGTCAAGCCCGGTGGTGAGATCTGGAAGATAGCTCTGCCTGGGGGTGGCAGGCAGAGCATCGGGCGCCGTTTTCCGGGATTGTTCTCGGCTACCTTTGTCAATCTGAGTTACGATGGGAAAGAACTCGTGTATGTTGAGCGAGTGCGGAGCTCGAGACTGGTGATGATTGAGGGTTTGTTTGATTGACAACTATCGTAAGCCGGGCCGGCGCAGTGCCCGCATCGGTGCGGATCGACAGGATCATCTCACCCAACGAATTCCTTAGGAGCAGAGAGGTGTGCTATGCATGGCGATATGGTTCTTCATTACCGAATCGTTGAAAAGCTTGGTGAAGGAGGAATGGGCGTCGTCTACAAAGCTGAGGACACCAAACTCAAGCGCGACGTCGCCATCAAATTCCTGCCGAGGCAAATTGCGGCAAGTGAGGAGGAACGGGCGCGCTTCAAGATCGAAGCACAGGCGGCCGCAGCGTTGAACCACCCCAATATCGCTACGATACACGCGATCGAGGAGATGGACGATGAGCTCTTCATCGTGATGGAGTACATCGATGGGCAGGAGCTGAGGGAGGTCGTCGGCGCGGGTCGATTGTCGCTGGAGGAAGCCCTGGAGATCGCCGGGCAAATTGCAGAGGGGCTGCAGGTGGCGCATGAGAAGGGGATGGTCCATCGGGATATCAAGAGTGCCAACATCATGCGGAAGAAAGGGGGACAGGTGAAGGTCATGGACTTTGGTCTGGCGAAAGTCAAGGGCAGCATAGGCGTAACGAGGGTGGGCACGACCCTTGGCACTGCTGCCTATATGTCGCCCGAGCAGGCACGAGGGGAGGAAGTAGATCATCGCGCAGATATCTGGTCTCTTGGTGTCGTGGTCTATGAGATGCTCAGCGGCCACTTGCCTTTCAAAGGAGACTATGAGCAGGCCATCATCTACGGCATCATGAATGAACAGCCGGAGCCGCTGATAGAAGTGCCCGTGGCGGTGGAAGATGTAGTACTGAAACTGCTGGCAAAAGATCCTGCGCAGAGATACCAGCAGGCAGAGGAGTTTCTAAGGGAGCTTGACGAGTGCAGGAACAACGCCGGCAAAGTTGCGGCCAACGAGGAGCAAAAGGCGATCGCTGTTCTGCCGTTTGAAAACATAAGTCCTGATAAAGAGACGGACTATTTTGCCGACGGTCTTGCGGAAGAGCTGATCGTGAATCTGTCTGGGCTGAGGGATATGAGAGTGGTGCCTCGAACCACCTCCATGCAGTTCAGAGGCTCTGAAAAAGATGTAAGAAAGATCGGCCGACAACTCGGGGTCCGCCACATTATAACTGGCAGTGTGAGAAAACACCATGAGAAGCTTCGGATTTCTGTACAACTGATCGAGGTGGCAAGCAACACGCAGTTGTGGGCGGAGACCTACAAAGGGGAGCTGGCCGATGTGTTTGATATTCAGGAAGAGGTATCCAAACATATCGTGGATGCGCTCATGCTGAAGCTGAGCCCGACCGACAAAGTGGTGTTGGAGAAACGAGCCACTCTGAACGCCCAGGCCTTCGACTGTTACCTGCGAGCGAGAGATTTCCTCTCTCGGCGCACAAGAAACAGTGTGCAGTTCGCTATCGAGCTGTTCGAGAAAGCGATCGAGCTGGATGCCCGCTATGCCGCTGCCTATGCTGGATTGGGGGAAGCGTACGGCACGATTTATCGAGATTTTGAACGAGAAGAAAGATGGCTCGATCGAGCACTCGAGGCGAGTCTGCGGGCGATCATGTACGATTCCACGCTGTCGGAGGCCTATGCATCTTTGGGCCTGGCCTACTTTGGAAAGAAAGCCCTTGATGAGGCACTTGAGGCGAGTGAAAAGGCGATCGCCTTGGATCCTGCCAACTTCAATGCCTACTGGATCCTGGCCCGAATCTACCATACGACCGATCGAGATGGAGACGCCGTCGAAGCCCTTGACAAAGTCATCGCACTGAACCCCAATTTTCTGCAGGCCTACGATGACCTGCTGATGTATTGCGAACGGCTTGGTAAGATTGAAAAACACCGGCGTACGGTGGAGGCCGTGCTCGAAGTCTATCCGAGGTATCTGTCGCAACATCCTGATGACAGCTATCGAAGGATGGCCTATGCGGTGCACCTGACATATGCGAAGCGGGATGCCGAGGCGAGGGGAGAGGGGGAGAAGGCGCTCGGGCTGAACCCGCGCGATCCTATTATGATGTACTATGGTGCTTGCCTCTACGCAAGGCTGGGAGAGAAGAAGCGGGCCGTGGAGTTGCTCAGGAATGCAGTTGCCGCCGGGTACGAGAACTTCGAGTGGATTAGACGCGACCCGGATTTCGAGGGGATCCGCGAGGAGCCCGGGTATCGCGAATTGATGCAATGACGGGTCACGGAATCTCTCCAAACCTGGCACAGGCCGGGGTTGGTATCTCTTTCCAAACAAGCTCTAGATGAACATGGTCGGCAAAATCATCCTCCACTACAAGATTACAGAAAAGCTCGGCGAAGGCGGCATGGGTGTCGTCTACAGAGCCGAGGACGCCAAACTCAAGCGCGATGTCGCGATCAAGTTCCTGCCGCGGCAGATCGCCGCCAGCGAGGAGGAACGCGCGCGGTTCAAGATCGAGGCGCAGGCAGCAGCAGCGTTGAGTCACCCCAACATTGCCACGATTTTCGCCATCGAAGAACACGATGACGAAATGTTCATCGTCATGGAATCTATCGAAGGAAAATCAATAGAACAGATTCTCCGCAGGGGCGAGGTCACCTCGCCGGTATCAGAGTTGGATAAAGCCATCGATTACGCCACCCAGATCGCTGCAGGCCTGCAGGCGGCCCACGAAAAAGGCATCACCCACCGTGACATCAAATCCTCAAACATCATGGTCACGGACAAAGGCCAGGTGAAAATCATGGATTTTGGCCTGGCCAAGCTCGCCCACCGTAGCAAGATGACTGTGCAGGGCACGACCCTGGGCACGGCGGCGTACATGTCGCCCGAACAGGCGCGCGGCGAAGAAGCGGACAACCGATCGGACATCTGGTCGCTGGGCGTGGTGCTCTACGAAATGATCTCCGGCCAGCTCCCGTTTAAGGGCGACTACGAGCAGGCGGTTATTTATTCTATTCAAAATGAAGAGCCGCTACCGCTCACCGCTTTGCGATCCGGTGTGCCGATTGCACTTGATGGCATCATTGCCAAAGCGCTGGCCAAAGACCCGGCCACCCGCTACCAGCATGTGGATGAACTGCCGGCCGATTTGAAGGCGCTCGGCACAGCCTCGCTCAGTGGGTCGCGGATTTCAACTGTGTCTCAACCTTCCGAGGGTTTCAAACCTGCGGAAGGTTCCAGACTGCCGTGGATAGTGGCGGGGGTGATGGCGATTGCATTCACCGTGCTCCTGATGCTGTTTCTGGGACAACGTGACGGGATGAGTCCACAAACGGGACGCCTGAATATCTCTGCTTTCGTTTCTCAAAAGCAGCAGTTGCTTCGGACGGAGATACCGGCCATTGCGGTCTCGCCCGATGGCGATCAGGTCGCCTACGCCGTAACCGAAAACGGCGTGACGCAGCTCTTTGTGCGGCCAATGAACAGCTTCGAGGCCTTGCCCATCAGCGGCACCACCAACGCTACCTCGCCTTTCTTCTCTCCCGATGGCCAGTGGCTTGCGTTCCTGGCCGACGGTAAACTCAAGAAGGTTGCCGCTACGGGCGGCGCGGTCGAGACCCTCTGCGACGCGCCTGGTTTTCGCGGCGCCAGTTGGGGGCTGGAGGAAACCATCATTTTATCCCCGACATTCACCTCCGGTTTGATGAGTGTTTCGGCCGGCGGTGGCAAGCTGCGGGCCGTTTCGGTCCCCGACAGTGCCCGCCACGAGCGCACGCATCGCTGGCCGCAAGTCCTTCCTGGCGGCGAATGGGTCCTCTACACCATCGGCGACATGGACAGTCCCGATTCATATACGAACGCCGAATTGGCGATTCAGTCTCTGAAGAGCGGAGAGCGTCACATTCTGAATGTCCGGGGCGAAATGGCCCGCTATATAGAACCCGGCTATCTCGTCGTCGCCCGCAATGGCGCTTTGCTGGCCGCGCCTTTTAGCTTGAAGTCATTCAGAACCACCGAGCCCCTGCAATTGGTTATCGACAATGTTGCCGGCGACCTCGGCAGTGGCGTTTCGCATTTTGACCTGTCACGTACAGGAAAGCTGGTCTATATTCCAGGAGCGCGGAACGAAGAAATGGAGCTGGTTTGGATCGACCGGCAGGGCAAAGTCGAGCCCCTCCCACTACCCAGGAAGCCCTACAGCATACCGCGGATTTCTCCGGATGGCAAGAAACTGGCGGTGACCATCGGTTTGCTGTACGGCACGAACACCGACATCTGGCTCTATGACCTCACCACCGGCGTCTTTGGCAGGTTTACCTTTGGCCAGAGCATGTGGAGTCCAGTTTGGAGTAAGGATAGCAAGAGGATCTTCTTTAGCTCAGCCCTGGCGGGAAAACGGGGCGTCATGGTCAAGCCCATCGATGGCAGCCGCGCCGCGGAACTCATCCTGCCAGGCAGTGGGCCTGTGAATCCGATATCCATTTCGTCGGACGGCACGCAATTGATTCTCAATCGACAGAGCGGACTGACCGAAGGAGACATTCTCTTGTTCGATCTCAACCAAAAGAAAGAGCCGGTGCCGCTGATTGCATCGCCCTATTTCGAATACACGGGGATCAACTCACCTGGAGGTCATTTCATCACGTACGGCACGAACGAAAGCGGGAGGTTCGAAGTTATTGTAAGCACCTACCCGCATTTGACAGGGAAATGGCAGGTCTCCAATGAGGGAGGGCTGGCGCCGATGTGGGCGCCGGACGGCAAGGCGCTGTTCTACTATACCACACTGGGCAGGATGATGTCCGTAGTGGTTCAAACGCAACCGGTCTTTTCGGTTGGCAAATCAAGAGAATTGTTCGACGTGACCCAGATGTTCTTGCCGAACACCGCCGCCGCAAATTATGATGTCACCCCTGATGGACAAAGATTTATCATGGTGCGAAACAGCGACTCAAGCCAAAGTAGCGCGACCATCAATGTGATTCTGAATTGGGGTGAGGAACTGCGGGGGCGGTTTGAGAAGGGCAAGCGAGACTAAGAAACGATCAAGGCAGGGACCGACGTTCTGGTTGAGGAATGTTTATGAACGGCAAAACTATTCTCCACTACGACATTTTTGAGAAAATCGGCGAAGGGGGCATGGGCGTGGTGTACAAAGCGGAGGACACCAGGCTCAAGCGCACGGTGGCGATCAAATTTCTGCCGCGCCAGATAGCTGCCAGCGCAGATGATCGTGCGCGCTTCAAAATCGAGGCCCAGGCAGCGGCGGCCCTCAACCACCCAAACATCGCAGCGATCCACGCCATCGAAGAACACGATGGTGAAAGGTTCATTGTCATGGAGTACATCGAGGGCAAGGAATTGCGCGAAGTCATCGACACCCCACTGACCCCCCTCGAAGGGGGACCAAGGGGGGTGTATCCCTCTCGAGGGGGGACTGAGGGGGGTGTATTGCCTTCAAGCGAGGACTTGGGTGCCCAAAGGGCGAGGGGTGTTCTACCTATCGACAATGTCCTCAGCTACGCCACTCAAGTCGCCGCAGGCTTGCAGGCCGCCCACGCCAAAGGGATCGTGCACCGCGACATCAAATCCAGCAACATCATGGTAACCGCATCCGGCCAGGTGAAGATTATGGATTTCGGCTTGGCCAAAGTTCGTGGTGGCGCTCAGGTCACGAAGGTTGGCACCACAGTCGGAACAGCGGCCTACATGTCGCCCGAGCAGGCACGCAGGGAAGAAGCGGACGAACGTTCGGACCTATGGTCTTTCGGAGTCGTGCTCTATGAAATGCTCACCGGGCAAGTGCCCTTTCCAGGCGACTACGAACAGGCGGTGATCTATGCTATTTTGAATGAGGAGCCTGAGCCGATTTCGAGTTATCGCGACGATGTTCCGGAGGCTCTGGTCCAGATTGTCAACCGGTGCCTGGCCAAAAACCCAGAGGAGCGTTACGCCGCAGCCAGCGAGCTTCTCCATGACCTGAACGAGCAGACCTCAGCGGAAG
>CAZGRP010000003.1:3316-5217 GCA_964527995.1 uncultured Cytophagia bacterium | reverse complement strand
CAGCCAGCGAGCTTCTCCATGACCTGAACGAGCAGACCTCAGCGGAAGGGAGCGTTTCCGGGGAAATGACGCTCAGCACCCTGCTGCGCAAGCCTGCGGTGGCCGTTCCGATCATCTTCTTGGTCGTTGGGCTGGTGGTATTGTTGACCTGGACGAGGCGCCAGAACGCCAAAGTGCGCTGGGCGCGACAGGAAGTGTTGCCGCAGATCGAGGCGTTGGTGGATGACATTCCCTGGACCGGCGAAGGTCAAGAATCCTGGACTGCCTTCAAGTTGAGCCAGCAGATTACGCCGCTCATCCCGGACGATCCACTGCTCAAGAACCTCAAATCTAAATTCTTGCGCGGTCTCCGGATTTTTTCCAATCCTGCCGGCGTTCGGGTTTATGCCAAGGCTTACGCTGACTCTGGGCAGGCTTGGCGTTTCTTTGGAGAAACACCTCTCGACAGCATTGCATTTCCCATTGGGTTTTCCAGGGTAAAGATAGAAAAAGAGGGCTATAGTACCGCCCATGATGTGATTTGGAATGCCGGGTTTTTGAGCGACACGCTGCTTTATACCCTGGCGCAAGCCGGTAGCTTCCCGGACGAGATGGAATTCGTTCCAAACTCTGCGACCTGGTTCGACATCTCTGCCGCTCCCGCCGGACTGCACATGCCCGGCCTGGAGCAGCATCCATTCGTGCCCGTGGGCGATTTTCTCATGGATCGCTTCGAGGTCACTAACCAGGAATACAAGCGATTCGTGGACGCCGGCGGGTACCAGAACCGGGCGTACTGGAAACACCCTTTCCGGAAAGATGGTCGCGACTTAACCTGGGAGGAAGCTCTTGCGCTTTTTGTAGACAAGACCGGGCAGCCAGGCCCGTCGACCTGGGAGGTTGGGGATTACGCGGATGGAGAGGCCGCTTATCCCGTGACCGGCGTGAGTTGGTACGAAGCGGCGGCCTACGCCGAGTTTGTCGGCAAAAGCCTGCCCACCGTTTATCACTGGGACCGGGTTGCGCTTACCTGGGCCAGTCCGGCCATCGTTCCGCTAAGCAACCTCACCGCCAAAACGTTGCTGCCGGTAGGAAAAAGCAAAAGCATGAATCGGTTCGGCATCTTTGACCTGGCGGGGAACGTGCGGGAATGGTGCATCAATCGAAGCAGTCGTGGCGGCCGCTTTATTCTCGGCGGCGGCTGGAACGACCCGGCCTATGCCTTTAACGATGCCTATGCTCAATCCGCCTTCGACCGCTCGGCAACCAATGGCTTTCGCTGCATTCGTTACCTCCAGGGCGAGGCGGACCATGCCAAACTGGAACAGACGATCAAGTTACCGTTCCGAAATTTCATGGCAGAAAAACCGGTTTCCGACGCCACATTCGAGCTTTTTCTGCGCCAATACGCCTATGACAAAACGCCGCTCAATGCCGTCATCGACTCCGAACGGCAAAGCGAAAACTGGGTTCGCCAGAAAATCATCTTTGACGCGGCCTACGACAACGAGCGCATGATGGCGTACCTCTTTCTGCCGAAAAACGCCAAACCGCCTTTCCAGACCGTGATCTACTTCCCCGGCTCCGGGGCGATTCACACGCGGTCAAGCGAATCGCTGAGCCCAGGGTCGAGAGATTTTATCCTGAAAAGCGGTCGTGCGCTGATGTATCCCATTTACAAAAGCACTTATGAACGAGGAGATGCCCTGCGTTCCGACTATCCGAATGAGACCAACTTCTGGAAGGACCACGTGATCATGTGGGCCAAAGATTTCAGCCGGTCTATCGACTATCTCGACACCCGCGAAGACATCAACCGCGACAAACTGGTCTACTACGGCGTCAGTTGGGGCGGCGCCATGGGCGGCATCATCCCCGCTGTCGAGAAACGCATCAAAGGCAGCGTGCTCCTGGTTGCTGGG
>CAZGRP010000003.1:0-3216 GCA_964527995.1 uncultured Cytophagia bacterium | reverse complement strand
GGGCACTCGGTGCCGCGCACCGAAGTGGCCAAGGAGATGCTTGCCTGGCTGGACCATTATCTGGGGCCCGTGAACAGATGAGAAATCGATAATCGACGATGGACGATGGTCCTGCACTTTACAATTGTGCCTGCACCCATGCCCAACTTGGTAATGAACAAGAAGCCTTTAAGCTTTTGCGGAAGACGATCGCGATGGGTTAGAAGAATATTATTGAATGGATTGAAAATGACCCCGACTTTGAAGCTTTTCGGGATGACCCGCAATTCAAAAAAATTCTAAGCAAAGGGCGGGGAATAAGAGGGGCGGTAACTTGCGAGGCTGGAGGTGTCGTCGATGATTGGCAAAACCATACTCCATTACAAGATTCTGGAAGAGCTCGGCCGCGGCGGCATGGGCGTTGTCTACAGAGCCGAAGACACGAAGCTTAGGCGCGAAGTCGCGCTGAAATTCCTGCCGATGAACGCCCTGCAAGGCCAGGCGGAGAAGGACCGCTTTCTGCGCGAAGCCCAGGCGGCCGCGGCGCTCAACCACGCCAACATCGCCCACGTCTACGCCATCGATGAGGACGGGGGTCGCTTGTTCATCGCCATGGAATACATCGACGGTCAATCCCTGCACGAAATCGTAGCAGCGAACCGTCGGGCAACTGCCGGACCGCTGGATCTGGACAAAGCCATTGACTACGCTACCCAGATCGCCGCTGGCCTGCAAGCGGCACATGAAAAAGGCATCGTCCATCGCGACATCAAGAGCGCCAACGTCATGGTCACAAGCAGAGGTCAGGTGAAGATCATGGATTTCGGCTTGGCCAAACTTTCTGACCAAACCAGGATGACGATGCAGGGCGCCACCCTGGGCACTGCCGCGTATATGTCGCCGGAACAGGCGCGCGGCGAGATGGTGGATCATCGCTCAGACATATGGTCGCTGGGTGTGGTGTTGCACGAAATGATCTCCGGGCGACTGCCGTTCAAGGGCGACTACGAACAGGCGGTGATTTACTCGATTCTCAACGAAGAGCCGGAGCCGCTGACCGCCCTGCGCAGCGGCGTGCCGATCGCGCTGGATGGCATCGTCGCCAAGGCGCTGGCCAAAGATCCGGCCACCCGCTACCAGCACGTGGATGAATTGCCGGCGGATTTAAAGGGGATTGAGTCGACATTCATGAGTAGATCCAGAATTTCCAGCAAGACGATTCTGACTCCCCCGGTGACCAAGTCCAACATGCGTCTGCCTTGGGTACTTGCAGCCGTGTCCTTCCTTGTGACGCTGGCCGCGCTTACCTTGATCTATTTGCGTCCACCGCCGGCGCAACGGGCAACCCTCCGCGCCTTTATTCCTCTGGAGGGAGGGTCCGTTTTCACCGGCCAGGTTGGGTGGGGAAGACACCTGGCTCTATCGCCCGACGGCCGCACCCTGGCGTTTGTCGCCACGGATTCCTCCGGAAAGACTCACCTTTGGGTTCGCTCTCTCAATGCACTGTCCGCCCGTTGGCTTGCGGGTACCGAGGGCGCCAGTGATCCGTTCTGGTCGCCGGACAACCGCTTTATCGGGTTTTTTGCCGACAACAAGCTGAAAAAAATCGAGGCGATCGGCAGTCCTCCTCTCACAATTGACAGTGCGCCCGAAGCGCGGGGCGGAACATGGAGCAAGGACGACATGATCCTATTTGCACCCTTGGCTTCAGGTCCCCTCTATCTGGTTCCGGCGACAGGAGGCACACCGACTCCCGTCACAAAGCTCGATAGCACGCGGAAGGAAATTGCCCACCGCTGGCCCTACTTCCTGCCCGACGGCAAGCACTTTCTCTATTTCGCCCAGACTTCTGCGGCAGACATCCCAGGCGAGGGAAAAGGCATCTATGTCGGATCGCTCGACATGAAGATGAACAAGCACCTTGTGCACGCTTCTTCGAATGTGGCCTATGCTGCCGGCTATCTGCTGTTCCATCGCCGTGGAACACTTGTGGCGCAACGGTTTGACATCAATGCGCTCGAGCTCAAGGGTGAGGTGATTCCGATTGCAGCACAGATGTACTACGACATGACGGTGGGGGACTTGGCCAGTTTCTCGGTCTCGGAAAATGGAATCCTGGCCTATCGCTGGGGAGCCAGGCAAGGAGGATCGAAGCTCATTGTCCTCGACCGGGCCGGCAAACAACTGAGCTCGGTCGGCGACGTCAACAATTACATGTCGGTTCGTTATTCGCCAGATGGACGGCAGGCTGCGGCGGCGATCTTTGATCGTCAGTCACGTCAAAATGATATTTGGCTATACGACTTAATACGCGGCGCTAGGACCCGTCTTACATTTGGTCTTGCAGGTGATCGATTTCCGATCTGGTCCCCGGACGGCAAACGCATCGTGTTTCAGTCCAGCCGCGACGGCATCTTCAACCTGCATCAGAGAGCTGCGAGCGGCGCCGGCAGAGAAGAGATTCTCTTCGAATCCGAAGAAAACAAGCAGCCTTTCGATTGGTCATCCGATGGGAGGTTTATCGCTTATATTACTTACGGCGATCCTGAAACACGAGCAGATTTGTGGGTATTGCCCCTCTTTGGAGATCGAAAGCCGATCCCCATTTTGCAGACGGAGTTCGATGAGTTATATCCTTCTTTTTCTCCGGACGGACAGTGGCTCGCCTACGTTTCCAATGAATCCGGGCAAAATGAGGTCTATGTGCGACCGTTCTCGCGGCGAAGTCGGGACGGCAAGTGGCAGGTCTCAACGGCCGGCGGTACACGTCCCCGTTGGCGTAGCGCCGGAAAGGAGCTTTTCTACTTGAGCAGCGATAACAAGATCATGGTGGCGGAGATCAATGTGCGCGGGTCGACCGTAGAAGTTGGCACTGTCCGGCCGCTCTTCCAAATAAACCCGACAAGCGTCGCCGAAAACTTTGATGTTTCGGGGGATGGCACCCGTTTTATCGTCAATTCACTCGTGCAGGATCTGAGTTCGTCCTCGGTTGCTCTCGTGATAAATTGGACAAAAGAACTGGAAAAGAAGTAATCCTTTCGACCGTGGCAACGATTTACGCCGAAGTCGTTCATCTTTTGAATGAACGCAGATCAGACCCACAAGTCTACCGACCCCCTGAAGGAAAGATGGGACCGCAATGATGATTGGAAAGACCATACTCCACTACAAGATCCTTGAAAAGCTCGGCGAAGGCGGCATGGGCGTGGTGTACAAAGCTGAGGACACCAAGCTCAA
>CAZGRP010000002.1:0-192231 GCA_964527995.1 uncultured Cytophagia bacterium | reverse complement strand
AACCCCGTGACCAACGGCTTCAGCTCGCCGGTGCTCGAAAAGAAGAACATGTCCTTTAGCTGGACCTTCGACACCAAAGGCACGTTCTCCTACTTCTGCTCGATCCACTCGGAGCAGGGTCAGGTGATTGTGCAATAAGGTCTTCCAGAAGAACGCCTCAAAAACGACAAAGGAGGATGAATGAAATCGGTTCCGTCGAAGTTGCAGGCAAGCAGCTCCAGTGCTGGGGCTCTTCTGCTCGCGGCCTTCTTTGCGATGGCCTCCCTTGGCGTCGCGGAACCACTCCTTGCCGGCGGCTCTCTTCCCGGTTTCCGCAAGAGTGCCCAGAGCGGGCAGGATTTGGAAGCGAAAGTGGCGCAGATCTTCGAGAATAGCTGCGCCTTCTTCGGCTGCCATGCCGGCAGCGATCCGCCCAAGGGGCTGAATTTGAGCGAGGAATTCTTTCACGCTCGCCTGGTCGACGTGGCCAGTGTCGAACGGCCGGACCTGAAGCGGGTAAAACCCGGCGACCCGAGCAACAGCTACCTGGTCATGAAGGTCAAAGGTCTGTCGGGAATCCAGGGCAAACGCATGCCGTTCGATGCGGCGCCGCTGCCGCAGGACGCCATCGCCACGATCGAAGCCTGGATCAGCAGCCTTTCCCAGCAGAGCGCGGCATCCCCGCCACCCTCCGAGCCGCAGCCGGTTTACCCGTTCAGTGGCTGGAGGGTCATCAATTTGCCCACGACGCAGACACTCGACGCCGGCCTCTGGCTATTTCTCATCGGCCATCGTTTCAATCCAAAGATCAACAGCGGCTTCGACACGCTTTACGGCCTCGATGGCAGCGGCATCATCTTCTTGAACGTCGGATATGCTCTGACCGACAACCTCCTGGTCAACCTGGGGCGAAGCAACGCCTCGGACGACGTTGAGTTGTCGCTGAAGTACAGAGTGACCCAGCAACATCTCGACGGTGGCCTGCCGTTCTCGGTCGCTTTCCGCGGCTCGGTCAATTGGATTTCGGAGAAGCGGCGGGGCCAGAGTCGGGTGCGTGGTGAAGCGTTCAAGTTCAGTGGCCAGGCCGTCTTCTCCAGCCAGTTGCAGCCGGAGCTGGCGATCGACGTCGTGCCGGGTCTCCTGGTGAATCCCGACATCGACAAGGGAGGGGAGTCCCCGCTTTTGACACTGGGTCTCGGCGGTCGCTGGCGCTTCCGCAAGAACTTCTCCCTCATCGGTGAATGGGTGCCCATTCTCTCCGGCTACACGCCAACCCGGACCTTCGGCAACCTGAATCGCTTCGACAGTTGGGGAGGCGGAGTCGAGGTGAAAGTGGGAGGGCACGTGTTTCAAGTGTTCGTCACCAACTCGGTGGGCATCGCCACCGACCAGTACCTTCTCGGCGGAGACCTGGATATCGAAAACGTCGATTTGCGGTTTGGCTTCAACATCTTTCGCGTGCTGAAATTCTAGGGAGGGCTCGATGACGCAGCTGCCCGTAGGAAGGAGTGGATTGGTGGTGGTCTCTCTCTGCGTTTTGGTTCTGGGGTCATTGGGGTGCGAGCATCAGTCGTTGATGGAGGCTGGCAGCCTGGAACCAAAGTTGAGCAGCATTCAGACCCAGATCTTCGACCAGCGATGCGCTCTGTCGGGGTGCCATGTCGGCTCCTCTGCCCCCTTCGGACTCGACTTGAGCCAGGGGGTGGCGAGCGGCAACCTGGTGAACGTGCCCAGCGGCGAGGTCCCGCAGCTCGATCGCGTCGAGCCCGGAGATCCGGACAGGAGCTACCTGATCATGAAACTGGACGGAACGCCGGGCATTGTCGGCCAGCGCATGCCGCTCGGCGCGTCGGCACTCAGCTCGGATGAGATTCAGGCCATCCGCGATTGGATCACCAGCGGGGCCCTGGACAATTAGAAGGCCGACCCGAGATGGATACTGATAAGCGCACCACCGCGGCTGCGTTGCGGCGCGCATGGACGCAGTGGAAACGCTTCGCTGCCTGGATCGGAAAATGGAATACTCGCCTGCTGCTGACAGTGACCTACTTTCTGGCGATGGGACCGATCTCCGTGATGCTGCGTCTGCTCCGCAAGAACCCGCTGGAGAAGCGCTGGCGCCGGGGGCAAAGTGCCTGGAAGAAGATCGACACCGGTGAACTCACCCTGGAGCAGAGCCGGTATCAGTCGTGACGCAGGCCACGACCTGCAACGAGGGAGGACACAGCTTTACGATGGGCTGGAGGCCGATTGGCCACCCCCTGGGCTGCGCAGAACGCGGGTCACGTTGTCCGAGACCCGCGCTGCTGGGGGGTTGACAAGCGACCTCGGCCCCTGAGCTGACGATGCTGATTCTTGGAATTTCCTGTTTCTATCACGACGCGGCTGCGGCATTGCTGAGCGACGGCGAACTCGTCGCTGCAGCCCAGGAAGAACGCTTCAGCCGCATCAAGCACGATCCCGGGCTTCCACGCCAGGCGATCCGGTTCTGTCTCCGGCAGGCCGGGGTGCAGGCCTCTGATCTCGACTACATCGGTTTCTACGACAAGCCGCTGATCAAATTCGAACGCATCCTGTCCACCTATCTCAGCACCTTTCCGCGCAGCCTGCCTTCATTCCTCAAAGCCATGCCGGTCTGGCTCAAAGAAAAGCTTTGGGTTCCGCAGCTCATCCGCAAGGAACTTGACTATCGCGGACCCATCCTCTATGCCGACCATCACATGTCTCACGCCGCCAGTGCCTTCTTCGCCTCCCCGTTCGACAAGGCCGCCATCCTGACCATCGACGGAGTGGGCGAATGGGCCACCGCCACCCTGGGGCGTGGCCAGGACCGGCGCATCGAACTGTTCCGCGAAATCCGCTTTCCGCATTCCCTCGGGCTCCTCTACTCGGCCTTCACCTACTACCTCGGCTTTCGCGTCAACAGCGCCGAATACAAGGTGATGGGCCTGGCACCGTACGGCAAGCCGGTGTACGCCGACCTCATCTTACGCGAACTGGTGGATCTTGCCGCAGACGGCAGCTTTCATTTGAACATGAAGTACTTCGCCTATGACTACGGCCTGACCATGACCAACCGGCGCTTCCACGATCTTTTCGGTGCGCCGCCGAGAAAGCCCGAATCCGAGCTGACGCAGTTCCACAAGGATGTGGCCGCCTCCATTCAGCGCGTGACCGAAGAGATCGTTCTGCGCATGGCCCGGCATCTGCACGCCGAGACCGGGGAACGCTACCTCTGTCTGGCTGGTGGTGTGGCGCTCAATTGTGTTGCAAACGGCCGGCTGCTGAGGGAGGGCCCGTTCGACGACATTTTCGTGCAGCCGGCAGCGGGCGATGCCGGTGGCGCCTTCGGCGTGGCCAGCTTCATTCATCATCAACTGCTCGGGAATCCCCGAGGCCCCGGCTGGCACCATGCTTTTCACGGCCCGGAGTTTTCCGACGAGGAGATACGCGCCTACCTCGAGTCGAAGCGCCTGCCGGCCGTCGCGGTGTCGCATCGCGATCTGGTCCAACAGACGGCACGGCTCCTGGCGGAACAGAAGATCGTCGGCTGGTTTCAGGGTCGCATGGAGTTCGGCCCGCGTGCCCTTGGTGCCCGCAGTATCCTGGCGGACCCGCGTAACCCGGAGCACTGGCAGCGCGTGAACCTGAAGATCAAATTCCGCGAGAGTTTCCGGCCGTTTGCGCCGGCGGTTCTCGAACACCGGACCAGTGACTACTTCGATCTCGACCGTCCGAGCCCATACATGCTGCTCACCGCCCGCGTGCGGGATCCACAGGCGATTCCGGCCGTTACCCATGTGGACGGCTCGGCACGGGTGCAGACCGTTTCCAGAGAGGCCAGTCCGCTTTTCTACGAGCTTCTCGCGGCCTTCGAGGGGCTTACCGGCTGTCCCGTGCTGCTGAACACCTCCTTCAATCTCCGTGGCGAACCGATCGTGTGCACACCGGAGGACGCCTACCGTTGTTTCGCCCGCAGCGGCATGGATGCCCTGGTAATGGGGCACTTCTTGTTGACCAAAGAGGGCGCGACACAACAAAAGTCCGAGACCAAGAAACTCTCTGAGACAGAACGGGCGCAAAGCCTGGCCGGCTGGGATGGCCATGCCAGTCCCTGAATCGGACACATCGATGATCTCCTGGCCGGCGGCAGCATCCGGACAGAGGGCGGCTGCAACCTCCGCCTTCGACGCCGTGGCGCCAGAATACGACGCCGTCGTCGAGAGCAATCCCATACTGTGCTGGATGAGGCGGCAGGTGTGGGGAATCGCCCTACAACACTTCAAGCCGGGCCAGAGGATCCTCGAGCTGGGCTGCGGCACGGGAGTGGACGCTCTCTATCTGGCGCGCTTCGGCTTCGACTGGTGGGCAACGGACAGTGCTCCGGCCATGCTGGAAGAGGTTCACAAGAAAAAGAAACGGTGCGCCTACGGGCATCGCATCCACTTGCGCAGGGCCGACATCAACGAACTTGATCGCCTTTGTGACACAGGCATCGGCCGGTTCGACGGCATCTTTTCGAACTTTGGTGCCCTCAACTGTGCGGTGGACTTAAGGCGCGTCGCCGCTGCCGCGAGCCGCCTTCTCAAGCCGTCCGGCGTCCTTGTCGCCAATGTGATGTCGCGACACTGCTGGTGGGAACGCTGCTACTACCTCCTGCGAGGTCACCCCAGACTGGCGTTCCGCCGTAGCGGGCGCAATGGCCTGGCGGTGCCGCTTGCGGGTTCGCGGGTCTACACGCGTTACTACACGCCGGAAGAGCTGGTCGAAGCGTTCTTGCCATGGCTGTCCCCAGAAACGATCAAGGGGCTGGCCATCGTTTTGCCACCGCCCTACCTGGCCCATGGCATGCGGCGGTTCCCCAGGGTATTCCGGTTCTTACGCCGGCTCGATGCCCGAGCGGCAGGGGTTCCGGTGCTCCGAGGCCGGGGAGACCATTTTGTGGTGGTCCTGCGGCTTCTAGCGGGCCAGGCGGTTCCGGTGGAGAAAGGCGCGAGGTGGAGGGTGGCTGGCAGAGAGCAGGTCTGAATAGTGGTGCGGCCCCTCCGGGATTGCGCATCGTCCGAACAGCGCAATGGTGCGCAGCACAGACCGCAGGCATGCTTCATCGCGCCCAACTGCCACACCGAACCAGAGTATCACCTGAAAGGAGAGAACGACGGCTCCCATGAGCGACATACTCCTGGGTCAATCGTACTACCTGCGTTTTGACCCGAAGCTCTGGCAGGCCATGCAGCCCTATCCGCCGCTGGGCACGCTCTACGCCGCCGGCCTTCTGCGCCAGCGTGGCTTTCGGGTGGCGCTGTTCGATGCCATGCTGGCTCAATCCGAGCGTGAATGGGCGGATGCACTCGACCGGCAGCGACCAAAGTTTGCCGTGCTTTTCGAGGACAATTTCAACTACCTCAGCAAGATGTGCCTGCTGCGCATGCGCCAGGCCGCCTTCGAGATGTGCAGGCTGGCCAGAGAGCGGGGCTGCACCGTCATCGTCTGCGGCTCCGATGCCAGCGACCATGCTGCGGCATACCTGGAAGAAGGGGCGGACTACGTCATCAAGGGGGAAGGGGAAGTGACGCTGGCTGAGCTTCTCGACCACCTCGACGGGCGTTCTAGACGACCTCTGAAAGAGATCCAGGGCGTCGTCTGGTTCGATCCTCAGCAGGGCATCGTGGAAACACCACCCCGGCCGGTTCTGACAGACCTGGATACTCTCCCCTTTCCGGCATGGGACCTTGTCGATATCGACCGGTACCGAAGCCTCTGGCGGCAGCGCCACGGTTACTTCTCGATGAACATGGTGACCACCCGCGGCTGCCCGTACCACTGTAACTGGTGCGCCAAGCCCATCTGGGGCCAGCGATACAACATCCGCAGTCCGGGCAACGTTGTAGAAGAGCTTGTCTGGCTGAGCGAAACCTACCAGCCGGACCACATCTCGTTCGCCGACGACATCATGGGCCTCAAGCCCGGCTGGATCCAGGAGTTCGCCGATCTGGTTGCGAGATCTGGTATCCGCATTCCTTTCAAGAGCCTGCATCGTGTCGACCTGCTGCTGGTCGGGGATACCATCGCAGCCCTGCAGCGGGCCGGGTGCACGATTTGCTGGGTCGGAGCAGAATCGGGCTCGCAAAAGATTCTCGACGCCATGGAGAAGGGCACAACGGTCGAACAAATCTACAAAGCCACGGAGCGATTGCACGAAGTCGGCATCCGGGTTGGATTCTTCCTGCAGTTTGGCTATCCCGGCGAAACATGGCAGGACATCGAAAAGACGCTGCAAATGGTGCGCGACTGCAAACCGGACGATATCGGCATTTCTGTCTCCTATCCGCTGCCAGGCACGAAGTTCTACGACAATGTGAAAACGCAGCTGGGCGTCAAGCAGAACTGGTCAGACAGCAACGACCTGGCGATGCTCTATCGCGGCCCCTACCCAACGGAATTCTATCGCCAGTTGCACAGGGTTGTCCACAGCGAGTTCCGCGCCCGAAAAGCCTGGGGGGAGGTCAGCCGGGCTGTGCGCGGGCCCGGAACGTTGCGGGCGCAACACCTTCACGGCCTGGCCCGGATGCTCTCGTACTCGGTCAGGCTGCCTTTTGAGCGTTTCAGGCTGCAGAGATTGAAAGGACGACCACCAAAAGCCGATCCCGTTGCGAAGGTGGATTTACGGGCAGCGAACAGGCCGGCTGCGAAGACAAACCTTCAAAGGCCCTGATGAAGCACAAAGTGATCTTATACAACCCCCGGTCGGTATTCCACACCATGCCGCTGGGTCTCCTTGCCATCGGCTCCAACTTGCCAGCGGATCACTACCAGACTGTGATCATCGACGGGCGGCTGGAGCAGAACCCCGTTGCCGCCGTGCTTTCCAACCTGGACGGGGCCCTCTGCCTCGGCATCAGCGTGCTGACCGGCAGCCCGATCCGAGACGCACTGCGTGTCACCGAGGCCGCAAAGGCCCGGCGGCCCGACCTCCCCATCATTTGGGGGGGCTGGCACCCGTCGCTCTTCCCGACGGATTGCCTGGCCGAAGCCTGCATCGATGTCACGGTTCAGGCACAGGGCGAAGTGACCTTCCGAGAACTGGTCGATCGGCTGGCCGCGGGCGCTGCACTCGACGATGTTGCCGGCATCGCCTTGCGAGCGGCCGGGCACGTAACCCAGAACGCGCCGCGCTCGCTGGCAGCCATGGACACCCTGGCCGGACACAGGTACGATCTCATCGCGGTGGAGCGCTACTTTTCCCTGAAGCGAGAGCGGCAGTTGGATTACGTGTCGTCCACAGGTTGTTTCTTTCGTTGTGCCTTTTGCGCCGACCCGTACGTGTTCAAGAGAAAATGGACGGCTCTTTCGCCAAAGCGTGTCGGCGAGGAGATCGCCTGGCTGTGGCACAGGTATCGCTTTACGGACCTTGCCTTTCAGGACGAGACGTTCTTTACCTATCGCGACCGTGTCGAGGAGATCGCCGAGGAGTTTCTGCGCCGCGGGCTGCAATTCACCTGGACGGGGACGTTGCGTGCCGACCAGGGGGTTCGCCTGAGCGAGGAGGCGCTCTGTCTGTGCAAGCGCTCGGGGCTTCGGCGGGTGATGATCGGGGTTGAATCGGGCTCGCAGGAAATGCTGGATTGGATGAACAAAGACATCACCATCGAGCAGGTCCTATCCACCGCCGAGATGTGCGCTCGCCTGGGCATCGGCGCCATCTTTCCCTTCATCGTCGGGTTTCCCGAGGAGTCGGATGAGAGCATCGACGAGACCTTTCGTGTGGCGAAGAAACTCCGTCGCATGAGCCCGGATTTTGAAACCGTGATTTTTTTCTATCAACCCTATCCTGGTTCGCCCATCGCGGATCTGGTGAAGGAGAAGCAGTACCCGATGCCGCAGACCTTGAAGGAGTGGGCTGATTTCGACTACATCGGCTCACATGGGCCGTGGGTCAGGCGCGGCTTGTGGCGCCAGGTGCAACGATTCAGCTTTTACAACCGCCTGGCGTGGTCGGCCAACGGCGGCCTGGCGCGCGCGTCGCTGAAGCGGCTGGCGCGCTGGCGCTGTGAACACGATCTCTATTTCTTCCCCTTCGAAAAAGCCCTCGTCGAGGCATTTCGGCCGCCGCGTCCACTGTCGTAAGGCGACCACCCGTAGGATTTGAGGCGCACAAACCAGCAGGCTTCAAAGGGATGGACCTCCTGCTTACGCATGGCTATTTCCTCCATGAGGATCCGCACGAGCTCCGGGTGATGAGGCCCCATCCGCCCCTGGGCCTTCTCTACATCTCCTCCGCTCTCAAGCGGCAGGGCTTCGACGTCCATATCTTCGACACGACCTTTCGCACTCCCGAAGACCTGTTCAGGCACATCGACCGCACCCGGCCTCCGGTGGTCGGGATCTACTGTAATCTGATGACCAGACAGAACGTGCTCCGGATTATGTCCTATTGCCGGCAGCGCAGTTGCGATGTGGTCCTCGGTGGACCTGAGCCGCCACACCACGCCGAACAATACCTCGCTCGTGGTGCGGACGTCGTTGTCGTTGGAGAAGGCGAATGGACTCTTGCCGAATTGATTCCCGAACTAGTGAAAAACGGTCCGAATCGATTACATGACATCCGCGGCATCCTTTTCCGCGACGAAGAAGGGAAGACGGTCCGCACACCGGATCGGCCCTTTATCCAGGACCTGGATGCTCTGCCACTTCCGGACCGGCCCGCCATCGACATCGATGGGTATCTGCGCGCCTGGCGGGAGCGCCATGGCATCGGGTCGGTTTCCCTGATCACGGCCCGCGGTTGTCCGTACACCTGCACCTGGTGCAGCCATTCCGTGTTTGGCTTCAGCCACCGGCGCCGCTCACCGCAGAACGTCGCCGACGAGGTGCAGCAAATCGTTGCGGCCTACTCACCTGACATGCTGTGGTATGCCGATGACGTCTTCACCATTCACCGCCGCTGGTTTTTCGAATATGCAGGCGAGCTGAAGCGCCGCAACATCCGCCTGCCTTTCGAGTGCATCTCCCGCGAGGATCGCCTGGACGAAGAGGTCATCCGGACTTTGAGCGAAATGGGCTGCACACGGCTGTGGATCGGCTCGGAGAGCGGCTCGCAGCGAGTGCTCGATGCCATGCGGCGCCGCACCAACGTGAAGCGCGTACAGGAAATGACCCAGGCATTGCGCCGCCACCGAATCGAAGCCGGTATGTTCATCATGCTTGGGTACGAGGGGGAGGATCTCGACGACCTGCAGGCAACGGTCGACCACCTGAAGGCGGCTAACCCCGATCTGTTCCTGACCACCCTCGCCTACCCGATCAAGGGGACCCGCTACTACCAGGAGGTCGCAGGCCGGGTTATCGCGCCTCCAGACTGGGAGGCGCGCACCGACCGCGATCTCAGTGTGGCCGGCCGCCGTTCGAAACGTTTCTACCGCTACGCTAACCGCTGGATCGTCAACGAAGTGACCTTGCACCGCCAGTTGCACGACGGCCGGCGCAACTACCTGCACATGGCTAAAGCCTTTGTCAACGCACAGGTCGGACGGATCGGCATGAAGATGGCGAAGAAGGAGAGGGAGGCCTGACTCTGGCACGCCAGATCATCACGAAGTCGACCAGGAGAGTGAGGCGAGACTGCCGCACTGCCGGGAGACCCGGGAACCAGCGACATTTTGGGAGATGGGGTTGGCAACGAAAACTCGGATAGTTTCCGGCCTGTCTGCACCCCCTGGAGAGTTCGCAGGCGGGTCTCATGGGCCCTTCCAGTACGCCTGCCCGAAGTGCCGGGCGGCGTTGGAACCGGATGGTGAAGACAAGCAGGTCTGCCGCCGCGACGGTGAGGTCTACCGTCGTGTCGCTGGCATCTGGCGACTCCTGCCAAAACAGCGAGAAGTGGCTCTGGCACGGTTTGTCAACAGATACGAGACCGTGCGCCGCCTGGAAGGGCGCGGTTCCTGCAACCCAGACTACTACCGAGCCCTCCCCTACGAGGACAATACCGGGCGCTACGCCAGCGACTGGAAAATCCGCGCCAGGAGTTTTCAGCTCTTCTTGCGGAAGGTGCTGCCCCACCTGGCTTCCACGACGCGGCGGTCTCTCAAGATTCTCGATTTGGGTGCCGGTAACGGCTGGCTCTCCTACCGCCTGGCTCAGGCCGGACATCAACTTGCGGCTGTGGACCTGTGCCTCAACGATTTCGATGGCCTCGGAGCGCACGTGCACTATCCTGTTATCTTTACGCCCGTTGAGGCGGAATTCGACGCTCTGCCGTTCGAAGGCGGACAATTCGATGTCGCGATCTTCAACGCCTCCTTTCACTACTCGGTCGACTACGTCCGCACCTTGGAGGAAGCCCTCCGGGTGCTACGCTCCCGGGGCCGCATCGTCGTCATGGACTCGCCTGTTTACCGCGATGCCCGAAGCGGTGAACAGATGGTGCAGGAGCGACAGCAAGCTTTTCGCGAACGGTTCGGTTTCGCCTCGGACGACCTGCCGCATGAGAACTACTTGACGTACGACAGGCTCGCCCAACTGGCGAGTCACCTCGAGCTGAGCTGGGAGTTTTACACTCCCTTCTACGGGCTCCGCTGGAGTCTGAAGCCGGTGCGGGCGCGTCTTCTCGGCCTGCGAGAGCCGGCACGCTTCGCTCTCATCGTCGGAGCAAGGGCATGAAGGCGGCACCCCCCTTTCCCGCCAAACGAGCTTTCTGGCGCATCTTCTTGCGCTGGCGCTTCCGGCTCTTTCAGCAGCACCGGCACAACCATCTCGTCTTGGAACGTGTCGCCGGGATCCCTCTCGTCATCTTGCCGGGCGTTTTCAATCCAAAGCTTTTTCGGTCCGGTGAATTCCTGGCTCGCAACCTCGGGCCAGACCGGATCTCCGGCAAGGCCGCCGTTCTGGACCTGGGTACTGGCTCGGGCATCGCCGCCATCGTGGCAGCCAGGTGGGCCCGGCGGGTCGTTGCCACAGATATCGATCCAACGGCCATTCGCTGCGCCCGCATCAATGTTCTGCTGAACAAGTTGGAAACCAAAGTCGATGTCCGACAGGGCGACCTGTTCGGGCCAGTGAACAGCGAGCGCTTCGACCTCGTTCTGTTCAATCCGCCGTACTTTCGAGGCAGGCCGCAGAACGGGTTCGATCATGCCTGGCGAGGCGAGGGGGTGTTGCAGCGTTTTGCGGCAGGCCTGCCGGAGGTGCTGGCACCGAGGGGACAGGCCTTGATGATCTACTCGACCGACGCCGCAGAGAATGACGTCCCTTCCCTCTTCGCACGCTTGGGGCTTGAGGCCGCTGTCGTCGCCTCGGAAGATCTGGGGAATGAAGTGTTCTCGGTCTATCGTTTGAAGAAATCATGACCGTCATCCTGTACAACCCACCCAGCTCTGCTGGCCGCAAGCCTGTGCTGCCGATGTCGCTGCTGGCTCTCGGCGCAGTGCTTGAAGGCAGGCATGAGTACTTTGTTGTGGATGGCAACCTCGTAGCCGACCCGTTGAACCGTATCGATCGGCTGATCCAACAGACTGGCGCCGCAGTCCTCGGGGTCACGGTGATGCCCGGGCCACAGCTAAGCAATGCAGCGCCGCTCTGCAAACAGGTCAAGGCACGACACCCCCATCTCGCTGTGGTCTGGGGCGGCTACTTCCCGTCGCAACACCACGACGTCTGCCTGCGCGCCGACTACGTGGACTTCGTGATTCGGGGCCACGGCGAGCAGGTCTTTGCCAGCCTGATCGATTGCTTCAGCGCGGGTGAGCCGCCTCATCATCTGCCTGGACTGGCTTATCGGTCTTCGGAGACGGGCGAGGTCGTCGCCAACGCCATCGCGCCGATCCCGAACCCGGACGAACTCCCTGACTTCCCCTATCATCGTGTCGAGGTGCCGCGTTACATCCGGCGCACCTTTCTCGGCAGGCGTACGTTGCCACACCACTCCAGCTACGGCTGTCCCTTTTTTTGCAACTTCTGCGCGGTTGTGAACATGGTCAATGGGCGCTGGCTGGCCCAGTCTGCGGAACGCACGGCGGCGGTGGTGCAAAAACTGGTCGCCGACTGGCAGGTCGACGCCGTGGAGTTCTACGACAACAACTTCTTCACCCATGAGGCGCGCGTTCGAGAATTCGCCGACCGCATCAAGCGTTTTCACATCTCGTGGTGGGGTGAGGCGCGCATCGACACACTGCTCAAATTCGCCGACACGACCTGGTCCCTGATGGCCCAGAGCGGTCTGAAGATGGTGTTCCTCGGGGCCGAATCCGGTTCCGACGCCACGCTGAAGCAGATGGCCAAAGGCGGAACGGCTTCGACGCAGAAGACCCTGGCGATCGCAGCGAAGATGAAGTCCTACGGTATCGTTCCGGAGTTCTCCTTCGTTCTTGGCAATCCACCCGACCCCGAAGCCGACGCTGTGCAGACCTTCGAGTTCATCCGCAAAGTCAAGCAAGTCAACCCGCAGGCGGAAATCATTCTGTACACGTACACACCTGTGCCACTGGCCGGAGAATTGTATGAGCAGGCCAAAGCTTCTGGATTCGAATTCCCGCATACCCTGGAGGAATGGCTCACTCCGCAGTGGCAGGACTTTTGCCAACGCCGGAGCGCCGGGCTACCCTGGCTGCAAGATCCGCTGAGAGGCAGGGTCCGCGACTTTGAGCGCGTACTGCATGCTTACTTTCCGACCTCGACCGACGCGAATCTCACCGTCCTCCACAAGTGGCTCATGAGATCAGTCAGCGCCTGGAGGTACAAAGCCCGCTTCTACCGCTACCCGCTCGAACTCCGGGCGCTACATCGACTTCTTCCCTATCAGCGGCCGGAGACAGGCGGCTTTTGACGACTGTGCCAGAGCCGGGCAGCCCGGCGGGACGATTTCAGGCAGGCTGCCATCGCAGCAATCCAGCCCGTGCGCCGCAGCGGCATGGAATAACGACCTTTCTCGGGCCGTTGGGAACCCATACGACCATGCAGATACTTTCCCAAACCGCAAAGCGTCGGTGGACGCTTGTCACAGATCGCATTCTCAGTCTGCCCGTGCTGGTGCTCATGCCCCACAGCGCCTGCAACTGCCGCTGTGTCATGTGTGACATATGGCGGGCAAACGCCAGCAAACAGGAGCTGTCGCTGGAAGACCTCCTGCCGCACGTGGAGAGCTTTCGCAAACTTGGCGTTCGCCGCGTCGTCCTTTCCGGCGGCGAAGCTCTCATGCACTCGAACCTGTGGGCCCTCTGCCATCTGCTTGGGGCTCAGGGCATTGGGCTAACGCTGCTTAGCAGCGGTCTCTTGCTTCGGAACCACGCGGCCGAGGTGGTCCGCCACTGCGACGAGGTCATCGTCTCGCTGGACGGCAGCCGCGAAGTTCACAATCACATCCGCAATGTGCCCCGTGCTTATGAGCGGCTCGTGGAGGGCGTTGAGGCGCTGCGCAAGCTCTCTCCATCGATTCGCATTGCCGGCCGCTGCGTGGTCCAGCACCACAACTATTTCGACCTGGCGAACATCATCCGTTCGGCGCACGAAATCGGGTTGGATTGCATCTCGTTTCTTGCCGCGGACGTCTCCACCACAGCCTTCAACCGCGCCGCGCCCTGGAGCGACGGCCGCATCGCCGAGGTAGCGCTCAGCGAGGCAGAGGTGAAGGCATTGCGGCAAATCATTGAGCAGGTTCTTGTCGAACACGCTTCCGACATTCGCACCGGCTTTATCGCCGAGTCGCCGGAGAAACTCCGCCGGCTGCCCGCCTACTACGCCGCCTTGTGCGGGATGCAGCCCTTCCCTCAGGTCAAATGCAATGCTCCCTGGGTTTCGACCGTGGTCGAAGCCGACGGAACGGTGCGGCCCTGCTTCTTCCACCGGCCACTGGGGAACCTCCGCGAGCAGCCGCTGGAAAAGATCCTGAATTCAGAAGACGCGCTCTCTTTTCGCCGAAACCTGGACGTCCGCACGGACCCGATCTGCAAGAAATGCGTTTGTTCGCTACACCTGAAGCCGCGCGCCGCGATTCCCATCCCATGAGTGGATCACCGGAACAGGCCAGCGCCAACCGACAGATCGCTGCCGCCTATGACTCAGTGGCCCGAACCTATGAGGCGGGGGTTGCCGGGGACGGGTGGATGCGCCACATCCTCTGGTCCCGATTTCGTTCTCTTTTCCGGTGCGGCGACTGTGTTCTCGACCTGACCGCAGGCACAGGCCAGGATGCAATCTTCCTGGCGCGCCGCGGTGTGCATGTCACTGCGATCGACCTATCACCAGCGATGATCGCATCTCTTCAGGAGAAGGCGAGGCGCGAAGGCCTGGAGAAGAGCATCCGATGTCGGGTGGGTGACTGCCTGGATCTCGGCGCTTTCGCGGCCGGCCAGTTTGACGGGGCCATTTCGACTTTTGCGGGACTGAGCACGGTGCCGGATCTATCGCGCCTTTCCCAGGAGGTGGCGCGCGTGCTGCGCCCCGGGGGAACGCTGATCGTGCACATGCTCAACCGCTTCAGCCTGTGGGAGTGGCTCTGGCTTCTGCGCCGGTTTAGACTAGCCGAAGCGGCCAGTCTCCCGGCCCAGAAAACGAGGAGCTTTAAGATCGGCGAAACGACCGTGCACCACTGGCTGAACTATCCGTTGCCAACCTATCGCCGGTTTTTTGCCTCGCTCTACAATCTCCGTGCTGTGCGCGGCATGGGAATCCTGCGGCCGCCGCACACCTACGAAGGAGAATGGCTGTCGCCGCAGGCGGCGCAGCGGCTAGGACGATTAGAGGCACAGATCGCCGGAATGCGGCCGTTGTGGAATTGCGGCCGGTTTTTTCTGCTGGAGATGAGGAGACGACCTGTTGTCTCCTGAGCCAATGCGCAGCCCTTGAGGACTTCGATGAAGCTCTGTTACGCCGTCCTCCACTACGATCCTTTAGAGATCGACTCTGATCCGGAGGCCTACCTGGACAGCGTGCCCATTCACAGCGAACTGCCTCGCCGTCTTGCCGCTCTCGGTCATCGGGTGGAGGTGGTTCATGCAGCTCCCTACGACTGCCGCTTGACCGAAAACGGTGTGGCATACCACTTCGTCGGTAGCGGCGCGCTGCTGGCCAGGGCCTCCGCAGCCATGGGAAATCTCCTGCACAGGGACCGCGTCCTGTATGAGCTGGCGGTGCCGGCGGTCGAGAGAATCCGGTCGCTGAAGCCGGATCTGATTCACTTCCACGGTGTGACGCTCAACTGGAACCTGCATCTGCTCTTGCGCCGTCTTGGAAAGGATACGCCGGTACTGCTTCACTATCACGGTGGCTTCCCTGCCGCGAACCCCCTCACCCGTGCTGTCCAGAGGTACAACTTCAGCCATGCAGTCCGCGTTCTCTTCACAACACGCCTGCAGGCGAAGGCTTACACCCAAGCCGGCATTCTTGAAGACAGAGGCAGGGTCGTGGAACTGATCGAAACCTCCACGACTTTCTCCATGCGACCGCGTGGCGAAGCCCGACGTCAGACTGGAGTGTACGGGGACCCGGTTTTCCTGTGGACCGCCCGCCTTCATCCGATCAAGGATCCGCTGACAGCCCTGCGCGGTTTTGCCAAGATCGTGTGCTTTCGCCCCGAGGCGCAGCTCTATCTTTACTACAAGTCAGAAGAACTCTTGCCAGCCCTCCGGGACTTTGTTCGCCAGGTGCCCGGCTTACACGCACATGTTCACTTTCGCGGCCGTGCTCCTGCCGGAAAAATGGAGGCTGTCTACAACAGTGCCGATTTCTTCCTCCAGGCCAGTCGGCGTGAATTCAGTGGCTGCGCGCTTTTGGAGGCAATGGCTTGCGGTGCTATCCCAGTTGTGACCGACATCCCTTCCTTTCGCGCCATCACCGAGGCCGGCTGTTATGGGTTCCTTTTCCGCCGTGGTGACCCCGAAGAACTCGCCCGCCGGGCACTCCAACTACAGCAGAGGGAGATCGCCCCTTTTGCACACCAGGTTGCCCGGAAGTTCCAACGTGACCTGAGCTTTGACGCCATGGCGCGCAAGTTGGAGGAGATCTATCAGGCCGTCGGCAGGGAGAACATGGCCTCCGGAACCCGATAGCCTGGCCCAAGGTGCAGCTGCGCAGGTGCGGGCACCCCTACCCCGGCAAACTGGGAGAACATCGCTGCAGTGAGCGACCACCGCAACCCGTCAATCCACGGCCTATCGACTTCCGCAAGACCGAGCCGTATGAAAATCGCCCTTATCTTTCCCGGCTTTAGCTCGTCGGAGACCGACTGGTGCATCCCGGCGCAGCGCAACCTGGCTGAGAGTCTGGCCAGGACCCGCGAGGTGCACGCCTTTGCTCTTCGCTATCCTCATCGCAGAGGAAGGTATCGGATGCTCGGTGTTACCGTCCATGCTCTCGGAGGTGCTGCGACCTCTGGGCTCGCGAGCATGGCACTCGGCCTGCGGGCTGTCTCGGCCGTCATGGCCGAACACCGCCGCAGTCCCTTCGACATCGTGCATGGCCTTTGGGCCCACGAGGCTGGATTCGTGGCCACCCTGGCAGCCGCGCGCCTGGGCATCCCATCGGTCGTTTCGCTGCTTGGTGGAGAGCTCGTGGGCCTGCCCGGCATCAACTACGGAGCACAGCTCAATGTGACCGGGCGGGCGCTTGTCCGCTTCTCCCTGTGGCGGGCCAGCATCATTGCGGCAGGCTCAGAGTATCTTCGCACTCTGGCGCTGAGGCGCCTCGGTGAAGAGAGCGGCTCTCGCATCCGTGTCTTGCCGCTCGGCGTCGACCCCGATCTTTTCCATCCCGATCCAGGCCCGAACCATTCCATGGAGCTGGCCGGGCATCCGCGATTGCTGCAAGTGGGCTCGCTGGTTCCGGTAAAAAACCAGGCGATCTCTATCGAGACGGTGAGGAAACTGATCCGGTCGTACCCGAATCTTCGCCTCCATCTGGTCGGAGATGGCCCGCTTCGCCAAGAACTGCAGGACTGCGCCGCTCGCTCCGGGCTGAAGTCTGCCGTCGTCTTTCACGGGGCCGTTCCCCACCACAGACTGCCGGCCTACTATCGCTCTGCCGATCTCTGTCTGTTGCCGTCGCTGCACGAGGGGCTGGGCCTGGTGACGCTCGAAGCCGCTGCCTGCGCTACAGGCACCGTTGGCAGCGCCGTAGGAGTCCTTCCGGAACTCGGACCGGCGGCATCGGCAGTGCCAGCCGGAGATGCGGCTGGGTTGGCTGAGGCGGTTTCAGAACTCCTTGGTGAAAGCCAACGATGCAAGCAGATGGGGCTTCTGGCCAGAAGTGAGGTGGTGAGGCGCTACAGTCTGGAGTGCACCACGCAGGCGTTTATCCGAGTGTACCGGGGCCTCGCGTCCGCCGGGTAGGCCTCCTCCCCGGCGCTGGCTCTGTTTCTGCCAGTATCCGGCTCTTCCTTCCGCGGCAGCTATGGCGTACCTTCAGGGCTCGACCCTTCGTCTTCACGTACCCTGAGCGCTCGCAGCCGGCCGAAGACCAGCATCACGGCGAGCACGGTTCCCGCAACGCCCGAGGCCAGTTTCGCTGCAGCAATTCCCGTCGGGCCAAATCTGCCGACGAGAAAAAGACCCAGGACGCCGAGGACGATCGTCTTCAACGCCTCCGATCCCGCCAGGATCTTCGGCAGTTGCAGCGGATAGGCAAGAAGAACAAAGGGGGTGGCGGCGAGTTGAATCACCACCTCGAGGAGAAGGATGTCGAAGAGCGGCACGGCTCCAGCATAGGCGAAACCATAGATGGCGACAATGAGGGGCCGAGCGCCGAGCAGCCCCACCAGGAGCAGCCCCGTCGCCGCCGGGAGAATGCGGCGCAAAGCGCGGGTGATGTAAATCTCAAACTCCTGGCGGGTCTGGAAGGCTGAGACATTGGGCATGAGAACAGTGATCAGGCTACCGTTCACAAGTGCCACTTTATGGGTGAGACTCAATGCCAGGGCGTAGACGCCCACGTTTTCCGGAAGCCCATAGCGATTCAAGAGGAGTAGATCGAGCAGACTGGCGACGGTGGCGAACAATGATGAAATCCAAAGCCACTTGCTGAACCGGATCATTTGGCGCGTGCGGAGAGGGGTACGGAAGTCGGCCCGGACGGGAAGAGGCAGGTTTCTGCGGCCGGCCAGCCGGACTCCAACCACGAAAGGCACGATCGGCGCCACAACGCTCACCAGAATGACCGTGGCCACACTTAGTCTGCCGAACCATGCAAGCAAAGCGATCGCCACCAGGGTGACCCCAGGATTCAGGGGTTGCAGGACAGAATACTCTCGAAATCGACGCAGGCCCTGAAACAGAGTCATTGCGAGAGCGCTGAGCGAAGACGACAAGAGCAGCAACAAGCCGAGTCGCAGCAGTCCCGCCAGAGCCGGGCGCGCCAGGGCATGTCGTGCGAACCATGCGGCAAGTGCCAGGGCCACGAGCAGCGTCACAGACGCCCAAACTCCCTTGAGGCTCATGTAGGTAGCCATGACGCGCCGCTGCTCCCGGGTGGACGGCTCCCTGGCCAGAAAACGAACCGCGGACGGCGTCAGCCCGAAATCGCTGAATGTCATCAGAATCGCGACCGTAGCAGCGATTACGGCATAGCTGCCATAACCCACCGGACCCAACCCCCGGGCGATCAGTATGCTGCTGAGGAATCCGAGTGCGAGACGCAGTGCATCGCCGCCCAACACGCGAACGAAGTCCCTGGCGGAACGGTCGAGCAGCATACCGAAGAGGGTCTGAACGCCTCTTTTGGCCTCCAAGAACATCATCACTCCCTTTTCCTCGCCACTCCTGAGCCAAGAACGAGTCTCTGAATGTATTCCATCCCTGCCAGAGAGTCAAGCATCGCCCCTTATCCAGCCTTCCTGTGGCGCGCTATGGATAACTCGGAGGCGAAAGACTGGCAGTTCCGTGCGCACCGGCTGGTGCATTTGCCTATTGCTTTTCGCGCTGCTGGTGGCTATTTTAATAAAATGGCCACACGATTTTCTGCTGGATTGATGGCTCAAGCGATGACTTACGATCCCAAACGCCCGCTGATCGTTCAATCGGACCGCACCATCCTCCTCGAGACCGACAACCCACGCTACGAGGAGGCGCGCGACGCCCTCACCCAGTTCGCTGAACTGGTGAAGTCGCCGGAGCACATGCACACCTACCGGGTGACGCCGCTGTCATTGTGGAACGCCGCGGCGGCCGGGCACAATGCCGAAGAGATCATCGCAGCACTGGAGCGATTCAGCAAGTACGAGCTGCCGGCCAACCTACTCACCGACATCCGCGACTACATCGGCCGCTACGGCCGCGTGCGACTGCGCAAGCACGATAACGGCTACCTCGTGCTCGAATCCGACGATGAGCTCCTCACGGTGGAGATTCTGCATCAAAAGAGCGTTTTGCGCTACATCGAGGGACAGCTCGACCGCCGCCGCCTGCTGATCCATCCGCGCAGCCGCGGCTTCGTGAAGCAGGCCCTGATCAAGATCGGCTATCCGGTGGAGGACCTCGCCGGCTATGTTGAAGGCGCCCCGCTCGAATTGCGGCTGCGCGAGACAACGGCGAGCGGCCGGCCTTTCCGTCTGCGCCCGTATCAGCTCGAAGCCGTCGCCGCCTTCCACGCCGACGGTAGCACACGCGGTGGAAGCGGGGTTCTGGTGCTGCCTTGTGGTGCCGGCAAGACCATCATCGGCATCGGCGTCATGGAGAAGGTGAAAAGCCACACGCTCATCATCGGCACCAACATCACGGCCATCCGGCAGTGGCGGGAAGAGCTTCTCGACAAAACCGATCTCGACCCGTCTCAGATCGGTGAATACAGCGGCGAGGCCAAGGAAATCCGTCCTGTCACTCTGGCCACCTACCAGATCCTGACCTACCGCCGCAGCAAGGAGGAGGACTTCGTTCACTTCGATCTGTTCGACCGCCAGGAGTGGGGTCTGATCATTTACGATGAGGTGCATCTGCTGCCGGCGCCGGTGTTCCGCGCCGTTGCCGATGTTCAGGCCAAGCGCCGGCTGGGCCTGACTGCCACCCTCATCCGCGAGGACGGACACGAAGACGATGTTTTCAGCCTGGTGGGGCCAAAGCGGTACGATGTGCCGTGGAAGGTTCTGGAGCGCCAGGGGTGGATCGCCGAAGCCGTCTGTCACGAGCTGCGTCTGCCTTTCTCTTCGGATCGCGAGCGCATGGCCTACGCCGTGGCGTCGTCGCGCGAGAAGTTCCGCATCGCCGCCGAAAACGAACGCAAGCTCGAGGTCACGCGGCGCCTTCTGGAGCAGCATCGCGGCGATCACATCCTGGTCATCGGCCAGTATATCGACCAGCTCGAAAAGATCGCCAGCTTTGTGAACGCGCCGCTCATCACCGGGCGAACGCCAAACAGCGAACGCCTGCGCCTGTACGATGAATTCCGCAAGGGCTCCGTGAAGGTGCTGGTGGTGTCGAAGGTGGCTAACTTCGCCGTCGACTTGCCGGAGGCCAACGTCGCCATTCAAGTGTCCGGCACCTTTGGTTCCCGGCAGGAGGAAGCGCAGCGGTTGGGTCGCATCCTGCGTCCCAAGGCCGCGGGCTGCCAGGCGCATTTCTACTCCCTGGTTACCCGGGACACGCGAGAGCAGGAGTTTGCCGCCAGGCGACAGCTGTTCCTGACCGAACAGGGCTACCGTTATGAGATCGATATCCTGTAGCGGTGCGGCGTCGGCCGCCCTCAGAACCGGCTCAACGAGAAGCCGACCATGAAGCTAGAGGAAATCCTGCGCCAGCTCCCTGAAGAGCAGATCAAGTGGCTTGTGGCGAGGCGGCAACTCTCGCTGGTGGTGGCCAACTTCGACGATCTGCACACCGTGGCACATTATCTGAGCCGAGAGCGGAATTTTTCTCTTGCCTATTCCGGGTTGCCGACGGAGCTCGACCATCTCCTCGCTGAGATTGCCCGCCAGGGCGGCACCACCAGCGTTCTGGGGCAGCGAACGCGCCTCCAGCCCCTGGCGACCGAGGGACTCCTTTTTCTGCTGCCTCCCGATCACCCACAGCAGGCTGTCATCCCGGATGAGTATCTCTTCTATCTGCGGCGAGCCGAGCGCCGGGGCCGAGCGGTGACCTCGCCAGCCGAAAGGCACGACATCATCGACTGCCTGCAAACCCTGGATGATGCGTCCATCCTGGAGCTGGCCGGCCGCCTTCTGCCTGAAATCCAGCAGGAGCACCCGGCCCGCATGGCGGCTGAAATCAAGGCCTTCTTTCAGGAGCGCAAGAACGTCGATGCTCTGCTCAAGCAACTGTCACCGGCGGCTCGGAAGATCTTCGAACACCTGCTTGACTGTGGGGGTAGAGTGCCGCTGGCGGCCCTGAGAGCACACTTCGGCGACGAGATCGGCCCCCTCTTCGGCTACTACTCGAAGGCTTCGGGAGAGGAGAAGCTCAGTCCATTGGACGAGCTCGAACGCTGCGGCCTGGTCTTCCGCCTCGGCCGCCGCCACTCCTGTCTTCTGGTCGTTCCGTACGAGATTTTCGACCACTTCCTGCGACAGATCCTGGCGCAAAAGGAGGCTCGCAGATACGAGCTGCTGAAACGGGCCCGCCACGAGAAAGTGGTGCCTGCCAGAATCGAATTGGCGGCTGCCGCAATTGAAAACGAGATCCTGAAGCTGCTGCTGGCCATTCGTTCCGTGGGGCTTCGCGCCACCCGTAGAGGAGGCCCTCATCGCCAGGACCTCGGCCGTATCCTGCGCCACTTCGCCGATTCAGATATGGACCGGCTGGCATTCTTGCTGGCCTTGAGCACGGAGCTTGGCTTCCTGCACCTCTCTCTCGAGGGAGCGACGATTATGCCGGAGGCCGAGCATTGGTACGACGACCCGGATCCCAAGAAAGTCCGATTGCTGTTCAGCACCTGGCTCCACATGCAATTGTGGGACGAAACCCGCACGGCAACCGATTTCGCTGCTCAGCCGTCGCCCCAGGGCCAGCATGGCAGCCTGGTTTCGTCGTTGCGCTACCTCGTCAGGGATGCCTTGCTGCAGTGCCCGGACAACGATTGGGTGAGCCTGCGGACTTTCCTTCTCCTGTGTCGCCAGGATGCGGATTTCGATCACATGGCCTACCTTCTCGAGGCCGCCCGCCACCTGACCGGAGAGGTCACCAGCCGGGCCTGGAGGGCCGTGTCGGCGCGCCCCGACGACAGCAGCCAAACGTATGAAGCCGATGCCGATGTCGTGATCGAGAAGATGCTCCGCAGCCTGCACTACCTCGCTCTCCTCGATCTCGGCCTGGACCGCGCCGGCCGCCTCGAAGCCATCCGCAAGACGACTTTTGGCGCCGCAATCCTGCGCGGAGAGGCCCCGCCCGCTGGTCGGCCCGTGCCTTCAAGCGGCAAGATCACGGTGCAACCGAATCTCGACATCATTGCCCCTGCTGGCCTGCCGCTCCACCTCCACCTGGCTCTCGCCGCCTTTTGCGACGTTCAATCCGTAGGCCATGCCGTCGTCTATCACCTGTCGGCGAAGTCGCTCGTCCGGGCCGTCAACACCGGGCAGTCGTTGCAGGAGCTTCGCCGGACGCTCGAGGAGGCCGCCACGGCACCGCTGCCCAAGACGGCCGAACTGCTGTTCGACAGCCTGGCGAAACGACAGGGAGAAATCGAGCTGGCGTATGTCGGTGGCTATTTGCGCGTGCGCGACCCTTACCTACTGGCGGAGCTGATGTCGCGACAGGCCTTGGACAGCGTCGTTGCGGAGGAGGCCTCGGAAACAGTGGTGCTTTTGAAACCGCATGTCGACTTGGAGAAGCTTCAGCAAAGCCTCCGCAAGAAGGGGTATTTCGTCACGCTGGTTCGCCGCCCCGAATCCCGCCGGAAGAAACCCACTCTCTAGCCTACGAGCTGCACCCGCAGCAAGGCACGCCATGACATCGCCGCCCGGACTCCGGCCGTTGCGGCGCTCACTTCCTCGCCTTGACCAAGGCCAGGACCCCCGCGAAGAAAAACAGAATGTTGCCGAGCCAGGCGCTGAGCAGCGGCGGCAGCGCTCCACTGTGTCCGAGGGTCTGCCCGAGCTTGATGAATCCAAAATAGAAGAAGACGATGAACAGACTGAGGAAAAAGGCCATGGCCACACCGCTGCGGCGCTTGTTGGCGGCGAGGGAGGCCCCGAGAAGAACGATGATGAAGTTAGACAGCGGGAACGAGATTTTCAGATGGAGATCGACAAGCCAGCGTTCGGTGTCTCCGCCGTTGCGGCGGACCTCCTGGATAAACGCCTGCAACTCCTCATACGACATTTCTTCCGGCTTTTTCTCTACCTTGGCCACCTCGTCGGGCCGCAAAGAAAGATCGGGTTGCGGCAAGGAGTCGAAGGCCACCGCCTTGACCACGTGGTCGTCCAGCACGCGGGTATACCCGCGCAGCAACACCCAGACGCTGTCCTGCCACACCATCTCGTCGGCATCGATACGGCGGCGCACGGTCAGGCCGTCGGGGCCGGTCTCCTGCAGGCTGACTTTGCGGGCACGATTGGCGCGGGCGTCATAATAGCCGATGAAAAGCCGACGATTGGGAGCATCCTGGTAGTAAATGTTCGTCACCCGCCGCGGCACTCGCTTCGGAATTCGGTCGATATACCGCTGCTTCAGTTCGGCCTTGCGTTGATTGGTCAACGGCACGATGCGTTCGCCGAAGTACATCATGACCAGACTGAGAAGCAACGCGGTCAAGAAGACCGGCGCCAGCGTCCGATAGAGAGAGACGCCCGACGACTTGATCGCAATCAGCTCGTTATGACGCGCCAGTTGGCCGATCCCCAACAGGCTGGAAAGCAACATCGCCACCGGGAAAACCAGAACGATGACAAAAGGGACGTAGTAGGCGTAATACAGCAGTACCACAGTGCGCGGCACATCGCGATCGATGTAGGTATCGAGGTTCTCCACGCCGTCGAAGACGATGTAGAGCAGAGTGAAAGCCACCAGGGCAAACAGGAGGACGTAGAGAAACCGGCGGGTGATGTAGCGGTCGAGGAGGCGCATCAACCTAGTGCTCTTCTGCGGCAAGATGGAGCGTGTTCGGTTTCGGCGACAAAGAGGCCACTCCCCAGTTCATCAGCTCAGCTCCGGCCGCAGGCGACGCGGCAGCAGGCGTTGCAGCCGATGCCAGCGAATCGCAGAGGTCTCGTGCACTGTTCGGAAAATGAGCACAACTCCGGCCGAGCCCACCAGAATGTTGGGTAACCACATGGCCAGGAACGGGGAGATGATGCGACGGTCTGCCAGCTCTTCTCCACCGATCAGGCAGACCCAGAAGATCATGTAGAATACCAGGCTGATCCCGGCACTGATGCCCAGGCTGCCCCGCCGCGACATGATCCCCAGCGGCACACCGATCAGTACGAAAACGACGCTGGCAAAAGCAATGGAGTACTTCTTCTGGATTTCCACCCGGTACGCGTTGATACTGTCGCGAGTCGATGCGATGGAGCGGAGCTGCGCCTTGATTTCGCCCAGCAAGCGCCTCTGGCGGTCCACGGCACGCTGCAAGGCGACGCGCGGGCTGATGTTCTGCCGCAACGGTTTCGAAGCCTTGGCGCCAGACGCACGAACCGCCATCAGCCCGTTTGCGGCGCGTTCGGTGGCCGGGGTCGAATTCGCCGTGGTGTGGCGAGAGACTTCTGCGACGGTGGTGGTGTCCAGGCCGCCCAGCCGTGCGAATGCACGGAGGACGATTTCGTCGATCTGCTGCCGCGACTCAGACACCCTGTTCTCGAGTTCGGCAACCCGGGCCCGCATCATCGCCGCGCTCATCTCACGGTCGCCACGATAGCCGTCTTGGGTGCGCTTGAGAACCATCCCGGAGACCGGCACCGTCACCAGATGTTTCGGAAAGCGCAACTGGCGGAATTCTTCCGGCTTCTCGAGATCGACCTCCTGGATCTCGCCGTTGAACAGAAAGATGTTCAGGCGTTCTCGGAGTTTGTCGAGCTCGATAACGGCCGAATCAGCCATGATGGTCTTGATGACGTTGGGTTCGCTATGATCGTCCAGGAGGATGTGCTTCACATACGAGACATTGCCGCGGTCGTGAACCTCCCGCACCAGCAGATTGTAGTTAGGCAGACCATCGTAGACCACACCTGGCTCCAGAGCGATCGTGGGCTTCTTCCGGGTGATGTCGTAAGTCAGCAGCTTGGCGCGATGATTGAAATCGGGCAACACGTTGTTGTTGAACCAGACTAAGAAAACAGCCAGCAGCGCCGATGTCAGAAGTACAGGTACCAGAAGGCGATAGAGGCTTATGCCGCTGGCCTTGAGGGCGGTGATTTCGTTGTCGGCTGCCATGCGGCCAAAGGCCATCAAGGTGGCGGTGAGCACGGACATAGGCACTGCCAGGGCCACGATCCAGGCCAGATTCAGAAAAAAGAATTCGGCGATCACCTTTGCTTCCAGGCCCTTGCTCAGAATGTGTCCGAGCTCGCGAAAGGCCAGGTTCAAGACGAACACAAGGGTGATCACGAAAAAGCTGAACAGGAACGGCCCGATGTGTTGGCGGACGACATATCGATACAAAATCGGCATGGCACCACAGTCCTTCGATCCTTCATGCACCCCGGCGGGCGCGACGTCGGCACTGCCGCCGTCCGGCTGCCGGCGACCCGAGCGCGGAAATGCGGTCGGGCGGCAACCTGGCGGGTGGCACTAAATTCAATATAAGCTCGACGATGCTTGGATTCAAGAGCTTTCCATCCATCATCGCCGACGCCGACACGATCGCGCCGCGCTGCCACCAAATTCCGCTTGCGTTTCATAGCGAAATTACCTATTTTTTAGCGCTCAATCGGCGGTCAAACGACGAACGATGGAGGCGTTCTCAGGGACGTTGCTACGGGTTCTGGAACCTGACAAGGTCGTTGTCTAGATGCGGCGCTAAGAAGCGCCGGCCTGCGGTCGTTGCACATCATTGTCCTTTCAACGCTTCCATAAGTTCTGAATGACCCGTGAGTCCACATCTGGATCGGGGCAGGTGTTGTTCCTTACGGCCCTGCTGGCGATCTTTATCTTCGCTTCTCCTCTGCATGCCGGAAGTTCGGTAGCTGACTCACCACGACCTTTCCTGGCGTTTCCCATTCTCAAACCTGTCGATCCTTTGGCTCCCGTGGCCACGAAACAGCCACAGCAGGCCCTCTCTCTGACCGGCTTTGCTCCATTGCGGAGCCAGGGTCCGCTGCCCTGGGCAAAGACACGGTTCACTCTCGACTCGACCAGTACATACGTGACTCTCACGGAAGAAAAACTCGATGTACCCGTGCGCCTGCCGCGGGTGTTGTCGCTCAAGCAGTACACCTCTGAACGGCTACAGGAAGAGCTACAGCGAAGCTGGCGTGTCCGTGTCGTCCGTGGCATGCACCCCGAGAAGCAGACCCGCAGGCGAGGACCGGGAGGCCTGAACATCGATATTCCGGTTGAGATCAAGAGCAAGGCTTTCCAGACGCTCTTTGGCGGATCGACGGTCGGCCTCAACGTCACCGGCAACATCCGCATCTTCGGCAACTTCCGCAACGAGAAGCGCAGCCAGCAGCGCACCCTCATCTCGCGTGGAACCAACAACAGCTTCAAGCTGCAGCAACAGCAGAAATTCACCGTCACCGGGCGCATCGGTCAGAAAGTCACGGTCAATGTCGATCAGGATAGCGAACGCGCCTTCGATTTCAACAACGCCATCAAGCTCAAATATGAGGGCGACGAAGACGAAATCATCCAGCGCATCGAGGCCGGCAACATCGCGCTCTCGCTACCGGCGACGCGATTTGTGACCTTCAGCGGGCGCAGCGCCGGCCTTTTCGGGATCAAGATGCAGAGCACCCTTGGCCGCCTGAACCTGACCACCATCGCCAGCCAGGAAAAAGGCCAGAACAAGAAGCTCACTCTGACCGGTGGTGCCACCGAGGGCACAACACGGATCCAGGATTATGAATATCGCCGCAACACCTACTTCTTCCTCGACGAGTCTTACCGCCAGAACTATCGGCGCTACACCAGCGACTGGGTTCACATCGCTGCTGCCAATCCGGTGCGGGAGATCGAAGTCTATAAGTCGGCCCCCGGCTACAATCGCCTGCCGGAGAACATCAAGGGATGGGCGATCTATGACCTCGGGCCCAACAGCCCGAGGGTGGAGCCGGATGAAGTGATCCCCGGCTCCACCTACCAGGGCCATTTCATCCGCCTGGAACCGACCGACTACTTCCTGAACAGCGATCTCGGCTACATCGTGCTCAACACGCCTCTGAACGACGAGGAAGTGCTCGGGGTGGCCTACGTTCTGGCCAGCGGCGACACGGTCGGCGATTTCGTGTTCGACCGCACCGGCGACCGGCCCATCTTCCTGAAGCTGATCAAGGACCGGAACCCGCAACCGACTCACAAGACATGGGACCTGGAATGGCGAAACGTTTACTATCTCGGGGCCCGGAATCTGAACTCCGAAGGGTTCCAACTCAAAATCTTTTTCAAACCCTCGAGCGGGCCGCCGGAGGAATTCCAGAGGGATGAGGCCAGCGGCAAGGAGAGGCCCTATGTCACCGTTTTCGGCCTCGATCGCAAGAACAACACAACCGGGGCACCGGAACCCGACTTCGTTTTCGACGAGGACAACAGCATCATCAACTGGGGCCGCGGCGAGGTGATTTTCCCCTTCCTGCGGCCGTTCGACGCCGACACCATCTACGTCGGAGAAAAGCAGGTGGTTCTGCCGCTGAGAAGTGATCAGCGGGTGCCGGCCATTTATGATACGACCCGCAGCGCCAGCTCCTTCATCGCCTCGCAGAGCAACTTCTACATCGAGGTCAAGTCGAAGAACCGGAGCTCCAACTACAATCTCGGCTTCAACATCATCGAGAACTCCGAACAGGTGGTGGCCAACGGCCGGCCGCTGCGCCGGGGCGTCGACTACGTCATCGACTATTTCTCCGGGCAGCTTACGATCACCAACCAGGATATCCCCCCTGACGCCAACATCGAGATCAGTTACGAGAGCAACCAGCTCTTTCAGCTCCAGAAAAAGACGCTCATGGGTACGCGGGCCGAATACAACCTGTGGGGCGATTCCTTCATCGGCGGCACGTTCCTCTACCTCAACGAACGCACCCTCGACCAGAAGGTGCAGGTGGGCCGCGGTCCGATGCGGAATCTCGTGTGGGACCTGAATACGTCGCTGAAGTTTGAACCCAAGTTTCTCACCCGCACGCTCGACGCTTTGCCTTTCATTGAAACCGAAACGCCTTCGACCCTCAACTTCGAGGGAGAGATGGCCCAGGTTCTGCCCAATCCGAATACGCTCAACAGCTTACCGACAGGCGACAACAGCGGCGTCGCCTACATCGACGACTTCGAAGGCTCCAAGCGCGAAACCAGATTGGGCATCATGCGCAGCACCTGGACCCTGGCCTCGGCCCCGATTCGCCCCTACTTGCGAACGGCGCGCGACAAAGTGGAGAAGATGGCGCGGATCTACTGGTACAACCCTTTTATCCCGATCCCGGTCAAGCAGATCTGGCCAAACCGCCAGGTCAACCGGAACTTCCAGAACGATCGCGTCAATGTGCTCAGTATCGTCATGGATCCGAAGACGGCCATGGATCACAGCGATCCGCAAAAGGTCTGGGGCGGTGTGATGAGGGCTTTGTCGCCGGGCTTTTTCAACCAGACTGCCACCAAGTTTCTCGAAATCTGGGTACAGGGCGATCGCGGCCACCTGCACATCGACATGGGGCAAATCTCCGAAGACGCCATTCCCGACCGCGAGCTGAACACCGAAGACCGGGAAATCACGCCGGGCACTGGCCTGCGCGACGGCATCACCGATCCGAGTGAGGACTCGGGTCTCGACGGCATGTTCGGCGACGACCCGCCGCGCTTCGAAGACGACGGAGTCACACCGTTCGGCCATCGCGAGGCACACACCGAGGAACGCGACGGCCGGCTCTACGGCGTGCCATACGATTTCTGGGACATCAACCACGACGGTATCAAGCAGGAGTGGGAACCGTGGAGCTATGATGACTGGAACTGGAGCAGAGACAAATACTGGATTTACGATCAGGTGGCGGGCACCGAAAGAAATGCCCAGCGGGACGACCAGGGGGGATACCGGCCGAATACCGAGGACATCAATGGCAACGGCGTCCTCGATTTCGTCGATGCCTACTTCGAATACTCCGTGGACCTCAACCGTGCCAGCGCGGACGCCAAGTACATCGCCGGCGGCAGGCCCGAGCTGAAGAACGGTTGGGTCCTCTACCGCATCCCGCTGACCGATTTCAAGTTCAAACAGGGCACGCCGGACCTGGCTCAGATCGAGTACATCCGCCTGTGGATCGACGGGCTGACCGATTCCACCACCATCAGCATCGCCGAGATCAATCTGGTGGGCAACGATTGGAAGGAGTTGGGTGTGGCGCCCTCTCTCGACGGCCCGTACGACACCAAGGACGACACCACGGTCGCCGTGTCGGTGATCAACACCGACGACAACCTGCAGTATGCCGAGAGCATCAAATCGATCGGCGTGTCCGGGCCGCTCGACCGCATCAGCGGCGTGCGTGGCAAAGAGCAATCGCTGGTGCTCAAAGTCAACGGCCTGAAGCCCGGTTACAACGGCATCGCCCGCAAGACACTCTTCCAGCCGGAGAACTTCATCTATTACAACAAGATCAAGATGTTTGTCTACGGCAAGGATGAGCGCGGCCTACATATTACGCCGAATTCGAGCAAGATCGTCTTTTTCATCCGTTTCGGCTCTGACGAGCGGAACTACTACGAAGTACGCCAGCCCGTCTATCCGGGCTGGGATCCGCGCAACAAGATCGAGGTGGACATCTTCCAACTGACCCTGTTGAAAACAGCCGCAGAAGCACAGTCCGACTCGGTGGTGATCGACTCCACGCGCGGTCTGGTCATCAAGTATCTCGGCGACGGCCGCGAATACCGCATGAAGGGGAATCCCTCGCTGACGAATGTCCGCCAGCTCGTCGCTGGAGTCGAGAACGTCGACGATCCCAAGAAGGTCTTCAACGCCATCCCCTTCACGGGCGAGATCTGGATGAACGAGCTGCGGTTGTCGAACGTGCGCAAGGATCGCGGCATCGCGCTGCGGGCCCGCGGCGACCTACGCCTGGCGGATTTCGCCACCATCAATGCCGAAATGAACCGCCAGGATGCTGATTTTCATAATGTCCAGACCCGTTTCGGCTCGGGCAACAATCGCCTCGGCAGGAGCATCAACGCCAGCTTCCGGATGGAGAAGTTTCTGCCGGCATCCTGGGGCATCAGCCTGCCGGTCAACCTCAACTACAGCAAGACCCAATCGACGCCGAAATATCTTCCCGGCCAGGACGTGGAGGTGCGCAGCGGCCTGCCCGAGCAGATCCTCGAACGGATCCGCACGAGCTCGGTACGCCAGGGGCTATCGGTGTCTTTCTCGAAGCGCTCGAAATCGAAGAACTTCTTTCTCCGCCAGACCCTCGACCGCCTGACCTTCTCCTACAACCGCGCCATCCAGCGCTCGAGCAACCCGACCATGCGATATGCCAACGCCAGCAGCTGGTCGAGCAACATCGGCTACAACCTGACGTTCGGCCGCAACAACTATATTCAGCCGCTGTCGTTTCTGAGCAGCCTACCGCTCCTGGGCCAGCTCGGGAAGACGAAATTCTACTACACGCCGCAAAGCTTCAGCCTGAAGGCAGCGACGTCCCGATCGCTGCAGCAATCCGAGTCACGCCGGTCCACGGGCTCGGGTCGAGGCGTGGCCTCGAGCACAGAGAAGTTCACCGCCGTGCTCGCCGGCCGCACCAGTATGAAGCTGTTCGAGAGCCTGACGCTCGATCTGAACCGCTCGCACACGCGCGATTTGCGCGGCCTGGGACTCGGCGGCGTTCTCAGAGCTCCGGATCTCGGCGTCACCCAATCCTTCTCGGCTCGCTATCAGCCGGTGATTTTCAAGTGGCTGACCAACAACGTCAGCTACCAGTCCAACTACCGGTACAACAACAACATCGTTCAGGGAAACACAGGCCGAAGCGCCGCAGTCAGCTCTTCGATCCAAGGGCAGGTGACGTTGAAGTTGTCGCAGATCCTGCGCACGTCACGGGTGGGAGCCGGGGCTCGCGCCCGTGGCAGGAGCTGGGGCTCGCGGCGCTCCACACGAGGCGGGGTGCGGCGCGGAGTGGGTCGGCGCCCTACCCCGGAAGCCAAGAAACCTGAAGAGCTGCGCCCGGGGCAAAAGCCGCCCCCTGGCGAGCAGGCGAAGAAACCAGGCGTGAGCAAGAAGCCGGAAAAGAAGGGGGAGGAGTCAAAGGGTGAAGAGAAAAAAAAGAAAAAGTCGAAGCGCCTGCACATCAATATCGTCGGGGCGGTGGCAAGCTTCCTGAACAAGTTTCAGGACATCACCGTCAACTTCTCTCGCCGCGACAACGTCGCCTTTTACGGCCTTCAGCCCGGGCAGCCGAGGTTCGGCTACCAGTTGGGCTGGAAGCGGGACCCCGGAATTCCCATCGTCCAGAGCATCACCCGAAACCAAAATTCCTTCTCCAGAGCCAAACAGATCAGCCTGAGTTCCGGCCTCGATCTCGCCCGCGACCTCGGCGTCCGTCTGCGCTTCAGCCACGACGAGCAGCGCAACGAAACCACACAGATCACCGGAAACTATTCGGATAGCTGGCTGCGGCTTGGCAAATTCAACATGCCTTTTCCCCAATGGACGGTTACGCTGAGGGGTCTGGAGAAGCTGCCCTTCCTCAGCAAGATCGTCACCAGCGTGAACGTCAGCCACAACTTTACCGGAAAGCGCTCCGTGGTCTGGACCGGCAGTCGGGACAAGCCGACCCGAGAGAACTTCAGCATCAACTTCAGCCCATTGCTGCAGATCAGCATGCAGTTCAAGAACGGCATCTCGGGCGACGTGCAGATCTCGCGCACGCGCTCCATCGAGGCCAACCAGGTCGTCAACGGTGCCACGCGCACCACGACCATGGATCTCTCCGTCAGCGCCCGCTACTCCAAGCGCTCCGGCTTTCGCATCCCGATCTGGCCGTTCAACAACATGTCCCTGCGCAACAGTGTCGACATCTCGATCACTTTCAACAGAAACCGGAACATTGTTGACATCAGCCGCGGGACCTCCCAGAAGTGGGACAATCGTGACCTCAACTCCCGCTGGTCGTTCATCCCAAAGCTGACGTACTCGTTCAGCGACCGCGTGCGCGGCAGTTTTGGTTTCGAGTACGGCCAGACGGAGACGAAACTCAACGGCAAGACCACGATCCGCGCCCTGAATGTCGACATCAATATTTCCATCCGCGGCACTTGAGATCGTGTCGCCGCACCCACTTTTTTCCTGCACGCCGGCTGGCGAAGACCCAATCTGCGGTTGACATTGTCCTCTGTTTTTGCTAAACTTTATACTTGAATTGGCAACAACATGGCTGCCGGAGCCTTCCCGGAGGAGGGAATTCCGGGCAGCCGCCTGTCCAGTCATCCTTCCCCAAAGGCGAGACCCATTGTCGAAGAAAGATCTCGGGAAGCCGCCAGCTGACAGGCAGGGCCTGTCGTGGCTCTGCCTGCACGGGCTTCGTCTACCAGGCGTTGGCGGTCTGCGGAAAGTGGCGACGTTCCTGCTTCTGGCCACGTTGCTCGTCCCAGCACCCGGCTGCAGCAAGCATGCCGAGAGCATTCAGCGGCGGCCCTTGCCGGCCTTCGATGCCCAGCGAGCTTTTGCCGATCTTGTGCGTCAGGTTGACTTCGGAGCTCGCGTTCCCGGCACTGCTGCTCACCAGCGCTGCCAGGACTTCCTGGAAAAGGAGCTCCGCAGCACCGCCGAGCGCGTTTCCTTGCAGCCGTTCCAGGCCTATGTCCCTGGCTTTGGCAAAACCATGTCGATGACCAACATCATCGCCAGTTTCGGGCTCGACAAAGGCAAGCGCATCCTTCTGGCAGCCCACTGGGACAGCCGGCCGTGGGCGGATCAAGATCCTGACCCAGCCAACCGGGACAAGCCCGTGCCCGGCGCCAACGACGGCGCCTCCGGCGTGGCGATCCTGCTCGAGGTGGCGCGTATCGTCCAGAAGGAACCGCCGCAGGTGGGCGTCGACATCATTTTTCTGGATGGCGAGGATAGTGGTTCGCCCGGCCAGCCGGATACGTATGCCCTGGGGGCACAGCATTTCGCCCAAACCAAAGATGTCCGCTACAACCCTGTGGCCGGGCTTCTGCTCGACATGGTCGGCGATCGGGACCTGCAAATCTACCAGGAAGGCAACTCAATGCAATATGCCCGCACCCTCGTCGATCGCGTCTGGGGAATCGCATCCACGCTGGGCGTCTATGAGTTCATTCCTGAGGTCCGCTACACCGTCACGGACGACCACGTGCCGCTGCTCCGAGTCGGCATTCCGATCATCGACTTGATCGACTTCGACTACGGTCCTCCGGAGAATCGATACTGGCATACGATTGAAGACACACCCGACAAATGTAGCCCTGAGAGTCTGAAAAAGGTCGGCCAGGTGGTCTTGGGAACCGTCTACTGGCCATGACGTCACGACAGCATCTACTGAGGTTCATTCTGTCATGAATCCAAATGCCCGCCGCTGGTGGGCCATTCGCATCGAGATCACAGATGAGGCACGCGAAGCGGTCATTAACTTCCTCTTCGAGCTTGGTTCTGTAGGTTGTGTGGACTACGAGGACGAACTCATCGCTTATTTCCCTGGCGAACGAGACCTGGATCTCCTCCAGTTCGACGTGGCGGCCTATCTCTCGGCCTTGGATGAACTCGAGGTAACCGACGGCCGGCTCGAGTTCCTGGTCGAGCAGGTGGTTGACAGAGACTGGAACGCGGCGTGGAAAAAAGGCCTGCGACCGATTCATGTGTCCGCACGTCTGGTCGTCAAGCCGACCTGGACACCCTACTCACCTGGCGAGAACGAAATCGTCCTCGAGATCGATCCGAAGCAGGCCTTCGGCACCGGCACTCATGCAACCACGCAGCTCTGTCTGCGCGCCGTCGAGCGACTGATTCAGGGCGGTGAGGAAGTCCTCGACATCGGCACAGGCACGGGCGTCCTTGCCATTGCGGCGATCAAGCTTGGCGCCCGCAAAGCCCTGGCCGTCGACGTCGACCCTGTGGCGCTCGATACAGCCCGCGAGAACGCTGTCATCAACCGGGTCGATGATCGGATCGATCTGCACCAGGGGCGCCTGGAGACGCTGCCGCCACGGGCGTTCGAGCTGGTCGTCGCCAATCTGAACCGGCGGGAGATCGAAACAGATGTTCTGCCGCACCTTCAGCAGTTCGTCGCTCCCGCAAGTCACGCAGTTTTGTCCGGGATCCTGCGGCAGGAGGCGGAGGCCTTACTGGGGGAAGTCAAGAAGTGCGGATTCTGTCTGAAGGCGATGGAAACCCACGATGAGTGGGTGGCTCTCCTCCTTCAGCCCGCCGGAGAATGACGGTCGCCTGCGTCCACCGAAACTCGACGAACCGCTAAGCCGGCTGCCCGAGATGCCGACAGAACGAAGCCACCACAAACGTCTTGCCGCCATCGACATCGGCACCAACACAGCGTTGCTGCTGGTTGCCGAAGTCCGAGGCGGCGGAGAACTCGTGCCTCTCGAAGAGGTGGAGACGATCGTTCGTCTCGGCCAGGGCGTCGACGCCAGCCGGCAGATCACGTCCGAGGCGGTCGAGCGTACGGTGGCGGTGTTGCAGCAATACACCGAGTTGGCCCACTCTTACGGCGTGGCCGCGATCCGTTGTTGCGCCACCAGCGCCCTCCGGGACGCCGCAAATCGTGATGCAGTCTTGCGGCAGATCGAGGCTGCGACAGGGCTCGAGGTGGAAGTGCTGTCGGGCCGGCGGGAGGCTGAGTTGACCTACGCCGGAGCCCTGTCCAACAAGCCCGACCTCCGCGGGCGCAATCTCATGGTGGACATCGGCGGCGGCAGCACGGAACTCGTCTTCGGCACCGGACGGCAGGTGCGGCACCTCTATTCGGTGGACATCGGCTCGGTCCGCCTGACCGAACGGTTTCTGCGACATGATCCAGTCACCCGAACGGAGCTGGCGCGGCTCCGACAGGCGGTGGAGGAGGCCTTCAGCCCGGTGCTGCCGGGACTCTCGGAACTGTCGCCCGAGGCGGTCCTTGGGGTTGCGGGCACGGTGACCACGTTGAAGGCGATGGATCTGGGGCTGGCCAAATATGAACCGTCGCAAATCGACGGCCAGCGCCTGAGCGCCGAGGCGGTCGCGGTGTGGGTGGACAGACTCTGTCGCCTTGCCATCGCCGAGCGGGCCCGGCTGCCCGGCCTGCGCCCCGAGCGCGCGGATGTGATTCTGGCAGGGGCCGTGATCCTGGCAGAGACGCTGCGGCTGCTGCGGCAGCCGGAACTGATCGTCAGCGATCGAGGGTTGCGATACGGTATGCTCGCGGAACTGCTCTGGCAGGAAACGGGGACTGAGTAAAGTGCGTTCGGGGATTTCCGCCGGCAACAAGCAGTCGGATGGGACGAACACAAAACAGTGCGGCCGGGGGTGGCGGCGCTCCGAATCAGGGAAAGAGCTGATCCTTCAGTTTTTTCTTGAGCATTTCACGCGCCCGAAAGATGCGTGCTTTGACCGTGCCCAGCGGCAGACCCAGCATCTGAGCGATTTCATCGTACGACCTCTCTTCGCTGTGCCGCAGGATAATAACGATTCGGTATTTTTCCGGCAGTTCGTCAATGGCCTTTTCGATCAGCCTGGTACGCTCGCGTGCCAGCAGGGGCTTGTCGGGACTCATGCTGACGTCGGGGAATTCCCGGCTGAACTCGCCGTCCTGCGACTGCACCGGTTTATCCATCGAGTAGGTCTTGAGTTTCTTGCGGCGGAGATGATCGATGCAGTTGTTGATGGCAATCTTGTAGAGCCAGGTGGAGAAAGCGTAGTCGGCGTTGAAAGAGGGTAGGCTAGCGAAGGCTTTCACGAAGGCTTCTTGTACCAGGTCCTCGGCCTCTTCTCGGTGTCGCACCATCCGGTAGATGAGGTTATAGATGCGACCGCGGTACTCATCGAGGATCTCAGCATACGCCTTCTGGTCTCCTCGGACAGCGCGCTCTATCAGTGTCGTGTTGATCTTATTCGCCATCCGTTTGTAATCACCGCTTGGCCGTAGTCATCTTGCAAAAACTAAAAGTAGCCCAAAATAGCCAAACAATCAAGCGAAAATCCGGGTCTGATTCTGGCTGCTAGCGCCTGGATAACCACTGGGTAGAACGATGACGGTTCTCAAAGAGATTCCATTTCCGCCGGTGACGACCGCCGCAGAGATGGCGGCGATGGACCGTGCCGCCATCGAAAGTTTCGGCATTCCCGGCATGGCCCTCATGGAGAGCGCCGGGCGTTCGGTCGTCGGCGCCATGCGCACTCACTTCGGCGAGCTACGCGGCAGGCAGGTCTCGATCTTCTGCGGCAAGGGCAACAACGGCGGTGATGGCTACGTGGTAGCCCGCTACCTTCACAAACTTGACTGCCGCGTCAAGATCTTTCTCCATGCTCCCCCGGAGCAGCTCTCCGGTGATGCCCGTGCAAATTTCGACATCGTTGAAAAAATGAAACTGCCAATATTTCGCCCCGGAGAATGGGAGCACGCATCCGCCTGCGCTTCGGCAGACATCCTCGTGGACGCCTTGCTGGGCACGGGCGTGAGGGGAGCCCTGAAAGGCGCGCTCGCCGAACTAGTGGCACACATGAATCAAGCCGGTGCTCCCATCGTCGCCATCGACCTGCCGACTGGGGTAGAGACAGACACGGGCCGTGTGGCAGGCGAAGCGATACGTGCCACCATCACGATTACGATGGGGGCTCTGAAACGAGGGCTTTGTTTTTATCCTGGTCGGGAGCACGCCGGGCGGATCTTTGTGGCCGACATCGGTTTCCCTCCAGGTGTTCTCAGCGTTTCGGGAGCACGAACGTGCTGGGTTGCTCCTTCTGAGGCTTCAGCCTTGCGGCCCGATCGTGCTCCCAATATTCACAAGAACGCCTGCGGCCAGGTGGTTATCGTCGCCGGCTCCGTAGGGAAGACCGGAGCTGCTGCCCTGTCGTCCGAGGCCGTGCTCCGCTCCGGCGCTGGCATGGCTATCCTGGCGGTTCCTGCCAGCCTGAATCCGATCCTCGAGCAGATGCTCGTAGAGGTCATGACGTTGCCGGTTGCCGAAACCCCGGAGCAATGCTTTTCCTCCAAGGCCGGCGCTGCGCTGGAAGAGTACTTCGACTGGGCCGACGTCATGGCGATCGGACCGGGGCTGACGACGCATCCGGAAGTACAGAAGCTGGTCGCCTGGATCCTGCAGAACTACCCGAAGCCACTGGTGATCGACGCCGATGCCATCAACTGTCTCGCCCTGCAGCCCGACTTGCTCAAGCGCAGTTCACAGGAGATCGTTATCACGCCGCATCCCGGCGAGCTGTCACGACTAATCGGTGCCCGCACGAGCGAGATCGTGGCCGAACCGATCGAAACCGCCCGCAAAACCGCCGCTGACTTTGGAGTCGTCGTCGTGCTCAAGGGCGCACCCACTGTGGTGGCAACCCCCGAAGGCGATGTCTATATCAATGCCAGCGGAAACCCCGGTATGGCGACTGCAGGGATGGGCGACGTCCTCACGGGGGTCATCGCCGGGCTGATGGCCCAAGGGCTGGATGCCGCCGCGGCTGCAGTTCTGGGTGTGTGTGTCCACGGCCTGGCTGGGGATCGAGCTGCCAGCACCCTTGGCGTCTACGGTATGATGGCCAAAGACGTGCTCCACGAACTCCCAAACGCTCTGGATCAACTGTCGAAGGAAAGCGCCCCATGTCCCGATTCGCCCGTTACCATCTACCCACCCTGCTTTGGGCTTTGGCCATGATCACCGCCACCTCGATCCCATCCCTGCCAACGCCGTCTCTGCCGCTGATCCCGGCACAGGATAAGGTCTTCCACTTCGCGGAGTACCTTGTCCTCGGCTTTCTGTCTCTACGTTCCGCCCAGGGCATGGGCAAGCCGCTTTCCGTCCCTACGCTGATGCAGGTGGCCGGCGCCGGGTTGCTGTTCGGGCTCCTGGATGAGTTGCACCAGATTCCTCTGCCCGGCCGGGATGCCTCCCCCTATGACTTTCTTGCCGATGCTGTCGGCGTCGTTCTCGGAGTCGCACTCTACTGGGCAGTACGCCGGTGGCACAACCGGCAGGTGACTCTGCAGCAGAAGGAGAGATAATGGCTTCACGTGCCCTGGCATTGCTCGTCCTGCTGACGCTGATGGCGGCAGAGGCACGGGCACAGGTATTGGAGACAGAAGACAGACCTCGCGTCGCTATTGGTGGTTCTGTCGGCCTGTTTCGGATCTCGCTGGATGAATTCACCCAGGTCTACAATCATCGAGTCGGACCTGCTCTGGGCGGATCGGTGGCCGTGCGCGTGCTGGACCCGTACTTCCTGATGGTGGCGGCCCGCACCTTCCGGCAGAACGGCAAGACGGTCAGCCGGCAGACTGCCATTTCCTGGTCGGAGAGATGGATCAACGTCGGCGTGCGACGCATCTTCTTCGGAGAGCGTGTCAACAGTTTTGTTGGATTCGGCCTGGCCTTTTTCCGCGCCGCAGAGGACACGCCCTCGGGCATCCTCAGGAGAGACAACGGAAAACGCAAGGCCTCTGGCTTCTTTCTGGACTTCGGAGTCGACCTGCGAATGACCCGGCAATTGGCAGCCTTCCTTGACCTGGAGCTTACTTCGGCGAGTGCCGGCGGCCTTTCAGGCTTCGAGGCCAGCAGCATCGGCGGCTTCTATTTCAGCGGTGGTCTGCACGTCTACCCCTTTTAGTGCTCTCACGCCCACAGTCGCCTGCGCACATTGTCGGACAGAGGCGCACGAAACGTAGAGCTTGAGGAGGATAGGTGAGAAATTGGGCGTATTTTTGAACAGCGGGAGAAGATCGTGCGAAAGCTATGGGGCCATGCTCGCCTTTGCAACTTTTTCCTTGACTTTTTGACGAATTTTGCTATCTTTGCATCGACGGAACAGGCGGTTGCTACATACCCGTGAATCGTCCAAGGAGGTGAACAATGGCTGAGACAGCCTACTGTGTCAAGTGCCGTGAGAAAACGGAAATTGTCAATGCCCAGAGGGTCACGATGAAAAACGGCCGACCCGCTCTCAAGGGCAACTGCGCAAAGTGCGGGACCGGGGTCTACAAGATTTTGTCGACCAAGTAGCCAGATCGCGCCGAAGCGGCAACGGCGGAATGGATCCAGCGATCGATTCCGCCTTTTTTATTGCCCGAGCTATCACTGCCCGGTATGGCCAAACCCGCCGGCAGCTCGACGGGTTTCCGAGAGATGCTCCACGGTCTGCAATCTGGCGCGACAGACACGCGTGACGATCAATTGAGCGATACGGTCACCGCGCCTGACGACAAAAGGTTCCGTGCCGAAATTGAACAGGATCACGCCGATGACGCCGCGATAGTCGGCGTCGATGGTTCCGGGGCTGTTCAAGATGCCGATGCCATGGCGCATCGACAGTCCGCTGCGCGGCCGCACCTGGGCCTCATACCCCTGCGGCAGTGCGATCGAGATACCGGTGGAAACCAATTTCCAGGTCCCCGGTGCGATCTCCACGGTCTCCGGCACGGCCGCGTACAGGTCCATGCCGGCAGACCCATCGGTCATGTAGCGAGGCAGCGGCAGGTCCTCGCAGCCGGCCTCCCGCCGTACGTGGACGGGAATCTCTTCCCACTCCGTCAAATCACCCTCCTCTCTTTGAATGGATGAAGTCTGATCCCAGGCCTATTCGTGGGTGAGGCCGACCCCAGCCGTCTCTTCTACGATGAGACCAAGGTGGTTGTCCGGGCGCAACCAGGACGCCGAACGATTGCTTTTTCGCCAGTCGGATCCGGAACAGATCCCCCTGCCGGATACAGACGAGGTCCTCTCCGCCGGGCGACCAGTGCGGTTGGCTCGCGGACGGCATGACCAGCTTGGGCTCAGCGCCATCTAGGTCTGTGAACCAGACACCACCGCTGCGAACAAAAGCCACTCCGCCAGTCGCAGAGAGTGCAAAGTCCGCCGACAAGCGATCCCGGCGATCAGCTTTCACCACAATGCGGTCCTGCCCTGTCGTCAGATCCAGGGCCACGATGGCATCGACGTAGAAGCTCCCTGGGGTCTCACCGTTGAACCTGGAGTACAGCAGAGTATTTCTGGATGGCAGGTATCTCAGCTCGCGGCAGTTGTGCACTGCGGCACCCGAGACGACACGTTCGCGGAGTTGATTCCGCAGGTCCAGAGACCACACCTCGTAGGTGAAAGGGCTGCCGGATGAAGTACGGTCGTAAGTCTGCAGAAAGAGCAGCCGCTGGTCATCCAGCCAGCCCGCGGTCCAGCCCGTCCCCTCCTGCGACACCACCATGGTGGCGCCTGTCGCCACCTCTATGACCCGCACATCTTGAATCCGATCCGAGTACGCATCCTGGCCGCCGAAATCTGCATTGAAGGCGAGCCATTTGCCGGACGGGCTCCAGGCGAGTGCCTCGATCTCAAAAGGGTAGCTCTCCTGGCGCGTCAGCCTGTGAGCGGCGCCGCCCTGTCGAACCACCAGCCAAAGGTTCTCCACCTTGCGCGTACGGCGGCCCCAGGGAATCTCCTCGAGCGCCACGAACGCTATCTCCCCCGCAGACGGACTCCACTCGTACTTTGGCGTCGGCCAGATCGAATCGCTCGCCACGACCAGAGGCAGCAACGGACCACCGCCTGAACCGACGGCATAAAGACCGCTGCGCCCCTGGGGTGAAGCGAAAAAGGCAATCTCGCGGCCGCGAGGCGACCATCGCGGGCGCATCGAGTTTCCTGTTTCGGTGAGCCGGATCTCGGCCGCGACGGAAGATTCCCTCTGAGGTTCCTCTGAGCCGGCAGCACTATCCGCGCCAGGCGTCACAACAGAAACATCTACTGGCGCGGCGCGCACCGTAACTTCGTAGGCTTCGGCATAGCCCAGCCGATTCAGCAGGGCAAGGGTTGAATCGGCCGCGGACCTGGAAGCGAAGGGACCCAGCCGAAGCCGATACCAGGTGCCGCGATGCGGTATTTCAGTCCGCTCGACGTAGACCGACCGCCATCGACGACTCAGCTTCCTTTTCTCTCGCTGGGCATTGCTGGCGTCGCGATAGGAGGCCACCTGAATGATAAGAGTGTCTGGAAGGGTCGCAACGGTACCCGCCTGGCCGAGCCGTTCGCCGCCACGGTGTGTCGGTGACTGCGTGTTCGACGGCGTCGAGTCCGAACCTCGCCCGCAGGCCACGGCGATCAACAGAGTTGCCATCAACGCACCGACCGAGAGATGTTGTTCAAGGGGTCGCCTGCGGTCAACACACTTCATCGTTTCACTTCCTGGAAAAGCGACTTGCGGAATGCTTCCAGCTTGCTCGTAGGGTGCGGCACGCCGCCACCGCTGCCGTGATTCGAGCAGCTCTGGCTCGGCAGGGAATATACTCAAAAAGTCCCGATGAAGAAAGCGAAAAAGTGTAGTCGTGGAAATCCTTCGTGACGCCCATGCCATGGGGCTTTTTTTACTCTTTGAAAATTGTGATGGACGTGGTATATTTCCTGTTGCGCATTCTGCCGATCCTTCTTTTTCTTCGACGCCATTGCTTTCTTCCTGGGTCTATCGGTACTGCGCTGTCGTCTCACCACGACCTGAGAAGAACGTCGGCAAGGCCGCGAACAGCAAAAGGCGCCGTTCCCCTTGGCCTGCGTCAGACGGCGTTTTGTTTCGCGGCAAGTCAGGGGCTCAAATCGCAGGGACAACCGGTCCAAGGAACCATCCTCACATCCGTCACACTATGCACGCCCATTCCCCCTCCTTCCGAGATATCCTGGCGGCTGCAAAACGCATCCGACCGGTCGCAAGGCGGACGCCGCTGGAGCCAGCGCCTCAGTTGGGACCTCCGCTGCCAAAGCCGCTGTTCCTGAAGCTGGAAAACTGGCAGCGCACCGGATCCTTCAAAGTCCGAGGCGCTCTGAACCGTCTCATGCTTCTTTCCGAAAACGAGCGCGCTGCCGGCGTGGTGACAGCGTCGGCCGGAAACCACGGCCTGGGCGTAGCCTTCGCCGCTGAACGACTCGGTATTTCCGCCACCATCGTGGTCCCGGATCAGGCCTCGGAGGCCAAGATCGCCGCCCTTTCGCGCTACCCGGTCACTCTGGTTCAAAAGGGCGCTGACTACGACGACGCCGAACTCTACGGTCGCGCGCTGGCACTGGAGCGTGGCGCAACGTTCATCCACGCCTTTGATGATCCGGAAGTCATCGCGGGGCAAGGCACGATCGGCTGGGAAATCCTCGAGGAGCTACCGGAGACCGCCAGGCTCGTGGTGCCCATCGGTGGTGGAGGTCTGATCAGCGGTGTAGCCCTGGCTGCCAAATCGATCCGGCCGGAGGTGGAGATCGTCGGCGTGCAACCGCAGGCATCGCCGGCGATGATACGAGCCCTCGAGGCGGGCGCGGTGGTGGAGACCCCGTTTCAGCCCACGGTCGCCGATGGGCTGGCCGGGCGTTTCGTCAGTCAACGGACGCTCGAACTGACGCAGCGATATGTGGATCAGGTCGTGGCCGTGTCCGAGGAAAGCATCCTCTCGGCCATGAAGTGGATGATGCAGCAGATGCACATGCTCGTGGAGGGGTCAGCAGCGGTTGGCCTGGCGGCACTTCTGGAAGAAACGATCCCGGCGGTTCCAGCCCCGGTGGTGGTGGTTGTCACCGGTCGCAATGTCAGCGATGCCGTGCTGCGCGAAATCATGCGTTGAGGCTCAATCGGCCCGCAAGCGTCGCCGGAACGAAGTGAGGAGGGCCCCGATTCGATCCTGGACGTCGCGTATGGGGTCGGGACTGCCCAGGAAGTTACCAAACATCATCGAAAAGGCCAGGGGCTCGCCGTCGGCTGTCGTTGTGTATCCTGCCAGGGTACTGATCCCTGCAAGGGAGCCGGTCTTAGCCCGGAGGACCCCTTGCGCCGCCGTGCCACGCATGCGGTCGTCGAGGGTGCCATCCACTCCCGCAATCGGCAAGGAAGCAATAAAGTCCGGCCGCAGTCGCGGATTCTGGTAGGCGAAGCGCAGCCATTCCACCAGGATGTCCGGCGCAATCAGGTTGTAGCGCGACACCCCGGAGCCATCCACCAGCTCGAACGAAGAGGTGTCGACGCCGATGTCAACGAACATTTGCCGTATGGCAGCCAGCCCCTTCTCCGCAGTCCCCGGAGGCCCTGCCACGCTGGCGCCGACCGCCTTCAGCAGCATCTCGGCCGAGAGGTTGTCGCTGACTTTGTTGGTATGGTAGACGACAAGGGTGAGGGGTGCCGACTCGTGCACGACGACAGGTTTCAGGGAGTCGGGTGCAATGCCGCGCCGCACCTGGCCCTCGACCTGCACCCCTGAGGAAAGAAGCTGCTCCCGGAAAACCGTGCCAAGGTAGAGGGCTGGATCGACGACGTCGACCGAAAACGACTTCGCCCTCGCGTTCAACCGCAGTGCACCCGTAATCTGGATCTCATTCGCGAGGCGGGCGCGGTGCACTTCGAGCTCAGCCGCCGTATCGGATTCAGCGGCCGTCGTCGCCTGGTTGTCGATGGTGACGTAGTGGGTCGAAGGCAGAAGTTGCACCCTGACGGGCGAGCCGACGCTGTCGCCGGGACCTACCTGCAGTTCCACCGTGTTCGAATTCAGCGCGATGGCACTGATGGGAGAAAAGTATCCACCCACAGGCCCGTCGTCCCACATCCATCCCACTCCGACGCGCAAAGAATCAAAGTACGTGTCGTCGCAAACGATGTCTCCCTCGATGCGGTGGATCCCCATAGCCAGGAGCCGATCGACCATACCGTGCAGGTCTTCCGTTGAAAAGTCGGGATCGCCGTACCCTTTCAGGAACACGTCCCCGGCGATCACCGAATCGCCCACGGCGCTGCTGTCGGCGTACAGGATGGTCTGGAAGGTGTAGCTCGGCGTCAGATAATGAAGCGCGGCCAGGGTGGTCAGCAGTTTCTGATTCGACGCCGGATGGAGCAGATGATCGCTGTTGCGCTGGTAAAGCACCTCGCCCGTGGCCAGCGAGACGACTTTCACCTCAGCGTAGGTTCGCCGGAGGGTAGAGTCCTGCAGAATGGCATCAATGGAGTCCTGCAGCGCGGCGACGGCGTCGGTCGGAACTGCCTGTTGCGGCAGGGCGCGAGTTCCGGCACAACCGTAAGAGAGGGAAAGAGTCAGAAAAAGCGACAGAAGACAGGCAGGATATCGACGCGGGATTCTCTTCACTCGAGCTCCCCTCCGGAAGACAGCAGAAAATCGCGCTCGAGCAGGTTTTGATTGAGCCCGTCGATCAGATCTTCGATGTGGCGGAAAAAGTCCTCGATGTCTTCCGCGGTCTCCTCGAACTGCAAGCGGTCGCTCAGTTCTTCCGACAGGGTCCGCGCCTGCTCCAGGAGCGCGAAATCGTAGTTGTACAGTTTCTCCAGGAAATCGTTGGAGAGGTGTGCAGGTGTGGAGAGTTGCGTCTCATCCCCTGCGGACTCAGCCAGGTTCTCCTGAACCGTGGTGAGCTGGCGATTGGTGCGCTGCGCCCAGGCTACGAACTGCTCGCTGTTCCCCGACTGAAAACCGTTGCGGATTTGCAGAAGCTGCTCTGCGGCATTCTGCAAACACTGACCCAAGTAGGAACGCAAGTTTTGGTCGGTCTGCACCCGCAGGGCCGGGTCATGGTATCCTTCGTAGCCCGGGATCGCTCGCCGTAACGACCCCGGAGCACCTCGAAAAGGTTTCATCGCCTACCTCCGCTCGCCCTCCATGCCGATTCATGTGTGGAAGGTGGAGTCGCAGAACAGCTGCAGAGCCCCCACTGCCGATGGCGAAATCTGATCTTGATGGTGTAGCACGAACGACTGCAGTCGATCCTCGGCAACAAACCGGATATCCTCAAATTCGAAGCGGTCGCGCGCCCGAGTACAGCTCTCGGAGATGTTCGCCGAAGTGCCCTCGAAAGTTACGGCAAATACGAGCTCGGGCTTTAAAGTGGCCACAGTCTCGATCAGCCCCAGACAGCACCAGTCGCGCAGCCGCTCGCATGGAACGTTCAGTTCCTCAGTTACCTCTTCAGCCACAGAACGGAACGGATCGAGCGAAGCGGAAACCCCGCCCCGACGCAGCTCCATGTGCCCGCCTACGACGTCCAGCAAGCCCGGCGCCTCACCGACCGCCTGGCTGCGTTGCAACAACACCACAGAACGATCTGCCGTGCGCACAACGGCACTCACCCCAAGGGCCCGGCTGAGAGACTCCTGTTTCCCGGCAGCAATCAGGTCGCTGGCGTGCTCGTTGGAGTAAAGCAAGTCACGATAGCGCGTCCAACCAAGGGTCAACGTCAGAATATCACCATCGACCCGGAAGGCCACCAACCGGCACAAACGTCCATCATAGAGGGCCGCCCCCGGCCGGGCCGCCAGAAGCCGTTGCCAGTGAGCGTCCACCGCCTTGCGAAAGGAATGCGAAGGTCCAACCTCATCCCCCTGCCATTGCACTCTAACCTGATGCCGCCGGAACCGTCCGCGTAGCAGGGTTCGGAACGGGGACGCAGAAGTCAACGAGGTCACGGCGCCTCTTCAAAGACGCGGCGAGCCCGGCCGAGATCCCAGGCCGCCGGTGTCACCCGGGTGTTGCTGCCAAGTCGAATTTTCCGCTTCTGCAGGATGGCCTGCCAGACGTCGCGTTCGGTAATCCAGCGACCCTGGGGCGAATCCAGTCTGGGTTCCCTGCCCAGAAGCGCCACCACATCTCCGGTCTTCAACCCGGAGGCGTTGGCTTCATCGACATCGATATGAAAATCGAGCACAAAGGTTGGATCGACGCGCACCAGAACATTGGCGAAAATAAGCGTTCGTGATTCCGTGGTCGGATCGGCGGCACCCTGTTGCACGGGGGCAACGTAGACGCGGTCGCCATCGGCAACGCCCAGCCTGGCCGCCGTCTGCGGATCGGCGTGGATGTGACGCTGCGGGATGATGATCCCCTCCGACAGTTCGACGACGCCGCGCGGGCCGATCACACGGCCACCGGCGGATCCGGACAGGCTCCCGGAGTAGCGCACCGGCGGCGTGATCCCCAGTCGTCGAGCATCCGACGGCGCGATCTCGAGTTGCGTCTGCGGCCGCACAGGACCGACGATGCGAATCTCGTCGATTCTTCCTTTCGGTCCCTCGACGGCCAGGGTTTCTTCGGCGGCAAACTGGCCACGCTGGGTGATTGGACGAAGAACCGTCAGTTCATACCCCGGCCCGAAAAGCAAGTCGAGATGGTCGCGAGAGATGTGAAAGTGCCGGTTTGTGACCCCGACAGGAATCGTCGCTGCCTCGTTCACAACGCCGCCTCGACACCAGCGCCAAAAGCCAGACAAAACTCCACGGTCAGGCTACCTCCGGCTTCGCTGAAATTCTTCGATGATACGCGCCACGTCGCTTTCCGTCAGGCCACTGCTGCCGTAACGACGCTCCGCCGGGGAAGGTGCCGACGGCCCGGCGGGCGAGGAAGGTGCCGCGGTGTGCCGCGGCGCGGCAGGACTTCCCTTGCGCGACACCGAGGTAGCCAGAGCCTTATGGTAAGGCGCTTCGCGGTTGACCTCGGCAGCAGAGCGCACGACTGGACGCCAGTCGCGGCGCCGGCGGCCGGCCGACAGCGGCCGAGTCTCCCAGGCCACACGTTTGACGTTCATCAGGTGCCGGGCAGTGATGTTGTCGGCGGTGATGTTGCCGCCGTAGCTGCCGCAACCGAGGGTCATGGACGGGTCGAGCTCGTTCGTGTAACCTACGGCGCCGAGAGAGGCCGGAGTGTTGACCACCACACGGAACGCCGGAATCCGTTGCGCGAACTGCTGGACCACATCACGATCGCCGGCGTGAATGGCGGCGGTGTGCCCGCGGCCGCCGAAGTTCACGATCTCGATGCAGCGCCGCAGCCCCTCTTCCCAGCCATCGACGGTGTAGAAAGCCAGCACCGGTGACAACTTCTCCCCGGAAAGCGGAAACTCACGCCCCACCCCACTCAGCTCGCCAACGAGCACAGAGGTCTCGGCCGGCACGTCGAAACCAGCGGCCTGGGCGATGCGCTGGGCCGGCTGACCCACCAGGTCTGGATTTACGCGTCCCCCGGCTGCGATGAGGGCACGACCGACACGTTCAGCCTCGGCCGCCGAAAGAAAATAGGCGCGCAGCTCACGAAGATGCGAAATGACCTCCGACTTCACCGGCGCATCGACAACCAGTGCCTGCTCCGATGAGCACAGCGTGCCGTAATCGAAGGTCTTGCCCGCGACGGCGTCGGCCACCGCCTTGGCGATGTTCGCCGACCGGTCGATGTACACAGGAACATTGCCCGGTCCGACACCGTAGGCCGGCTTTCCGGAGCTGTATGCGGCCTTCACCAGGCCGTGACCCCCGGTGGCCAGAATCAGGCTGACGTCCGGATGTCGCATCAATTCATTCGTTCCCGGCAGCGTCGCCCGGGTCATGCACCCGATCAATCCGGCAGGTGCGCCGCTCGCTTCCGCAGCTTGGCGTAGCACCTGGGCGGATTCGCAGATACACCCTACCGCGCGTGGATGCGGCGAGAATATCACCGCGTTGCGCGTCTTGACAGAGATGATTCCCTTGAAAAAAGTCGTGGAGGTAGGATTGGTGGTTGGAATGATGGCCGCGACCACACCCAGAGGCTCAGCGATCTCAACGAGGCCCTTGCGGGCGTCTTCACGGATGACACCGACCGTGCGCAGGTCCCGGATCGCCTCGTACAGGTCGCGGGTACAGAATTCGTTCTTCCGGATCTTGTCGTCGACACGGCCGTAGCCGGTTTCCTCGACGGCCATACGGGCCAGCCGCTCCGCAGCCCGGAAGCCTGCTTCGGCCATCGCAGCAACGACGCGATCAACCTCCGCCTGACTGAACTCGGCAAAGCGCTCTTGTGCCTCCTTCGCCTGGCGACAAAGGCGCCGCGCCTCCTGGATCGACTCCAGATCTGGATCCACCAACACGCCGCGACCTCATGGATGATGGCTACCTTAGAAAACCGGCTGTAAAAATAGGGCTTTCCAGCCAATTTGTCAAGCGAAAGTTGGGTGGTCCTTGCCGCTGCCCGCCACGTTCTGCATCCAGGCGAAAAAAAATGGGCCTCATGGAGAGGCCCGTCGATAGAAGCGGTCCAGGTCAAAGGCGTTATTGAAACTTCACCCCGAAGGCAAATCCAAGACCTTTCCCTTTCCCGGCGCTGAGGCCGCCATAGTTGACCACGGCAGCGTCGAAGCGGAGCGTCCAGAAGTGCAGACCGAACCCAAAGGATGATGTCGTGCCCGCTCTGCCCCCGGTCGCCAGCCCAGCCCGCAGGGGCAGCAAACCGATCGGCTTTAGTTCGACACCGAGAGAGAATCTCGGGCCCTGGTGGAACGTGGCATCCTGACGCAGGTCTTGAGCGACGTCGAAGGCCAGGATGAGACGCCGCCCTGTGCGCGCCAGCCCCAGACGCAGCTTCGAAGGAATCCCCGTCCGAAAACTGGCGATCGGCCGTGTGGTCTCGTAGGTGTGAATCAACGAGTCAGCATCCACGCCCGAAGCGCTCTCGGCCGTGAGAGTGTCGGCCACCACCCGGTACTCCCACTCTTTGGTTTCGCGAGTCCACTTGACGCTGCCGACAACGTTCTGCCAGACCAGGCTGGCGTACCAGCGCTTGCCGAGATCGGCGGCCGCGCCCAGGTCAGCGGCCAGTCCAGAGCCGCCGGTGGCATAGCGCGTTCGTATTCTCCCCTCTCCAGAGGCACCGTCCAGGGTCGTCTTGAAGGACCCCTCGGACTCCAGCACTTCGCCGTACAGCCAACCTTTGAGCAACCGCACCGTGATTCCCAGGGTGGTCTCCCGGGCAGGGGTCAGCCGGACCGGGAAACCGAAGGACACCCCGACTCCCGAAACCAGGCCACCGCGGCCATCCGTTTGGGAAAAATCGTAGGTTCGGCCGAATTCGTTGCCGTTGAGCGCGAAATCGACGTAGTCGCGGTCGAAGCGCAAGTCGCTCCACCCCATGCCGGAAACGCTCACAGCTCCCATGCCCACGCCCAGGCTGAGGAGCTGAAACTCCCCGACGCCATCCAGACGGAAACCATCGGCCGGCACCGAAGCCAGGATCGCCGCCTTGTCGGTTTCGTCCCAGTACTTGCCGTTGTAAAGTTCGTACTGCGACTTGGAGAAGCTGTTGTTTTGCAAACCGACACCAAACGCGAGCAGGTTGACCGAAAACTTGTTGCGCGGCGAAAGGCCGAGGTTGGCCGGGTTCCACATCGGGGCCTCGACTCCCCTCGCCAGCGCCGTGTAGGCACCGCCCATGCCAACGCTGCGGGCGTTCGACAAGCCCTGCTGAGCCCAGCCGTCAACTCCCGGCATTGCCAGCAGAGCGACTGCCAGCACCACCGGCCATATGGATCGTCTCATGGCTCTGTTCCCTCGAGTTCATTTGTTGAAGTCCACCTGCAACTGCACTTTGGCGAAAGCTTTGACCCGGACGTAATCGGTGGGCGCAACACGCACTACCTTGCCGTTGGTGCCGGGCATGGCGACGCGCAGTCCGGCGTAGAGGGGTGCCGTGAACAGGCGTTCGATCTGGTCTTTGGTCACCTCGATACGCGCTTCTTGCACGGTCTCCTCGGCCACACGCCCTGTAGCCTCATCCACCTGACCAGGGCCGATCTCAACCGGCCCCAGGACGATCTCCGGCTGCTGAAACACCAGCGAGTCGACAGCTCCGAAAAAGATCTCCACGCGGGCACCGACCGGAAGATGGTTGCCGACCTGCGCCACAAGCTGGCCCGCCCCGACGCGTTTCTTGACCTGCTTGCGCACATCCTGGTCGATCTGAACCTCATCGAGAACCTCCTCGACCGTCTGCGCTGGCAGACTCAAGGCCAGTGGCGCTGTGAACCGAACCTTGCCGTCGACGAAATCGTTGGCGGTGATCCGACCCTGCCACTGCTCATCGCCGACCACGACCCGCCCGAACACGCGCACCAGCGTGGGCAGCGAGTTGATGAAAGCGGCCACCTGCTGGTTATTCGTGTCGAACACGATGGTTGTTGGCGTCGGCACGCCCGGGCTGGAAGCCGCCTGGATCACCTCGCGGACTTCGACCTCGGTACGGACGCCGGCGTCATCTTGGCCCTCGATCATGATGTCGGTGCGCACCGGAAAGTTGATGGCATTGTTGATGGTCAGTTCGAGCCGGCCGCTTGCGAGGATCACGCTATCGAGCCCGGATGGAATGTCGAGCTGGAAGGTCTGTTGGTCGATGTCGATGGTCTGGTCGTACACCGTTCCGGCGATCTCCGAAAAGATGATCGGCGAGACGTTCACCTGGGCCTGGATCTGGTCGGTGCTCTTCACCAGGACCCTCTGCGTGCCGGAGTCGTCGCTGTCGAAGAGCCAGTGAAAACGCACCTTCTGCTGCCCCAGGGGTGCAGGTTCCGGCACGAAACGGTAGTTGCTGACATCGACGTCGAATTCGTTGACGGCATTACGGCTGAGGCGAAGCTGGCCACCGAGCGGCTGTCCGGACGCGTTCACAAAATCGGGGAAACTAAAGGTCAGCAGGCCGTCGAGCGGGAAAGCCCCTTGCAGCGTCACATGAATCAGGCCGCTCTTGATCTTCGCCTCGGTCACCACCACCGAATCGCTCAAAGCAACCAGCTCCGTGCCCTCAAGATGCTGCGGCGGGATCTGTGCCGACGCCTCCGAGACCTCCAGGGTGTGGATCTGTGTGGTGATGCGGAAGCTGGCCTGCGGATCGATGGGCACAGGCGTGCTGCTGCCGGGGGAGCCGCCTTCCACGCGGACAGACAAGGTGTTCGGAAGTCGCGTATGGCCGAGCTGGAGATTCTCAACGAAGAAGTCGCCGGGCTGAACGATCTGGTTGTGCGACACGGTGGCGATGACGGTGTCCATCACGCCGTCGCGGATTTCCAAGAGAAGGGACGGTCCCAGCGGAATCGGCAAGTTGTTGTCCAAACGGATGCTGACATCAGCCCGTTCGAGGACGACGTAATCGAACTCCTGAAACGGGTCGAGCGGTACCGGGTCCGGGGCAAACTGGAATGCAGGGACAGGAACGCGTAGACCGCCGAGCTGGTTGGCCGGGGGAAAGATATCGCCAAGAACGATCCCGACATTCTCTGGCGGCGGCTCATTGATCCGGAAGACGCCCAACTGGAAATTGAAAGCCTGGTCGAAGCCGTCGATCTTCAACTTGTCGCCGACGTAGTAGCGGTCCAGGTTCTGTTCGAACTCAAAATGAACCAGGCTGTCCTGGCCGACAAAGAGATGGTCTTCATCCTCGACAAACTTCGACATGGTAAAGGTCTTGGCAATCAGGGGAACCGATAGGTCTGCATCCCAGGTCGGCGCAGATGGCGACTGAAAAGAACAGTCGAGCTGCAAGATCGCCAGGGAGGCCAAGAGAACCAGCGGCGACAGCGCTCTGACAACCCCCAGAAGCCGCGCCGCCTTCGGCGAAGGCCGCTGCTTGCTCTGCTCGTGCATATCTCCTACCTCGAGTTTGGGGACGCGATGCGTGGGTGGGTGGCATAGGTCAATTTCAATATCGGCATCGGCACGCCCTTTCTTGACACAAGCAAAAAGCCCCATGGACCCAACCATGGGGCTTGATTTCAACAGTCAACCGGCCCTTTTTGTCGAGCCAGGGGAACAGCGGCAACCCGCCGTCAGGTGCCGAGCTCCCACGATTCGAGATAGTGCTTCTGCTCCTCTGTCAGCTCGTCAATGGTGACCGACATCGACTTGAGCTTCAGCCGAGCCACCCAGTCTTCGATCTCCTGCGGTACGCGGTGAACTTTTGCAGCCAGTTTGCCGGCGTTCTTGATAACGAACTCTGTTGCCAGAGCCTGGGTCGAAAAACTCATATCCATCACCGACGCCGGGTGTCCCTCGGCCGCCGACAGGTTGATCAGTCGGCCTTCGGCCAGGATATGAATGCGCCGGCCGTCGGCAAGAACGTAGCGGTCGACAAAAGCCCGGACCCCCTTCTGAACCTCGGCAGCCATGGCCTCGAGGGCAGGCAGATCGATCTCGACATTGAAGTGGCCCGAGTTGGCGACCAGAGCACCATCTTTCATCACCTCGAAATGCTCCTTGCGAATGACATGGGTATTGCCGGTCAAGGTGCAGAAAATGTCGCCGATCTGCGCCGCTTCCACCATCGGCATGACGCGAAACCCGTCCATGACGGCTTCGATGGCACGAACCGGATTGACCTCCGTGACGATGACGTTGGCGCCCATGCCACGGGCCCGCATCGACACGCCCTTGCCGCACCAGCCGTATCCGGCAACCACGAAATTCTTGCCGGCAAGCAAAACGTCTGTGGCCCGAATGATGCCGTCGATGGTCGACTGGCCCGTGCCGTAGCGGTTGTCAAAAAGATTCTTGGTGGTGGCATCGTTGACGGCGATCACCGGAAACTTCAGGGCGCCGTCGCGCTCCATGGCTCGCAGCCGGATGACGCCGGTCGTGGTCTCCTCCATGCTGCCGACCACCTGAGCGGCGACATCGGGGTACTCGGCATGGATCACGCTGACCAAATCGGCACCGTCATCCATCGTCACCACCGGCCGGTGACGCACCGCCGTGTGGATGTGGCGGTAGTAGGTCTGGTTATCCTCTCCTTTGATGGCAAACGTCGGTATGCCATACTCCTTGACAAGGGCGGCCGCCACATCATCCTGCGTCGATAACGGATTGGAAGCGCACAGCAGCACGTCGGCTCCACCGGCCTTCAGCGTGCGCACCAGATTGGCGGTCTCGGCGGTGACGTGCAGGCAGGCCGACATACGCCTTCCCTGCAGCGGCTTTTCCTTCTCAAACCGCTGCCGGAGCTGAGCCAGCACCGGCATGTCGTGGTCGGCCCATTCGATGCGCCGTTTGCCTTCGCCTGCCAACTGGATATCACGGATGTCGTATTCCACTCGCAACCTCCTGTTCTGTTGATGAAGGACCGTGCCGGCGTGTCAGCGCGCCAGCTCTTCGGCCCGGTCGGTTCTCTCCCAGGTGAATGACTCCTCCTCGCGGCCGAAGTGGCCGTAGACAGAAGTCTTCCGGTAAATCGGTCGCTGCAAGTCGAGCATCTCGATGATGCTGCGCGGTCGCAGGTCGAACACCCTGCGCACCCGCTCGCTGATCTCATCGTCGGAGATACGGCCGGTGCCAAAGCTCTGGACGTGGACCGACACCGGCTCGGCAACACCGATGGCATAGGCCAGTTGCACCTCGCAACGGTCGGCCAGGCCGGCAGCTACGATGTTCTTGGCGACGTAGCGGGCAGCGTAGGTGGCAGAGCGGTCGACCTTGGTTGGGTCCTTGCCAGAAAAGCAACCGCCGCCATGGCGGCCAAAACCACCATAGGTATCGACGATGATCTTTCGACCGGTCAGCCCGGCGTCGCCTTGCGGCCCGCCGATCACGAAGCGCCCGGTCGGGTTGATGTGATAGACGATCTTGTCGTCGTCGACATACTCGGTCGGAATCACGGGTTTGATGACCTTCTCGATGATGTCGAAACGTAGTTGTTCGATGGAGATTTCCGGAGCATGCTGCGCCGAGACCACCACGTTCTTGACCTGCACCGGCTTGTTGTCCTCATAAAGGACGGTCACCTGCGATTTTCCGTCTGGCCGCAGGTAGGGCAGGACGCCCGTTCTGCGAACCTCCGAGAGCTGCCGGGTGAGGCGATGAGCCAGAATGATGGGCAGAGGCATGAGTTCCTTTGTCTCCCGCACGGCGTAACCGAACATCAAGCCCTGATCGCCGGCGCCCTCACGATCGACCCCCATGGCGATATCGGGCGATTGTGGATCGATCGCTGTCAACACCGCACAACTGTCGGCATCGAAGCCGAAGCGGGCATCCGTGTAGCCGATGTCGCGGATCACCTCTCGGACGATCTTCGGTACATCGACGTAGGTGGTTGTAGTGATTTCACCTCCGACGAGCACCAGACCGGTGGTGACGAACGTCTCGCACGCCACCCGGCCCTTGGGATCATCGGCAAGCACCGTGTCGAGGACAGCATCGGAAATCTGATCCGCGATCTTATCCGGGTGTCCTTCCGTCACCGACTCGGAGGTAAAAAGCATGAAAGACATATTGTTCTCCTTTCCAGCCAGCGTTCCCGGCAAGCCCGGTGCGGCGGCGCCACAGGGCACCACGAGGCCGCACGGGCGGCTCGCCTATTCTTGTGATGTCGACGACTACGACGGAGTCTCCGCCTCAGCCCTGGGCGAGTCTCTGCTTGAGCGTATCAATCTTCGCCACCGGGGTCGGATCCACGCCGTTGAGCACCGCCAGGTAGAGACTCGTCAGGTCACCGATGAAAATGAGTGAAAACAGCCTCGCCAGGAGTGACTCCCCTTCACTGCCAACCTCGAGGATCGTCCCGGTCTCTCCTTGCAACAGTTCTTTGGTGATCTCGAACCGCCTGCGAATGCGCGGATGTTCGTCCCGATCACGCAGGAAGACGACCCGGATTCGCTCCTGTAGAGCCTTGTCGAGACCCCAGCCAACGATCTCGTTGTGGTTCATCTCGGGAAGAACATTCGCAAACGCCAGCATCTTGCTGTTCTCCGAGAACTGGCCTTTCCAGCGCCAGGCGACCCCTTCCAGTGGGTGAACCGCAGCGTAGATGAGGGGCAGCTTTTGATACAGATGGGATGCCAGGCTCTTGCACAGGTTGTCGCCGCCCACGACCTCAGGTCCGAATCGGCCTGCCAGGCTTTTCAGTCGCGCTGCCGTTTCCCCGACATCGTTTCCTGGATCCGGAATGTGGCGCAAGAAGGCCAGCAGGTGCAGCAAAGGGGCGGTCAAGAAAGAAATGGCGGCTCGAGGCGGGCTGGCGATGGTGATCGGATAGACCGTGCACGCCTGCTCTTCGGCCCGCTGCCTCAGCCGCCCCCCTGAGGTGATCGCCACGATCTGGGCCCCTCTGGCACGTGCCTGCTCGAATGCCGCCAGCGTCTCTTCGGTGTTTCCCGAGTAGCTGGACGCAACCACAAGCGTGTCGGGACCGACATAGCTGGGGAGGTCGTAGTTGCGGTTTACCAGCAATGGCACGCCGGACTCGTTGGCCACGACCGCCCGCACGATGTCGCCGCTGATGGCCGAGCCTCCCATGCCGGCCACGACCACGTTTTTCACACGATCGCCGTCGACCTTCGGCTCGACCCGCTGCGCTTCCTGCCAGGCGCGTTGCAACTGGTCTCCGAGCCCGAGGATGCGGTCGAGCATACCATCCGGGTCGACGGCAGCTATTCTCTCGCGAGTCAGCTCAGCCATGGTCACTCCGTGAACAGAACATCCTGAAATTTCTCCCTCATGATATCGCCGACAAAGCGCTCGACTTCCTGGGCAGTGTCCATCGCCATCGCGGCTCTGGCGACTTCGACGGCGTACGAGTACGTCGTGGACCGGATCATGTTCTTGATCTCGGGCAGCCGAATCGGACTCATGCTCAGTTCATCGATGCCCATGCCGAGCAAAAGCAACAGCGCCTGCGGGTCGCCGGCCATCTCGCCGCACATCGATACCCAGGCACCACGCTGATGCGCGGCCTCGATGATTTGAGAGATGACGCGAAGGACGGCAGGATGAAGGTGTTTGTAGAGATAGGCGATGCGCTCATTGCCGCGGTCGACAGCCAGGAGGTACTGCACCAGGTCATTGGTGCCGATGCTCAGGAAGTCCACCTCGCTGGCAATCTGGTCGGCGATGACGGCCGCTGCCGGCACCTCGATCATCACGCCGAGTTCGAGGCTCTCAGAGAAAGCAATTCCGTCGCTGCGCAGCTCCGCCTTGCAGAGGGAGACCAGCTCCTTCGCCCTGCGCACCTCATCCAGACTCGATATCATCGGCAACAGGAGCTTGACGTTTCCGTGAGCGCTGGCACGCAGGATGGCTCGCAGCTCCGGCTTGAAAAGGTCGGGTCGCTCGAGGGCGATTCGTATGGCCCGCCAGCCCAAGAAGGGGTTGTCCTCAGGCGGAATCTGAATGCTGGAAGGGACCTTGTCGCCGCCGACGTCCATGGTGCGGATGACCACGGGACGGGGATGCAGGCGCTCCACCACCTTGCGGAACTCACGATACTGATACTCTTCGGTCGGCGGCTCGGGATGGGTCAGATAGAGATAGTCGGCGCGGTAGAGTCCGATGCCGGTGGCACCATGCGACAGCACCGCCTCGACTTCGTCCGGGAAATCAATATTGGCCGTCAGTTCGACGTCCTTGCCGTCGAGCGTGCGGCTTGGCAAGTCGCGAAGTTCTCCAAGCCTGGCCTCGAAATCGTAGTACCTCGTCTGCAGCCCACGATACAGCTCCAGAGTTTCAGGGCTGGGGTTCACCAGCACCAGGCCGTTGTTGCCATCGAGGATGAACCGGTCTCCGCTTTTCGCCACCTTTGTGATCCGGCGCAATCCGACGACCGCCGGAATGCCCATGGAGCGAGCGATAATGGAGGCGTGTGAGGTGCCTCCCCCAAGGTCCGTGGCAAACCCGAGCACCTTGCTACGGTCGAGTTGTACGGTTTCCGAGGGGGTCAGGTCGTGTGCAACGAGGATCGCCGATCCTTCCAGGCCAGCCAGGTAGTCGACGTGCTCGCCCTCAATGTGGTGAATGACCCTTCTCTTGACATCTCGAAGATCGGCAACCCGGCTGCGCAGGTATTCAGAGTCGGAATTCTGGAGCGTGGCCTGTTTGTCCAGGATGACGTTGTAGAATGCCCACTCGGCGCCTTTTTTCTGTGCCCGGATCAGTTCGATGACCTCACGATGCAGCTCCTCATCTTCCAACAGCATCCGGTGAACGTCGAAGATCTTTGCGTTCTCGTGCCCGATCTCCTCGGCCACGCGGTGTTGCAGCTCGCTGATCTCGGCCTTGGCTTTGTCGACTGCAGCCAGGAAGTTCTTGATCTCCTGCTCGACCTCAGAAGGCTCGACGCTGCGATCTCTGACGCGCACGGTCTCCCCGCTGAGCACAAAGGCCGGCCCAATGGCGATCCCCGGCGATGCGGCGATGCCTTCCACCAACACCTGGCATTTCAGTTTGCGTCTGGGTAACATCGGAGACCGTTTCTACTCCTCGTCGAACTTCCGATCGAACAGCTCTTTCAAAGCTGCAATGGCCTGCTGTTCATCCTCTCCATCCGCGATGAGGGTGAGTCGCATGCCCTTCCCTGCAGCCAGCATCATCACCCCCATAATACTCTTGCCGTTAACCACCTGACTGTTCTTGCGAATGTAGATATCCGACTTGAACTGAGCGGCGGTCTTCACCAGTTGGGCGGCGGGACGCGCGTGCAATCCGAGCTTGTTTTGCACCACGACTTCCTGTTCAATCATTCGCAGTGACAGCCCTTCTGGCAAAGAAAAAAGAACGAGGGTAAATCGCGCCCTCAGGCATTGCGTTTCAAGACCTTCAGGAGCAAGGCTTCGAGGTCATCGCGGGCTTGCGATCGCGGCAGACGGGTCAGCTGCTCTTTGGCCCTCTGAATGTTTCCCTCGACGCTCTGCTTGGCCGCCTGCAGAGATCCGGTCTCCTCGAAGATTTCGCGCATGGCGGCCACTTCGGCACCGCCGATGGAGGGCGTGGCCAGGATTGTGTGGATTCGTTCCCGCTGAGACGGAGTGGCAGTGCTCAACGCGTGTAGGAGAAGGAATGTGCGCTTCTTCTGAGCCAGGTCACTACCGATCGTTTTGCCAAGCGTTTTCTCTTCCGCAATAATGTCCAGGAGATCATCTTGCACCTGGAACGCCAGGCCCAACAAGCCTCCGAAGGCCCGCAGCGCTTCAATTTGAATCGTATCCCCGCCGCCGAGGATCGCTCCCATTTCGGCCGACAGGGAAAGCAAGCGGGCCGTTTTCTTGTCGATCATTTGGAAATAGTCGTCGAGGTTCACGGTGGCCGAGCTCTCGAACTCGAGGTCGAACGCCTGACCTTCACAGATACTCATCGTCCCAGCGCTGAACAGACTCAAGAGGCGCGGCAGGTGTCGAGCCGGTGCCTTCGCCAAACTCTGGTAGGCCAGCACGAGAAGGGCATCCCCTGCGAGAAGCGCGACGTTCGGATTCCAGCGGGCATGCACGGTCGGCCGGCCACGCCGCGTCTCGTCATGGTCCATGATATCGTCATGGACCAGGGTGAAATTGTGCAGGAGTTCTACCGCTGCCGCAGCATCGAGGCATTGCTCTCCGTCACCGCCGACTGCTTCGCTGGCAAGGAGAAGCAAAATCGGCCGCAGCCGCTTTCCGCCGCCCTCCAGGGTGTAGCGTATCGGCTCATACAGGGTGACCGGCTCGGCCGCGAGCGCAACACCACGCAGCCGCTCCTCCACCAGCGCTTTCCAACGCGCCCACCGGGCCTCAAAACCGGCGGATGACATAGATGCTCCGCGAACCTCCCTCCGAAGTATGCGGTCGACAAATCCGCTTTTTCGAAACTGCCTTAGCTCTTGTGTTTCTAAAGAGATACGATTGATGATTAAAATAACGAATCGACGACTATTAGTCAAGAGAAAGTTTTGAAACGGAGGGGCTGCCGAGGTCGCGACGATCGCGATTTCGGCTATGGCAGGATTCAACAGCTATTCGTAGCGCAGCGACTCGATGGGATCAAGCCGGGCGGCCTTGGTGGCCGGGTAGACCCCGAAGACCACCCCGACGACGGAGCAGAACAGCAACCCAACGAACACCCAAACGATCGGAAAACTGGCAGGCAGAGGCGAAACGGCCGCTACAAACTGGGCCACAGCGATGCCAGCGACGATTCCGACAGCGCCGCCCACTTCCGTCAGAGCCACGGCTTCGAGAAGAAACTGCAGCATGATGTCACGCCGGCGGGCGCCGACAGCCTTGCGGATGCCGATCTCGCGAGTGCGCTCCGTCACCGACACCAGCATGATGTTCATGATCCCAACTCCCGCCACCACCAGAGAGATCGCGGCGATTCCAATCGCGGCCAGACGAACGTAGAGGGTAAGATTGTTGAACGTCTGGACCAACGTCTGGCTTGAAAAGACTTCGAAGTCGTTGGGCTCTCCAGGCTTCACCTTGCGCACGGCCCGCAGGATGCCGATCACCTGATCGACGGCTTCCTGATACAGCTCGGGGCTGCGAGCCATGACGCTGATGCCCACGGAGCGCTTCTTGCCGTACAGCTTCTCAAAGGTCGAAATCGGAATTACGGCGACATTGTCGCGGCTGCTACCGAAGATACGGCCTTTCTCCTCGAAGGTGCCGATGACGCGAAACGACCAGCCGCTGATTTTTACCTCCTGGCCGATCGGACTTTCGAAGGGGAAGAGCCGGTCGATGACGTCCTTGCCCAAAACAACCACCTGGCGGTTGTGATCCACGTCGGTTTCGGTCAGGAAACGGCCCTCATCCACGAAGTAGCCGTAGTTGACCTGAAACTCCGGCGTCGTGCCGTAGACCAGAACCGTCGGCAGGGTTTTGCGGTCGCGGTGGCGTAGCGCCACACCCCACTTCTCCTCCTCCGCCCCGACCGACTTGACCGCGGTGGCATAGCGCCGGATCGCTTCGGCCTGTTCACGTGTCAGATTCTTGCGGTTGCGATACTTGCGCAGCGCCCGCCCGCCCATTTGAATCGGCGGGTACTTTTGCACCTGGAAAACATCGCTGCCCAGAATCTGAAGTTGGCTTACGACCGACTTCTGCAGGCCGCCGACGATCGACTGCATGGCGATGATCGTCACCACGCCGATGATAACGCCGAGCAGCGTCAGGGCCGAACGTAGTTTGTTCGCCTGAATGGCCCACAGCGCCACGCGCAGTCCTTCGATGAACTTCATCGCCGCCGACCACCTCTTTTCGTCCACACCGCCCTATTCATAGCGAAGCGCGTCGATGGGGTTCAGACGGGCGGCCTTGCTGGACGGGTAGATCCCGAAGATGAGACCGATTGTGACCACAAAAGCAATCCCCAAAACCCCGATCCACCAGGTCATCGCCGCCGGCAGCGGCGTCACCAGGCTGATCAGCTTCGCCAACCCGATCGCCACCAGCACTCCAATCACGACGCCTACGGCACAAACCATCATCGCCTCGATGAGGAACTGCCACAGAATGTGGCGTTTCTTGGCACCGACAGCCTTGCGGATCCCGATCTCCCGCGTACGCTCGGTTACAGACACCAGCATGATATTCATGATACCGATGCCACCCACCAGCAACGAAATCGAGCCGACACCGATGGCCACGGCCCATAACGAGCTGGTCAGGTTCTTGTAGGTCCTGGTCAACAGGCTCTGTTGGTTGATGGCGAAATCTTCTTCGGCTCTGGGCGGCACCTTCCGGACTCTGCGCAGAATGCCGACGAGATCATCTTTGGCCTCGTCCAGATAGTCGGCGCTGACAACCTTTACGGTGATGTCCAGGCTGCGCCGCGTGCCGAACAGCTTGAAGAACACGCCGATGGGCATGACCACCACGATGTCGGGGTTGAATCCGAAGATCTTGCCACGCTTCTCCAGCACGCCGACGACCCTGAGCTTGTAGCCACCGATGGAGATACGACGGCCGATGGGATCGACTTCTCCAAAGAGTTTGTCGGCCACGTCCGCCCCGAGCACGCAGACGTTCCGCCGGTGCCGGACATCCAGCGCATTCAGAAAGCGCCCACGAGCCGGTGGCGTGTTGTTGGTGATCGGGTATTCCTCATTCGTGCCGGTGATGAGAACATCCTCCAATTCGCGGTCCCTGTACTTGACGACGCGGCGGGTGGAGACCTCCGGAGAAACCGCGCGGGCATAGCTGGCGTACCGCACCACAGCGCGGTACTCTTTCATTGTAATGTTCTTCCGGTTGCGGAACTTCGCCCAGCTCTCCGCAGAGGTGACCATCCAGGGGAATTTTTGGATGTAGAGAGTGTCGGTACCGAGGGAGGAGATTTCCTTATAGAAGGCGCGGTTGAGGCCTTGCACGAGCGACACAATGGCGATGACGGTGGAGACTCCGATGACGATGCCCAGCGTCGTCAGGACGGAGCGCATTCGATTGGACCACAGCGCCGCCAGCGCAATCTTGACGTTTTCCCAGAATTCGACGAGCGTCCACATTCGCGTACACTATCCCAGGCACCAGGTCCCTTCGCCGATGGCCGTTGCCCTTGCCGGCCGTACAGAGACAGAATCGACCTTAACCTCCGGGTCAATCACTTTTCTTCTGGGAGCGCACACCTTTGAACAGCTCTTCGACATCGTCGCTTTGAGGCACGGATGCCTCCTTTTTCCTGCCGTTGTTACGCTGATCCGATTCGATAATGCCGTCGCGCAGCCGAATGATGCGGTTGGCATGCTCGGCAATGTACTCTTCGTGGGTGACCAGGATGATCGTGTTGCCCTGTTCGTGGAGCTTGCGGAAGATCGCCATGATTTCCTCGCCGGTCTTGGTGTCGAGGTTGCCAGTGGGCTCGTCGGCGAGGATTATCGAAGGATCGTTCACCAGCGCCCTGGCGATTGCCACCCGCTGGCGCTGGCCTCCGGACAACTCGTTGGGCCTGTGATTCATGCGATCGGCCAGGCCAACCTTTTCAAGCGCCTCTGCTGCCTTCTGCCGGCGCAGCCGGCCTGGCAGCCCGCTGTAGATAAGCGGTAACTCGACATTGTGGAGCGCGTTGGCCCGGGGAAGCAAGTTGAAGGTCTGGAAGACAAAGCCGATTTCTCGGTTGCGGATCTCGGCAAGCTGATCGTCGTTCATTTCGCTGACACGTTTCCCCGCAAAAAGGTACTTTCCGCTGGTGGGCGTGTCGAGACAGCCGAGTATGTTCATCAATGTGGATTTCCCGGAGCCCGACGGGCCCATGATTGCGACGTACTCATTCGGCTCGATCTGCAAGTCGACCCCGCGAAGGGCATTCACCTCCACCTGGCCGACGCGATAAATCTTGACCAATTCTTGAACATCGATCAGCATGTTCCACCTCTTTGAAGTACCCTACAAGGAATTCACTCTCTGCGACGCACGGCAGCATCCGCCGCCGCTTCCTATTCCGTATCTCCTTCAACGTCCCTTGGCCTTTTCGCCTTTTTCACTTTCACGCGGCTGCCGGGTTTGAGAAGCCGCGACAGCGTGCGGTAAGGGCCAGTGACGACTTCCTCCCCCTCACGGAGTCCGTCCACGATTTCGATGTCTGTGTCACTGCTGATGCCGGTCTTCACCCTTGCTGCCCTCACCCGGCCGTCTTCGACAACGAATACGACTTCAACCATCTCTTCCTTCTTCCGGCCGAGATCTGAGTCTCGCGCCGATGCCAGGTTCTCCGACTCGCCGTTGGTGTACTCGGTGGGTCGCTCTTTTCCTCGCCGCTGCTTCGGCCGGCGGCGTTGCCGGAGACGGCGTTCGGCTTCCTCCAGTTCCGACTTGCTTCTGGCAGTGACGGACTGGATCGGCACGTAGAGAACGCCCCGGTGCGTTTCGGTTTCGATGTCGACACTGGCCGACATCCCTGGCAGCACCTTTTGAGGATGGCCAAAGAGTGAGATCTTGACCTCGAAATTTGTCACCTGTTCCTGAGTGCCGAAACCCCGGGTCGTCGCCGTGTGAGCGATCTCCGACACCGTCCCCAGAAACGTCGTGTCGGGGATGGCGTCGATATCGACTCGGGCGGTGTCACCGATATGGACCAACACGACATCGTTCTCATCGATTTCGGCCACCATCTGCATGCGCGACAGGTCGGCGACGGTCATGATGACGTCGGCCTGAAACATCGACCCGAGAGCGATTTCGCCCTCCTCCTTGTTGATCTTGGTCACGACGCCATCAATGGGAGCCTTGAGGATGGTCCGCGCCAGGTCATCCTTCGCCTGTTCCAGAGCTGCTTCCGCCTGCGCCACGGCGCTCTCCGCCTGGATCTTGGCGGCACGGGCGCTCTCCAACTCAACCTCTGAGCTCAGCCCTTTCTTATACAGGTCCTCCGTGCGCCGCAACTGGCTCACGGCCTTGGCAAGATTCGCCTTGGCGGCTTTGAGGTTCGACTCCGCCTGGTTGATCGCGGCTTCATAGCGGTCGCGAGCAAGTTCGACCAAAATCTGTCCCTGCCGGACCGTATCCCCCTCGTCGACGTGGATTTTCTTGATTTCGGCGCTGACGTTCGCGGAGATCTTCACCTCGGTCTCGGGTTCGATACGTCCAGAGCCGCTGACGACCTGGGTGATGTCCCCGCGCTTCACTTTCGTCACCTGAACCTCTAGCGCATGGCCGTTGCTTCTTTTCAGATTGACGATGGCGAGCACCGCCACCACGACTACGAGTCCGGAACCGATCCATAGCTTCTTGTTCACCGCCACACCTCTGAAAGCGTGTCAACCATCCGACCAGGTTGATGCCGCCACGGCACCGCTCGCGGCCTACTCTTCGGCCTGGAGCGTGCCCATGGCCTGCTCAAGTTGCGCTCGAGCGATCATGGTGTCGTACTTCGCCTGCACCAGTAAGGCACGGGCCCGAGTCACAGAGACCCGCGCTGTGATCACATCGAGCAGGGTGCCGGCCCCCACCCGGTAGCGCTCTTCCGCCAGGCGCAGTTCTTCTTGAGCTGCCTTGAGATTGTCTTGATTGATCTGGGTAACCTGCTCATAGCGCTGCAGATTGAGGAAAGCCTGCTGCACCCTTTGTTTCAGCAGGCGTACCTCCTGTTCGTAATCCTCCCGCGCGATCAGATAGCGCTGGCTCTGGTCCTCGACAGCAGCCTGCGTCGAGAACCCATTAAACAGGTTGAGGCTGACGTTGAGGCCGACGTTGACGCTGTAGTTCTTGTCCAGGCCTCCGTAGACTCGACCGAACTGGGTGTTGAACCTCGAGTAGCTGGCGTTGACTGAGATGGTCGGCAGGTAGGCTCCTTTTGCCGCCTTCATGCCATATTGCGCCGCCTTCATGGCCAGCTCCTTGGCATGCACCGTCGGGTTGTTGGCAATAGCCTTGGCGATGGCCTCGTCCATGGTCAAACTCAAAGGTCTGGTTTTCAAGTCGGTGTCAACGATCTCGATCGGCGTAAGAGGGTCGCGCCCGATCGCCAGGTTGAGATTGGCCTTGGAGTTCTGCAACGCCAATTGCTGGTTGATGAAGTTGGTGCGATTATCGCCGACGCTTACTCTGGCCTGAAAAACGTCGATCTGGGCCACCGAGCCCAATTCATACATACTCTGAGTACGTTCCAGCTGTTTCTCAGCCGACTCGACGGCCTCCCGGAACACTTCCAGAAGCTGCTGATCCTTGAGAACCTGCAGGTAGTTCTGCATGACCGTCGCAATCACCGTCTGGCGTGTGCCGATCATATTCCTCTCGCTGGCGTCGTACGAAGCGCGTGCTTGTTTGATGTTGTTCCAGGACTGGCCGCCGTCAAAGATCGTTTGCGAGAAGCTGGCGCCGGCGCTGTATGAACTTCGGCTCAGGCCGGGCTGCAAGATCTCGCGCTGCTCGTACAGGGTCGGCGCCCCGAACCGCAACGAGACCGCCCGGCCGATAATGGTGTTGCTGTTCAGATCCACGACAGGCAAGAAGAGCGTGTCGACCTGAAAGGCGACAGGTGTATCGCGAAGCTGGGTCACATCGCCCTGGATGAAGCGAGAGCCGGTAAAACGAAGGTCCAGGCGCGGCAGCACCGCCGAGCGGGCACGGGTCACCGAAGTACCAGAGATGCGCACCTGGCGTTCCGCGTTTAAGACTTGCGGGTTGTTCTGTAGAGCGATTTGGATACACTCGTCCAGGGTTAGAGGACGGCCGTTCTGCGGCGCCGCCATGACCTGATCCGCCACCACCAGAAGAGCGAAGGTGAGAACAACGGTAGCCCAACAAACGACTCTTGACATGATCGCACTCCTTGAATAAAACCCACATACCACCTTACACGCGCTCCGCTCTGTGCCGGAGACGAGCCGCTCTCTTATCGCGAAGCTCTCAACCAAATTGCATCATTCCCTGAGTCAGTACGCCGATGCCCGCCGAAATCAGAACGTAGATCAACCAAAGGGAACCGACGAGGATCACGGACCGGCGCATCGTGAAGCCGTACAAAACAGACATGCCGATCGCAACGACAATCAACTGCCAGATTGAAAAGACATCAACTTTCGCCAGAAAGTTGTACAGAAAAGTGGTGTACGCATCCGCAGGCATAAACACAGCCAGGCTGGTGGCTACCGACATTGAGCCGGTGGCCAGAATCAGTGGAGTCTTGATGATGGCCGAGAGCACGCCGATCAAGGACGACCAAGAATACATCGAAAAGACCTGCTTAAACGAAGCGGATCCGCCGAGGAGAACGCTGCCACCGAAGGTGAGGACGCCAGCCACGACAAGGAAAGCGATGGCCACGCCAACCGGGATGAAGACGGCCTGCAGGAGCAGACCACGGCCGCTCGTACCTGATTCCATCCTCTCAATGATCTTGTCCGCCTGCTCGCTCGGGATGTTGGGGTTGTTCTGGATGCGCTCGATCTGCTCCTGCACGCGAACATTCCGAGTCAGATAAACCGAGCCGAAGCCGACAACGCAGACAAGCAGGAAGGGGATCAGCCACGACGGCTTGGCACGGATCGCTTCGAAGGTCTCTCGTGGCGAGGTAAACACGCCGATGAGATTCTGCACGACGGATCGTTCAACAACAGGAGCAACCTCTTCCGCCGAGACGCCACTTTGCTCGATTTCTGACATGGGTGCTGCCCTCCTCTCTTTGGTCAAAGTGCCCACCGCATCGATGGCACCGCTGTTTCAAGACGATGCCGTCCACAAAAAGTTTCGCCGCAAACGGCCTACCGGCTGCCGGAGTCCTGCGTTTGGCCCTCAGCCTCCGACAGTACCTGATCTTTGATTTCCAGCAGGTAGCGCCGTGCAGCGTCATGCTCGTTCGGAATCTGGCCCTCGAGAATGGCCTCCTCGATCATCCTCTTGAGCTTCCCCACCAGAGGTCCCGGCCGCAGGCCGGTGAGTTCCATGATTTCGTCTCCACGAACCGGTGACTGGAACGCCCGCATGCGATCCTTTTCCTCGACTTCGTGCAGGCGCTGGACGACGCGGTCGAAGTTCTGCAAGTGGCGGCGCACGCGCCGGGGATTTTGGGATGTGATGTCGGCCCGGCACAGGATCAGCAGGTCCTCCAACTCCTCCCCAGCCTGCACCAAAAGGCGCCGGTAGGCGGAATCGGTGACGTCCTCTTCGGTCAGGGCAATGGGACGCAGATGAAGCCGGGTGAGCTTCTGGGCGTACTCGATCATGTCATTCGGCAAACGCAGGCGACGACCGATGCGTGGCAACATCCGTGCTCCCACCTCCTCGTGACCATGGAATGTCCAGCCCTTGCTGTCGAGGAACTGTTTGGTCCGCGGCTTGCCGATGTCGTGTACCAGCGCGGCAAAGCGCAACTCCAGTTTGTCGGAAGCGACCGCGACATTATCCAGAACCTGCAATGTATGAAAAAACACGTCCTTGTGGTGATATCCGCGGCGTTCCTCCACTCCTTTCATGGCCACCAGCTCGGGGAAGATCAATTCCAGCACTCCCGTCTCCTCCATCAGCAGCAAGCCGCGTGACGGCCGCTGAGCGAGCAAGATTTTCAGGAACTCATCTGTGATGCGTTCCTGCGAGATGATTTTCAGGCGGTCACGCATCCGCCGGATGGCTTCCAGGGTCTGCTGCTCGATTTTCAGCTCGAGCCAGGTGGCGAACCGAATCGCCCGCATGATGCGCAGTGGATCGTCCTTGAACGTCTCCACCGGATCGAGAGGCGTACGGATCAATTTGCGTTTCAGATCCTTGAGGCCGTTGAATGGGTCAACGAGCTGCCCAAAGTTCGATCGGTTCAAAGCGATGGCCATGGCGTTGATGGTAAAATCGCGCCGTGCCAGATCGGCCTGCAGATCCGCCGGCTCCACCATCGGCTTGCGGGAGTCGCCGCGGTAGCTTTCTCTGCGAGCACCGACGAATTCGAGCTGGTAGTCCCGATAGCGGACCATGGCCGTTCCAAAGCTCTTGTAGACTGTCACCGTACTCGGAGACAGCCGCTTCGCCACAGCACGAGCAAAGCCAGGGCCGTCTCCGACGACCACAAAGTCGATGTCCTTGACGGCCTTTCCGAGCAGCCAGTCGCGCACGTAGCCCCCCACGGCGTATACCTCCTCACCTCGCTGGTCGCCGACTTCACCCACACGGCGAAGAAGATGTTCGTGTGGCAGCTGCTTCACTCGGTTATACACCTTGTCCGTTCGTTTACTTGAAGAGCTACAACCGCCCCGATCGCAGGATGGCAATGACCAGCCAGACTCCCAACAGGGCGGCAAAAAGAAAGCCCAACAATCCAAAGAGCGGATAGCCCAAGAACACCGGGCCGGTCTCAAGGCTGAGGATGAGCGACGAACCGACGATGAGAGCGGCGATGATCAAACTGAAGGAAATGCGGTTCGAGGTCCGGTCGATCTCCACAATCAGCTTTTCGAGGCCGACGTGGCGCAGCTCGACGCCCATCTGGCCGCGGCTGAGCCTTCTCATCACCATCTCAAGCTCGCGCGGCAGGACGCGGAGGAGACTATAGGTATCGCGCAAGGTCTTCACCGCCTGATAAGCCAGGTCGCCGGGAGCCAGCCGCCTCCAGAGAAGGCGGCGAACGTACGGTCGGGTTACGGCCAGCAGGTCGAACTCCGGATAGAGCTTGCGACCCAGGTCGTCGTAGGTGCCGAGTGTCTTCATGAGCAGCATCAGATTGGGTGGCACCCGCAGCTGGAAACGGCGCACGACCTCCCACACTTCAGCCAGAATCGCCTTCAGGTCGAGTTGGCGCAGAGGCAGGCCGTAGTATCGATCGATGAACTCGGAGATCTCGAAGCGCAACGGCCGCGGGTCCCGGTCAGCGGGAAAGCTTCCAAGATGGATCAGCGCCTGAACGATCAGATCGGTATCCTTGCGAATGACGCCGATCAGCATGTCGGACAGCTCATCCATCAGCTCCGAATCGAGTCGCCCCATCATACCGAAGTCCACCGGCACGATCACTGGTCCGGGTCGAATAAACAGGTTGCCCGGGTGTGGGTCTGCGTGGAAGAAACCGTCTTCAAAGACCTGCTTGAGGATGAATTTCGCGCCGACGCGAGCCACCTCCTTGAGATCGAGGCCGGCGGATTTCAATGCCTCGACATCAGAGATCTTGATCCCCTCCACGAACTCTGTGGTCAGCACTCGATGAGTCGTCAGATCCCAGAACACTGCTGGCACGTAGACTTCGTCATGCCCCTCGAAGTTGCGCGCAAAGCGCTCGATGTTTCGCCCCTCATAGACGAAGTCGATTTCGCGCAGCGTGGACCGCGCCAGCTCATGAACCAGCCCTTCTGGCTCGAATTGACGGCTTTCCGGAATGTGGCGCTCAAGGAGCTGGGCGAAATCAAGCAGGATGTCCATATCGGTGCGGATCAGACGCTCGATTTCGGGTCGCTGCACCTTGACCACCACGTCTCGGCCATCTCTGGTGCGTGCCCGGTGCACCTGAGCCAACGAGGCCGAGGCGATGGCACGATCGTCGAACCACTCGAACTTCGCCGGAATCTGCGCCCCGAGTTCCGCCTCCACGAGGGGGCGGATCTGGTCGAACGGCAACGGCGTCACCCTGTCCTGCAGCCTGGCCAGCTCTTCGACGAATTCAGCCGGGATCAACACCGAACGTGTGCTCAGCACCTGACCGAGTTTGATGAAAGTCGGCCCGAGCTCCTCGAGCGCCAGCCGCAGCCTTGCAGCCGCCGACAACTGGTAGGTTTCGAGTGGCTTCTTGCGGATGATCCGGCGTCCCATCTGCAGATAGGGCGCCAGGTTCATGCGATGAACGACCTCGGCGAAGCCATACTTCACGAGCACGGCAACGATTTGCCGGTAGCGGCGCAGATTCCGGTAGCTTTTGTCAAGTCGCGGGATTCGCATGAAGGTAGTGGCAGTCAGTCCCGTCAGCGTGTGGCGACGATCCTGCCTGCATCCACAAAGGGATAGAGTCCATCGAGCACATCGTAGAATGACTGGAATTCGACGTATGGGATGGCTGCGTCCCGGCAGTACCGCCGCAGATCGCGTTTGGCGAACACCAGATCGGCCTCCCGGGCTGCGCAGCGGTCTGAGTAGCCATCGCCGACATAGACCAGCCACTCTCCCGGTCGCCGTGCGGCACGCAGGTGATGTCCTTTGCAGTTGGCGCAGCGGCCGCAGCTATCGGCGAGATAAGGAAATTCGGGAACAATGCGGTCGTGCCCCACGAACACCAGGTGGTTGGCGCGAACCGGCAGATCGCCGAATCCGTGATTGGCAAGAATACGCTCGATGTAGAAGTCGAGCCCGTCACTGAGAATCGTGACCGGGATCTCGTGCTCGCGGCAAAACCGGACGAACTCCTCGAAGCCCGGATCGAGACGCTGTTCGTCGGCCAATGCCAGAATCTGATCGCGCCCGGCGACCGTAGCTTCACACTCGCGCCTCAGGCACTCCTCGGAGGAGATGTGACCTGCCAGCCATTCCTCGACCGCGGCGCGCCAGCGGTCGTCGGCGAAAGTCTCGAAAAGCAGATTACCGACATCCCGCTCGGCGACTGTTCCGTCGAAATCACAAAAAATTCGCATTCTCTGCTCCCTCAAAAAAATCGCCCACCGGAAAACCAAGTGGGCGACCAAACCGTAACCGTTCCCGACGCTCCTGGTCAGGCTGCCTCCGAACCTCGTTTTTCCTCGAGTACAGCATGAGCCGCGGCCAGTCGCGCAATGGGCACTCGGAACGGCGAGCAACTGACGTAGTCCAGGCCGAGGCGATGACAGAATTTCACCGATTCGGGGTCACCGCCGTGTTCGCCGCAAATCCCCAGCTCCAGGTCCTGGCGTGCCCCACGGCCCTTGTGCACGGCGATCTGCATGAGCTGGCCGACGCCGTGCTGGTCGAGCGTCTGGAACGGATCGTCGGGCAGAATCTTCAATTCCAGATACCGCGGCAGAAAACTGCCGATGTCGTCTCTCGAGAAGCCGAAAGTCGTCTGCGTCAGGTCATTGGTGCCAAAGCTGAAGAACTGCGCCTCGGCAGCGATCTCGTCGGCGACCAGACAGGCACGCGGAATTTCCACCATCGTGCCGACCAGATACTCGAAAGTCGTACCGGTTTCCTTTTGCACCTCACTGGCCACTCGGCGGATGATCTCGGCCTGGTTCTTGAATTCGTTCAGAGTGGCGACCAACGGCACCATCACCTCGGGATAGACCTCGATCCCCTCCTTGGTGAGCTGGGCCGCCGCCTCGAAGATCGCCCGCGCCTGCATCTCGGTGATCTCGGGATAGGTGATGCCGAGACGGCAGCCACGGTGCCCGAGCATCGGGTTGAGCTCGTGCAGTTGGGCGATGCGCGCCTGCAGCTTCTCTACCGGCACACCCAACTGCTGGGAGAGCTCCTCAATCTGGCCTTCATCGAGGTTGACAAACTCATGCAACGGTGGATCGAGGAGGCGGATGGTCACCGGGTAGCCAGCCATGGCCTTGAAAATGCCGATGAAATCCTGGCGCTGGAAAGGAAGGAGCTTCATCACCGCCGCCCGGCGCTCCTCTTCGGTCTCAGCAACGATCATCTGCCGCATCGCTGTGATGCGCTCCGGCTCGAAGAACATGTGTTCGGTCCGGCACAACCCGATCCCTTCGGCGCCGAAACCGCGCGCCTGGGCAGCATCTGCGGGGCGATCGGCATTGGTGCGAACATGGAGCCGACGAATTTCGTCCGCCCAGGTCATCAATCGCTGATAGCTGAGGTTCTTCTCCAGCTCGGGGAAGATCAGCGGCAGCTGACCCTCGTAGACCAGACCTCGGGTGCCGTCCACTGTAATCCAGTCGCCTTCACGAAGAAGTCGGTTGTCCACGCTCAGCTCGCGTTTTTCGAGATCAATCTCCAGTGCGCTGCAGCCGACCACGCAGCATTTGCCCCAGCCGCGAGCCACCAGCGCCGCGTGGCTGGTCATTCCGCCCTTGGCGGTCAGAATGCCGACCGCAGCGTGCATGCCATGCACGTCTTCCGGAGAGGTCTCATTTCGCACCAGGATAACCTTCTTCCCCTCCTTGCCTAGGCGCTCGGCCTCATCGGCGGTGAAGACAATCTGGCCGACGGCGCCACCGGGGCCGGCAGGCAAGCCGGAGGCGAGCGGCCGTTCCTTCCTGGCAGCCACGGGATCCACCATCGGATGCAGCAGCTCGTCGAGCTGGCTCGGCTTCACGCGGCCCACTGCCTCCTCTTTGCTGATCAGGCCCTCGTGCTGCATGTCGACCGCGATCCGAATCGCGGCCTGGCCAGTGCGCTTGCCAGTGCGGGTCTGCAGCATCCACAGCCGTCCTTCTTGAATCGTGAACTCGATGTCCTGCATATCGCGGTAGTGGCGCTCCAGCTTGTTGCGAATCTCGGCGAGTTGCTGGTAGATCTCCGGCATTGCCTTTTCCAGCGACGGCAGGTTGGCGTTCTCATCGGTCTTCTGCTTCTCATTGAGCGGATACGGAGTGCGAATGCCCGCCACCACGTCTTCGCCCTGGGCATTCACCAGCCATTCGCCGTAGAAGACGTTCTCTCCCGTGGCAGGGTTACGGGTGAAGGCCACGCCCGTGGCAGACTTTTCGCCCATGTTGCCAAAAACCATCGTCTGGACGTTCACCGCTGTGCCCCACCAGTCGGGGATGCCCTCGATGCGCCGGTAAGAGAGCGCCCGCTTGCCATTCCACGAAGCGAACACAGCGCTGATGGCCCCCCAGAGCTGCTCCTGCGGCTCATCCGGAAAGGGCTTGCCGAGAACCTCCTGGACCTTCTGCTTGAAGATCTCCGACAGCTCTTTGAGATCATCCGCGGTCAGCTCGATGTCGTGCGTCACGCCGCGCGCCCGCTTCATCTTCTCGAGCTCACGCTCGAGCTGCGCCCGGATGCCCTGCTCCTCCTCCGGCTCGATCCCGGCCGCCTTCTCCATCACCACATCCGAATACATCTGGATGAGTCGCCGGTAGGCGTCGTAGGCAAAGCGAGGATTGTTGGTTCGGCGAGCCAGGGCGGGCAGTGTGGCCGTGGTGAGCCCAACGTTAAGCACCGTCTCCATCATTCCGGGCATGGACATGCGGGCACCGGAACGCACCGACACCAGCAGGGGCTTTTCCGGATCGCCGAAGCGCGACCCCATGATCTGCTCGACGCGCCGGAGAGAGGAATCCACCTGCGCCTTCAGTTCCGGGGGATACTCCCGGCCGTGTTCATAGTAGTAGGTGCACACTTCGGTGGTGATTGTAAAGCCAGGTGGGACGGGCAGGTCCAGGTTGCACATCTCTGCAAGGTTGGCGCCCTTGCCACCGAGCAGATCTTTCATCTCGGCGTTTCCTTCAGCCTGTCCCTGGGCGAAAAAGTAAACGTATTTCTTTTCAGCCATGGGCGAGTCTCCTTCCGAATGCTGCGTCCATTAGGTCATCCTTCCCGCGACTCGGGCTGGAGGATCGAATAGTAGCGTGAAGGCTTTTCGAGTACTTCGATCGCCTTCTGAATCACGGGGTCATCTTTGAATCCAATCTCCACTTCGGCGTCACTGCCCCAAAGCTTGGCGGCGATTTCGCGTTCCAGCACTCGGCGGATGAAACGCTTGCTACGCTCGAACTCTCTTTCCTTGGCCCGCTCCACCGCCTTCCAGAGCTCATCATACTGGGCTGCGATCGCGTCGAAATAGCCTTGCTTCTCCGCAGTCTTTTTCAGGTTCTCGAGTTCCACTTCTGCCTGCGTCTTGAAGCGAAAGTCCTTCTCCTTGAGGAAAGCACGGAATTCATCGAGCATCTCGTCGGTGACCGTGAAGTCGCGCTTCAGGTTCGGGTGCTTGGCTGCATAGACCACAGCGAAATTGAAGGGCATCGTCTGTCGCAACAGAGCGACGTCCAGGGCAGTCAGCGGCTCCTCCTTGACGACGATGTCGGGAACAATGCCGCCACCACCGTACACCGTACGGCCGTTCTTGGTATGATAGGCGTGCTTCTTCTCGGCCTCGGCCCCCTCGTCCTTCTTGCCACCCTTGTTTTCTTCCTTGCGAATAACGGGGCCAAAAAGATCTGAAAGCTCGGTTTTCAACCGGGCAGGATTCTGGATCAGGCGACCGCTCGGGATGTAGTATTTTGCTGTCGTCAGCTTCAGGGCCGCATCCCGGCTGATCGGCACGACCGTCTGAACCAGTCCTTTGCCGAACGTCCGGGTGCCGATCACCACACCGCGGTCCAGATCCTGGATAGCCCCGGAAACGATTTCGCTGGCCGAAGCACTGGCCCCGTTGACCAGAACCACAAGAGGCTTGTCCCCGAGGGTCGACCGGCGTTGGGCACGGTATTCCTGGTCGGAGTTGTCGCTGCGGCCTCGGGTGGAGACGATCAACTGCCCGGGATTCAGAAAATTGTCGGCCACTTCAACGGCGGCATCGAGCAGGCCGCCCGGATTGTTCCGAAGATCGAGAATCAGTCCGTTCAGGTTTTGCGATTTCAGTTTTCGAATGGCATCCTCGACCTCTTTGCCGGCGTTCTTGGAAAAATGGGTCAGCTTGATATAGCCGATGCCATCCTCGATGATGCCGGAGTAGGCCACGTCTTTGATGACGATCTCGTCCCGAATCAGACGAAACTCGATGGGCATCTTCTCGCCTTCGCGCGAAACCTTCAGGGTCACCTCGGTGCCCACCTCACCTCGAAGTTTGGAGGCCACCGTGTTGATGTCCATGCCTTTGGTGCTCTCCCCGTTCACCTCGATGATGACGTCGCCCTCGCGGATTCCGGCGCGCTGCGCCGGCGTGCCGTTGAAGGGCGGCTCCACCACGGTCGGCCAGCCGTTCCGGGTGGCGATGCGCATGCCGACGCCGCCATACTTGCCCGAAGTCATGATCTGCAGCTGGGCGTTGTCCTCCTTCTCGATCAGCACCGTATAAGGATCGAGGGTGGCGAGCATCCCATCGATTCCGGCACGCATGAACCGGTTCGGGTCGACTTCCTCGACGTACTTGTCGGAGATCGCCTTGTAGACTTCGCCAAAGATGCGCAAATTGCGTTCGACGTCGTGATAGTAATCTGGATGGCGGCTGCCGACCAGATTAGACACCCAGCCACCCAGCGTAACCAGTCCGACTACGAGCAGGAGAGCTGCGGAGATCTGCTTTTTTACTGGCATGGAGAAACGCCTCCTTTCGAACCATTCTTCTCAAAGTCAAGAAGACGGGCGACTTCGGACCAAACCTCGCCTTCGATTTCCTCAGGGCGCCGGGTGGCATCGATGACGCACACCCGGGTGGGTTCAGAGCGGGCGATGTTCAAGTAGCCTTGGCGCACGCGCCGATGAAATGCCAGCTCTTCTGCCTCCATGCGGTCCGCTTTGTCTCCCTGGTTCCTTTTTCGTGCTGCTGCTACCTCTGGTTCCAAATCCAACAGAAACGTTCTGTCGGGCACTAGCCTGTTGGTGGCAAACTCGTTCAGTCGATGAAGAAACTGCACATCCAGTCCTCGTCCATACCCCTGATAGGCGGTCGTCGAATCGTAGAACCGATCGCAGATAACCGTCTTACCGTCGCGCAGAGCCGGGCGAATCTTTTCGGCCACGAGTTGAGCGCGAGCGGCCGAGTAGAGCAAAACCTCTGCGCGGGCCGACATCCCGTGGTAGCGCGGGTCGAGAAGGACAGTACGAACCGCTTCGGAGAGGTCACATCCTCCGGGTTCACGGAACATAACCGTGTCTATCTGCCGCTGCGTTAGCCGCTCAAACAGCCGCCTGGCCTGCAGCGATTTGCCGGAGTTATCAATCCCTTCGAACGTGATCAACATTCAGCCGGTTACAGCCATTCCGACAGCTTCCACTTCCCCCCTTTGAAGCGCCAATAGTTCAACCCGAGCCTCACGGTCTCATCCACTGCGTGCACGCTCCATAGCCCGAGCAAGTAGCCCATCGCCGAGAGGTTGAGGACAAATACGATCACCCAGTTGATGCCGATCTCGAAGACCAGTACGCTTACGATGGTCAACCACATCAACCATTTCAAGTCCCCAGCGCCGCGAAGGTTCCCCATCAAGGCACCATCAACGGCTTTCGGGATCTGCGCCAGAGCAAACACTCTGATGACCGTGCTGCCGATCGACACGACTTCTGGATCGCTGGTGAAGATCGTCACCAGCGACCGCGAGAAGATCATCAGCACCGCCACCACGACCAACGCAAAGAAAAAGACCACCCGGTTGGTGAGATAGCCTGTCTTCTCGGCCAAAGAGCTTTGGGCTGCACCGAGATGCTTGCCCATCAAAGTCATTGCCCCCAGCCCGAAGCCGAGATAGAACATGCTCAGGATCGCCTGAATACGCAAGAACACCTGGTGTGCTGCCAGCACGGCGACGCCGACCGAGGCGGCGTAGCTGGTGACCACGAGCATGCCAACGGCCCACACGAGCTGCTCCACGGTGATCGGGAAGCCGGCCCGAAAAAGACGTTTGAAGGTGTCCACGTTGAGCGTCGTCAGCTCCCGCATCGCCAGGAAAATGGGCAGCTTCCGACTGCGCAGGAGATAGACCGACATCCCCAAGCCGACCGAGTGGGCGATGCCCACTGCCAAAGCCGCCCCCTCCACCTCCAGCCTTGGAAAACCAAGCAGCCCGAAAATCAAAATCGGCGCCAAGATGAGATTCAGGGTGTTGACGACGACGTTGATCAGCATCGAATAGGTCGTCTCTCCTGAGCCCCTGATGATGCCAACAGCGATGAAATTGGTGATCAGCAGGGGTCCGAAGAAGGCGATCGTGCGCAGGTATGTGATACCTGCTTCGCGGGCAGCGCCCTTGGCCTCGCGGATGAGGCCGAAAAGCGGGGTCGCCCCGAAGTACCAGAAAAGCGAAATGAGCACGGCCAGGATGATGCCGATCATCATGGTCTGCCCGAGGATGTGGTTGGCCTCCCAACGGTTGCCTGCTCCCAGGTAGCGGGTGATAATCAGCGAACTGCCGACGATGAAGGTCAGCAGCACCGTCATGATGACGACCACGATCTGGATCGCCATGCCTACGCCGCCAAACGCCGCGGCGCCGATCTTTCCGATAAGAATCGCCTCGACCGTCCACATGAAGGTCTGCGAGGAAAGATCGACGACCGCTGGCAGAGAAGTCCGGAGTATGTCCTTGAGGGGAGTCCTGCCGGAAAGACGCTCTTCTTGCGGCGCAACCTGAGGTTCCGGAGCGCTCTCCCTCATGATCGTCGTTCAAACCTGAAGTTGGCTGGCAGCGGACGGCATGCGAACCAACAGCAAAGGCTGTCCAAAAAGTCGCGCAATCCCACGGGGAGGTCTTCCTCAAGCCAGACGCCGAATTAGTCGTAGTACTCAAGGCCCAGATGGGTGATGAGCTCCTCGCCTCGCAGATGGCGAAGAGTGTTCTTCAGCTTCATGAGCTGGATGAAGAGGTCATGCTCCGGGTAGACCTTGGCCGCGTGCATGGGACTCTTGAAATAGAAGGACAGCCACTCCTGGACACCCCTCATGTTGCTTCGCTGCGCCAGATCGAGAAACAGGGAGACGTCGAGGACGATCGGCGCAGCCAGAATGCTGTCGCGGCAGAGAAAATCGATCTTGATCTGCATCGGGTAGCCGAGCCAGCCGAAGATGTCGATGTTGTCCCATCCCTCCTTGTTGTCGCCGCGAGGCGGGTAGTAGTTGATCCGCACTTTGTGGTAGAAGTTGCCGTAGAGCGACGGGTACAGCTCGGGCTGAAGGATGTACTCCAGCACCGACAGCTTGCTCTCCTCCTTGGTGCGGAACGACTCCGGATCGTCCAAAACCTCACCGTCGCGGTTGCCCAGGATATTGGTCGAGAACCAGCCGGTGAGACCCAGAAGCCGCGCCTTGATACCGGGAGCCAGGATGGTCTTCATCAGCGTCTGGCCGGTCTTGTAATCCTTGCCAGCCACAGGCACGCCATTCTCTTTGGCAAGCTCGAGCAGGGCGGGAATGTCGGCGGTGAGGTTCGGCGCGCCGTTGGCAAAGGGCACGCGCTCCTTCAGTGCCGCCCAAGCGTACAGCATGCTGGGTGCGATGGCCGGATGATTGTCCTTCATCGCCTGTTCAAAGGTGGCGATATCATTGTGAACTTCATCGGGCTGCATAAACACTTCGGTGCTGCCACACCAGACGATCACGAGACGCTGCAGATTGTTCTTCGACTTGAAATTGCGGATATCTTCCCGAAGCATCTCGGCCAGATCGTACTTGGTCCTCGCCTGCTTGATGTGAGTGCCGTCCAGCTTCTTGACGTAGCGGCGATCGAACGCGGCGGGCATCGGCGCGATCGACTCCAACTCCGGCCGCAGCTGCTGAATGAGTTCCTTCTCGAGCACACCGGCCTTGGACGCGGCCTCAAAGCAGTTGTCGGGGAAAATGTCCCAACCCCCAAAAACCAGATCCTCAAGCTCGGCCAGCGGCACAAAATCTTTGATCTTGGGAATGCGTTTCTCGGTTCGCTTGCCGAGCCGAATGGTGCCCATCTGGGTCAGCGAACCGTATGGTTGGGCCAGCCCTTTGCGCACGGCCATGACTCCGGCGATGAAAGTGGTGCTCACAGCACCCATTCCGGGCAGCAGCACCCCCAGCTTCCCCTCCGGCGCTTGAATCTCGATGCCTTGGCTCAAAACGTTTCCTCCTCCGTAACAGGGTTACCTGAGTTCGTTTCGTTCGTCGACTAGAACGACTTTCGGCTTGTAGCTGCGCGCTTCTTCTTCCGACATCACTGCGTAGGAGATGATGATCACCAAATCCCCCTTTTGGGCCAGCCGCGCCATAGCGCCATTTAGACAGATCTCGCCAGATCCGGGCGGACCTGGAATGACGTAGGTGTCGGCACGGCTTCCGTTGTGGAGATTGGCGACCTGCACTTTTTCGTACGGTAGCAGGTCGGCGGCCTCCATCAACCGCCGGTCGATACTGATACTGCCTTCGTAGTCAAGATTCACCTCGGTAACCGTCGCCCGGTGAATCTTCGATTTGCACATTTCCCGAAACATCAGTCTTGCAAACCCCTTTCTAGTCTACGCCGACTTCTTCCGGCTGGAGTTTCTCGCTTTTGACTCCATTTTCCTTCGCCCAGACATGATGGAGCCGTTGAACCGCCGTGAAATTCGCCAACAGCGCGATCGCCCAGATGGCGACAATCAACACATACTCGTGCGTGACAGCACCGAAACCGATGAAGACAATGCGTTCCGGGCGCTGCATGATGCCTACCTTGCACTCAAAGCCAAGCCCTTCGGCCCGGGCGCGCACATAGCTCACCATGATCGAACCACCCAGAGCGATCGAGACAGCCACAGCGGCCGACACCGGACCCCGGACGACAAAATGGTACGCCAGGCCGAAAAACATCACTACTTCAGCGTAGCGATCAAGAGTGGAGTCGTAGAGGGCACCGAATTTGGTGACCCGGTCGGTAGCCCGAGCGACCTTGCCGTCGATGATGTCGAAGGTCCCGGCCAGCAGCACGAGGACGCCCGCCAGCCGGAGCTGTCCGGCGGCAAAAAGATAGCCCGCAATCAGGCTGAGCACGAAGCCGATGGTCGTAAAGAAATTGGGGTTCAGCTCCAGGTCAATGAAGAACTGCACCACCGGTTCGATCAACCGGAGGTAAAAGTTCTTGACCCAATCCGGCAACAAGTTCAATTTCATCCTTTCCTCGAGGGATTCGTCAAATCCGTTTGCCTTCGACGACGATGACGTATTCTCCCCTCGGCTTGCGCGCCTCCAATCGTGGCACCACTTCCGAAAGGCGACCCCGCACGATCTCTTCGAACTTTTTGGTCAGCTCACGGGCGACGGCAACGTTGCGATCGCCAAGCCTGTCGTAAAGATCTCGCAACGTCCGCAGCAGGCGATTCGGCGATTCGTAGAAAATCAGCGTGCGCGACTCGGAGGCGATGGCCTCGAGGCGTTTACGACGTCCTTTCTTGGGTGGCAGAAAACCTTCGAACACAAACCGATCGGTTGGCAAACCTGAGACCACCAGCGCCGTCACAAATGCCGTCGGGCCAGGTATCCCGACCACAGGCAGCCCCTGTCGCAGCGAGGCTCTCACAAGGTAGAAAGCTGGGTCGGAAATACCAGGCGTCCCGGCATCGGTGACCAGGGCAATGGCTTTGCCCTCCTGCAGTCGCCGCAACAATGCTGGAGTTCGCTGCTCCTTGTTGAAATCGTGGTAGCTGATGGTCGGCGTTGTGATACCATACTTATTCAGCAAAATGCGGGTCCGACGAGTATCCTCGGCGGCAACAACGTCAACCTGCCGAAGCACGTCTAGAGCCCGCAGAGTAATATCACGCAGATTACCGATTGGCGTACTGACCAGGTACAGCGTCCCGGCCTCCACACATGCGGCGGCCTCCTCGTTCGGAGCCGCCTCAGCTTCAGCGATCACGGCGCTGCACCGTAGAACCGCACCTAAGACCTCTCGACCATCGACTCTTCCGCTCGGACGGAGACGCTGCCCGTCCGCTGCTGCTCGAGCACCGTTTTCAAGCTTGTGCGGGTGATCTCCAACCCTTCATCGATGTGGTTCTTCTCCACGTTCAAGGCCGGCCGGAAACGGATTGACCTGACGCCGCAGCCGAGGACGATCATGCCGTTCTCCAGGGCCGTGCGCAAGAATCGGTCACGGATCTCCGCGCTCGGCAGGTCGAAGGCGATCATCAGCCCGGCACCTCGGACGTTGGTGACCTGACCGTCGAACTCCTGCGCCAGTTCTTGCAGTTGCTGCAACATGTAGTCGCCCATGCGCCGGGCGTTGTCGACCAGATTCTCGTCTCTGATAATCTCCAGGTACTTCTGAGCCCGCACCATATCCACGAGATTGCCGCCCCAGGTCGAATTCAGGCGACTCGATTCGACGAAAACATTGTTCTCCACCTCGTCGATCCGCCGGCCACACATGAAGCCGCATACTTGCGTCTTCTTTCCGAAAGCCATCATATCGGGCCTCACGCCGAGCCCTTGATGCGCCCACATCGAACCGGTCAATCCAAGGCCGGTTTGAACTTCATCGAAGATCAGCATGATTTCGTTTTCATCGGCGATCCGGCGCAGTCGCCGCAGGAATTCTGGTCTGAAGTGATTGTCACCTCCCTCACCCTGGATCGGCTCGATGATGATGGCGGCAATGTCATCGGGGTTGTCGCGAATCGCCTGCTCAATCTGCCGAGCCGCCTCCTCCTCGTCGCGCTTCACCCTTTCCAGCACGGCGTCGGTCACCGGAAAAGACAACTTCGGGTTCAGAATGCGCGGCCAATTGAACTTGGGGAAGTACTTCGTTTTGCGAGGGTCGGCGGTGTTGGTCAACGACAGCGTGTAGCCCGTGCGACCGTGAAACGATTCCCGAAAATGGATGATCTGGTATCCCTTCTCACCCTTGCCAGCAGCGAGATTCTTGCGCACCTTCCAATCGAAGGCGGCCTTGAGCGCATTTTCCACTCCCAGGGCCCCGCCGCTGACGAAGAACAGATGCGGCAGGTAGTCGGGAACAGCGACCGCCGAGAACGTATCGACGAATTCGGCCATCTCCGAGGTGTAGAAATCGGAGTTCGAGGGCTTGGTAGCCGCTGCCCGCACCAGCCGCTCTCGGAAGTCGGAGGCCGTAACCGCTGGATGGTTGTGGCCAACGGGAGCCGAAGCGAAATAGCTGAACAGATCGAGATACCTGCGGTTGTGTAGCGAGTCATAGAGGTACTGCCCCTGGCTCTTTTCCAGGTCTACAACCATATCGAAGCCATCCACCAGCATGTGCCGCCGGAGGCGTGGCAGGACCTCTTCTGGATGAAGTCGCGCCATCAGATGCGTCTACCTCCTGATCGCAGATTCGATGAACAGAAGCCCTGGAGAACCAGGGCTGACGTCTCATTCCGTATCGATTTGTGCACGCTGCAGTCTGCCCGAGTAGTCGACGTAGACCGTCTTGGTTTCGGTGAAGAACTCGTAGACCTCCCAGCCGCCTTCGCGGTGGCCATTGCCGGTCTCTTTGACCCCTCCGAACGGCATGTGCGCCTCGGCACCAATCGTCGGTCCATTGATGTAGGTAATGCCGGCTTCGATGTCGCGAATGGCACGATAGGCCAGGTTGATGTCCTGCGTGTAGATCGAAGACGAGAGCCCGTACCGGGTGCCGTTGAGAACATCAATCGCTTCCTCGAAGGTCTTGACTTTGATCACCGACAGGACCGGACCAAAGATCTCCTCCTGGGCGATGCGCATCTCCGGGGTCACATCCACAAAGATCGTCGGCTCGAAGAACCAGCCTTTGGCACAACCGCCCTCGGTGTAGAAATTTCCACCGAGCAGCTTGCGTGCCCCCTCCTTTTCGCCGATGCGCACGTACTGTGCCACGGTCTCTCGCTGCCCTTCGTTGATGAGCGGCCCCACTTCCGTTTCGGGATTGAGACCATCGCCAAGGCGTAGGGCACGAGTGCGCTCGACCAGCATGGCGATGAAACGATCATAGATCGGCTCATGAAGGATGAGGCGGCTGGTGGCAGTGCAGCGCTGTCCCGTCGTACCAAAGGCCCCCCAAAGAACGCCCTCCAGTGCCAGCTCAAGATTGGCATCCTCCATGACGATCTGGGCATTCTTGCCCCCCAGTTCGAGGGACACCCGTTTGAGATCCTTGCTGGCGGCCGCCGAGATCATTTTGCCGACTTTCGTCGATCCTGTGAAAGAGATGAGACGGACCTCGGGATGCTCGACCATGGGCATGCCCACGGCCGCTCCGCCTCCATGCACGAGGTTGATGACCTTTGGCGGCAATCCCGCCTCGAGCAGGATTTCCACCAGAGTGGTCGCGGTCGCTGGGGTGTCGCTGGCTGGTTTGAAGACGACGGTGTTTCCGCAGACGAGTGCCGGGAAGATCTTCCAGGTAGGAATTGCCATAGGGAAATTCCACGGCGTGATCACGCCAGCAACTCCTACCGGCATCCGCATCGACAGGTTGAATTTGTTCGGCAGCTCAGACGGAGCGGTATGACCGAAAAGCCGCCTGCCCTCGCTGGCAGCATAGTACGCCGTGTCGATCCCCTCCTGAACGTCACCGCGCGTTTCCAGGAGCACCTTCCCCATTTCACGCGTCATCGTGCGGGCGATCTCTTCCTTCCGCGCCACCAGCAGGTCGCCGGCACGCTTGATGATTTCGCCACGCTTCGGCGCCGGTGTCAGACGCCACTCGTCAAACGCCTCGAGAGCCGACCGCACAGCCGCATCCACATCCTCCGCACCGGAGCTCGGAAAAACGCCAATGACCTCGTCCCAGTTTGCAGGGTTGCGGTTTTCGAAAGTCTTGCCGCTCTTGGCGTCGACCCATTCACCACCGATATAGTTTTTATAAGCACGTGGCATGCTCACATCCCTTAGGCATAACCTCTGACTTATTCTATCCCACAGCCACTAAAAGTAGTGAATGCACCACAAAAAGTCAAGCTAAAACACCCACCTGCCGGGGGCCGTGAACCCCTTCTCACGGCGATTTTACGGAGCCAACTTCGGCACCACCATGCCCTCTCAGGGCTGCTCCACAGCGAGCACCGTTCGATCTGAAACGACTGTTCCAGGCCCGAGGCGAACTCCTCGGCCGACGCGACATCGGCGGCCGATATGGCAGTTCTCGCCGATCACAGCAAGCTCATCTACCACTGTTTCCTCTCCGATCACGCTGCCGCTTGCGATTACGCACCGACGAACATGGGCGCGCTCGCCGACGCACACCTTATCCCACAACACCGCTTCCTCGAGGCAGGCACCGCAGTCCACGCGGCAGCCGCGGCCGAGGGTACTCCTGGACAAAGCTGCCTGCGGATGAACACGACATCCTTGCCCCACAAGCGAATCCCCATAGGCTGAACACTCACCCCCATCCTTGAGCCTGGCTGCCGCCGCCCGAGCTTCGCGCCACCTGCCCAGCAATGCGTCACGATGTGACTCCAGGTACTGATCGACCATGCCAAGATCCCGCCAGTAGCCCTGGAGTTCCACTCCGAATAGATCCGCGCGCTGGGCAACCAGAGAGGGAAAGACTTCGGTCTCGAAACTGACGGGCCGGCCCGCCGGAATCCTTTTGAGCAGTGCCGGCTCGATCACGTAGATCCCTGTGTTGATGTGGCTCGAGATCAACTCCGCTGTAGCCGGCTTCTCGACGAAACGAACGACGCGACCGAAGAGATCGATCTCCACGTTGCCGTATCGTCCCGGGTCCTCCGCCCGCGTCAGCGCCATGGTCAGCAGAGCGCGGCGCTGCCGGTGGAAGCCCAGCAGTCGGTCGTAGTCGATGCCGGCAAGCACGTCACCGGAAACTACCAGGCAGGTTTGGTCGATCAGATCGGCGGCGTTCCGCACTGCTCCCGCTGTGTCGTTGTCCTCCGCAGCCACGACGTAGCGCGCTCTGAAGCCGAGAGCCGACCCATCTCCGAAAAAGCGTTGAATGGCTGCCGGCTGGTAGTAGAGCAGAAAGACGATGTCGCGCACACCGAACTCTTCCAGCTCCCGGACGATGTGCCACAGGAGGGGGCGATTCCGGAAAGGGATCATCGGTTTGGGCAGGGAGATCGTCAGCGGGCGCAGCCGTCTGCCCAGACCGCCTGCCAGTATCAGGGCCTTCACGCCGGTATCCTCCGCGGCATCCTCTTGCCGCGCAGAGGGTGATCAAATATGGCTCTGGGGCTGAGCTTGAGCCTGAATGGTACTTCCCGGTGGGATGACTTGCGAGCGGTAATGCTCCGGTCCGGTCCATGGGTAGATGACGGTGTTGCACCCGATGCGCGTCGCCGCAGGGACCTTCGCTCCTTTGCCGATCAAAACCAGACCGTTGTGCAAGATGTCTGGGCTGGCGCGATTGGGCACATCCTTCGGCCCAACGCCGATTTGCGCGTCTTCCCCTACCGAGACTTCCTTGTCGATGATGGCAAACTGCACCTGCGCCCCTTCGTGGACTTGGGTGTCGTGCATGACAACCGAGTCGACCAGACGGACATTCCGATGGATGCGCACGCCGGGCGACAGGATCGAGCGCTCCACATGGCCATAGACGACGCACCCGGGGGAAATCACCGAGTCATGCACCGTGGCGCTGGGCGCGATCAGAGAAGGAGGTCGGTCGCCGCTCCGACCCTCTTCTTCGAAGTTGGTGCGCACCTGCCAGGCATCGAGATCCATTCCTGAACTGGGGTCGAGCAGATCCATGTTCGTGCGCCAGTAGGCTTCCAGGGTGCCGACGTCGCGCCAGTATCCCGCAAAGCGGAAGGCATAGACGCGCCGTTCCCGCACTGCCTCCGGAATGATGTCGTGCCCGAAATCGTTGCCCGGATTGCGGTGCAACACTTCGAGCAAAAAATCCCGGTCGAAAACGTAGATTCCCATCGATGCCAGATTGCTCCTGGAGCGGAGAGGCTTTTCCTGCCATTCGACTACCCGGCCGTCGGCAGTTGCGGTAGCGATGCCAAAATGCTGGATCTGGTCTTCTGGAACCTCCATCATGGCAATGGTGAGGTCTGCGCGTCGCTGGCGATGGAAGGCCAACATCGGGGAGTAATCCATATAGTAGATATGGTCGCCGGAAAGGATCAGTACGAGCCGGGGGTCATGAGTGGTAATGAAATCCAGGTTCTGTCGAACAGCGTCGGCAGTTCCCTTATACCAGTCAGAAGCCCGCTCTCCGGTCCTCGGCGGCAGAATCTTCACGCCTCGGGTCCGCCCGACAAAATCCCACGGCTCTCCTCGGCCAATATGCTCCATCAGCGACAGAGGTTTGTACTGGGTCAGCACCGCCACCGCTTCGAGCCCGGAATTCATGACGTTGCTCAACGTGAAGTCGATAACACGATAGATGCCGCCGAAAGGCACCGCGGGCTTCGCACGGGCATACACAAGCACACCCAGGCGACTTCCGACGCCGCCGGCGAGCAACATTGCCAACGTGTCCCTCACTGGATGGTCACCCCGCTGGGATAAAAGCGCTCCCTAAAGCTCTCTTCCGAAAGATCGGGATAGACGATGCAGTGCCGGCCCAACTCGAGACCGGCAGGAATGTGGGTGGCGCGTCCGATGACGCTCAGGCCTTCGCTCAGCAACGGCGTGGCTTCGGAGGAAGCGGTCGCCACCTCTCCTACACCGAGGCGCGCGCCCGCACCGATGTGCACGTCGGTATCCGTGATCACCCGATCGAGCACGGCGTCGCGCCCCACGGTGGTGTCGAACATAAGAATCGAATCGCGCACCCGCGCGCCCTTCTCGACCCGGGTGCCGGGGAAAAGGATACTGCGCTCCACTTCCCCCTCGACCTCCACGCCCACATGAATCCGTGCGTCTCGCACCGCCGTCGTCGGCCGAAGTCGGGCAGGCTTTCGGTCCCTCAGCCGATCATGATCGAGGTTGGTGCGCACCTGCCACGCCTCCAAGTCGATGGCCGGAGCTTCGCCGAGCAGCACCATGTTGGTGTGCCAGTACTCGGCAATGGTGCGCGTGTAGCCCCAGAAGCCGCGGAACTTGTAGCCGTAGGTTCGGTAGCGGCCTATCATCGCTGGAAGGATGTGTCGTCCGAACTCGCACGAATTCCGTCCGCTCTGACTCGCCAGTACCTCGTATAGCACTTTCGCCCTGAATAGATAGATCGTCAGCGACGCCCATGTGCTCTTCGGGCGACCCGGCTTCTCCCAGTACTGCAGCAGGCGGCCACCCATGTCGCCGTCTTCATCATCGATTTCGGCCAAGCCGAACCGCGGCGCTTCCTCGCTCGGCACCTGGATAAAGGCTGCAGTCAGATCTGCTTCTTTGGCGAGATGGTATTCGTACAGGCGGCGATAGTCCATGCGGTAGATGTGATCACCGGACAGAATCAGAACGTGCTCGGGGGAATGGTAGTTCAGAAATTCGAAGTTCTGGCGCACGGCATCGGCGGTGCCCTTGTACCAGTCTGAGGCATGCAGGCCACGAAAAGGGGGCAAGATGTAGGCGCCGCGGTTGCGGCCGACCAGGTCCCAGGAACTACCGATGCCGATGTGATTGATCAACGAGTAGGAACGGTACTGGGAGAGAATTCCCACCCTCTCAACACCGGAGTGCATCAGGTTGCTCAGAGGGAAATCGATGACACGGTACATCCCTCCGAAGGGCAAAGCCGACTTGGGGCGATAGAATGTCAGCACACTCAGTTCGTCCACCCGGCCGCCCGCGAGGACCATGGCAACCACTTTTTTCATGGCAGTCAGCGGAAAGAGGGAGTTCGGAGAAGGTGGGAAGCTAACGCGAAACTTGCTTTTCGATCAACCAGCCAACCAGAAAGATGGCGATGCCGATGCCGGCGAATTTCATTTCACCCCCCATTGAATCCTCGGCGAAGCCGATGATCAGGCCATAGAGCACCTCGAACATGCCGATGATTTGCAGCACCTTACCGACCAGCCAAAGAAGGCGATTCAGTTGCATGGGTCAAATTCATTATACAATTTTCTTTACCTTCAGTCAAGGAAAATCAAGATCGCATCTGGCAGACACAAAAAATCCCGCCCCAGGGGGCGGGACATGGGACCGTCAACTCCAATCGGTCAGGCTTTGATTCCCAGAAACGAGCCTGGCTTGCCCCACTCGCCACGCTCCTCGCGGAAGCGCATGCTCTTGTCGACAAGAATCTGACCGTCCTCAGCAATTGAAATGGCAAGACGCTCGAGAGGTCGTGGTGCCGGCCCCTCAAAATTGATGCCCTCCTTGGTGAACCCGCTGCCGTGACACGGGCACTTGAACTTGTTCTCGGCTCGCAGCCAGCGTGGCGTACACCCCAGGTGCGTGCACACGGCCAGCAACGCGTAGTAGCCCCAGTCCTCGCGGATGATCCACACGCGGTAGTCCTTGACCCACTTGGTGCTCACTTCACCGACGGGATAATCCTCTGGATAGCCCGCCTTGAATCGGGGCGAAGGCTCGAAAAGCACACGCGGGAACATGTAGCGTAACGACCCAAGAAGAAAAGTTCCGATGAAGGTGAAAAACGCGACCCATCCGGCTCTACTGGCAAAGTCACGCCGAGTCATCCACAGGCTGCCGGTCCGCGTCAGCGGCTTGGTCGCCTTGACGTCCATCTTCTTCCCCACCCGTTTTTCCTCTGATTGCGGTGAGGTCTGCACCCCTTGCTTCTCTTCCCTGCCCTGCGGAGAAGCGCCAGCGTCCGGCCGCTGACCTTCTTTCTGCGAAGCCGATTCGTTCGCCACGATTGGTCCTCCTCGATTGCGCCGTGTCCCACTCGGGACACATCCTGCTCACCTACAGGGCTCAATATACCAAATGAGCCCAAAAAGTCAACCCGTTTCTCCGGCGCCGACGCCCGGCGGCTGCCACACCCGGGCGAAATGATTGCGTCGGGCGAAAGCGCCTACGCCCGGTTTAACCGCAGAGAATTGGTCACGACGATCAGGCTGCTCACCACCATGGCCGATGCTGCGAAGATAGGCTGCAAAAGGCCCCAGAAAGCCAGACCGATGCCCACCAGGTTGTAGAAGAAAGCCCAGAAAAGATTCTGCTGAATCTTCCGGTAGGTGATGCGGCCAAATCGGATCACCCACGGGATACGCACAAGCCGAGCCCCAAACACACTGACATCTGCACTCTCCTTCGCCAGATCTGTGCCCGAGGACATGGCCAGCCCGACGTCGGCCCGGGCCAAAGCCGGCGCGTCATTGATGCCGTCACCTACCATCGCCACCCGGTGCCCGCGCCGCTGCAACTCCTGGATGCACTGGATTTTGTCCTCCGGCGACAATTCCGCCTTTGCTTCATCGAATCCAAGCGATGCCGCCAGCTTTTCCACGGCGCCGCGACGATCGCCGGACAATAAGATGGTGCGCAGGCCGCTCTCCCTGCACGCATGGAGTGCCTCCGCGGCATCTGGCTTCGGCTGGTCGGAAAAAGTGAGCCAACCGCGGAGCTCACCGTCCCAGGCGCAAAACACATACGTTTCTTCCCCCTCCTGGGGCTCGGAAGGAATCGAAATCCCCTGATTCGCCAGGAATTGTCGGTTGCCTATGACCACGTCTGTGGTGCCATATCCCTCGAGATCGACACGCGCCTGCACGCCTTTCCCGGGAATGTTGTGAAACTCGATTACGTCCACCGAGGGCGTTTGCTTGCCCTCCGTGTCCCGTACCACGGCACGAGCAAGGGGGTGTTCGGAGCGCGCCTCAACCGCAGCGACGACCGCAAGAAGCTTTTCAGCATCGAGAGAGCCGTTCTGACGAACATGAACTCCGGCCAGGTGGATCTCTCCCGTCGTCACAGTTCCCGTCTTGTCAAAGGTGACGACATCAAGCTTGTGCAGAGTCTCCACCGCTTCGGCGGTCCGGATGAAAACGCCCTCTCTCGCCGCCCGCCCCAGCGCCACCGAGATCGCAAGGGGGGTTGCCAGACCGAGAGCGCAGGGGCAGGCCACAACCAACACGGACAGCCCGTTCAGCCAGGCGTGGGCGGCGTCGCCGCGCAAAAACGCAAAAGCCACCGCCGCAAACGCCGTGGCGATCACCGCGGGAACGAACAGACTGGCGATACGATCCACCAGTCGCTGCACAGGTCCCTTTTGCAGGCGCGCCGACTCCACAAGATCGACGATGTGCGCCAGCAGCGTTTGGTCGCCTGTTGCCTCGGTCCGAACCAAGATGGAGCCCTCGATCACCAAAGTGCCGGCAATCACTCTGTCGCCCTCTTTGCGGCCTACGGGGATGGATTCGCCGGTGATCGCAGACTCGTCGATACTCGCCGTTCCCTCGATCACGACACCATCCACCGCAACCTTCTGCCCCGGAAGGGCGCGCACGCGGTCGCCACGGCGCACCTCGGAGATGGGGACTGTCCTCTCCACACCGTCGCGGATGACCCGGGCCTCCGCCGGCTCCAGATCCAGCAGGCCCTGGACGGCCGCCGAAGTCCGTGCCTTCGCCGATGCCTCGAGATACTTCCCAAGAGTCACAAGGACGATGATCATTGTGGCGGTGTCGTAATAAACATGACCCGGCCGAACGAAGGTCGCGTAGGCAGAGACGCCGTAGGCCGAAAATGCGCCGACCGCAATCAGGGCATCCATGCCGACCGCTGCCGTGCGCATCCCCCGAACCGCCGCACGAAAGAAGGGAAACCCGAGCAAGAGGATGACGGGCGTGGCCAGCAGAAACAGGCCGTAGCGGGCGTAGGGCACAAAGGTGGTATCCGTGGCAGAAAAATCGCTCCAGTAGAGCAGAACGCTAAGCAACAGCACGTTCATCGCCAGGAAGAACCCGAGTCCGAGGCGAATGAGCCACCACGCGGCTTGCCCCTCTTCTCCTTCCTGACCCACCACCTGGTAGACAAAGCTACAGCCGTAGCAGCAGAAATGGAGCGGGCGCCCGTCGATTTTCTTGTGCACCCCTCCGGAACCCACGGGCAATCGGCAGTGAGCACAGGATGTGGTTTGCTGCAAGCTCATAGCGATCTGTGTAGACCCGGGTGGCTGCAAGGACTGGCCATTTCGCCTCCTCCATGAGCTTTCAGAATCAAAAGCGCGATCCCCGCCGCCGAGACAGGAATCCGGCTCGCTGGCAAGAATCGCGCTCGAGGACCGACTGGACGAACCTCCCACAGGAGCCCGGCAACGACGTCGGACCAATCCAGCCCCGGCAAAATGCAGCCGACCTTCGCGCTCAGTCGGAGGCAGCCTTGCTTGGGAATTCCAGATTGAGGGTCGCCGTCTGGCCCGCCTCCACGGTCACTTGCTGTGTCTGCGTGCCGAGTGTCTCCTGCCAGAACTCAACGGTGTAGGTGCCGGCAGGGACATCCGTGAGCGTGTACTTACCGCTGTCGTCAGTGAGTGCGTAGTAAGGGTTCTCAGCGACCACGACATAGCCGTTCATCCACGGATGCACGTCGCAGGTGACACGAACCGCTTCCGGGTACTTGAAGGTGAACTTCATTTCCTTCTTGAAGCCCGGCTGCCCGGTGTTGATCGGCGGATTCCTTTTGCTGTAGGTATGCAGGTTGTGCAGAATGCCGTCGCTGTTCAGGATTCGCAGTGTGGCACCCACCGGCATCAGCAACACATGCGGTTTGAACCAGCAATAGCGTTGATCGAGCCGGGGATCAGGGTTCAGGCTGGCCAGGGGCTTTCCTGCCGAGATGTTGGTGATCTTCACTACCACATTCTTGATCCCCTTGTCGCTGCCGACCACCAGGTCTTCCTTGTAGTGCTGCTCCTTGCCGCATACCTGCACGTCTTTGGTGATTTTGACCTTCTGCGGCGCCGGGGCTGGACCCGCATAGGTAACAACGCCAGTAATCGTGCCGCCATTCGTCACGGTCGTTTCCGAGTACCCGGCGCTCCCAGAGGCCGTTTCTTGCGCCGATGTGGACGACTTTTTCGCCACGGTCTCCGACTTCTCGCCACCGCCGCACGCGGCCCACAGACCCACAGCCGCAAGCAATGGCAACACGGTCAAAATGCGTTTTTTCATCATTGATCTCCTCCTTCGAGTTTCGATTCATCCCTCCATCGTCCATCAGGGGGGAGTCACTTCCACAACCACAGCCCTGGCCAGCGGCCCGCCCCACCGGGGACCGGGATGATGCTATTACGTACCGCCCGGTGTAAGCTGTGCGCCCGCCCTGGCGCCCCTGCGCCTAGCGGCTGCCGACTCTTCGGTCGATCGTCATCAGAAAATCGCGGATCGCCCTGACCTGGCGATCAGGGTCCCCACCCAGAATGTCTTCGGGCGCAGACTCCGGATAGAAATCAGGCATCCGAGCTCCAGGCAAGAGTTTTTGGGGATCGTACAGCCACTCGACGATCCACTCGGGATTCAGGCGGGTCGGTGCGAGCATGAAGTCAGGAGCCCAACCCGACGGCGGTCCTTCGGGTTTCTTGGCGCCGAACTGGTGGCAACTGAAGCAGCTCAGGTAGTCGGGCGAAAAAAGCTTTTGCGCAGCGCGAATCTCTGCGGCAGAGGCTTCTGTCTTGACCTCCATGTAGGACCGCAGCCGACCATCCAGGGCCTGGAAGTAGTTGACCAGATCACCGGCCTCTTCGTCGCTGAACCCGAAGGTGGGCATGCGAACGCGGATCCAGGGACGGATCTTGATCTCCGGGTCCTTCAGGAACGTAAACAGCCAGGAGGGCTGCACCTTCTTACCTTCGCCGATCAGGTTCGGGGGCGCGAAGGAGACAGCCTCCTCGGAACCGTAGCCTTCCTTCGAAAACGTCTCCACGATTGCCGGCCGAATCTGGCCGCCCTCTCCTTCGATGATATGGCAAGCCGTGCAGTTGTACTTCCGCACCAGCTCGCGACCTCTTTCAATCGCTTCCTCGACTGCGTCTAATTCGTTCACATACTGTTTGGCGAACCGACGGCCATCCCAGCTTCTCAGAAGCAGGGCCATCGTTTGGGCGTCCTCCTCTGCCATGGCAAAGTCCGGCATGCGCTGGATGACGTTCTCGGTGGCGTAGACGCGGGAATTCTTCATCTTACCGATCGTCCACGCCTTCCAAGTTTTTTCCGGCACAATACCGTCGGCAAGGGCGTCGCCAAAGAACAGCTCTTCCGCAGTCTTGCTGCCAAATTCGTTCAGCGACACCGAGACGCGACCCTCCTTCTCCATGCCAGGAATCACGTGGCAGCCGTGACAACCGAAGTTACGAATGATGCTCTTGCCGAGTTCGATCTTTGCCGGATCATTGAAAACAGGCTCATCGGGATAATCCGGAAGCTCCACCCTGCGCGTCATCAGGTAGGCGACGATGTCGGCAGCCTCCTGGTCCGAAAGCCGCAGGTTGGGCATCCGGGTCTTTGGATTGTAGTGCTTGGGGTTCTTGACCCAGTCGTAGAGCCAGCGGGCATTCACCTTGCTGCCGATGATCGACAGGTCCGGTGCAATGTCGTAGAACATGTCGTTCTTGCGGATCTCACGGTCGTGGGGCGTGGTCACATGGCAGCCCAGGCAGCCGACGGTTCGGATCAGTTGCTCGCCCCGCTTGGCCGATCCTTTTCGGGTCATCGGCACGGGAGTATACGAGTTCGTCCCGGCCTGTTTGCTCACTGCGAAGAGATAGGCCGTCGATGCCTCGGCCTCCTCATGCGTGAACCGCGGGTTCGGCATGCGCGTGTGAGGTCGGATGGCGTCTGGGTTGCGCAGCCAGCGGTAAACAAAGTCCGGCGTGGTTTTGAAAACAATGTGAGTCAAATCGGGGCCGACACGCTCGGCGTTCTCATATCCGGCGATTTCGTGACAGCCGTAACACCCGAGGTCGAACACCATACGCTTGGCCTTCGTCAGCCGTGGAGCGTACTCCAGCTTCATCTCGCGGCTGTGGCACTTGTTGCACCCGGTCTGAATAAAATCTCCCTCTAGCAGCGGATGGTTCCAGTGCTCGACGAAACCATGTGCGTACTCTACCTGGAGCGCGCGGCCCTGCCCTTCGTGGCACGGTGTACAGGCATTCTTGATGACTTTCTGGTGCGACACCAGCAAGGCCCTGCGGTCAGGGTGCGTGTTGAAAGGTGGAACGTACTCTTCGAACCCGTCGCGGTTGATCGAGATATGGCAGCTCTCGCAACGGTCCACCAGATCGAGATAGTTTGCAAAATTGCCGCGCACAAAAACCGGCAGCACAGTCTGCCTGATCTTGATATCGCGCTTCTTGATGAGATCGATGCGTTCCTTCAACTGATCCAGGTTCGCCGTCATCTCACGCATGCGCGTCTTCAAATCGGTAATCCGCGACCGGTACCTCTCCTCACGCCTTTCCAACTCTTTCTGGCGCGCTTCGGCGGCATCCCATACAGCCTTGAGGCTGTCCGCCTCGCCTTGCAGCGCCTCCACTTTGGGCCGAAGCCTGTCGAGCCTCTTCTCATCGCGGCTGTGCTTCGCCTTGGTGTACTGGTACCACTGGGCGTCCAGTTCGCTCTTCGCAAACCGATAATTTTGCCTGGCCGCAATCAGGTCGTCCTTCGCCTTTGTCAGTTGGGCGAGCAGACTCTTGTACTCCGGGCTCTTGAGTGCGGCCTCCGCCTCGGCAAGCTGGGATTGGAGGTCATCATAGCGATCTCGATACTGCGCTTCGAAATCGGCCTTCGCTTTGGTGTACTTTTCCTGAAGCAGCGACAGCTCGAAACGGTTGAACTTCCGCTGGTACGACTGCCAGGGTGCTCGCACACGCAGCATATCGACAACCGCCCACAATGTGGTCAGCGTCAGCAGACCGGCCAGGATGAGATAAAAATGGCCGTAGGACCGTTCCTCAATCGGGACCTGGGATCGTTTTGGCAAGCCGTGCTCCTCGCTCAAGAAGTACGTTTCACCGGATGATGCGATCGCTCAAAACAATAAGGGAGCGCGCAGGACAGCATCGCACCCGTCTCAGATGTTAAACCAGGGAGTCACCCAAACATACTTGATCGAGAACGCCAGCCGCAAGAACATCTTGATGGGCAGGGCGATCATGCTGAGAAAGAGGAACGCCGTCACGGCGTAGCGCGCCATGCCCATTTTCTGCAGCATCTCGATCTTGTCTTTTTTCCAAAGCCAAAACCAGACGGCGAGCGAATAGTAGGCGGTGATGACGCCACCACCGAAGATAAAAGCTCCCAAGGGACTTCGAATTCCAAACTTCTGGTGCAGATCGACGTTGGTCATGGCGATGACCTTGCTGATGTCCCATTCCTCCCAAGGCCAGAAGAAATTCCATCCAGGCCCTCGCATGAACGTGCCCAGGAGAATGAGCGAAAGCCACAGAACGAGAAACCCGAAAAGGAACACCGTGATCGCGAACTTGCGCTGGCGCCAGGTGTAATAGCCGTTTCCCTTCGGGTTCACGTCGATGTAGGGAATGGCCATCAGACCGACAATGATGAGGGTGGGGAGGATGACACCCGCGATCCAGGGGTCGAAGTAGACCAGCGATTCCTGCAGTCCGACGAAGTACCACGGGGCTTTGGAGGGGTTCGGCGTACGCGTAGGATTGGCCGGCTCTTCGAGCGGGGCATTCAGAACAATCGACCAGACCGTGAGAATCACCATCAGTAAGATGGCTGCCAGGAACTCATTCCGTGTCAGGTAGGGCCACACGTGAATACGATCCCGGCCCTCCTCGCGCATCTTGTCGAACTCACCGTTGGCAATCCGCCGGTCGTTGTGACGGGCTTGCTTCAAGGCCAGCCACAGGAAGTACGAGACCAGGAAAGCGAGTCCGACGATGGGAATATTGTCGGGATTGCTCAGGATATGGATCAGATTCTGCATCTTACTCCCGTCCGTTGTTGGTTCCGTTCACGGTTGACGCGGCGATGGAGAGGCGCTCTCCGAAACGTCACAGGGGCCCGGAGATGCCACCATCCTTTCGAACGCGCCAGAAATGGACCGCGATAAAGACCGCTAGAAAGAGAGGGAAGAAGACACAGTGTAGGACGTAGAAGCGAAGCAGGGTCGGTGGACCCACCTGTGTGCCGCCCAACAGAAGGAATCGAATGTCGTTGTCCGGCCGGGCACCCAGCTGCGGCCCGAAAGGCCCCTCATGGCCCAGAAGTGGCGTAGCGCGCGCCATGTTGGTGCCCACGGTGACGGCCCAGATGGAAAGCTGGTCCCAGGGCAGCAGGTAGCCCGTGAAGCTGAGGAGGAGTGTGGTAGTCAGCAGGATCACTCCCACCACCCAGTTGAATTCGCGTGGAGGTTTGTAGGAGCCGGTAAGGAAAACCCGGAACATGTGCAACCACACGGCGATGACCATGCCGTGGGCGGCCCAGCGGTGCATGTTGCGCAGAAACATGCCGAACGGCACATCGAACTGCAGGTACTTCATGTCGCTGAAGGCATATTCAGCCGTCGGCCGGTAGTAGAACATCAAGAGCACACCGGTGACAGCGGTCACCAGAAAGAGCAGAAAGGTGATGCCGCCCATGCACCATGTGAAGCGGATGTAAGCGGCGTGGCGAGGAATTCGAGTGGGGTGAAGGTGCAACCAGATGTTGTCGAGGACTTGCAGAAGTCGGTTGCGGGGGGTGTCTTGATAATCGTGCCGGAAGATAGACTTCCAGACCTGGGACTTCGTGACGCTTTCCTTGAAGCGCCTGATGGTCGCCTGCATAGGATGGTCTCCTCCCACGTCTCTGTCTCAAGTCTCGCCTAACAGGGGTGGTAATATACACGCGGCCCTACAAAATGTCAAGAGGAAACTGGCAAATCAGAGGATCGAGTAATAGCTCTGCAACTCCCATTCAGTCACCTGGGCCCGGTAGCGCTGCCATTCGAGCCTCTTGTTCTTCAGCAACGTCGCGAAGATGTGGTCGCCCAAAGCCCTGCGCACGAGTTCGCTGCCCTCCATCCGCTCGATGGCCTCGTGTAAATCCGTCGGCAGCGTGCTGATTTGCAGAGCGGCACGCTCCTCATCGGAGAGTTCGTAGACGTTGCGCTCCACCGGATCGCGCAGCTCGTACCCTTTCTCGATTCCTTCCAGGCCGGCCGCCAGCATCACGCTGAAGGCCAGATATGGGTTGCAGGCCGGATCCGGCGAGCGCAGCTCAACACGGGTGGCATTTTCTTTCCCAGGCTTGTAGGTCGGCACGCGGATCAAATCGGAACGATTGCGCAAGGCCCAGGTCACGTAGACGGGCGCTTCATATCCGGGAACCAGACGCTTGTACGAATTGACCCATTGATTGGTGACCAGCGTGAATTCGGAAACATGCCTCATCAGTCCGCCGATGAACTGCTTCGCCACATCGGAAAGATGATACTTGTCGGAGGCGTCGAAGAAAGCATTCCGGTCACCCCTGAACAGCGACATGTGGGTGTGCATGCCGCTGCCGTTTTCGCCGAACAGAGGCTTCGGCATGAAGGTGGCGTGAAGGTCGTTGCGCAGCGCCACTTCTTTGACCACCAACCGATAGGTCATGGCATTGTCGGCCATGGTCAGGGCGTCGGTATAACGCAGATCGATTTCGTGTTGGCTCGGACCGACTTCGTGGTGACTCACTTCGACTTTAATGCCCAACGACTCCAACGCCTGCACTGTCTGTTTTCGCAAGTCGCTTGCCACATCCAGGGGCGTAAGGTCGAAATAGCCGCCGCGGTCAAGAGGCTCCGGTTGTCCCTTGTTGTTGCGAAAATAGAAGTATTCGAGCTCGGGGCCAACATAAAAGGTGAAACCCATCGCAGCGGCTCGCTGCAGGTTCTGCTTCAGAACCCTGCGTGGATCGCCGTCGTACGGCTTGCCATCCGGCGTGTAAATGTCGCAAAACATGCGCGCCACGGTGCTGTCCTCGCTCGCCCGCCACGGCATGATGGCAAAGGTGCTGGGATCGGGCATCGCTATCATGTCGCTCTCATCGATGCGCACAAAGCCTTCGATGGAGGAGCCGTCGAACCCCTGGCCCTCTTCGAGCGCGGCCTCCAGTTCCGTGACCGTTATCGAGAAACTCTTCAAAAAGCCAAGAATGTCGGTGAACCAAAGGCGCACAAACCTGACGTTGTGCTCCTTGGCCATGCGCAGCACATACTCTTTGTCCTTGGCACTCATGGTCACTCCTCCATAAATGGGCGACGTAGACTCCAACCTCGTTCAAACCGAAACCGATGCGAACAGCTTCGGTCAGGATCATGCACTTTTCGCAAACGGCACGACTTGGTGTCAGAAAAACAATGGCCGCATTTTACGATGCGGGACATTCAAAAGCAAGCGAAAACGGACTCCGAACAAAAAGGGTTCACCCGCGCCGGGGCCGGGCAGGAAAATTCAACCGGAAGGTTGACTTCCCCAGGCCACGGGTTTATATTAAGAACCGGTCTAAACATTCCCATCCATGCATCACCAGACCCGCGCCCACCTGCCGGGCGCTCTTTTTCATGGACGATCCCAGGCGATCGTTCGCGATGGATCAACAACCATGCAAAGTGCGAAAGGAGGACCTATCATGGCTTACGAGTGGAAGTTCAATCCACGTCCCTACTCGGACGAAGAGGCGAAGGAACTGCTCAAGAACGTCGTTTCTCCGGAAACCACCGACTGGCACTATAACAAGCACCACAAAGGGTACGTGACCGCCCTGAACACGATCGAAAGGGGGCTCGCGGCTGCCGATCGCGCCGCTGCCAACGGCAACTACAGCGAGATCGGTGAGCTGAAGCGCCGTTTCACATGGAATCACTCCGGCGCATTGCTGCACGACGTCTATTGGGAAGTGATGGGCGGCGACGGCGACCCGAGCAAAGGTCCTGAAGTCAAAGCGGCCATCGAAAGGGAGTTCGGCTCCATCGATGCCTGGAAGGCGGATTTCAAGGCCACAGCGGTGTCTGCGAAACTGAGCGGCTGGGGCCTTCTCGTCTATGACACCCTCTACTCCCAGCGCCTTCTCAACGTGCTCGTGGATGAGCATCAGTACGGCGCGATCTGGGGCGGCATTCCGCTGATCTCATGCGACGTGTTCGAACACGCTTACTACCACAAGGACGGCCCCGGCCGGGGCACCTACATCGACAACTTCCTGGCCAACCTCCATTGGGGCAGAATCAACGAGCGTTACAAGAAGTTCGTCGCCCGCTAGCGGCGGCGGACGTAGAGATGGGGGCTGTGCCCGAAGAAGACCTCGGCAGCCTCCATGACGGTCTCTGATAACGTCGGATGGGCGTGGATCGTCATCTGCAGGTCGCGGGCCGTAGCGCCCATCTCCACAGCCAGGGTGCCTTCGGCGATCATCTCGCCTGCACCCACTCCAACGATTCCGACGCCGAGTACGCGTTCGTTCTGGGGGTCGAGCACGAGCTTGGTGAGACCGTCGTTCCGATCGAGTGTGGTGGCCCGACCCGAGGCAGTCCATGGGAATCGGGCCACTTTCACTTGCATGCCGCGGTTGAGGGCTTCGGTTTCGCTGAGCCCGGTCCAGGCGATTTCCGGATCCGTGAACACAACCGCCGGGATCGCCTGAGGGTCGAAGGCACTGGGCAGGCCGGCGATGGCCTCGACAGCGACACGAGCCTCGTAGGTGGCCTTGTGCGCAAGCATCGGCTCCCCGGCGACATCACCGATGGCAAAGATGTTCGGCTCGGCCGTGCGCCGCTGGTGATCGACCTGAACGTAACCGCGTTTGTCGACGCCGACGGCGGTGTTTTCCAACCCCAGATCGGCCGAGTTCGGTTTCCGCCCGACCGCCACCAGAACCTTGGCGAACGGCTGCGCCCCCTCTTCGATGTGCAGCCCGGCGAAGGTCACGCGAACTGCACCGCCCTCCTCCTTCAAAGCGAGCACACGCGTATCGAGGTGGATGGCCTCGAACCGTGTCTTCAGGCGCCGGTGGAGATACTCGACCAGGTCGCGATCGGCACCTGGCAGCAGACCCGGTGTCATCTCCACGACGGTGACCTTCGATCCCAAAGCCTGATAGACCGTGCCGAGCTCCAGACCGATGTAGCCGCCGCCAACGACCAGAAGAGTCTCAGGAACGTCCTCAAGTGCCAGCGCCGCTGTCGAATCCATCACCAGCGGTGTTTCAAGCGACAAACTCGGGATTCTCGTTGGAACTGATCCGGTGGCAATCACGGCATAGTCGAACTCGACCGTCTCCCGTTCTCCCGTGTCCTTGTCGACGACGATCGTGTGTGCGCCCGCAAACCGGCCACGACCCTGAATGTAATTCACCTTGCGCCGCTTGCTCAGCACTCCCAGCCCACCTGTCAGTTTCTTCACCACCCTGGCCTTCCAGTCACGCAGGCGGTCCAGATCGATCTTGGGTTCACCGAAATCAAGACCCCACTCCGCGGCCTCACGGACTTCGCTGATGAGCCTGGCGGCATGGAGAAGCGTCTTCGAAGGAATACATCCGTCAAACAGGCAAACGCCCCCTGGGTTCTCTCGTTCGTCGATCAGCGTGACATCCATTCCGAGGTCGGCTGCGAGGAAAGCCGCCGGATAACCTCCTGGCCCGCCTCCAAGAACGGCGAGATGGATCTTGTTCTTCGCTTTGGTCACCTGTTCTATCCCTCCATGGCAAGCAACATCGGTTCTTCGATGGCTTCGATCATCCAGTGCAAGAATCGCGCGGCGTCGGCGCCGTCCACCAGGCGATGGTCGAACGACAGCGACAGCGGCAGCATCAGCCGGGGCTTGAACTCGCCCTCAATCTGACGCAGCTCCATAACCGCCCGCCCAACGCCCAGTATGGCAACCTCCGGGAGGTTGATGATGGGCGTAAAATACCCCACTCCGATACCGCCGAGGTTGGTGACGGTGAAGGTAGCGCCCTGCATCTCATCCAGGGTGAGCTTGCCGGCACGCGCCTTCTCGGCCAACCGGGTCATGTCGACGGCAAGCTCGATGATGCTCTTCTGGTCGACATTGCGAACCACCGGCACAACCAGGCCGCGATCGGTGTCGGCTGCCACGCCGATGTGATAGTATCGTTTGAAAATGACCTCCTGGTGTGCCACGTCCAGGCTGGCGTTGAGCTTCGGATGCACCTTTAAAGCCGAGGCCAGAACCTTCAGCAGAATGGCGGTGATCGTCAACTTGCCGCCGGCTTCTTCGGCTCTGTTTTTGTACTTCTGCCGCAGCGCTTCCACCGAAGTGATGTCGGCCTTATCATGAAGCGTCACGTGGGGAATCGTGTTCCAGCACAAGCTCATGTGCTGAACGGTCTTTTTGCGGACATTGTTCATCTTTTGCCGCTCGATCGGCCCCCATTTGGAGAAGTCAGGCAGAGATGCCGCCGCAGGACCCGGCACCGATGGCTGCGGAGCACCCGTGGCAGCAGAAATGCTCCGGGCGTACCGCTTCACGTCATCAATGGAGATACGGCCACCGGGGCCCGTGCCCGTGACCTGGTGAATATCGACGCCGATCTCGCGGGCGAACTGCCGCACCGCCGGCGACGCAAAGACCGGCCGTTCCTCGGGCGCGGCCACCTCGGCACGAGTCTCCGGCTCACCCTTTGGTGGTAGCGCCTCGGCCGGAGCCGCCTTGGCTTCGACTTCGGCAACGGCTTCTGCGGGAGGTTCGGGCGAGGGCTCCTCCTGGGGTTTCTCCGCGGCTTTTGTCTCGGCGGCTCCATCGCCTTCGACGGTGAAGATGACCTGGCCGATTCGGATGGTTTCCCCTTCCTTGACCAGCACTTCCTTCACCTTCCCGCGTACGCTGGACGGAATCTCCAACGCCGCTTTGTCGGTCTCCACTTCGAGGACGGGCTGATCCACCTCCACGGTTTCGCCGGGAGCAACCAGTACGCTGACGACTTCCGCCGTCTCGATGTTCTCACCCAGCTCAGGAAGCTTAAACTCGGTTGCCATGGCTCCTTTCCAGATTCATTCTATGCGAACATGGGATTTGGTTTCTGCGGGTCGATGTCGAGGTCTTTGATCGCTTGAGCTACGACGCTGGAGTCGATGTGGCCCGACCGCGCCAGCGAGTAGAGAGTGGCGAGAGTGATGAAGCGGGCATCAACTTCGAAGAAGTCACGCAGCGCCTCTCGACTCTCACTGCGGCCGAACCCGTCCGTGCCCAACGACACCAGCGGCCCGGGAAGCCATTGCGAAATCATTTCGGGCAGTGCCTTGACGAAGTCGCTGGCGGCAACGAAAACGCCGGCATCGTCTCCAAAGCAGCTCGTCACGTACGGCTTCTTCGGCTCTGCGTCCGGGTGGAGCATGTTCCACCGCTGCGTGGCCAGAGCGTCGCGATAGAGCTCTTTGTAGCTGGTCACCGACCAGACATCTGCGGCCACACCGTACCTCTCGGCCAGGATCTGCTGGGCCTCGAGCGCCTTGTTGAGAATTGCGCCGCTGCCCAGTAGCTGGGCCCGCGGGGCCTTGCCGCCCTGGTTCAGCTCAGAAGCACGGAAGCGGTACATTCCCCTGAGGATGCCGTCGCGGACGGAGGCCGGCATTTCGGGCTGAGCGTAATTTTCATTGCCAAGGGTAAGATAGTAGAAAATCTCCTCGCCGTTCTTGTACATCCGCCGCAGCCCCTCTTCGATGATGACGCTGATTTCGTAGGCATAGGCGGGATCATAGGCCATCAGGTTGGGCAGCGGCAGTGCCAGCAGGTGGCTATGGCCGTCCTGGTGCTGCAGCCCTTCGCCGTTGAGTGTCGTGCGGCCCGCAGTGGCACCGAGCAGGAACCCCCGGGTTCGGGCATCGCCGGCCGCCCAGATCAGATCGCCCACTCGTTGAAACCCGAACATCGAGTAGTAGATAAAAAACGGGATGGTGTTGATGCCAAGATGGGCTGGCGCCGTTCCAGCAGCCACAAAGGAGCACAGCGAGCCGGCCTCTGTGATGCCCTCTTCCAGAATCTGCCCGTCTTTGGCTTCTTTATAATACAACAAGCTGCTGGCGTCGACAGGCTCGTACAGCTGGCCGGCGTGAGCATAGATGCCGCACTGGCGGAACAGCGCTTCCATGCCGAACGTCCTCGCCTCATCGGGGACGATCGGGACGATCAATTTGCCGATCTCGGGGTCGCGCAAAAGCTTGCTCAGTAGGCGGACGAAAGCCATCGTGGTCGACACCTTGCGGTCGCCGGTGCCGCGGAGGAACTCCTCGAAAACACCCTCCTCCGGCGTTTTCACCTGAACCTGGGTGACCCGCCGCTCCGGGACGAAGCCGCCCAAAGCCCGGCGTCTTTCCAGCAGATACTGCATCTCCGGGCTGTCGTCAGGCAACTTGTAGAAAGGTGCGCTGCCAACGTCCTTGTCGGAGATCGGGATGTCGAACCGGTCGCGAAAATGCAACAGTTCCTGCTCGTTGAGCTTTTTTTGCTGATGGGTGATGTTACGGCCCTCTCCAGCTTCGCCGAGACCGTACCCCTTGATCGTCTTGGCGAGGATCACGGTGGGGCAGCCGGTGTGCTCGACCGCGGCCTTGTAGGCGGCGTAGACTTTGGCCGGATCGTGCCCGCCTCGACGCAGGTGCCAGATCTCATCGTCCGACAGGTGCTTGACCATCTCGGCCAGACGCGGATGCACACCGAAAAAGTGTTGGCGAATATAGGCACCCCCTTCGACGGCATACTTCTGGTAATCGCCGTCCACGGCCTCCCCCATACGGCGGACCAGCAAGCCATCCTCATCCTTCTCCAGCAGTGGGTCCCAGTCGCTGCCCCAGATCACCTTGATCACGTTCCAGCCGACACCACGGAAGACCGCCTCCAACTCCTGGATAATCTTGCCATTGCCACGTACCGGGCCGTCCAATCTCTGGAGATTGCAGTTGACCACCCAGATAAGGTTGTCCAGTGCTTCGCGTGCCGCCAGCGAGATAGCGCCCAGAGTTTCCGGCTCATCGGTCTCGCCGTCGCCGACAAAGGCCCAGACCTTGGCGCCGGTGCGGGGCCGCAGGCCGCGATCTTCGAGGTACTTGATGAAGCGCGCCTGGTAGATCGAGTTGATAGGGCCGATGCCCATCGACACGGTCGGGAACTGCCAGAAGTCGGGCATCAGCCAGGGGTGCGGATAGGAGGAGAGTCCACCGCCCGGCTGTAGCTCGCGCCGAAAGTTGCGGAGCTGCTGCTCGGTCAGCCGTCCCTCGAGAAAGGCCCTGGCATAGATTCCTGGTGAGGAGTGCCCCTGGAAATAAACCAGGTCACCACCGCATTCATGATCGCGGCCACGGAAGAAATGGTTGAATCCCACCTCGTATAGCGTGGCAACGGAGGCGTAGGTCGAGATGTGCCCGCCGATGCCATCGCTGGCGCGGTTGGCGCGCACGACCATTGCCATGGCGTTCCAGCGAATGATGCTCTTGATTCGACGCTCGATCTCCCGGCTGCCGGGGTAAGGCGGCTGCTGGTCGACCGGAATCGTGTTCACATAGGGAGTCCTCGAAGTGACCGGCAGTTCGATGCCCGCCTTCTGGGCATGAATCTGGAGCGCATAGAGGAGATCGCGCACCCGATTGGGGCCGCGACTGTGCAGCACATCCTGAAGGGATTCCAGCCAGTCCCGAGTCTCCTCAGGATCGGAATCCTCGTAAGGGGGTCTGTAGTCAACAGTTGCCATTCTCTAATCCTCAAACCTCATTTTCTTCGAACTGCGCGTAGTCGTCCAACTTGTCACCACGGTTGTGTATTTGCCGGTTGCTGAGGCGGACGGTGAGGCAGTTGTGGCCTTCCCGGATGATCAACGGGTAGGGGTTAGAGACGAAGAGATGAAGACGGCTGGCGTAGATGCGGGCCAAAAAGTCGCCCGGAACGGCAACTCCCTGGCCGACCACGCCCCTGAGGGCGAAATCAAACCTGCCCGAATTCACTGGTCCTCCTACCTTGGATCACCAGAAGATATTACTTGCAGAAGTGCCATGCAAGCGAAAAATCCCGCCCGAATTCAGCCTCAGGGTCACATTCTATACTGAGGCAACACGGATTTTCCATGTTTCAACACCCCAGAGACCGGCCCAAACCGGTCGGCGAGTGGATCACGGGTTGGTGGCCCAAAGCTCGATTTCCCGCACCAGTGCCCGCGGCGGCAGACGGACGGCGAAGAGGACCGCTTCCGCCACATCCTCGGCGCGAAGTCGACTTCCCTTGCCCGAAAGCGGCACTCGGTCCGGATCAAGCTGCCGCGTATCCACGGCACTGGGAGAGATGACGATGACGCGAATGTTGTATTTTCGCACGTCATAGAGGAGAGACTGGGCGAGACCCATCAGTCCGAATTTTGAGGCGCTGTATGCCGCTCCGCTGGGATCGGCGCGCTTGCCCGAAGTCGACGAAATCATGACAATGGAGCCCTGGCGACGCTGGATCATCTGCGGCAGAAACGCCCGGGTGACCAAAAAGACGCCACGCAGGTTGACGTTCATGACCTCGTCCCAGGTCGACACCGGCAACTCCTGCACCGGCCCGCCGCCGAAAGCCGCTGCGTTGTTCACAACGATATCGACCTTGCCGAACTCGCGCAAAGAGGTCTGGGCAAGACGGTCGACATCCCCAGCGTCGCTGACGTCGGCCGGCACCACCAGAGCGCGGCGCCCCAACCGCCGCACTTCCTGGGCCACCTCTTCCAGCAGCACCGCCGTGCGCGCCGCCAGCACCACATCGGCGCCGGAGCCAGCGAGTGTAAGGGCGATCTGACGGCCAATTCCACGGCTGGCGCCGGTTACGAGCGCTACCTGTCCCTGCAGGGCGACGGCTGCACCAGCGCTCATGTCCTCCTCCTTCGTTATGTGCTTTGCCCCATTCAGCCGACAATCTCCACGACCAGGCCGATCTCCCGGAGGATACCGGCGGCCCGGTTGCAGTCAGCGAATTCTCCAGTGAAGGCCACAGCCTTGCCTTTGAAATGGGCTTCCATGGTGATCCGCGTGGCCTCCAGAAGTGAGCAGCCTGTCGCCTTCTGAACCTGGAGAATCACTTCGTCGAAAGTATGAATGTCATCATTATACAGAATCACTTTCCACGGCCGGGTAATCCGTGGCTTCTTTGCAACCCGGTCTTCCTTTGTGGGAACGACTTCTCCGCTCATCTCTGTCCACGTGAGAATAGGTCCTCTTTCTCCAGAGCCTCGAGCACGCGCTTGTTCGCTTTGGGGAAGGCAAAACCTGCCAGTTCCGAAGGGTAGACCCAGCGCCAGGCCGCCACCTGCCGCGGTTGCGGCCGGCCATCGAGATAGCGGCAATGAAACGAATGCAGGGTAATGCGAAAGTGAGTGTAGCTGTGCTTCACGGTGACGAAAGACTCCTCCACCCTGATATCGATCCCGAGTTCTTCCTTCACTTCGCGCACCAGGCACTCCTCGAGGGTCTCTCCAGGCTCCACCTTTCCACCCGGGAACTCCCACAGTCCGCCTAGCAGGCCGTCGGCCGGCCGCTGGTCGATCAGCAGTTTTCCGTGGTTCCAGACAAGGCCGACGGCGATCGTGTGGTGCGGAAGCGGCTTCCGCTTTCTCTTCACTGGCAAAGCGGCAGGATCGGCCAGTTCGGCCCGGGCCCGGCAGTGGGACGCCACCGGGCAGCGGTCGCAGAGGGGAGTCTGGGGCACGCAAACACAGGCGCCGAGCTCCATGAGCGCCTGATTGAAGTCGCTCGGCCGCGTCTGATGTAATAAGCGCTCGGCAATGGCATGAAGTTCCTTGCGCGTCGCATTGGTTTTCGGGTCCGATTCCACCCTGAAGACACGACAAAGGACACGAGTGACGTTCCCGTCGAGAACCGGGTGAGGCTGGTTGTACGCAATGCTGGCGACGGCGGCGGCAGTATACGGTCCGATCCCGGGGACCTTGAGCAGCGCCTCCCGAGCAGCGGGAAGGCGCCCGTCGTATTCGTCCACCAGAACCTGGGCGGCGCGGTGAAGGTTCTGTGCCCGCCGGTAGTAGCCGAGGCCTTCCCAGGTCTTGAGAACGTCATCGAGAGGAGCATCCGCCAGCGATTCCACAGTCGGGTAGCGGGAAAGGAAGCGCACGTAATAGGGGCGCACGGTCTCCACCCGAGTCTGCTGCAGCATCACTTCCGACACCCAAATGGCGTAAGGGTCGTTGTTCGAGCGCCAGGGCAGATCGCGCCGGGCAACTTCGTACCAGTCGAGCAGATCCTTGCGGAAACTTCCCACGTCAAAGTCGTGTTTCACAGCGTGGGCCCTTATCACTCAAGAATGAAATTTCGCACGCGGACACAATTACGTTGAATCGACGCGAATCTTTTTGTATATTTATGGCCCGGCTGTCGACCGGTTCCGTTCGATGCCCTCTCTGAACCGCCCTCGAGGCGGTTCTGGCGTTATCGGGCGTTTGTTTATCTGTACGGACTCAGTTTCACCAATGAGGAGCGATGAGCCATGAAGCAATTCTACTTCACCGAAGCCGGCTACCAAAAGCTCAAAGAGGAGATCGAACGGCTAGAAAGGCTCTTGAAGAAGGATGTCGCCAAAGAGATCGCTGCGGCCCGGGAACATGGAGACCTCAGCGAAAACGCCGAATATGACGCCGCCCGAGAGAAACAGGCCAACTACATGGCCAAGCTGGGTCAGCTTCGGGAACGCTTCGTCAACGCTCGCATCATCCGCAAAGAAGACCTGCCACCCGACATCGTGACGCTCGGCAAGACCGTGACCATCCGGGACGTGGCAAACGGTGAGACGCTCAAGTACACGATCCTCGGCGACGGCGAAACCGACCTGGATCAGGGCATCATCAGCTACCAGTCGCCTCTCGCCAGTCAGCTCATGCGCCACAAAGCCGGCGACACCGTCGAGGTACGCCTGCCGCGCGGAGAGCGGACCTTTGAGATCCTCGAGGTGACCTTCTTCGAAGACATCTAAGAGCCAGTACGATCTCCCGAAGTAGCGGGTCTCTCTTTTCGTCCCCATTCACGCCTCAGCCACCCCCGGTTGATCCATCTGGAAGTGGGCCGGCGGCGTGCCCTCTTGCGGCTCAGAAGCCACGCTCGCGGCGTTTCTCTTCCAGCCGCAGATGGATCTTCCGAATCGCCACCCTCGCGGCCTGCGCCAAAGCAGGCTCGAAGCCGTTCTCCAGGCCTTCCTGCAGGAACTGCAACGCGCCCTGGCCTCCGTAGGTCCCCAGGAGATAGAGTCCTTCCCACTGTGCTGCCCTGTCGCTGCGCTTCGCGAGTTGAATCAATGCCCGGTCCGAGAACTCCTTGAAAGAAACCATGTATTCGCGCCGCAGCCGATAAGCCCGCCTGGCCACCATAGCTCGAAGCCCGGCGTCGGGCAAGCGGTCGTACAGCTCCTCAAGATACTCCACGGCACGGGTGCTGAGCTGTCGCTCCACCAGTTCGGCGACGAGTCGCTGCAGCCGCCCTTCGGCACCCGGCCACGCTTCCCCCACCTCGGCCAGTGCGGCTTGGATGCGCTCCTGCACCTCGACGGACACGGGCAGAAAGGCGGGATCGATGCCGCTGGCCTGGCGGAGCCTGGATGTCTGTCGCCATCGATTGTGCTTTGCTTTCCGTCGCGTCCTGGATTTTTTTCGGATGAAGAAAACCATGCTCACCGCCTCACAGTGGCTACTCTCGAGCCGGGCTGAGAAGTCCCTGCTCCAGCAGCCACGACCTGAGTTTCTGCACGATTTGCTCGATCAGCCCGGTCTTCCAGGGCATCATGTGAGTCGACTCGATCCAGATCAACCGTTTGGGTTCGCGAGCAGCCTCGAACAGCAAGCGGGCATTGCTCGGCGGCATGATCGCATCCTCGGTGCCATTGATCATAAGAAGAGGTCGAGGGGAAATGTCGGCCACGTGTCTCAACGGCTCAATGGGGGCCAACAGCAGCCCGGCCACGCCACCGATCGCCCGGTTCAACAGGCCCAGCCCCGTGCTCACGTTCCTGGCGATCAACGAAGCGATGTCGCCACCCCCGTAGATGATGGCGGCAGCCCGGTAACGCCTTTCGAGACTCATGACGGCCGGAACGAACGGCGCTCCGAAGCTGTAGCCAACCAGAGTGACCCGGGTGGTGTCCACATCGGTCCTCTGGCTGAACCAGTCGGCTACCAGACAGGCCCCGGCAACCGTGCGAAACACAGCCCGGCGCAGGGCTGGAGCTCTGAATACGACATCCCAAAAGGTACGAAGTTCTTCAACTGGATAGGGATAGTCGATCGCCACAAGCAGGACTGGATCGTCTTCATGGATATAACGAAGTGTGGCCTCCCCAATGTCGACGCCTCCGAGGACGACCACCACTGGCAAAGGACGATGGAATTCCCGCGGAGCCCTTGCCTGAAATCGGATCCAGTTATGCCGGTCATCTTCGAGGCGAACCTCGACGGTGGAATGTGTTCCTGCAGTCGTCCACGACAGCGTGTCGACCTGCGTCAGCCGGCCTTTCTGACGGAGCAGCAGATCCCGATCCCCGTCCCTCAGCCTGCCGCCAGCGGCGACCATCACTGACAGGAACACAATCAGTACAACGAGCAGCCGATATCTTCTCATCTTAGCGCCCCGGGTATCCCGGCGGCCTGCAAACAGGGGAAATGTAGCGAAAAAAGCGTGCGCAGTCAACCCGAATCTATCCACGGAGAGCAGTTAAGTTTTCGTAAAGGCTTGAAAACTTCTTGCAGATCGCCACAAGGTCGTTAAATTACCAGGGTAATGTCACAAAGGACTTCGTACGGATGGTACAAGGACATCGACAATCGACCGCACAGTACAGACACCCTCTGGCCGGTCTGGCGGCCGATCTCCCGCCCAAGATTCAGCTCCTCACCCGTACCGAGGGCGACCCTTACCGGCTGTTTGAGGACCTCATCGCGGCGGGCCGGAGTGGCCTTTGTCTCACCAAGTACACTCGGAGCGAGCTGAACCAGCGACTCCAGCTGGACAACGTGCGCCTGCACTTCCTCCAGGGTGACCGCTCTTCCGACTTTCATCCTCTCGAGTTGGATGAGATGTTGCTGCTTCTCAACGGCTTCATGGACCAGGCCCGAAGTTCGGCCATTCTGCTGGACGGCGTCGATGTGCTGCTCGAAGCTCACGGGCAGGAAAGGATCCGCTCCGCAATGGTGAGGCTGTGGACGCATGCACTTTTCCACGATACCCGCATCCTGTTTGCCACCGATTCTTCCCAAACGGCAGGCGCGCTGATGTCAATCATCCAGCACTTTTCGCGGCAGGCGGCAACCGCGCGCGGTTCACTGGCAAGCCGTATCAACGCCGCCGGCACCACGGTTCGGCTGTGGCTGGAGCACGCCAACGACGTGGTCGTCATCCTCGATCTAGACGGTAATCTGGCGTACGTCAACTCACGCGCCGAGGAACTTTCGGGGCGGCCCCGGGACCATTGGCTCGGCCGTCACTTCAGCGATCTGGTGGTTTCGGAAGACCTGCCTATGGCAATGCGAAGCCTGCATCGCTGTCTGCTGGGTGAGCGCGAGGTGCTGGAAGTCCGCGTATACGGTCCGGAAGGGCGGGAAGTGCAGCTTTCGTTGTCGGCCAACCCGATCTATGAAGAAGGGGTGCTCACCGGGCTTCTGTGCATCGGCCGCGACATGACCAAATGGAACGAAACCCAGAACAAGATCCAGCGTCGCACCGAACAGCTCTCCACACTCTATGGTATCTCAACCGCCCTGACGCAATCGCTCGACCTCGATCGCATCCTTCACGAGTGTCTTCTTCGTATTCTGGCTCTGTTGCGAATCGACGCTGCCAGCATCCGCCTTTGGGATGAAAAGCGCGATCATCCGGGGGAAGTTCGCGCCAGGGTCGGGCTGGAGATCCCAGACCGCGAGCCGGACTTCCTCGAAAAGCACGCATCCACCGGTGAATTCATCCTCGAAGGTGAAGACGCCTGCCCGGACGGCTTTGTGACGACGGTGATAACGCCTTCCCCGGACTCGCCAGCCAACGGCACCCCGATTTGGACGACCTATCATTACCTCGCGTTGCGGGCAAAAGGCAAGCTGCTGGGCGTGCTCACTCTGGTAGCACAACGCCGACACCGGCTCCTGCGCGACGATCAAACTCTGCTGCAATCCGTCGCAACCCAAGTGGCGATTGCGATCGAGAACGCCTTGTTGTTCGAGCAGCTCAAGAACAAGACCGAGGAAGTGGCAGCGAAGAACAGAGAGCTGGAGGACTTTGTACGTATCGCCTCTCACGACCTCCGCTCACCTCTGGTCTCCGTGCAGGGCTTTGTCGAAGCGTGTCTGGACGAATTCGGCCGCGAGATTCCAGGCAGGGGGAAGGATTTCCTCAAACGGGCGATCAAGAACACGGTGCAAATGCAGGAGCTCATCACTCGTCTGCAGGAGCTCACCCAGGCAGGGCACGTAGTTCACTGCGAGCAGAAGGTCGACTTGAATCTTCTAGTAAGGGAGATCGCGTCGGTATTGGAGCCAAAGTCACAGAGGAAGAAAGTGTCCATCAAGATTGGTCGCCTCCCCACCATGAAAGGCGACCCCATACGCCTGCGACAACTTTTCTTGAACTTGATGGACAACGCAGTCAAGTACACGACCTGCGAGCACCCGACGCATGTCGATGTGGGGCACCGAAGTGGTGTCTTTTACATTCGCGACCAGGGATGTGGCATACCCAGAGAACAGCAGGAGGTCGTGTTTCGCCCCATGGTGCGCCTTGTTCGGGACGGCGAGGGTACGGGCATGGGGCTGGCGATCGCCCGGCGCGTGGTGGAGAGCTTCGGCGGCAGCATCTGGCTTGAATCAAGTCCAGGACAGGGTACCACGTTCTTCTTCCGCTTGCAACCCCAATAACAGACCACCCCACGAACAGTCACAACAGCGTCCTTCTCGCCGCCTCACAAATCTGCGGCTTCATCCGCAGCGCTCCGTTGTGGCTCACTCCCTCCCTCAGTCGACCCAGTCGGCGATGAATACGTTCGTCTGGTGAGGCTGCTGCGCATTCCGGTTGGAGCACCACACCAGCAGCTTTCCATCGCGACTGAACATCGGAAACCCGTCGAACTCCGGCGAGTAGGTGACGCGTTCGAGGCCGGTGCCATCGATGTTGATCAGATAGAGATCAAAATTTCGGCCTCGCGGATCGTGCATGTTGGAGGCGAAAATGATCTTTTTGCCACTGGGATGGAAAAACGGAGCAAAATTGGCAGCACCGTTGTGGGTAATCTGACGTTTGTTGGATCCATCCGCATCCATCACGAACAGCTCGAGATTGGAAGGACGGATGAGCCCTTCCTTGAGGAGTTCCTTGTAGTCGGCAATCTCCTCCGGTTTCTTCGGATGGTAAGCGCGGTACACGATCTTGGTGCCATCCAGCGAGTAGAAAGCCCCGCCGTCGTAACCCAACTCGTTCGTTAGTCGCCGTACGTTACTGCCGTCGGCATCCATGGAGTAGATGTCCAGATCTCCGTCGCGCATTGACGTAAACACGATCTTCTTTCCATCGGTCGAGATCGTCGCCTCGGCATCGTACCCCTCGGTGTCCGTCAGGCGTTGGAGATTCGAACCGTCGACATTGGCCGTGAAAATATCGTAGTCCTGGTAAACCGCCCAGACATACCCCTTGGAATAGTCCGGTAGCGGTGGGCAATCGTCGCTTGCCAGGTGGGTCGAGGAAAAGAGGATCCGCTTGCCGTCGGGGAAAAAGTAGGCGCAGGTCGTCCGCCCTTTGCCGGTGCTGACCAGGCGCAGGTCGCTGCCGTCGATATTCATGGTAAAAATCTGGTCGCACTTGAACTTGCCGCGAGTCGACTGAAAGATCAGTTTTGTGGCATCGGCGTTGAAATAGGCCTCTGCCGAATTCGCCCCCTCGAAAGTGATTTGCCGAATCCGGGCGAAGTGCTTCTCGCGCGGGTCGCGCAGGCGATCGTTATCTTCCGAAACTCTCTTCCCCGAGTTGGCCACCCATACGACGGCCAAAGCCAGGATGAGCCCTCCCCCTGCAATCGCGAGTCGTTGCATTTTACTCCCTGTCGGTTTGTGCTAGCAGGCCCAATATGCTGCCGGGGTCGGGGCAGTGGGCGGTGACATTCTCTCCAGAGGCCGGAGCGGCATCAGGTAAGAACCATTTGTACTGACCAATTCGATGACAAGCACACAGGCGCCCTAGATCGCACCGTCGTCGGTTTCAGGCACGCTCCTGAGGCGCCATGGTCGCGGCCTCGACGTCCAGCAAAGGACGATTTCCCCGCAAAACCGTGCCTGCCAGTTCCGGGGCGACCGTGTTGATTGGAAATCCTGACCCTACCTCGAAGCTGGTATAGCCACGCAACCTCGGCGTGATTTCGATATGCCAGTGATAGTCCCGCTCGAGCGTCTTCCAATAACCCCGGAGCTTTCCGGCCTTGGGATTCGGCCCGGAGTGCACGACGAACACATAGTTCGGATCTTTCAACACCATCCGAATCCTGCCGAGAACCTCACGCAGCACCTCGGCCAGCGGCTCAAGGCACGTACAGTGCTCAAAAAACGGCTGGTGTTCTTTCGGAAGGATCCAGGTTTCAAAGGGTGCCCGTGAGGCGAACGGAGCCAGAGCGACGAAATCGGAATTCTCCAGTATAACCCGAGCCTCGTCCTCCAGCTCCTGGCGCACAATATCACAAAAAACGCAGCGCTCCTTGTACAGATAGTACTCCCTGGCGTTGATCAACTCCTGCTTGACTCGAACAGGTGTGATCGGAGTCGCGACAATGTGAGCGTACGCATGGCGAGCCGTCGAACTGGCGTCTTCGCCGTAACTCTTGTGCACCAGTACATAACGAAAACGCTCATCCCCCTTGAGATCCAGCACCCTGTCATGGTAGGCGCGCAGAATATCCGCCACATGATCGACCGGCAGATCCGGCAAAGACACCCCATGCCGCGGCGTCTCCACGACGATCTCATGCGCGCCGACACCGTCCAGCACATCGTACATGCCGACGCCGCGGTTGTTCAGATCGCCATAGATCTGCAGTACCGGCGACTTGTACGGGATGACCCGCACCCTCCAGCCCGGTCCGTTCGACACCGAGCCGTTGCGGCGGATCGCGTAGATCTCCTCGGCGGTTTCATCCTCGTGACCGGCGCAATATTCGCAGGGAGTCTGATTCCCGGCAAGGTCCGACTCTCGAGGCATGCGGTTGGCGACCAGCGTCGTCAGGTCGACTTCCTGTTGCAGGATGATGGTCCATCCGCCCGTGATCGGATCACGGCGCAACTGGTTGATGGACATCGCTTTGCCACCCTCCGCAATCGCTTCTATTGCTCGCCCTTCTCCTCGTCGCTCGGCTCCGTCTTTTCAGCAGCTTCCGTGGAGCCGCCGCTCTCTGAGGTTGCCGTCACCTCGCCGCTTTCCGAGGTTGCCTTCTCGGCCGGCTGAGTGGTCTGCTCTTCGGCTTCATACTCCTCCGGCTCCTTCCGTTCGAGAAGGTTCTCATCATCCTTCTTCTTACGGATCACGACGTAGCCCATCATCGTGCCAACGGTATAGCTCGCCAGGAGGTAGGAGATCACCCAGCCGCCAGCGAAGAGAAGCGAAATCGAGAACAGATAGGCGGAAATAGTCTGGGTGATACGCAGTCCTTCGACCGGAAGATAGGTTCGAGTGAAGGTGATGTAGTTTGCGTAGGGCCCGAAAACAGCTCCGAGCCAGTCCTGGAAAGGCAGGGTCCAGCTCTGAAGGAGTGCCTGCGCCTGCATGGCGATGTCGGTGTATTTGCTCCCCATCGAGAACGCAAACAAGCCATTCATGATCCCAAGGGAGGTCTTGACCGCATAGGCAAGCGCAAAGAAGCCGATGAAGGCCAGAGCCACGGACAGAGCCTGATAGAAGACCAGACGCCAGGGCTGGCTCCATGTGGTGGAAAAGGTTTGAAACACCGCCTCGAAGGCGTCCTCTCCAGTGGTCGCAATCACTGAAGGTGCCAACAGCAGGGCCACTGCCACGGCGATCATCAGGAAAAACAGAAAGAGCGCCGCAGCCAGCCAGACGACGGTCAGTAGTGTCAACCCAAGCTCGCCGACATAGGGAATGCGGCCGAGAAGGCCGATGACCCAGGCGCCGACCACGAAAGCAAAGGCCAGCCCGATAAGGGCCACAGGCGACAGCAGCACAGAACCAGCCTTCTTGATGGCAAAGCTGTAGGCTTCTCGCCAGGTGTAAAAGTGGTTCCCCTTCAGCACCATGAAAGCGGAACGAGCTACAGCGGTCGCGCTGACCAGGTAGCTGGCCAAAAAGAACGCCGACCCCAGGGCCCAAATCACCCAGCTATACCAGGGAGCCCCTGTGCCTGAGCCGAAAAGACAAGGCAGCAGCCCCGACCGGGCCCAGACCACGTCGAGACTTTGGCCAGCGGCCGCGAAGCTGACGTAGGTGAGGACCAGGTACCCCGCGTAGCCCACCGCAAATCCAACAAGCTGGATCCAAAGCCGCTGCGGGCTCAAGGTGATTCTTGGTGCACGAAACAAGTCGCGAACATCAAAGCGCAGTGCAGCCATCTGTCGACCTCCTCTCCCGTTTGCTCAAACGAACCTCATGAACACGATTCCCCCGCACCGCGGTCCAACGCCGAACGGGCTGGCCCCGTTTTTCAGGACAGAAAAACAAGAGCTCAAACCAAGGGCAAGCCCCTGGAGCCAGAAGGAGCATCCAGACAAAACGGTGTGATATTAACCAAATTTTTGGGCAAAGTCAAGACGAAAAAGAAAGTTCTCACTCTTCTTACGCCCCCTTCATGTGCGCTTCGGATTCCTGCGAATCTCGCTCGGGCACACGAACGATCCGCACGCGGACGATGCGGTTCCCGTCGACCTTCTCGATGACAAAGTCGTAGCCGTCGTATGTGACCACATCGTTCTCCGCCGGCACGTAGCCTGTCAGGTTCAAGATGAAACCGCCGAGACTTTCATACCCCTCCTCCGTCGGCAAATCGATTTCGAGCAGTTCGTTCAAATCGTGCAAGTCCATCTTGGCGTCCACCACCAGCGTCTTTTCGTCGATACGGCGGTAGAGAGGAACTTCGAAGTCGTATTCATCCTGAATCTCGCCGACGATTTCTTCAAGAACATCTTCGAGCGTAACCAGACCGGCCGTGCCGCCATACTCGTCGACTACGATCGCCATGTGGGTCTTTTCCTGCTGAAATTCCCGCAGCAGCTGGTCGATCTTTTTCGTCTCCGGGACAAAATACGGCGGCCGCACGATATCGCCCAGGTCGGTAATCGGCTCTCCGGATCCGATGCGAATCAACAAGTCTTTGGCGTGCAGAATACCGATAATGCGATCCACTCGACCCTCATAGATCGGGATGCGCGAATGTCCGCACTCGCGGATCACCTCGACGAGGGCCTCGACCGAAGTGCTGCGATCGACAGTAATCATGTCGGTACGCGGCACCATCACTTCGCGCACCAGCGTCTCACCGAATTCGAAGATGGAGTGAATCATGCGGCGCTCGTCTTCTTCGAGAGGCCCCTTCTCCTCGCCAACTTCGATGAGGGTGCGCAGCTCCTCTTCCATAAACGGCTCCGCACCACCCTTCATACGACGCCTCTTGCCGATCCAGCGGTTGAGACCGATGTATGCCGCTGTGATCGGTGTCAGAAGAAGATGGACCAAGACGACAAACGGCAGGATGCGAGTCGCCCAGGCATCTGCATTTCGAGCCACGTACAGGGTGGGTGAGAATATGCTGAGCAGAAGCGCGACGATGCCGACAAAAATGATTTCGAGGAACGTTGCCAGAACAAAAGGGATGCCTATTAGGAGCGCCAGGTGGAAGGAGAGAAGAGTCAGGGTCGCTACGACCGTGACGTTGCTGAGCAGGCGCCCGATACGGAACGTAGCCTTGAGACTCTGTGGATCTTCCAGGAGCCGGGCCAACCATCTTCCCGACAGCCGGTTGGCCGCTGAGAGCAGGTCAACCGCGGACTTCGAAAGAGAGAACAGAATGATCTCAGCTGTCGACAGCAAGAAAGACAGCAGAGCTGCTACGCCGAGTAGACCGAGCTCAAATCCAAACCATTCGGTTTCCAAAGATCTTTGCAACTCCTATGTTGTTCGACTTACCGTTTTTTCTTGCAGGAGACCGAGATATTCGTCCTCCTTGCGAGTCATCTCAGCCTTCTCAGAGGGCGTGTAATCCCGGTAGCCGACGAGGTGAAGAAGTCCATGGGCCACCAACCGGAAAATCTCCTCTTCGACAGAAACACGATACTCGTGCGACTGCCGCACGGCCGTGTCGACGGAAACATAGACTTCCCCCTCCAGGTAACCGTCTCTGCTCTCCAGGGGGAAGGACAGCACATCCGTCGGCGCGCCGATATCGAGGAATTGTTCGTTCAGCCTCTGGATGTAGTTATCGTCCACAAAGACCAAATTGATCTCACCCGCCTGCACGTGTTCGCTCTGCAGAAGACGCCGGGCGAATTCCCTCAGAGCGGCGGTTTGCACCGGGACACTACGCGACTTTATCACGCGGAGCCGGATACTCAACGGTGGTCTCCTTAGCCAGCCGGGCTTCCTTTTGGAAGAACTTCTTCTCTTGCTCGGGATATTCAATGCGAGCATGATAGATCCCGGTCAGCATATTGACGAAACTCTCTTTGATCAGCGTCAGATCACGCAGAGTAAGGGGGCACTCTGCGAGCTGGTTGTCATTGAACTTCTCCTGCACGATGGCGTTGACCAGGCTTCGAAGTCGCCCGACGGACGGCTCTTTCAACGTTCGAGCCGCCGCCTCTACGGAGTCGGCCAGCATCACGATCCCCGTCTCTTTGGTTCGCGGCCGCGGTCCAGGATAGCGAAACGTGGTTTCCTGAACCTCCGAACCGTTGCTGCGCTCCCGAGCCTTGTTGAAGAAAAAGGCAATCAGAGAAGTGCCGTGGTGTTGTGCAATGAAATCGCGGATTTCAGTAGGTAACCCGTGTTGTTCCGCAATCTCCAGGCCACGTTTCACATGATTGATCAAGATCAGGGCGCTCATGCTGGGCGCCAGCCGGTCATGCGGATTCTTGCCCCCTTTTTGATTTTCCACGAAGTACTCGGGCATTTCCATCTTGCCGATGTCATGGTAGTAGGCGCCTACGCGAGTGAGCAAGGAGTTAGCGCCGATCTTCTCGGCAGCCGTTTCGGCCAGATTCCCGACGATGATGCTATGGTGATAGGTTCCCGGAGCAACCATCGCCAGCTGTCGCAGCAGCGGCTTGTTCAGGTCGGATAGTTCCAGCAGCGTGGCATCGGTGGTCATGTCGAAGACATACTCGAAGACCACCATCAAACCGTAGGTCAGAATCGGAGCGAGGACACCGTTCAGGATCCCGTATACCCAGTGCTCGGCCACCTGGCCGAGGGGCGTATGGCGAACAAAATCCATGGCCGAAATGGCCCACACATAGCCCAGAGAGATGCTCACCAGCGCCTTGAACAGCCACACTCGACTGCGAACCCGGCTGACGGAAATCACCGCCACAGTGCCGACGAAAATCGACACCATCGTGATGCTGTATTCGTTGCCTCGAATCGCGCCCACCAGCAGCCCAATCGTCACCGCACCCAGCAACCCGACGCGAGTGTCAAAGAAAATCGTGAACAACATCGCGGCGATGGTTACTGGAATCAGGAATTCCGACAGCCCGGCACGGTTCACGAAGTAGGCAGTGACCGCCACGAGCGCCAGAAGAATGGCGATCATGAAGACGCGCCGCGGGTCATCGAACACCTCGCGACGAGCGATATAGAGGAACACTCCGAGAATCGAGAGCGCGCTCAGGACAATCAGCAACCTGCCGACGTAGGGAAGTGCAGCACGGAAGAAACCTTGTTCAGTTTCGCGCCCCGCCATCGCCTCGGCCAGAGAGCGGAGCTTCTCGATATGGGCCTTGGTGATGCGCTCGTTGCTGCCGATAATGCGCTCTTTCTCCAGGACGGTTCCTTTTGCCCTGGGCACACGTGCTACCGCCTCCTTAATCCGGCGCTGGGTCTCATTCTCGTTGTAAATAAGATTGGGCTCGAGGAAGGCGACAAGGATCTGATATCCGATGCGAACCTGGTCTTCACTCTCGTGGTAGAGCTCTCGCAGTTTTTCCAGCGCCTGGCGCTGAACCGCATCGGGGCCGTAGAAGTCCGTGGGCTTGTGGCTGGCATTCCCTACCTGAATCTGGCGCACGTATCCGGGCAGGGCGGAAGGGCGTTGGTCCAGGATGCCAATCGCGTACAGGTCGCGAGCAATCCGCGTGAGATCGGCGCTGACCTGCGACAGTTCCAGGCGTTCGGCAGCCGCCGATCGACCCGCTGTCGACTTCTTTTTCCCGGTCGACCGCCATCCTCTGGCCAGCAGACGGATGTCCCGATCGGAAGCAACGACGCCATAACGATTGAGTAGATCCCGGACAAGGTCAATCTTGACGGAGTCAGCAGCCCTCGACATTTCAACCGAGTCCAGCGCCACGAAAAACTGTTCCAGCCGACGGAGTTCTCGGTGCGCAATGGAATCCACCCGCACGAACACCGGCTGCACTTTTTCGCGGGCGGCTTCGACATCCGCCTCGTATTCTGCCGGGGTCTTGTTCACCGAAAACGTGAAAGGCGCAATGATCTCCTCGCCCACATAGACATCCCCCTCTTTCAGATCTGCGAACTTGAATGATTTTCCACGCGGGAAGAGGAGGACGATGAGGAGGACGAGCAGGACTGCCATCACCGCCTGAGGCAGGTACTTCCAGCGAAAGACGTGAATCTTCAGATCCTCTGCCCCGCGCTGCTCATGGCCGAGGAAGGTGCGTCTACTCGCTTTGTCGTCAGATGTTTGCACAGCGTCCGCGCTCCGACTCAGGCCTTCTCGCCCCGCTGCGCCTCGTCGTAGGCGTCATAGGCCTTAATGATTTCGCGCACCAGTCGGTGCCGCACGACGTCGCGATCGGTGAGGTATACGAACGCAATGCCCTCGATGTCCTGCAGGACGTGACGAATTTGTACCAGTCCGGATTGCGTTGTCGTAGGAAGGTCGATTTGGGTGATATCGCCGGTGATGATCGCCTTGGAATTGACCCCCAGGCGGGTTAGGAACATCTTCATCTGCTTGGTCGAGGTGTTTTGCGCCTCATCGAGAATCACGAAAGCGTTGTTCAGGGTGCGCCCGCGCATGTAGGCGAGCGGCACGATCTCGATAATGTTCGTCTCGATGTACTTGCGCAACTTATCCGCCGGCAGCATGTCATACAGCGCGTCATACAGAGGCCGGAGATACGGTTCGACCTTCTCCCGCAGATCCCCGGGCAGAAAGCCCAGGCTCTCGCCGGCCTCCACAGCGGGACGGGCCAAAATGATACGGTCGACTTCGCGGTCGCGGAAGGCCGCAACCGCCATGGCAACTGCGAGGTACGTTTTTCCGGTCCCGGCCGGGCCGATCACAAAGACAATGTCGTTCTTTCGGGTCGCCCTGAAGTACTCGAACTGCCCCTTGCTCTTTGGTTTAATGAAGCCGTTCTTCTTGTAGAGAATAACCCCTTCGTCACTTTCCTCCAAGAAAGTCGCCTGAGCCGACTCGTCACCGTCTCGGGATTGCACTTTGACCAGATCGATCACCGTATCGACGTCGCGAGGCTCGATGACCTTGTTCCTGTTCACCATGAGGATCAGCTCGGAAAAGACACGTTCGAGCTGGTCCACAACCTCCGGTTCCCCCTGCAAGATGATGTGGCCACCGCGCACCACGATCCGGGCATCAAAGCTCTTTTCGATCGACCGCAGGTTGCTGTCCTTATACCCCAAAAGCTGCAGCTGATCGATTCCCTGAATCGACAGGTGTTTCGTGACCCTATGATTGTTTTTCTGTTCGTGCATCTCCCAAAAAGAAAAAGCCCTCGGTTGGCTACCTTACTGTCGGTCACCAAGAGCTTTTACCAACACATCAAGGGGAAAGTTCATCGCCCAAGAACACCGCCGCGACTCTCCAAGAAAGAAGTGTGGCGAGCCTCTGCGACGTTCGCGAGACCCGCCACAACCGTTTTGTCTTTCCCGTGCTGCAAACAGGTCACTACTGGGGCAGACGGAGCACCGTGTAGGGGTAGAGCATATTTGGATCGTCGCCCAGAATGTCGCGGTTGGCCTCGTAGATCTTGCGCCAGGTGATTGCGTTTCCGAGGCTGGCAGCGATCTTGGCGAGGAATTCGCCTTTTTGTACCAGATACTCTTTGTCGCCTACTCCACGCTGAATCTTGAACACCTGGTCGGGGAAGATCAAGTCAGGATCCTTGATCTGATCCCGGTTGTAGGTGTAGATCCGCATCCACTGGTACGGGTCGCCGTAGATATCGGACTTGGCAGAGATCTTCCAAAGGTAGTCGCCCCTCAACACGGTGTACTCGTCGTACAACGCAGCCGGCAGCTTGTTGCGCAGCCGATTGATCTTGCCCTCGATCGTAGCGATCTTGTCTTCCATCTCTGGCAGGTAGGAAATCTTGCTTTGCTTTGCCTCATCGAGCCGCGCCTGCAAGGCGTCGATTTCCTTCCGCCGCTGGAACAGCTCTTCCGGCGACAAAGCCATCAGGGCGTCAACGTCTCCCTCGAGGGCACTGAGCTGCTGGCGGTACGCGTTCACACCGGCCTCATCCGTCCCCAGCAAGCTGTAGATCTCATTCCAGACCTGCTGTGTTTCCGACTCGGCTCGCTGAATCTCCTCGCGAAGCGAGGCAATTTCGCCTTGCAGCTGTTGGATCTGTGTCTTTGCGCGAGCCTCACGTTGCTTCAGCTCTTGAAGTTGCTGGTTGTATTCCTCCATCGTCATCTGCTCCTGCGCCAAGGCAACCCCATTTTGCGACGCAGGAAGGACCAGCAACGACAGGCCGAGCAAGAAGACAATGCCAACGATTGACTTCATACAACCCTCCTTCTAAGTTCGATCGCTACGATGATCAACCTCCCTCCTGACTCAAACGTTTCTGCACGTGATCTTTCACCTGCTTGGCCTTGTTGAGCTCGGCCTTCTTTTGCTCAAGCTGCTTCTGCAGGTCGGCCTTCTCGCTCTCGAGCTTCTTGACCTGATCCTCCGCAGCCGTCGTCGCCTTGCGTTGTTCATCCAAGGCGCGGAGCTGCTCGGCGTTCGGCCGCTTCGTACATCCAACGACTGAAAGCGAAAACACGATTGAGGACATGATGAGAAATGTCCCAGTCGACTTCAGGAACTTGGGCATAGGCACAACCACCTCCTTCCTCCAGTAAGATGTCCAACCGACCTCCACGTCCCCCCGTTTTTCGGCACGAACAAGCCGAGCGAAAGATGTTCGACTTCCTTAACAGACCTGGTCAACGCACCCCGTATAATAAGAAATGGCGGCTAATTTGTCAAGCGAAAAATCGGCCGCTAAATCGTCCTCAAATGAAGCTCTTCCAATTGTTTTGGATCGACTTCGGCAGGCGACCCATCCATCAAGGAGAGCCCCGTGTTGGTCTTCGGGAAAGCAATCACCTCACGAATCGACTTCTCGCCGGCAAGGATCATCGCCAGGCGGTCGAAACCGAAGGCAATTCCACCATGCGGCGGCGCTCCGTAGCGAAATGCATCGAGCAGGAACCCGAACTTGTCGGCCGCTTCCCTGCGGCTGATGTTCAACAACTGGAACATCTGCTCCTGCAAGTCGCGGCGATGGATACGGATGCTGCCTCCGGCGATCTCGCTACCATTGAGAACCAGGTCGTAGGCTTTGGCACGGATGCGCTCGGGCGCGCTCTGCATCAGAGGGAGATCCTCGTCGAGCGGCGCCGTAAACGGGTGATGTCGTGCCACGTACCGGTTTTCCTCTTCGTCGAACTCCAGCCACGGGAAATCGATCATCCAGGCGAGCCGGTACTCGTCTTCAGCGATGAGGCCTTCTTGCTGTGCCAGATGGCTCCGCAGGCCGCCCAGCAGCGTCAGTGCCTTTTCGCGTCCATCGGCGACAAGAAGGAGCAGGTCTCCCGGCTTTGCGGAGAAGGCTGCGTTGATCTCGGCCTTCACCTCGTCGCTGAAGTATTTCGAGATCGCCGACTCCCACCCGTGGTCACCCACCTTGATCGCCACCAGTCCTTTTCCTCCCAACTCGACCAGCCGGCGGGTCAGTTCGTCGATCTGGCTCCGCGAATACTTCGCTCCAGATGGCAGGCACAATCCCGCCACAATTCCGTTGCCAGCAACCACATCGCGGAACACTTTGAATTCGCTTCTCGCAGCCAGGGGCGTCACCTCGACCAGCTCCAGGCCGAAGCGCAAGTCGGGCTTGTCGCTGCCGTAGCGACTGAGGGCCTCCTCGTAGGTCAGCCGGGGCACCGGCCTCTCGAGAGCCCGGCCGAGGATTTCGTGAAAGACTCGCTCCATCAACCCCTCGACGAGCGCCATCACGTCTTCGCGTTCAACAAACGACATCTCCAAATCGATCTGCGTGAACTCGGGCTGGCGGTCGGCCCTGAGATCCTCATCGCGAAAGCATTTGGTGATCTGAAAATAGCGGTCGTATCCGGCCACCATCAGGATCTGCTTGTACGTTTGCGGAGACTGCGGCAGGGCGTAGAACTTCCCGGGGTTCAACCGACTCGGCACCAGAAAATCCCTGGCTCCCTCGGGAGTGCTCCGCATCAACATCGGGGTCTCGATCTCGACGAAACCCTGCTCGTCAAGATAGCGGCGCACGACCTGGTAGAGCCGATGGCGCAGCAGCAGGTTGCGCTGCATCGCCGGCCGGCGCAAATCGAGGTACCGGTACTTCAGCCGGTGCTCCTCACCCGCTTCCATCGGACCACTGACGGCCAGCGGCGGCGTCTCCGCTCGGTTCAGAATCTTCAGCTCCGTGCAGTGCACTTCGATCTCGCCCGTGGGGATATTGGCATTCACCAGGCCCTCGGGGCGTTCCATCACCTGCCCGCGAACAGCGAGTACATATTCACTGCGAACCTCTTTCGCCTTTTGGAAGGCCTGACTCGACTCCTCCGGGTTGAAGACCACCTGCGTCACCCCGTCACGGTCGCGCAGGTCGACAAAGATCAGGCCGCCGTGGTCGCGCCTGCGGTCGACCCAACCCATCAAGGTAACCTCCTCGCCCGCATCCGCCTTGCGCAAAGCGCCGCACATATGGGTTCGCTTCCATCCCTCCAGTTGCTCCAATCTTACCCTCCTCTCTCTTAAGAAACGCTCCTGGTGACCTTTGAAAGTCGCCAACCCTTACAAAGGTCTCTTGGACCCAAGCCCTGCCCGGGACGCAGTCCCTATCCAACCCCTGGCTCCGGAAACCACTCCCGGACCCAGGTCAGTTGAGGTCTGATGGCAGACCCAAACCAAAACCACCTCGTCCACGGATTGAATCTGTGGACGCACCGTTGGACGGGGATTCGAAATCCCCGAAGGACGGGACAGCTCCAATCCACCCTGTGCGATCAGCAAAAGGTAATCAGGGACCCGCCCTATGGCTGGCGAGAGCGTTTCCGACCTCTAAAGCAACAAAGATTTGTTGTGACGGCTTACAAAAAAACCGCCATAGACAACCGAGTCCTGGCGGTTGGAATAAACGCTGAAGTTTCCGTGTGATTTCAGGCCCGCAGGCTCTTGGCGTTTCCCGAATCAGTAGCCGAATACAAATGTCTGAGTGAAGATCGTGTCCCCATATTTCGCGTCGATGACGCCGAAGTCGTTCCAGTTTCGGATGCGACTTACCACGCAGCGCTCGACCCGCCGGTTATTCAGCGTGTTCTGGAGGACCTGCACTTTCTTGACCGTGCCCTGAGGAGTCAGGGTGATCCGAAGCACCATCTTGCCTCGAAGGTTCGGATTTCGCTTCAGTTCTCTGTTGTAGCAGTACTGAATGGCGCTTCTGTGGCTCTCGACGACCTGGTGGATGCGATCGGGGTCGCGCCCGGCACCACCAGGTCCGGCGCCGGAGTCTTCGATCAAAGGCACTTCGTTGCTCACCACGAGCTCGCCGGTGCGCTCAAAACTACCAGTCTCGGCGGTGCCCGCCCCACCGAGCAGACTTTCGATGCCGCCACCCCCGCCGGCCCGGCCGCCCTTGTAGCCTCCACCACCTGCACCGCGCTTCCCTGGCACACCGCTACTCTTGATCCCCGAAACCCCCCGCAGGGCAGAATCGAGGTCCTTTGCTCCACCGGCTGCCCCACCAAGGATATTGGCAACCCCGCGGCCCGTTGCCGCTTCAGAGGTACTGCCGAGGAGAGCAAGAATTCCGGCACTGCCGGCTCGTGCACGAATCTCTTCAGCCTGCTGACGCCGGCTGGCTACGCCTCGTGGTCCACCACCTTCACCCCCGCCACCACCGCCGCGGCGGGCAGGTCGAGCGGCCTTCTTCGCAGGTGCGCTCGTCCCGGATGTTTCCGGTGTGCCCGTGCCGCTCTCGACAGGCTCGGCCTCCGTTGTTTCCACCAACTTCGCTCTGCTTTCTTTCAGCAGGATGCGTTCCGTATACAGCCGCTGCAAATCGACGATGTCCTCGATCCTGGTCTGGTGAGTTGGAGGGTTGAAGATAAAATAGGTGATGACGGCGAAGTGGAGCACGAGCGACCCCGCCAAGATCATCGTGAACCGACGGTCCAGGTGTTCGAGAGGGTGCCTGAGGAACTCCTTGGGAAACTCCGGCAAGGGCCCATCCCCGAAGCCTGGAGAGGCGCTGGCTTCGACCGTCTGGCCCAAGTCGTCCGTGCGATCCGTTGTCCCTGCTTCTCTCATGATGTCACCCACGCAGGATACGGTACATTGATGTGAAACCCTGTGGAGAGTTCGCGTTGAAACATCACTCACACCCTGGCCCGAGGCCGCAAACGCCTGGCAATGGCGTTGCGGGCTGCCAGCGCGCCGATGCGGCTACATACTGTTTTCCTGTTCTTCCTTCCGATAGACCACGAGCCGCATATTCGGATAGTCGGCACGGCCACAGGTGTACATTACCTTGACCAGGTCGCCATAGGGCAAACGCCTGTCACCCTGTATCGTCACCTTCCCGGAGAACTTAATGCCGAAATTCTGCTCCATTTTCTTGGCCTCATTCGCGTAGAACTGCAGCTCTCGCTGAAGTTGTGGAATGAGGAATCCGCGCAGTGCATGCACTTCTTGCATGCTGACGACCGGCTTGTTGTTGACCAGGATCTGATCTTTGGAGACCACCACGTCGAGGGCCACCTCCGGACTTCGCTCTACCGTCGACTTCGGCAGTTGCAGGCTGTTGGACGGGTGTATGAGCTGGCCCTCCGTGGAATAGGTCTTGAGCAGGAAGACCAGGATGATGGTGAACATGTCCATCATCGAGGTCAGATTCAGTCGTATCTGTCCTGGATCCGTATTATGCTTCTTGATCCTCGAGGGGATAAACGCCATGACGTCACCTCGTTGTTAGCGCCGAGATGTTACCAGCCGCGGACTTCTGCAGCAGGGAAAGTGAAGTTGTGGTGCTACAGAAGGGTGGCGCTCACGGAAACCTGCGGAAATAGACTTCGAAGCCGATTATCGACACGGATGGCGCGCGAGGCATCCATCGTGCTGATCAGGGTCTGATACTCGATCTGCGGCTCCGCGAGAATGACGATCGAATCGGTGTCCCGATAGTCGCCTCGGACGCGTTGCTTGATTTCCCACAACTTTCTGGTGAGCTCGGCGAAATTGTACTGCCCATTCTCTTTGGGGATCTCGATCTTGCCGGTCGGGCTCGAGATGTAAAGCCCCTGATCGGTGATCGTGATGGACAGATCCAGAGTACGTTCGACCTCCTTGGGCTTGGTCGCCTCCGTGGTCTTGGCGCCCGCTGCCGGAGGTAGATTCAGCTCGATCACACCCAGCTTGATGAACTCCGCCGACGACAGCAGCAGGGGGATCAGCACCACCATGAGATTCATTACCGGGGTCAGATTCGGCTCCGTCGGCTCCATCTTGTGGGTGCGGCGAAGAGAGGGTCGAAAAGCCATTATTGATTCCCTGTAATGAGGTTGATCAGCTTCACGGTGTGCTCATCGATCTCATCGATGATCTTCACGGTCTTGTTGTGAAGGAACGTGTAAAAGAGAATGGCTGGAACCGCCACCGTCAGTCCAACGAGAGTGGTGTTCAGCGCCGTGGCAATACCCTGCGCCAGCAGCCGCGCCTTCTCCGCAGCATCATAGCCGGGGCCGGAGACCGCGCTGAAGGCCAGGATCAGTCCGTAGATGGTGCCCATCAGTCCGAGGAGCGTCGCCACGTTGCCGATCATGGCGAGAAAACCGGTACGTTCCTGCAATTTGGGGATCACTTCGAGTGTGCCCTCGTCGACCGAATTCTGAATCGAACGAAAGTCGATGGTGTCACTCTCCGCAACCTTCCGCAGCCCAGCACTGACCACACGCGGCAAGGCCTTTTCGCCTGCAGATTCGCAAAGCTGCAGCGCCTTCTTGTACTCACCGGCCTTGACCAGCTTGCGGATTTCGGCCATGAACTTGGGTGCGTCGATGTTCGAGCGGACAAGGATATAGTACGTGCGCTCGACCGCAATCGCCACCATGAACGCGGCGGTGATCAGCAGGAACCACATGAAGAGGTACCCAGGCGAGTCGGGGCTGAAGCTACGCAGCAGATCACTCAGTGCACCCATGACAAACCTCCGTTGTCAGATGATCCTAAAGATGAAACCAGCGCACTGTCCCAATTTGGGACAGACCGAATATAGACCTATTTCTTTTTCTTCGCAAGAATTTTTTTCAGTTTCTCGACCCGGCGAGCGGACTCAAGTTTTTCGTCTAAGACCATGATTTTCTTGGGCGCGGATTTAAGCTCCCGGGCGAACGAACGCTTCACCAACTCCACCTCACCAAAGTCAGGCGTCTGTCTCCGCGGCACGATCGAAACGTTCGGCTTCTCGATGACAGGCTCGATGTAAATTTCTTCCAGAACAAGCTCTTGGCCCTGTTGTCCAGGGACCACCCCCGGGCGCGCCTTCGTTGTGTCAGTGCGAGCCTGAACCGCTTTCGCAGTATCCTGCGAGGTCGGTCGGCTCGCGGCCTGCTGCTGCGCCTGCACAGTCGTCGCCCAAAGCATGGACAGGGCAACCAGTGCGGCGCCTGAAACCAAACCCAGCAGCCTTCCGAGTCTCTGTGAACGTCTCATGACCAACCCACTAGTTTTCGGGAACGATCTGCTTGTCGAAAATCAGAATCTCTCGATGACGCTCTGTTTGCTTGGCCATCTCCACCTGCATCTTCTCCCATCCCGGAAGATGCTCGATGATGAGCAGCCCTTCAAGCCCACCTCCACTCCCATCGCTGTCGGTAGCCTCAATCGCGATCACGTTCTCCCCGCTATGCAAGTACTCACCCAACTCATGCACCACCATCTGGATCCCCTTTTCCGGGTCAAAGGTATGCTGGGCGATATACTCGCCATTCAGGAAGAGATTGTACGAGTCGTCCACGGCAAGCTCCACACGTCCAGACACAGGCAAGCCCGCCAGGATGAAGCGTCTCCGGAAGTAAACGCGCTTCGCAGGACGCTGCGACACCTCATAGCTCGCTGCGCGCACGGTCAACGTGTCTTGGCCCGCTTCCAACGAATCGACGGGCGCTTTGCTCGTATCGGCGGCCGCACCTGTGTCAACGGCTGTGGTGTCGAGAACATCGACCTCGGGGACGGCAAAAAGCGTGTCGACGGAACCGCCACCGAAGCTGGTGTCGGCGACGACCAGCCAGATCCGCTGGACGGTGCTGTCGCCGATCGTCTTTGCAGCACCGAGCACCACAGCCTGACGCCAGCCCGCGTCGCGGAATTCAACCGAAGTCCAGCCGTTCTCATAGGACGCACTCGCCAACCATTCCGCAGAGCTTGGGATCGTGAACTGCTGCACCGACAGTCCGAACAGGTCACCATATTTCTCCGGATCGAGCCGGACGAGAGCAAGGGCCACCTCGCGCGTCCATTCGTTTTCAATACCATACTTCTTAGCCGTATCGAAGCCCAGCTCCAGCAACTCTTTGGCCGACTCCTTGAGTGTGAAATAGTTGTCCGCCAGGGCTTCGACCGCGTCCTCGTAGCGAGGCTCACCGCTCGATTCGAGCAGGTGCTTGTACTTCTTCCGGTAGTCATCGGCCACGGCACTGACCGAATCCAGCTGCACCGAATAACGGTAGAGGAAGCTCATCAGCGCTTCTTCGGTGTTGCGAACCTCCGGGCCCGAGATTCCGATCGAGTCTGCTCGCGCCAGGGTTTGGCCGTAGCCCTGAGCCGCATTCATGGCGTAGGCCTTGCCGAAGTCGATGTAGTTGGCCATCTCATCGGCGATGTCCAGCGTTGCGGGGTCATCCGCAGCCACAGCCTGATCGAAGCGCGGCATGTCGTTCTTGTACAGTTTCAGGGCCTGGTACCCGAGGTTTACGTACTCGGCCGGAATCAGATTGCTGGTCGTAATGATCCGGGCACGCGACAGAGCAACCCACTGATTCTCGAGCCCCATCGTCTCCGCCTCACGCAGGTTGCGGCCGTGAGCTTCGACGATTTTGTCAACCAGCGGTCTGACAAATCGCGAAAGAAGCTGATGCCGGAATTCCATCGCCGTGATCTTGTCGATCCCCTCGGGAACGGGCGCATTCAACAGTCGGTCCACGGAGGCCTGATTGATCTCAGCGATTTCATAGATAACCTCCGACACTTTCTGTTTCGACCGCTCGAGCCAGCGCTGGGCCACCCGCAGCGTGGTGTCGGCCGCGGTGACTTTCTTCATTCCTTCGATGGCAGCTGTGTCGGGCGGGGCAGCAACGGTGTCGGCGACGCTCTTCTTGTAGCTCTCGGCCAGCCGCGAGATCACTTTCGCGGCATTCTTGTAGGCCACAACCGCCTCCTCGTACAGCGACGCAGCCGTCTCGTTGATCTCTTTCTCAGCGACGATACGCCGGTTCTGGTCCAGGTCGGGAATCTCCTGGCGAGCCCAGGTCCGGGCAAATTCTTCGTACGCCTCGCCGATGCGATACATGGATTCATAGAGACGGACCGTGCCATAGGTGGCGACGTCCTTGTAGCCGTTCACGACCTCGAGGAGAAGCTGTCGCTTGCGTTCGCGAGCTTTCTCCAAGGCCGTCATCGGCAGCTTGAACTCGATGCCATCGAATTCGTCGTACTTGAGCCCGGTCAGCTTGAACAGGGCCTCCGCAGCGAAAAAGTCGTTGGCTTCAACCCCGCGGTCCTTGAAGGCGCGGTTCTTCTCTACAGCAGTCTCAAATTCGCGTTTAGCGGCGTCGACCTGACCCTGGGAGAGAAAATACTCGCCACGCCGGTAGAAGGTCTCAACCGTACGCGGAGAGTCGGGGAACTTCGCGGCATACTCGCCGTAGACGCGGTTGGCACTGTCCAGGTCGTTCAGCTTCAGGTAGTACGAAGCAATATCGTAGAACAGATCGTCGGCGTCGTCCGAGTTTGGGAAACGCTCGACAAACTTTCGATTCACCCGGATGGCTCGTTCCCAATCCTCGGCGCGACCGAAGTTCACGCTGGCATTGTAAAGAGCCGCCTCCGCCTGCGAAGAGTCCGGCTGCATGTCTGCCAGGCGCTCAAAGGTTATGGCGGCATTGACATAATCATGAAGCTCGCCATAGTCCCAGGCCAGGTTGTTCAGTGCGTTCAAGAACGACTCGGATTTCGGATAATCCGAAATCAGTCGCGAGTAAGCCTCGACAGCCCTGCTGTACTCTTTGGCTTTGTCAAATTCCAGACCACTGTTGTACAGAGCCAGATCGGCAAAGACGGCCTCGGGCACTTCGCTGGCGACGCGCTCGAATTCTTCAGCCGCTTCGAGATGTTTGCCATCCGCGGCGTACGACTTGGCCTCCATAAAGATCGCCTCCGCCAGGCGACGGCGAGCCTTTTCACGCTGTTCCGGAGTAGCAGCTAAGTCCGCAATGCGTTTTGCGACAGCCTCTGTGCTACGATAGTCCTTCTTCCAGAAGTAGCTCTCCATAATGTAGGCACGGGCGTAATCGTTACGATCGCTCTCCGGAAAGTGCTTGAGCAGCGTCTTGAAATATTTCAGCGCATCCCGGTAGTGCCTCTTGTTGAAATAGAGGCCACCGGCAATACTGAGGATCTCGGCGGTTTCCGGTTCGTCGGGGAAAATCTTGATGTAGTTGTCCAGCGCCAAGGCCAGCTTTTGCTCGGCAGGCGTCAGTTCGGTCTGCTCCATCGAGGTTGACGTGACCCCTTCCACGCCAACCTGCGAGGTCGTGTCGGTGGGTACATTTGGCCCCAGGGCAAAGGCAAGTGTGTCCTGGCTGATTTCGTGCTGCGCCAGAGCAATGGCATTCTGCGCTGCCTGCTTCTGAAAGGGTGAATCCCAATACAGGTTGCTGATCTTGATGTACTCGTCGAAGGCCGAGTCGAAATCATTCAGCTTCGTCTCGAGGATCAGGGCCATGTTCCAGTGGATCAACGCGGCGCTGCTGTCCTCGGGGAAGGCCGCGAGATACTGCCGGCTGTCGTTCACAACCTGGCGATACAAATCGAGATTGTTTTGTTCCTCGGCCCGGCGAAGCAGCAGGTTAATGTTCTCCCTCAGAGCACGTTCGGCAAGCCTGGCCGCCTCGTCTTTCGCCGTTGGGTCGGTGACCTTCTCCCACCAGTCGCTTCCAGGCGAGTACTTATGAAAGAGTTCGGCTCGCCGCAGATAGCTCATGCGTTCGTTCTCTAAGCGCCGATAGGCCTCCGCAATCTTTGCCTGCACCACTGGAGCCTGTTCGGCGTCAGGGTAGAGGTCAAGGAGGATCTGGTAGGCAGCGATCGCGTTGTCGTACTCCTCCTTGACGTCCATATAGACGTCGCCGATCTTCTTGAGAATATCGATGCCATAGGGACGGCCGCCGATCTCCTGGAGGTACTCTTTGGCTTTCTCGGCCCCACCGTAGTCGAGGAAACTGATGGCAATGTACTCGACCGACTCGTCCCTCACTGCCGGGTTGGTGATCTTCTGGGCCGGATCGAGCTTCTTGGCTCGATCGACATCGTCGGCAAGTAGGGTGAAGTAGGCGATCGCTTCGGCGTAGTCGCTGAGCCGATAGTAGCTCCAGCCGAGACGGTAAAGGGCTTCGTCGTACTTGGGGCTGTCTTTATAAGCCAGAACCTTCTTGTACAGCTCGATCGCCTTTTCGATCTGGTTTACGGGCGGATTGAAGTAGTACTCGGCCATGCGCAGTAGAGCATCTGGCACATAGCGACTTTCGGGATGCTCCTGGACGAGCTTCTCGTAGGTCCGCTGCGCCTCTTCCTGCTGGCCCAATTCCTCGGTCAAGAAGGCGATGTTGTACAGAGCATCGTCAACGAGGCTGCTTTCCGGGTAGCGTTCGAGGATTTGCAGGTAAAGGTCGAGAGCACGAGAGTAGTCGCGTTGCGGCTCAGGCGGCAGTTCGGAGATTTCTCCCTTTTCATACAGCTCGAGCCGCTGATTGTAGATTTCCTGCCGCTGCTCGTATTCGACCTGCGCCTGCTCATAGTAGAGTTCGGCAAGCCGTATGATGATCTTGTCCAGCACCTTGCTCTTGGGATGACTCTGTATGAACTCCTCCATGTCGCGGATGCCTTGCTGCCGCAGCCGATCTTTTTCGCTGAGAAGGCTGTCGCGGTAGGCCTCATAGCGACGGCGGAACTCAAGGAGTTCATCGACGCTGTAGTTCGCCAGCACCGAGTCGGGCGGGATCTTGCGGTCCTGCGCGGGTTGTCCGGCCTGCTGGGTCTGACTGCGGGCCGGAGCCAGCCAGACACACAGCACAAGGCCGAGGACACTGAGGTGAAGGGTCGTCCTGTTCATCCTGATATCACAGTTATGCGCACCAGAGCGGCTGTCCTAACCTCTTCGTAACCCTTTCGTTTGGTTGGGTCTTATTTCGGGGGAGCCGGTTTCGGCTTCTCGTTCTCTCGGGGTTTCTCTTCCGGCTTTGGGGGTTCGCCCTCCACACCCGACACGTCAAAGTACTTCTGCCGGAAATACTCCTCGCGTTGCTTCCGCTCCATCTCGATCTTCTGCCTCTTCATCTCCTTCTGAATCTGGCGCATCCTGGCGTCGTACTCGGCCAGGCGCCGCTGGAGCGACTTTTGCCGTTGCTGAAGCAGGGTATTGATGGCACTGATGTTCCTGGCATAATCTGTGATCTTGTTATCGTCCTGCCGGAGACGCTCGAACGTAATCTCGCTCATACCGTACCCGGAGAAGTCGGCCCAAAGATCGAATTGCGTATTCACTTCTTCCACCGGATGCTCGTAGACCCAGGAGCGAAAGCGATCGAGGCGCTTCTGCAAGGCTTCGACATCCTGCTCGAGAATCTCGAGATCCAGCTCCGCCTGCATCTGGTCGGACCTGTTGCTGTTGGCCAGCAGCGTGCTCGTTTCCTGCAGAACTTTCTGCAGACGTTGCTGCTCGGCCTCCAGGTCTTTCACAATGGTGTTGTAGAGGCCTTTCCGATACTGCGCAACGGCTTCCCGGGTTGCCAGAGGATAATCGACAAAGTAGCTCACATCCTTCACCGACTCGTCTACTTGATAGGTGTCAAGCGTCTTAACCAAGCGATCCCTGCGTGCCTGGGCATCCCGGAGTACGGAATCCATGTGGTACTGCTTAGACGTTTCGATGAGCTTATCCAATTCGTCAATCTGTTTCAGCACTGCCGTACGTTCGCTTTCGTAGTCTTCATAGAGCCGCCGTCCAACGATACCACGGTAGGAGAAGGATCGCAAGGTGGCCATGACTTCATTCCGGATGGCGCTGACCAAATCGAACATTTGCCGGTCACGGCGGTCCAGCACCGACTCTTCCATCCGGTCGACATCATCGAGAAGACTCAATATGTATCGGCGCTCCTTATTGTATTCCTTAGTCACCTCCAGCATCCGGCGCGAGGTCGCCACGTACTTCAGGTCCTGCATGGCATCATCGCCGCGGTCCAACAGCCGCTTCGAATGAGCCGCCAGCACCATCGCCTCGTAGGTGTAATCGGATGCCAGGTAGTTTTGCAGCATGTCCTGGATGGCCACGATGGTGCTGTCGTACCTGCCGCGTTTCAGATTGGCCCAGGCGATCCCGAGCAGACTCTGATCGAAGCGCGGATAGCCAGGAGACACCGAGTTGAAATAGTTGAGGGCCTGGTCGTAATCGCCACGCTCGTAAGCCAGAAACCCCAATTTGAGCAGGGCGCTGTTGCGCAGCAGAGCGGTGTTGTTGTCCGTCCACGGGTAGCTCTTCTTGTCGGCCAGCATCAGCAGGATATCCTTGGCCTTGTCGTAGGCGTCGTTCCTCAGGTAGGCGATCGCCAACAAATATTGTCCCGGAAAGTAATACTTCGAATCACGGCTAACCGCGGAAAGAGCCTGCTCGGCGAGTTGCAAGCTGTCTTCCTGCAGAAAGTGAAATCCTGCCAGGTAGTTGGCGTGCGTCAGCAGCATCGCGGGAAAATCGTCGCGATTCTCCATCATGCTGTGGTAGTAGCGACTGAACGCTTGCATGTCGCCCAATACGTGCGTGATGTTCAAGAGACGAACATATGCCTCACCCGTGTAGTCCGACTCAGGGTAATCGGTGACAATCTCAACGTACCCCGGACGAGCGAGTTCCAGCATCTTCCGGGCGTAGAAGCTCTCGCTGCGATAAAAGATGACGGCGTCGAGGCGGGGGAAATAGGGTCGGTACGTTTTCAGAATGCTCGTGAGCTCAACCTCGCTGGCCAGATAGTTTCCGTTGGCATAATTGAGCATGGCATCCGCCACGTCGCGCTGCAGCATTCTGGCACGCTCTTTCTCGGTCCCCGTCTCCAGCAGCCTCTTGCGCATGATTTCATATTCGGTCCGTTTGGCCTCGAAAGCAGCGACTCGCTGGGCTTTCCACTCGGAAAGCAACTGACTCACAGTCGGCCCTGACGGTTTCTGGGGAGCGTCGTAGCCAAACAGCCGGAGCAGCTTGGCGTCGAGGCTGGAAAGAATCTGGCGGCGCAGAGCCTCCACCTCGATGCCGACTTCATCCCCTCTTCGCAGAGCCTCGCTACCCAAGCGCTCGAGCTCTTTCAAGACGACGACAAGGCTTTCGGCCTCTGTGAAGTACTCTGTCGCCAACTGATCGTCTACTGAAGGCGCCTCCTGCCACTGGCTGAGGATATAGGCAATACGCTCCTTCTGCGTATCGATTTCGGACAGAATCTCATCGTCGCCGCGGAGCCGGGCTGCGCGCTCGAAACGCTCCAGGCGCCGGTAGATCGAAAGCAGGGAATCGATCTCCGCGTCGTACTCGTTCAGCATCACGCGCAGACGCGACCTGGTGTACGGCGCGTTATGATAGAGCTCGCGGTCTTCGAGAAGCGACACCAGACGGTCTTTCAGGTCGCCAACCTGCTCGAGAACCTGTCGATTCCGTTCATGGCTGACGGTCTGCTTGAGTCGATCGATCTCATCGATCAGTGCCAGAATCTGATCCAGCTCTGTCGAGTATTCTGTAATCAGCTCCTCGGATTGGTGATACAGCTCCCGGAACCCGGCCTCATCCCGGGCTACGGCCTCCGGACCGCGCTGCTTGACCTCCTTGCTGACATTTCGAATCAGCTGGAGCAGGGCGCGTTCGCGAGCTGCCATCTCGATGAGGAAATCCCGGCTTTTCTGGTCGAGATAAAACTCCAGGCGCTTTTCGTAGGAGATCTCGGTGTCGGCTTCGGAATCGCTCTTTTGGGCGGCGGCGGGAAATGTTACAGCGAGGAAAAATAGTGGAACAGTCAGCGCCCAACAAAACAGCCGTGAAGTCGAGCGAAATCTCGAGCGGGAACACGAAGCATGCTGAAACATTGGGCAACCTCAAAGAAGAGGGACGTAAGCGACACTCTGAACGATAATCGGTTTCTCTAAGGTTTCGGCATCTGGATCTTTTTCCTTTAAATTCTGCGTGCGACTTTGAGACGATTTCGTGCCCGTAGGAGGCCAGCCCGCGCCCTCTCCACATCCCAGTGCTTGCGCCCCTCGCGAAGCCGCTTCTCGGCTCGGGCGCGTGCCTCTTCGGCGCGCTCGATGTCGATTTCCGATGCTTCTTCGGCCGTCTCGGCAAGCACCGTGACTCGGCTGGGAAGAACTTCCGCGAACCCACCGGTCGTGGCGAAGTACCTGGTTTTACCGTTCTCGCGTACGGAGATCTCGCCCACGGTCAGGGCGACCATGTACGGCGTGTGTTTCGGCAAGACACCCAGATACCCATCCACACCCGGTGCCCTGATGGAGGTTACATCCCCCGAGTAGACTTGCCGGAATGGCGTCACGATTTCGAAGTGTATTGTGTCTTCGGCCATCGGCACTACGCTTTCTTCATCTGCTCGGCTTTGGCAATGGCCTCGTCGATGGTGCCAACCATGTAGAACGCTTGCTCAGGCAGATCGTCGTACTCGCCCTCGACAATCCCCTTGAAACCGCGCAACGTCTCTTCGAGCGGGACATACTTGCCTGGTGTTCCCGTGAACTCCTCCGCCACAAAGAAAGGCTGCGACAGGAAGCGCTGGATACGGCGCGCGCGGTTGACCACAAGCTTGTCCTCATCGGACAATTCTTCCATTCCGAGAATGGCAATGATGTCCTGGAGGTCTTTGTACTTCTGCAAGATCTGCTGCACCGCACGCGCGACACGATAGTGCTCCTCGCCGACGATCCTAGGATCGAGGATTCGAGAGGTGGAATCCAGGGGGTCGACCGCCGGATAGATGCCCAACTCGGCGATCTGGCGCGACAGCACGGTGGTTGCGTCCAGGTGCGCGAAGGTCGTCGCCGGCGCCGGGTCGGTCAGGTCGTCAGCCGGAACATAGATGGCCTGCACAGACGTAATCGAACCCCTCTCGGTCGAGGTGATCCGCTCCTGCAAGGCACCCATTTCTGTGGCCAGCGTCGGCTGATAACCCACGGCCGATGGCATGCGCCCCAGCAACGCGGAGACCTCTGACCCGGCCTGTGTGAAGCGGAAGATGTTGTCGATGAAGAGAAGAACGTCTTTTCCCTCTCCGTCGCGGAAATACTCCGCCACCGTCAGTGCGGTCAGGCCGACACGCTGGCGCGCCCCTGGTGGCTCGTTCATCTGGCCAAACACCAGGCAGGTCTTGTCGATGACGCCCGACTGCTTCATTTCCAGCCAGAGATCATTGCCCTCACGGGTACGCTCACCAACGCCGCCAAACACCGAATAGCCGCCGTGCTCGGCTGCAATGTTGCGGATCAATTCCATAATCAAGACGGTCTTGCCCACACCGGCACCACCAAAGAGGCCGGTCTTACCGCCTCGGGAGTACGGTTCAAGCAGGTCGATCACCTTGATGCCGGTCTCGAACATCTTCGTGGACGTATCGAGATCCTCGAAGGCGGGGGGATCGCGATGGATTGGATACCATTGAGACGCTTCCACCGGCCCGAGCTCGTCGATCGGTTCACCGAGAACATTGAGCAGTCGTCCGAGAGCTTTCGGGCCGACCGGCACGGTGATCGGTCTCCCCGTGTCGACAGCGACCATGCCGCGGACCAGCCCGTCGGTCGAATCCATGGCCACACAACGGGCGGTGTTCTCACCGAGATGCTGTTGCACCTCCAAAACCAGCCGCTGGCCATCCCCTCGGTCGATTTCCAATGCATTCAAGATCGATGGCGGTGCACCCTCGAAAGCCACATCCACGACCGCACCGATCACCTGTACGACTTTGCCTTCCGCATTTCCGCTGTTCATCTAGATGATACCCTCTATCGTTTTAGCGCCTCAGCGCCGCCCACGATTTCAGCAATTTCCTTGGTGATGTTCGCCTGTCGAACTTTGTTGTAGTACAGCGTAAGCTGGTAGATCATCTCTGAGGCGTTGTCGGTTGCCGCTTCCATGGCCGCCATCCGAGCACCTTGTTCGGCCGCGTACGACTCGAGCAGCGAATGCCAGACGCGGATGTTCAGGTAGCGCGGACAAAGTTCATTCAGAATTGCCCCAGGTGATGGCTCAAACAGATAGTCGGCCTCGAAGCGCTCGCCTTCCGGCTCTTCCGGCACGATCGGCAGCAGTTGCTCGACCACCACTCGCTGCCGCACAGGCGACACGAACTCATTGTAAACAAGGTAGACCCGGTCGAGGGAGGCCTCCCTGTAGTGCTCCTGGATCAACGACGCGATATCCAGAGCGTGTTCAAATTGCAGATCGTTGAAGAATTTGACGTAGTGCTCCAGGATATCGTAGCCACGCCGGCTAAAGTAGTCGTAACCTTTGAGCCCCAGCGTGATCAGCTGCACCTGTTGCTCTTCCGAGTGGGACTCGATCTCCACCTTGGCGCGGCGGATGGCATTTGAATTGAAACTACCGCACAGCCCACGATCCGCAGTGATGACGACGTAGCACAGCCGCCGAGCCTCTCGCATGGCAAGAAGCGGATGCAGGTTGCGATCGACTTTACCCGCCAGATGCGCCAGTACCTCCGAGAGACGATCCGCATACGGTCGCGACCGCAGCAGGCTTTCTTGAGCCCGGCGCAACTTCGCCGCCGCGACCATTTTCATCGCCTTGGTGATCTGCTGCGTGCTCTTGACGCTGGCGATCCTTCGCCGGATGTCGCGCAGAGTGGCCAAGCTACTTCTCCTCCACCACAAACGCCTTCATGAACTCGTCGCAGGCTTTCTGCAAGCGCTGCCGAAGATCATCATCGAGTTCACGACGCTGGCGTAGATCGCTGAGCACATCCTGAAAGTTGGACTCGAGGAATCGATAGTACTCCTGTTCCAGACGGCCGATCTGCTCGAGCGGCACAGAATCAAGATAGCCGTTGATGCCCAAAAAGATCACCGCAATCTGTTTTTCGACCTCCAGCGGCGAGTACTGGTCCTGTTTCAGGATCTCGACCATGCGTTCGCCACGGGTGATCTGCGCCAAGGTTGCCTTGTCGAGATCCGAGCCGAACTTGGCAAAGGCTGCCAGTTCGCGGTATTGGGCCAGGTCGAGGCGCAAGCGACCGGCGACCTGCTTCATCGCCTTGATTTGGGCGTTGCCCCCGACACGCGAGACCGAGAGCCCGACGTTGATGGCCGGCCTCACGCCGGCGTAGAAAAGGTCAGACTCCAAGTAGATCTGCCCGTCTGTGATAGAGATGACGTTGGTCGGAATGTAGGCCGAGACGTCGCCCGCCTGCGTCTCGATAATCGGAAGCGCCGTTAGCGAACCGCCCCCCCGCTCTTCGTTCATCTTGGCCGCCCGCTCCAGCAGACGCGAGTGCAGATAGAAAACGTCCCCCGGGTATGCCTCGCGGCCGGGTGGCCGGCGAAGCAGCAAGGAGACCTGACGGTAGGCCCAGGCGTGCTTCGACAGGTCATCGTAAATGATGAGCGCATGACGACCATTATCCCGAAAATACTCACCCATCGTGCAGCCTGCGTACGGAGCAATGTACTGCAACGGTGCCGGATCGCTTGCTCCGGCTACGACGACGATGGTGTAGTCCATGGCCCCATACTGCTCCAGCGTCGCCACCACCTTCGCCACACTGGACCCCTTCTGGCCGATGGCGACGTAAATGCAGTAAACAGGTGAGTCGGTGTCTTGCGTGCGCTTCTGATTGATGATCGTATCGATGGCGATGGCCGTCTTGCCGGTCTGGCGGTCGCCGATGATGAGTTCCCGCTGTCCGCGGCCGATCGGAATCATCGAGTCGATCGCTTTCAACCCCGTCTGCAGCGGCTCTTTCACCGGCTGGCGGTAGATCACCCCAGGTGCTTTGCGTTCGATGGGTCGAGTCTCGGCCTCCCGGATCGGGCCCTTGCCGTCGAGAGGCTGGCCAAGCGGGTTCACAACGCGGCCCAGCAACTCGTCACCGACCGGCACCTGCATGATTCTGCCCGTCCGCTTGGCAACGTCCCCCTCTTTGATCGTCACGTCGCTGCCGAACAGGATGCAACCGACATTGTCCTCTTCCAGGTTCAAGGCCATGCCGAAAACGCCGCCGGGGAACTCCACCAACTCACTGGCCATGACATTTTCCAGGCCGTAGACACGAGCAATGCCGTCCCCGACCTGGATGACCTCGCCTACTTCGGCGACGTCGATGGTGCGCTCAAACCCTTCGATTTGCTGTTTGATAACGGAAGTGATTTCTTCCGGTCGGATCTCCATAGGCTAGAAAAACCTCCGATTGCATTCACACAGAACGACTCTCCTGGGCACCGGAGATCCACCCTCCGGCCACCACAGAGCGGCAATTCAATTGCGATGGTCCAGCAGGCTTTGGCCCAACCTCTCCAGCTGGTAGCGCAGGCTTCCGTCGAGAACCTGACCATCGATCTTCACGACCATACCACCGAGGATGTCAGGATCCACGCGGTTTTCGATCCTGACCTCGGACTGCAATCGACTGGACAACGCTTCCTGTAATCGCGTCAGATGATGCGTTCCCAACGGTATCGCCGTGATCGCCAGGGCGCGCACGCGGTTTCGATAACGGTCGAACAGTATCTCGAACTGCTGGACGATGTGCGTAAAGAGCGCCTGCCTGCCCTTCTCGATAAGGAGCACCAGGAAGTTGAAGAAAACATTGGAGAAACGGTCCTGAAACAACTCCTCGATGGCCTGCCGCTTTTCGGCCCGATCCACCTGAGGAGCGTCGAGGAAGAGACGAAGGTCGCGATTCTCCTTCAGGATCTCGGAGAAAGAAGCGAGTTCCTGGTGAATCTTGTCGACCAGATCGCGTTCCACCGCCAGCAAGAAAAGAGCTCTGGCATAGCGGCGGGCCAGCACCGTCTCTCTCAATTTGTTTCTCCCATTTGCTCCATCGAATCGGCGATCAGCCGCTCGTGATCTTCTCTCGACAGGCTCTTGCCAATGAGCCTGGAAGCGATCATCAGTGAAAGCTCGACGGCTTCTCGCCTGAGTTCATCCACGGCCTTGCTGCGCGCCAGCTCGATCTCCTTGCGTGCCCTGTCGATCAGATGATTGGCCTCGGCCTGAGCCTTCTGGACGATCTCATCCCGCGTGGCCTCGGCCATCTTCCTGCTCTTGGCGATGATGTCCTGTGACTCTCGTTTCGCGTCATCGAGGAGTTGCTGGTATTTCTGCAGCATCTCCTGCGCCTCTTGCCGCGATCGTTCTGCCTCGTCAAGGGCAGCCTGGATCCGGTTCTCGCGCTCGTCGAGAGTCTCCAGGATCGGTTTCCACGCGAACCGCTTGAGGATCCACAACAGCGACAGAAAAACGATGAAGGTCCAAAAAATCAGACCGAGCTTTGGGCTCAGTAACTCCATATTCTCCGTACCGGATTGTTATTTAAGGATGAGAGCCAAAAAACTGATCACCAAACCGAGAAGCGCCACACCTTCAATCATGGCGGCGGTGATAATCATCGCACCGCGAAGATCAGCGGCCGCCTCTGGCTGACGCGCAATCCCTTCCATGGCAGCACTTGCCAGCTTGCTGATGCCGTATGCACCACCGATCGTTACACCCGCTGCACCAAAACCGGCAGCCAGAAACGCCATTGCTCCCTCAGTCATGTAACCTCCCTTGCAATTTGAGTTCAACCATTGCTTCCCTATGGCGGTGCCCCAAGCGCCTGCCGCTCCCTCTCCAGATCAGTGCTCGTGGCTAACCGCCATCCCAATGAAAACAGCAGACAGAATGGTAAAGATATAGGCCTGAATCAACGCAATCAGAATCTCTAGCAGACTCACCGCAACGATGAAGGCCACAGGGAAGGGCGCGATAAGCCAGTTTCTAAAAGCGAAAATCAGGTAGAGTAACGTGAAAATCACAATATGCCCGGCCACCATGTTGGCAAAGAGTCGGATCGCCAAAGCCAGGTGCTTGGTGAACAGTCCCAGAACCTCGATCAAGAAGAGCAGCGGCGCCAAGATGGCAGGCACACCCTCGGGTACGTAGGTTCGAACATAGCCGACCAGCCCATGTTCACGAATCCCGGCGACATTCACGACGAAAAACGTGAGCAAAGCCAATCCGGCTGTGATGCTGATGTTGCTTGTAGCCGTCGCACCCAGAGGGGCTGGGGTCAGACCGAGCAGGTTCATCGTCAAGATGAAGAAGAACGCCGTCAGTAGATACGGCGCAAAATGCCTGCCCTGCGCGCCCAGGTTCGGGTTGATGATGTCCTCGCGCAGAAAAACAACGATGCTCTCGAAAGCATTCGTGATGCCCCGGGGCACCAGCTGCCTGCGACGAGCGGCAATCGGCACAGCAACCGCCAGAACCGCCGCTGCCAGCATCATCATGCAAACATGTTTGGTGATGGAGAGATCGACGCCGAGAACCGTCGGCAGACGTAACACCACCTCGTCCTGGACGTGGTGCAAAATGAATCCCGTACCAACGCCCCCACCACCTTCGGCCGGCGCAGTGCCCTTCTCCGGCCCAATGCCAATCGTTGCGAGAGAAGTCAACAGGACCGTGGCAATCATTTCGTAGCAGACGACTTCTGTGCTAAGTGCTGCTGAACGAATCGAATTTCAAAAACCTGTAACAGAAAGTAGGTGGCAAGCAGCGCAACGACAAAACTCAAGAAATGAATAGCCGCGTTCGTCCAGGCCCAGTAAAGCGCCAGCCCGACCACTATAAAACGAAGGAGCATCCCCCCGACAAGCACCCCGTGAAAAGTTCGAGACGATCTGTGAAAGGCCCATTGGATGGAAAAGAAACCCCACGCCAGGTTGAAAAGGCTTATCCCGGAGCCAAAGATAATCGCTCTTGCGATCCGCCAATCGCCGCTCCACGTACCGGCCGCCAGGCCGACGCCCAAAACCAGCACGACGATTAGCAAAACAGCGCTGACAACTCGCATCCCCTCCATCATTTTCTCGATGTATCCCCACGGGAGGAAGGAAACACGGTACGATAGATGTTCAGGAAGCCAGCCACAGCCCCAAGCACCAGCCCTACAACCAGAAACAAGGGGAGCGTGTGAAGCCAGCGGTCAAGCACGTAACCTCCGCCCGCGGCAACCAAGATGGTCAGAGCAAAACGCAGCCCCAAATCCAGATAGGCAAGCACGCTACGCGTATCCCCTCGCCTCTCCGATGACTGCGGCACGTCACGATCTCGCTGCTTCCTCCCTGGCGGATACGTTTTCGGCAATTTTCTTCTCGTCCCGTGGCGGTACCTCGGACGAGCCCTTTATCTTTTGCCGTGTCTTCTCTTCGCCGGTCATCGAGCAGATCCCCTCGAACACCGCGCCCTCGTCAATGACAAGCTTAGCGGTGTGGAGTTCTCCCTCGAATCGTGACTGCGCTTCCAGCACGACCTTCCCGCTGGCGACCAGCTTGCCGTGAACATAGCCCCCGACCACGGCATTCTTGGCATGAACCTCTCCGTCGATGGCGCCATCCTTGCCGACGATAATCGAGTCGGCGACCGACACCTTCCCCTTGAGCTTGCCGTCTACGCGCAGGCCGCTACGTATCTTGACCGTGCCTTCGATCTCGGAACCCTTGCCGATGATCGTATTCAACTCCCCACTGCGCCCACCGTCCCCGTTTTCTTTCTTTCCCAACATCCCAACCTCTCGCTGCTCGTCCCTTCAGCGGTTAACTGCCGGCCTTCTTAGTCGCCTGAAATGCCAAAATGTACTCCTTCGGATCGACCGGCACCCCATCTTTCCAGATCTCGAAATGCAGATGTGGGCCCGAACTGACCCCCGAGCTGCCCACGTTTGCAATCGGCTCCCCCTTTCTCACAAAGCTCCCAACTCCCTTGAGGATTCTCTGATTGTGGCCATAGAAGGTCAAAAACCCTCCGCCATGATCAATGATGACTAGATTGCCAAGGTCGAACGTCCAACTTGCAAACACGATCGTGCCCTCGGCAGCCGCCCGCACGATGGTGCCCTTTTTGGCGGCGATGTCAATACCCAGGTGCTTCTTTGCCGACCATTCCGCTTCCTCAAAGTCTTCGGTCAGGAATCCCTCGACCGGAAGCAACGTCGGAAGCCTGGGGGCATAGTCCTTCAGACCAACGGATCTCTTGTGAAGGAAGCTGAAGTGCCGGTCGCCCGCCTGCACCACCTCTGCCACTCGAGCGGAGCGCCTGGGAAGCGGCACAACATTCTTGATCGAAGGACTTACTTCCACCATCGTCGGGGTCCCGGCAGCAAGCTCACCCTTGGTCTTCACACCGAGCAGAGCAAGGAATCGCTCGCGATCCCGTTCGAGCTCCTGGACCTGCCCCGCCAGCTTGTAGATTCGCCGGTTCGTGTCGCGCAGGCGCAGGTTGTCGCGCAGGAGCACGTGATTCAACCGATAGAGCTGCAAGTTCTTCCAGTACGAGAACCCGCCGACGATCGTATGCAAAGCCAGGATCACCCCGAGCACCGCCAGCACCTTCACTGTCCGCATGCCAATGCGGAAGTGGTAGGGCTCGGACTTATCGTCCGGGATAATCAGGATCGAAAGTTGCCGAGGCCGCCGTTTCATCTGCTATCCAAAAAAAAAGCTTTGGACCAAAGCTTCGTCACACTGGTGCATGAAAAAACCCGCACCTCGGCACGCGAGGGCGGTCCGGCAGGGCAAAAATTTAAAAACAAAAAGCCTAAGAGTCAAGTTTTTTCTCCTTAATAATTCGGAAGTTGCCCCGCCTTCGCGTACTCAAGCCCGAGCAATCAATTCGAGCAATCGTTCCAGGTCCGCGTCGGAATAAAACTCTACTTCGATCCACCCCCGTTTGCCACGCTTTCGGTGAATGCGCACCTGGGTGCCGAGCGAACGCCGCAGGGCGTCTTCAGCTTCTCTGATAAAAGGAGGAGCATCATCTTTGGCGGCCTTCTTGGTCTTTTTCGGCCCGCTCAGCTCCGACTTGACCAACCTCTCCACCTGGCGCACCGAAAGTCGCTCGCGGGCAACGCGCTGGCAAAGCGTCACCTGCTTGCCGCGGCTCGGCAGCGCCAGCAGAGCCCTGGCATGACCGGTGCTCACCTCGCCACGCCGCAACGCCTCCTGCACCGGATCCGGAAGCTTGAGCAACCGCAGCATGTTGGCGACAGTGGCGCGATCCTTCCCGACCTTGCGAGCGACCTCCTCCTGCGTCAGGTGACACTCATTGATCAGGCGGCGATACCCTCTGGCCTCATCGATCGGGTTGAGGTTCTCCCTCTGAATGTTTTCAATGAGCGAAAGCTCGAGCATCTCCTCGTCGTTGGTCACAGCGAGGATGTAGGCCGGAATGGTGTCGAAGCCAAGATCGCGAACGGCTCGCAGCCGCCGTTCTCCGGCGATCAATTCGAAACCGGAGTCGGTCTCCCGGACGGTGACGGGCTGGATCACCCCCATCTGCTGAATCGACGATTTCAGTTCTTCGAGCGATTGTGGGTCGAAATCTTCCCTGGGTTGGAAGGGGTTGGGGCGGATCTGGTTGACTCGAATCTCGCGGAGATTGGAAGACCGGCCGAGGTCTCCAGCGTCAAGATCTGGAATGAGGGCGCCAAGTCCCTTACCCAACCGTCTCTCGGCCATTCTGGAGTATCTCTTCGGCTAAGTTCATGTAATTCTCGGCACCCGCACAAACGGCGTCGTACAGGATGATCGGCTTGCCGTGACTCGGCGCCTCGCTCAATCGCACGTTGCGGTTGATGACCGTCTTGAAGACTTTGTTGTCGAAGTATTTATGAACGTCCTCAGCCACCTGGCGGGAGAGATTCAAACGGCCATCGTACATCGTCAGCAACACACCTTCGATCTCGAGACGAGGGTTCAGGTGCTTTTGAACAAGACGGATGGTGTTGAGAAGCTGGCTGAGGCCTTCCAGGGCATAGTATTCGCACTGGATGGGGATGAGCACCGAATCAGCGGCCGTCAGCGCATTCAGGGTGAGCAGGCCCAGTGAAGGCGGACAGTCGACGAAGATGTAATCGTATTCTTTCTGCAGCCGTTTTAAGGCTCGGGAAAGATAGTGTTCGCGAGAGATGGCACCGACGAGTTCCACCTCGGCACCAACCAGGCGGACGGCAGAGGGCAGCAATTCCAGAAAACGGAGCTCGGTGGCCACCACCGCCTTGTTGATATCGAAGTCTTCAATCAGCACCTCGTAGATGCTCTTTTGGACCGCCTTTGGATCGAATCCAAGACCACTGGTGCTGTTGGCCTGCGGATCGATATCTATGAGGAGCGTTGGGTGCTCAAAAACGGCCACGCACGACGACAGGTTCACCGCCGTCGTGGTCTTACCAACCCCGCCCTTCTGGTTGGCGATCGTAATGATTTTTCCCATTCGCTGTGCCCCTACGTCCTGTTAGTAGTGGAGTTAATATAAAGCTTTACCCCAGTAAAAGCAAGGCGAAAATCCCGCCCCCGCGCACGCTTCTGAGCTCCAATCGAGGCCAAAGAGAACATGCACCGCCGGCTTCGGGCCCGCCACCGACGTCGGGCCCATGACTAGAAGCTGGGCCCGAACACGCTCCTGCTGCCGCCGACTTTCTCGAACTTGATGTCCCGCAAGATCGGCGCCTTCAGGCCGATGCGCAAATAGAACCCACGGGCCCGGCCGATGGGTGACCACCGGAAGACTGCCTCCCATTCATGGAGGTCGCGGTAGAAGGTGAAGCTATGATCGACAAGCTCACGCTTGACCAGGTCGAAGCGGCCGCGGTAGCCGATGCGCCATTTGCGCGTAAGCTGCAGTTCGGCACCCGAAATATCCAGGTAGCTGAATCTCCGTGTCCTTCTCGGATCGCTACGATTGATGCTGTACGACAGGGCGAAGCTGGCCCGCCAGCTCATGTTGAAGTTGCGAAACGCGGCGCCCGGTTCAAAGCGGTCGCGGCGCGGTCCAAGGACCGGCGACCCTGCCGCCTCCACCGCGCTGCCGGCCGCCGCTGAGCGCCGCGGACCGCCGGAGATCTGCCAGCGAAGGTCTGCCCTCACATTCACCAGCCGCAGGGCACCCAGAGGACCCCTCTCTTTAAACAAGAATCGGTTGATTTTACGGCCTGCCTCGTCTGTTTTGTAGAAGGTGTGCGAAGAGCTGACGCTGACGGCGAAGGTACGTGTGGGATTGGCACGCAGCGAGCTCTGCAGATCGGAAAGCCGAAGAGAATCGGCGGCAAAGTTGTAACCCGAACGGAAATCGAGGTTGAACAAATTGACTTTTCTGGCTTCCTCGCCTTCTCCTATTTTCATCTGAAACAGATTTGTCACGGCGAAACTCAGATTGGCGACGTTGCCGCGCGAGCCGCCCGGGAAACGCGAGCGCACAATCTTCCTGCCCGATGTGTCCGTCAATGTGGTGAAATAGCGAAACGGGGTCTTGGTATAGTCCGGTGTGTAGGAAAAACTCAGCGATGGCCGGACGACGTGGCGGATGCCCTGCACGTGGCCGATGCGTGGCCGAAAGGTGCCGTAGACCGTCGTGTTCGCCGAAACCGTGTAGGAGAATTCCCGCCGCGCCGAAAACCCGCGCACGGTGTCGGCCACCACCCGGTTGGTGCCCCGATCGAGGCTGAACTCGAAGCGGCGATCAAACCACTGCTCTCGATACCGCAGCGATTGCGTCAGTGACAGCCAGCCGAAAAGCTTTCCCGGGCTCGAGAAGGCCAGGGAGGCATCCTGCGTCAATTGCGTCCTGGTCTCGGTTCGGGTGGTATCATTGAGGCGACTCTGCTCGTTGAAAAAATTCGCGCTGTACTGGTAGTAGATGTTGTGATACCACCTCAACGACTGCAGCGAGGGCCTGCCTGCCAACCCTCCCCGCCGTCCTCTTTCCTCCGGCGGGCTAAACAGGCGTCGGCGCGAATGGGTGAACGAAAGCCGTGGCAGGGACCTGTTGAAGCCACCGGTGCTCAGGGTGGTGGTCTGGCTCAAGTTGATGGTAAGATTGTCGCCGCTCTCGGGCCATCGCTTGGTGATGGTAGCGTTCGAGATCAGCTGCTGGCGAAGGCGCGAATCGCGGTTGTTGCTGAAATCCCGGTAGAAACTGCGGTCGCTGCTGAAGGTTCCGTTGACGGCGATTCGCAGGGTGGGAGAAAGCTCCTGCGAGTGCTGGATCGCCAGATCCCAGCGTCGCTGCCGCTGTTGTTGGCCGCCGAATCCAAAACTCTTGCGCGTGAGAGAGCCTGAGATGCTGCCTCGAAACTTGTAGCGCAGGGCATAATTCCAGTTGGTGCGAAAAAACCAGCCGCTGCGTTCGAAGAAGTCGGCCTTGAACTCCGCGTCCACATAATCGTTGATGGCCCAATAGTAGCCCATGTCGCGCAGATAACGACCTTCCAGAGCACTGACACCGTAGCGCGGCATGATCAACCCGGAGTGCCGGCCTTGCTTGGTCGGAAACACAGCAAAGGGCAACACGGCGATCGGAACATGGCCGAGATACATGACGATGGGTCTGGCGATCACCTTGTCGTTCATGATGATCTTCATCCGGCGGCTCCAGAAGTGAAAGTGCGGCGACTCCAGTCGGTCACAGGTGGTGAACTCGGCACCCCACACGTTCAGAACCGTGTCCGACACCTTCTTGATCGCCTGCCCGAAGTAGAAGCCATCGTCAAATTGAGTTCGTCCCCGCAGAACTCTGCCCTTCTGTGTCTCGAAGTTGTACTCCATGCGTTCGCCGACAATGCGTTCGCCGCGCTCCGTAAAAACCGGCATTCCGCGGTCCCGGGCTGCAAGTGTGTCATCGGTGGCGGTGCCGTCGGTCGTGTCGGCCAGCGGCTCAGCAGTCATCGTCTTGCTCTTCATATCAACGACGATACGCCCGGCCTCCAAGGTCATCGTGCGGTAGCGCACGATGGCATGACCCTCCAGATAGGTCACGTTTCGCTCCACATCGATCTCGATACGGTTCGCCTCGTAGGTGACGATGGTATCGAGCATGGCCTGACCGCGCTGGCGCACGGTTGTGCTGTCGCTTGGGCTGAAAGGAGCAGGCGAAGAAGGGGGGGACAGAGGCGTTTGCGGCCGGTCCGCTACCTGGCCACTGTCTGCGGCAGCTGGCTTCAGCCCTTGCGGGCGTGCCGCTGTCGAGATCGCCAGAATTGCGAACGCCGCCAGCAGCAGGAAGCGACGATGTAGCAGAGAGCTCGACATCCGCGTCAGGATCAATCCGACTTGGAGCCCATCGCCAGGGCGGCGGCACCCAGCACGCCAGCATGCGGACCCAGTTGCGCCGCCACGACATCGCACTGGCTGCGGGGAACTGGCAAAGCCCGGGCAGAAAGCATCTGGCGCAACGGCTGAAGAATCAAGTCGCCGGCCTGCGCCACACCGCCGGAGACGATAATGCGCTGCAGGTTGAGCAAGTTTACCACACTGGCCATGGCCACGCCGATCACTGTGCCGGTCTCGTACATCACTTCGAGAGCCACCTCGTCGCCGGCGAGTGCGGCTTCGCTGATGACCTTCGGCGTCAGCCGGTCCAGTTCACCTTTCACCGAATCGGTAAGTTTTCTACCCCCGCCCTGCTGGCGAAGTTTCTGGACGGCGCGCTCGACGATGTAGCGCGCACCCACGAAACGTTCGAGGCAGCCGTAGCTGCCGCACTTGCACTGCGGCCCGTTCATGTCGACCGTAATGTGGCCGACCTCGCCTGCTGCAAACCCAGGCCCTCTGTAGATCTCTCCGCGCAGAAACAGGCCGCCTCCCACACCCGTTCCGAGCGTGATGCACAGGAAGTCGGTGAAGCCCTTTCCCGCCCCGAACCGCGCCTCGCCGATGGCGGCCACATTGGCATCGTTGTCGACCCACACCGGCAGCCCGGTAAACCGCCGCAGCCGCTCGCCCAGGCCTTCTACCTCCCAGCCTGGGAAGTTTGGAGGATACTTGACCACACCGGTGTCGTCGACCGAACCGGCAGCCCCCACGCCCACGGCGGCGAACTCCTCCCTGCCGAACCGCTCAAACAGCGCGCCGATGCCTCGCTCGATCTGCTCCTGTACATGCTTCGGGCCAAGCTCTACTTCTGAGGGCAGACTCAGCGCCTCCACGACCTCGCCCGATTCGCGAACAGCTGCCACTTTCACGTTGGTACCACCCATGTCCACCCCGACAAAGAGTCTGGCCGAACTCATTGCTCCTCCGTCGTTGCGTTATCCGTCGGCCGCGAGTGCTGTTGCCTCCTCCACCAGTCCCACAGCCGCTGTCGAATCCGTTTCTCGTAGCCGATGTCCGACGGCCGGTAATAGACGCGCTCCTCGAGCCCCTCGGGAAAATAGTTCTGCTTGACGAAATGCCCTTCGAAGTCATGTGGGTACTTATAGCCGGCTCCATACCCCTCCCGTTTCATCAACCCGGTGGGGGCATTACGCAGGTGAAGCGGAACCGGACGCATCGGCTGGCGCTGCACGTCGGCCAGAGCCTCCCGAATTGCCAGATAGGCGGCGTTGCTTTTCGGAGCGGTAGCCAGGTACGTCGTGGCCTGCGAAAGAACCAGTGCGCCTTCGGGCATGCCGATGTAGTTCACGGCCGTGAACGCAGCCGTGGCGAGAACCAGTGCCTGCGGATCGGCGTTGCCGATATCCTCGGAAGCCAGAATGATCAGCCGGCGGGCAATGAACTTGGGGTCCTCTCCGGCTTCGATCATTCGCGCCAGCCAGTGGAGCGCTGCGTCCGGGTCCGATCCACGAACGCTCTTGATGAAGGCTGAAATGGTGTCGTAGTGAAGTTCGCCAGACTTGTCGTACGGCAGGCTTTTGCGCTGCACGGCCTGGCGGACGACATCCAGAGTCAAGACTTTTCGTCCGGACGGATCCGCCTCGGCCAAACGCACCGCAAGTTCAACGGCGTTGAGAAGAACGCGAGCATCGCCGCCGGACATCTGCAGCAAGAAAGCCCGGGCCTGATCTTCTAAGACGATTTTTTCTTTGCCCAAGACGGGGTCGTTCTTCAACGCCCTGTCGAGGATTTTCCCCAGATCGGCGTCGTCGAGAGGAAACATCCGGAAGACCTTCGCCCGCGACAGCAGAGGTGAAATCACTTCGAACGAGGGGTTCTCCGTGGTCGCGCCGATCAACACCACGGTGCCATCTTCCACTGCATGCAGGAGCGCATCCTGCTGCGCTTTGTTGAAACGATGGATCTCGTCGATGAAAAGGATGGTTCGTTTTCCCAGACGCCGATTCTCCTTGGCCTTCTCCAGGATCCGGCGCACCTCGGTGACGCCTACGGTGACGGCACTCAAAGCGAAGAAGTCGGAGTGCGTCGCATGAGCAATGATGCGTGCCAGGGTCGTCTTGCCGACTCCAGGGGGACCCCAGAAAATCATGGAGGGGATCTCATCGGCTTCAACGGCCCTGCGGATCACCTTTCCGGGTCCCACCAGGTGCTCCTGCCCGACGAATTCGTCCAGAGTCTGGGGACGCATGCGATCCGCCAGCGGCCGCGAGCGTTGCATCTGCTCCTCGGCCCATTCATCAAACAACTCCATAGCCTGTCCTCGCCGTCGTTTGCTCCAGTGAATCCGGCTCGCAGCACCAAACCGCCCAGCCTCGCCTCACACAAAAAACCCCGAACAAGCTCGGGGAAACGGCTACTGCGCGGTTTTATCACACCCTCCTGCGTCAGTCACCGCGGTCCGGATTGTTCCAGTAGAACTTCGTCAAGCCATTGGGCGTGCCGAACCACACATAGTCACCATCCAGCAAGACTGCCTGCACGCGGTTGTCGGCCAGCCCGTCGTAGACCGTGTAAAGGCGCCAGTATTTCCTCTGGCGATCGTATTTCAAGGCCCCCTTTTGCGTACCGACCCAGACGACGCGACTGTCGGCATCGATGGCGTTCACCGGAGCCGTAGCATAGAATAGCTTTTCCGGCACCCCTAGCCATTTGCGGCTAATGGTGTCGTAGACCTCGACGCCGCGGCTGGTGCCAACCCAGATCTCGCTCTCGTAGCGATGCACCGCGGTCACCACCTGGGTTCCGGGCCCGTGCGGAGCATTCTCGTAGCCACCTACCCCCTTGCTGTTGTCATAGACGAAGACCCCCAGGTCCGTGCCGGCCCAGACCAGGTTTCGCATCAAGGTCAGGTCGTAGACGCCGACATCGCGCAACTGGCTGGGAAGAATGTGTACGACATGAAGCGAATCGCTGCCCAGGGTGGACTTGGTGATGCGATCGATGCCTGACCCCGAAGCAACCCAGACGTATTGATCGTCGGCTTCGACATCGAAAATCCGGTTTCGTGCCAGACCGCGAAATGTGTCGAGAGTGATCCAGTCGTCGTTCTTCTTGGAGTAGCCGGCCAGCCCGGCGTCGGTCCCCAGCCAGACCCAGCCGTCGTCCACCGCGATGGTATTCACCTGATCGCTGCGCAGTCGGCTGATGAAGGGGCTCTCGTAGTAGCGCCACCGCTGCCGGTCGATGTCCCAGCGGGTGACGCCGTGACGAGTCGGCGCCGTCGGAGAGCGAAACCCACCGATCCACAGTTCGCCGCCGTCGAAGGCCACAGCGCGAACGTCCGGAGAAAGGAGGCCGAAGTCGAGGATCTCGAGCCGATCGCTGCGCAGGTCGATGCGTCCGGCGCCGAAGCCCCAGGTGCCGATCCACGCCCGACCCTGGCCATCGTCCACGTAGGCCGAGATCCGGCTGCGGCGAAGCATATTGTCCTCGATGAAACCTGCCGGATCGAAGATCAGGCCGGGGCGGGTGAAGAAGATCGGAAAGCGCTGCGGAATGCGCTGGTGGGCACCGAACCACTGCACCGAACCCTCCGCGCCAGGGTTACCGTTGTCGGCCGGCAACACCCTCCCGCCGCCGTACTTGTCCAACGTTACGCGCTTGTTGGCCTGGGTCTCCAGAATGATGTAGTTTGCGGCGATACCGATCGACTGGACGTCATCTCGAGGTGAGATTCCCAGCTCCTCTTTGAAGAGGTTCCGCCACACCTGCTCAGTGGGATGATAATAGCTCACGGCGGACCGGGTGGCAGCCCACAGGAAGCCGGTGGTGCGATCGAAGGCCACGGCCGTGACGAAATCGTCTGCCAGACCATCCGAAACAGTGAACGGGTCGGCCCAGGCATCACGCCAGTGGTTATAGCGGGTGATCCCGCCCGTTGTGCCGAAGTAGACAAAGTCCGGACCGACCGCCACCGAGGTGACGTAGCTGGCCACCGAGTAGGTCACCCAGTCGCCCTGGCGGTAGCTCGGATTGCTCCGCCGAACCCTGCCGCGTTGCTGCGAAAAGACGGTAACGCTGATAAGCAGAAGAGCCGCCACCGTCAGGATTGTCGTTCTTCGAAAGCTCATCTCTCCAGGGTAGGGGCGGAAGCACCGCTGGGCGCCTTGGAGACTTCTTCCGAATGCAGTCGCAGGATACGTTCGATCTTGCCGACGTTGGCACGCGGGGCGCGCAGGCGAACCTTGACCCGATCCTGCAGGTAGTTTGTCTCAGTAACCTGAGCGAGTTCATACATGCGGGCGACGGTGCCAGCCTGGGCCAGTCCGACCTCGACGTCCATCTCCACGATGTCGGCAGCGGCATAACGGCAGATGATCCGCTTCAGGTCCTCCAGGAAAATGCCCTTCTGCGCCGACACGAAGAGAGAGGGCTGCACCTCCTGCCGCAGACGCCCGATCAGTCCGCGTTCCCGCAGGCGGTCGACCTTGTTGAACACGGTGACCGTAGGGCGGTTATCGATTCCCAACTGATGGAGGACTTCTCGTACCGTCGCGATCTGCTCTCGAAACTGCGGATGACTGATGTCGACGATGTGGAGCAGCATGTCCGCTTCGGCTGCCTCTTCCAGCGTGCTCCTGAACGAGGCCACGAGATCGTGCGGCAGCTTGCGGATGAAGCCGACCGTATCGATGAGGACGATCTTCGGCATCTTGCTAAAGTTCACGCTGCGCACCGTCGGATCGAGAGTCGCAAAGAGCTGGTCCTCGACCCCTACGCTCGAATTGGTCAGCGCGTTGAGGAGCGTCGACTTGCCGACGTTGGTGTAGCCGACAAGGGCAACCTTGAACACTTCGGTGCGGTGCTGGCGCCGGATCGTGCGCTGACTCTGCAACTTAGCCAGTTCGTGAGTCAGCAGGCTGATGCGCTTGCGGATCATACGGCGGTCCACCTCGAGCTGCGTTTCGCCCGGCCCCCGGGTGCCGATGCCGCCAACCTGCCTGGAAAGATGCGTCCACTGCCGTGTCAGGCGGGGCAGCAGATAATTCAACTGTGCCAGCTCCACCTGCGTCTTGGCCTCCCGAGTCTTGGCGCGGCGAGCAAAGATATCGAGGATCAGACCGCTGCGATCGAGGATCTTGCGGCTCGTGAGCCGTTCCCAGTTGCGCACCTGGGCCGGACTCAGATCATCGTCGAAAATCAGCAGGTCGGCATCCACGGCCTTGGCTTCCTCAGCGATGGCCTCCGCCTTCCCCCGTCCGATGAAATAGGCAGGATCGATCCGGCGCCGCTCCTGTATGATCCGATCCACGACTTCAGCGCCGGCTGTTTCCGCCAGCAAAGTAAGCTCCTCCAGATAGTCCTCGACCACCCACCGATCGACCGAGCCGTTCGAAAGTCCGATCAGAATGGCTCGTTCGCGCTCACGCTGTTCTGTAGTATACAAACCGAGTTTCCACCTCCGTGCGTTTTTTCGGGACAATCCCACCTATCAGTCCAACGCACTCGCCGGCTCGTTGGATTCCTCACCGCTCATGCCGACCCGACCATCTCGGCCTGGCGCTGTCTCGAAGATGGTTCCACATCGATCCCCTCCTCCTCTCGTTCGCGAAAGATCAGCATTTCGATGAGCAGCAGAGCAAGGGCTGCCACAAGAAAGGTGCGCCAAAGCTCGCGGCCATACCGTGACTGGCTGACGATCCTCTGCAGAGGCGCATCCGGGCCGATTACATAGAATCGCCCGGCTGCCGTCAGCGACCGCAGCTCTTTGGGCGAAAGGCCGGTCAGATCGGACTCCTTCGGAATAGGGTTGACTGCAATCGCCCCGAGCTCCTTGTCTCCGGCCAACACCCGGTAGATGCCAGCCTGCTGCGTCTGTGCGAACCTCAGTCGGTATCTCCCGCCGCTCACCTCTGGCTTCACGCGCACCAGATCTCCGTCCGGCTTTTGCACAGCGAACTCAACCCCTGCTCCCGCCAGCTTGGGATGATATGCCAGCTCGGCACCGACGGCGACCGCCTGAGCCTCGGCCTGGCTCCGGCCCGCCAGATAGGTCACACTGCGGTTCACGAGGGGGGCGAAGATCCCGCGCACAGCGAGGTCGGACCAGGCTTCGTCCAGTCCCGTGGTCACCAGCAGCACCCGCCCCTCGCCGACGCCCCCTTCGAGCAGAAAGGGTGCCCCGTTGCTGAAGGAGATGATCGTCTCGTGCGGGGTATCGCGGGCAATGTCGAAGGCGAACCTGACTCGCGGCGATTCGACGTGGCGCTTCTTCTGTTCGAACACACCGCTGAAGATGGGATGCCCATAGTCGATCTTTCCGAAGGTCAGGAAGGCCTCCGTCGCTCCGAGTTGTCCCAGGGCTTTGGTGAGCACGGGCATTTGCAGCCGAGGCAAGAGCTTTTCGTTGTAGTTGCGCACGTCGACGTCGCTGCCGAGAAAGATCACCAGGCCGCCTCCCATGCGGACGAACTCGCGCAGACTGGCTCCCAGGTTGTCGTCGATGGTGGGCACGTCTGCAAGGATGACCACATCCGCCTTCGACAGGGCCGTGCGATCAAGCGACGACGCGTCGATCTGGCGGACTCGGATATACGACGTCGACTTTTCATCCGGCCGCAGAGCCAGGCGAAGATATCGAGTGTCGCCCTCACTGCCACCGACCAGAAGCACCCGAATCTGTTCGGGAATCCGGAAAACAAAATAGCGCCGATTGTCCTGCGGCAGGTCGTCGTCCTCCAATCGGGCGTAGCCGACAGTTGTGCCGGCATGATCCGGGACGACACGGAAGACGATGCGCTTCGACGCTCCCGGCTCCAGGGTGACGTCGTCCTGGCCGACTCGTTTCCCGTCCATATAGAGATGAACGAGGCGCTGGCGCTGGCGCACCAGACCGGTGTTGCGAACGGTGGCTTCGATTTCGGTAACCCGGCCGCGTTCGATGATCTGGTTGACCACCCCGACCGAGTCGAGGGTCAGGTTCGAGCGGGCATCGCCCGGGATCGGCACAACGAATAGCTTGACATCCGCCGGAACGCGCACCGAGTCGGTCTCGGCGACCTCGACCCCGTAACGCTGCAGGTCGGAGATCAAATAGATCTCTTTGTTGACATAACGCGACGACTCCAGCTTCTGGACTGCAAGTCGGATGGCGCCCAGCAGGTCCGTGCCGGCGTCGGAGAGCTCCGCCGCCTCGATCAAATCACGAACCTGTCGTCGCTCCTTCAAAGCGCCTTCGTGGGCGAGATGAGCGGGTCGTTGTGGATAGATAACGTAGATTTCGTCACCCTCGCGAAAGAGGGCCAGCACATCCAGAGCGCGGTCCCGAGCGAGATCGAACTTGCTACGCCCTTCAATCTGAAGCCCCATGCTGAGCGTGTTGTCGAGAATGATCGCCACCGCCGATGGTGCGTCCGCCGACAGCGCACCCAAGCTCTGCTTCAGCGCAGGCCGGGCAAACGCCAGCACCAGAAACACGACTGCCAGGGTGCGCAGGATGAGCAGGAGGATCTGGCGGAGCTTGAGGTAACGGATCTTGCGGCGCTGCAGCTCTTTGATGAAACGCAGCGTACTGAACGCAATCGTCTTGACCTTGCGGCGGGTGAACAGGTGAATCAGGATGGGGATCGCGGCCGCCAGCAAGCCTGCCAGCAGCGCCGGATTCAAGAAGGTCAACATTTGGACTCGAAATCAACTCCTGCGCGGGCGAAGCCGCCCTGGCTGACAATTGAACCCATTTGCCTGCATCGGGGTTTCAGTGCGCTGCCGAGATCCCAATCGTCTGGCATCTACAAAAGGCACGGACTACTCTTTTACCTGAGCGAGCCATTCACGGACACGGAGGAGAAAGCCGCGCTTTCCTTTGCGCCCTTCTTCGATCGGGATCGGATCGCTGGTTTGAACTTCTTCGCCGCGAACGATCCGCCCCGGGGTCTCCTTGAACAGCAGATCGGCGCGCTCGGCTCCCCAGGTGTCAGCTACGAGATCGTACGCCTGGTCGAGGCGCAAAGGCCGCCGCGTCGGGTTGTGGGCATCGCTGGCCACCAGATGCACCAGGTTACAATCCATCAGCAGGTGAGCGATCTCCTTGACCCGAGAGCCGTGCCGCCCCAGCAGACTCTGTGCATTGACCTGTAGCAAGGCGCCTCTTCGGGCATATTCGTAGGCAATTTCCGGCCGCCGCAGAATACCCATGTTGCGCTCCGGGTGCGCCAGGATGGGAATGACACCATTGGTGAGAAGTTCGAAAAAACGCTGCGCCGCGAAGCGCGGAATCGACTGCATCGGGAACTCCACCAGGCAATAGCGCCCCATGTTGTTGTAGGTGGAAATGCGGTGGTCGAGGGTCATGTCCGGCTGCACATAGAGCTCGGCTCCAAGGTGGAGCTTGATTTCGATCCCCTTCCGGGGCAGCAGCTCCTGGAGCTGGGCAAAGCGCTGCAGGATTTGCGGTTCAAGCTCGTAGTCCAACTCGCTGAGGATATGATGGGTAACCGCCACCTCGGTGGTGCCGTGCGCCTGGGCGATGCGCAACATTTCAAGGGTTTCGTCCCAGCTCTGCGGGCCGTCATCAATTTGGGGCAGAACGTGAGCGTGGATATCGATCACCTGTGCGCCGAACGGTTGGGGGTTCCATTGCGGAAGTGGACGGCATCGGCAAATTCCTGGATGAGATGGGCATTCCCCTTTTTTTCGAGCACGTTGCCGGTTACAACAAAGGCCGCCCCCGACTCGACCTTGCTGCGCGCCTCCTCCGGCCGCCGGATGCCGCCGCCGACGATCACCGGGATGGATACGTAATGGGCAACCTCGTGAATCATTTCGTCGGGCACTGGCTGGCGTGCGCCACTGCCGGCTTCGAGATAGACCAGCTTCATACCGAGGTATTGCGCTGCCAGAGCGGTCGCCTTGGCGATGTCGGGTTTGTCGCGCGGGATCGGCCGCGTGTTGCTCATAAACTCCGCTGAGGTGACACAACCCGATTCGACCAACATGTAGCCGGTGGCGATCACCTCCAGCCCAAAGGCCTTGATGACCGGCGCGGCCTTCACCTGCTCGCCGATGATGTAGTTTGGATTCCGGCCGCTGACGAGCGACAGAAACAGCAGGGCATCGGCGTTGCGCGAGACCTGGGTCACGCTTCCCGGGAAAATGATGACGGGAATGTCGACACGTTCGCGCACGTCAGCCACAATGTCGTCGAAGGTGCTCGACAGGAGCAGGCTCGACCCCATCAACAGCGCGTCGGCGCCACCCTCTGCCACAGCCTCGGCCAGCTCCAGCATCTCGGGCAGCGCCCATTTGTCAGGATCGAGCAGGACGAAATACCCGGCCCCGCGATCCTGCCGAACCTTCAGCAAACGATGATAGACCTTCACGAGCCGCGGCCTTCCATCAGCTTCTTGACGATGTCACCCACCTTCGAAAGCGCCGCCTCCAGCTTGTCGGTCTCTTTGCCCCCGGCCAACGCCATATGCGGCCTTCCGCCACCGCTCCCTCCGGCAACCTCGGCCACCCGGCGGACGATGTCCCCGGCCCTCAAATTGTAGCGGCGGATCAGATCGTCGGTTACCACGCAAACGAACGAGGCCTTGCCGTCCAGAATAGCCCCGAGCACGCCGACGCCGGACCCCAGCTTCGACCGCAGGGCATCGCTGACCGCCTTCAGCTCATCGATATCGGCGATCTCCACCCGCGACGACACCACACGGAAGCTGTCGACTTGCATGGCCTCGGCGACCAGGCGGGCGATCTGACTCTGCGCCAGTTTCAGGTGAGCGTTGCGCAACTCCCTCTGCAGGCGCTTCAGTTCCCGCAGCAGATGTTCGATGCGGTCGATCACTTCCTGTTCGTGGCAATTGAGCAGTTCTTGTAACTCGGCCAGCACGTGGTGTTCGCGGCGAAGCAGGCGATCGGAGACATCCCCTGTGACGGCCTCGAGACGGCGGATTCCGGCTGCAGCGCTGCTTTCCGAGACGATGCGGAAATAGCCGATCTCGCCGGTGTGCCTGACATGGGTGCCACCACAAAGTTCCATGCTGTAGTCGCCCACCTTGACTACCCGCACGGTCTCGCCGTATTTTTCCTCGAAGATGGCCATGGCGCCCATCTCGCGTGCCTTCACGAAACTGGTGTAAAACCACTCAACCGGCAGATCGGCGCGAATTCTCTCGTTGACTCGCTCCTCGATCGCATCCAGCTCTTCCGGCGTAATCTTCTGGAAGTGGGTGACATCGAAGCGCAGTCGATCTGGAGCGACCAGCGAACCTGCCTGGACGACGTGGGTGCCAAGTGTCTCACGCAGGGCCTTGTGGAGCAGATGGGTCGAGGTGTGGTTGCGCGCCGTCGACTGCCGGCGGACCGCATCCACGCGGGCTACGACCTTCGGGTCACCCAGCTCGCCTTCGAGTTTGCCAACATGGATGATGTTGTTGCCGACACGAAATGTGTTTGTGACCTGGATGCGAAACTCGGTACCGACGATCTCGCCGACATCCCCCACCTGGCCGCCAGCTTCGCCGTAGAACGGTGTGCGGTCGAGGGTTACGAAAATCTGGCCATCTTCCTCGTGAACGCGGCGGATGACGCTTTCGCTCTCCAGCTCGGTATACCCGAGGAATTCCGAATCCGGGCCTTCGGTCAGCGCCTTCCAGCGGTCCGGTTCCAGCTCGGCCTCGTATTCGAATTTGCCGGCCTCACGGGACTTTCGCCGCTGTTCGGCCATCGCCTTCTGGAAACCCTCCTCGTCCACGGTGTAGCCACGTTCGCGAGCCATGAGCTGGGTAAGATCGAGGGGGAAGCCATACGTGTCGTAGAGACGGAACGCTTCCTTCCCGGGAATACGGCGTTTGCCCTCCGCCGACAGCCGGTCGACGATTCTCTCGAAGATCTCCAGGCCGCGGTCGAGTGTCTGGTTGAAGTTCTCCTCCTCAGCCTGCAGCACCAGGGCGACAAACTGATGCTTCTCCTTCAGTTCTGGAAAGGCCTCGCCCATGATGTCGACGACCACCGGTACCAGTTTGTAGATGAAGGGCTCGTGCATCCCGAGGTTGCGGCCAAACCGAGCGGCCCGGCGCAGCAGTCGCCGCAGCACATAGCCGCGCCCCTCGTTGGAGGGCATGGCACCGTCGGTGATGGCGAACGTCAGCGCCCGGATATGGTCGGCGATCACCCGGTGGGCGACACCGCCGTCCGGGCCGGGGTAATCCACGCCGCTCAGCCGTGAAACTTCGGCGATAATCGGCTGGAAAAGGTCCGTATCGTAGTTGGAGAGTTTCCCCTGAAGCACAGCCACGACGCGCTCAAAGCCCATGCCGGTGTCAACGTGGCGGGCCGGCAGCGGCTCCAGCGAGCCGTCGTTGCGGCGATTGAACTGAATGAAAACCAGGTTCCAGAGTTCGATGACGCCCGGATGTCCGGCATTGACCAGAGTCCGGCCCGGCGTTTGGCGGCGTTCCTCATCGCTGCGCAGGTCGATGTGAATTTCCGAACATGGCCCGCAAGGCCCGACGTCGCCCATCTCCCAGAAGTTGTCCTTCTTGCCAAATCGCAGCACTCTGTCCGCTGTGATGCCCGTGACCTCGGGCCACAGGGTGGCTGACTCTTCGTCCGGATCGAGGTTCTCGGCCGCATCGCCCTCGAACACCGTGGCGTAGAGGCGATCGCCCGGAATGCCCCATACCTGGGTGAGCAACTCCCAGGCCCACTCGATGGCTTCCTTCTTGAAATAGTCACCGAAGGACCAGTTACCGAGCATCTCGAAGAACGTGTGATGGTAGGTGTCGAATCCCACTTCTTCGAGGTCGTTGTGCTTGCCGCTGACGCGGATGCATTTTTGCGTGTCCGCAGCCCGCTTGTACGCCCGCGTCTCCAGTCCGAGAAAGACGTTCTTGAACTGGTTCATTCCGGCGTTGGTAAAAAGCAAGGTCGGGTCATCGTACGGCACCACGGGGGCACTGGGCACGATCTCGTGGTCCTTGCTGCGGAAAAAGTCGAGAAAAGAACTTCGGATCTCGCTGGCTGTCAATGTTGAACGTTTCATCGTTGTCTGCTTCGCGTTCCTGCTTTTTTATCGGCGCAGGCGGCGGTCGCTTTTCGGAAGCGACGGCCATCCGGACGAGATCGAAACCTAAGCTTCGGCCAGAGCCTGCTCCAGATCGGCAATCAAGTCGTCAACATCCTCGATCCCGACGGAAAGGCGGATCAGTCCATCACTAATGCCGATCCTGGCCCGCTCCTCGGGCGAAAGGCTGACGTGCGATGTCGATGCCGGATGAATGATCAACGTATCAACCTCACCCAGGCTGACGGTGAAACTGCAAACGCGGACCGCCGACATCACCGCACGGCCGGCTGCGAACCCGCCTTTCACTTCGAAACTCAGCATGCCGCCGAATCCGTTGAAAAGTCGCTCTGCCAGCACGTGTTGCGGATGGCTCTCCAGGCCGGGGTAGTAGACCCGCTCCACTTTGGGATGCTCGTCCAGGAAGTGGGCGATGGCCATGGCGTTGCTGCAGTGGCGTTCGACGCGTACGCCGAGTGTGCGGATGCCCCGGATAAGCAGCCATGCCGTGAACGGATGCAAGATGTTGCCCAGATTCTTAACGGTCGGGTGCATCTCTTCGATGAACGATCCGCGGCCCAGGACGATGCCGGCGGTGAGGTCGCCGTGGCCGCCGAGGTACTTCGTGGCACTGTGCACGACCACATCGGCCCCCCATTTGAGCGGCTGAAAGATGGGTGGTGGCGTAAACGTGTTGTCGACCACCAGCCGGGCATCGACGCTGTGGGCGATGTCGGCCAGTGCGGGGATATCGGCCACGGCCAGCGTCGGATTGCTCAACGGTTCGGCGTAGAGCACGGAGGTCTCAGGAGTCACCACCTGCCGGACAGCCTCCAGGTCGGTAATGTCGACGAAGACAACCTCTCTCCCCATAGGCACGAGATTGCGGCGCAAGAAGTCGATCGTACCACCGTAGATCGACTCAGAGGCGACAACCCTCTGGCCCGGCTCCGTCAGCATCATGAAAACAGTGGAAATGGCCGCCATTCCCGAGCCGAACGACTCCGCCGCCTCGGCATTCTCGAGGTTGGCGACGATAAGGTTGACGGCATCGATGGTGGGGTTGCTGTCGCGCGAGTAGATGTAGCCGGGCTTCCGGCCGGTGAAGATGGCCAGCCCTTCTTCGGCATCTGTGTAGTTGAAGTTGACGGTCTGGTAGATCGGCACGACATGCGACCGGACGCCGGTCAGATCGATGTCCTGCCCGGCATGTACCGCCCGCGTCGAAGGTCCCATTTTTCGAAGTTCGGAGTCACGCATCGGACGGTTCCGTGCCCTGCATTACTTCCCTCAACGCCTCGCCGACGATCTCATAGCTGAAGCCACGGCGCAAGAGAAAGTTCGCCACCCGTTGCCTTGCCTTGCCGGCATCGAGATCGCCGTAGGCACGCAGCCGCTTCCGGGCAATCTCGCTGGCCACTTTCACCGGGTCGTGTTCAGACAGCACCTCTCCGACTGCCGCATCGATCTCGGAGCCCGCCACCCCTCTCTTGCGAAGCTCTGCCCGCAGGGCCATTTCTCCCACCGGGCTGGTCGCCATTCGGTTGCGGACATAGCTGCGGGCAAATTCCAGGTCGTCCACATAGCCACGCTGGCGCAGTCCGTCGATCACCTCGTCGACGATGGCCTGCGGGAAACCGCGACGACGCAGCTTCACCTTCAGCTCGTGGGCGCTATGGGCGCGACGAGCCAGGTAGCGATACGCGGAGTCGGTGGCGCGGCGCCTCTCCTCGGCCAACAGAGCCCGCTGCAGGGTATCGTCGTCGATGGCCTGCCCTTCGTGCAGGTCCAGCTCCGCTGCCACCTCGGCGTCGACCCCTGCGACGAACACGTCATCGACGTAGATTGATCGCCGTTTCGGATTTCGCTTCTGGACCTCGATTTTGGTGATCGTCTTCAAGGCCAGGTCAAAACCTGCTCTTCTCTGAGGCAAGCAAAACTGATGACACAGATACGGCGGCCAGCGACCGCTGCGGCAGCCCTATGACTTGGCGGTCGCCGCCGGGCCTTTCGTGGTGACCGCTCCTTCGGCCGCGCCTTTGCCATTCCCCGACTCGGCAAGCAGGCCCAAGGTCTCGCGTACCTGTACTTCGATCTTGTGGCACAGCTCTGGATTCTCGGCGAGGTAGCGTTTCACATTTTCGCGCCCCTGGCCAAGACGTTCGTCACCGTACGAAAACCACGTGCCAGACTTCTCCACGATGTCATGTTGAACGGCCAGGTCAAGAAGATCGCCCTCACGAGAAATCCCAGTGCCGTACATGATGTCGAATTCCGCCTCGCGGAAGGGCGGAGCCACCTTGTTCTTCACCACCTTCACTTTGGTGCGATTGCCGATCACCTGGTCGGCGCTCTTGATCGAGGCGATACGACGAATGTCCAGCCGTACGGTGGCATAGAATTTGAGGGCGCGCCCGCCGGTGGTGGTCTCCGGGTTGCCGAACATCACGCCGATCTTCTCGCGGATCTGGTTGATGAAGATGACGCAGGTGTTGGACTTGCTGATGGCGCCGGCAAGCTTGCGCATCGCCTGGGACATAAGACGTGCCTGCAGCCCCATCTGAGCGTCTCCCATCTCCCCCTCGATCTCTGCTTTTGGAACCAGGGCAGCGACCGAATCGACAACGATGACATCGAGGGCGCCGCTGCGCACCAGCGTTTCGGTAATCTCCAGCGCCTGTTCGCCCGTATCCGGCTGGCTGATCAACAGGTTGTCGGTATCGACGCCGAGATTCTTCGCGTACTTGGCGTCGAGGGCGTGCTCGGCATCAACAAACGCCGCCAAACCCTCGGTCTTCTGTGCCTCGGCAATAACGTGCAGCGCCAGGGTCGTCTTCCCCGAGGATTCCGGACCGAAGATTTCGACAATCCGGCCGCGCGGCAGCCCACCGATGCCGAGAGCCGCATCCAACGAAATCGAGCCCGTCGGAATAAAGCCGATCGGCGTCATGATGCGGTCATCACCCAGGCGCATGATGGCGCCCTTGCCGTACTGGCGCTCGACCTGGGTAATCGCCAGCTCCAGCGCCCGCAACTTCTCGTTTCGATCGTTCGCCATGGACTCTCCCTCCGTTTAGCGCCCTTCTTCGAGTGCGACGCGCGCCAACGGCGTGTAGATGGCCCCCTTGGGATGCAGTTGGCTCTTCATGACCACCACTTCGCGCACTGGCATGGTGCCGCCGACAAACTCCGTTTGCTCCATCCTCTGCGAAATCTTCTCCACGAAAGGCGACTTCGGCCGGCCAATGGTCAAATGCGGAGAGAACTTCCGCTTCTCGCGCGGGTAGCCGATCTTGGCCAACTCCGTCTCGATCCGTTCGGCCAACTGGCAGAGGCGGCCGCCTTGGTCGCGGCAGCCGACCCACAGCACGCGTGGCCGGCGTAGACTTGGGAATCCCCCGCTCGACTCGACCTTCACATCGAAAGACGCCGTCCCTGCAATCGCTCGCTGGACTGCCTCCACGATTTGCGGGATTTCGGTCTCCTCGACTTCGCCTAAAAACTTGAGGGTCAGATGGATGTTTTCAGGCTTCGACCAACTGACCCTGCCGGGTTCTCGTTTCAGTTTTTCCTGGAACTCTGAGATCCGGGCGCGGACCTCTTCACCAATCTCAACCGCAATAAATGTACGAACTTTTGCCATGTTCTCCAAATGAAAATTTAGCCCCGGAGCAGCCATCGGCGCAGCAGATCCAGAGCCGCCTGGGCGCCGCGTTTCTTGTTCAGCAATCGATCCTTGGAGAAGATGTGCCTTTCGACCTCTGTGCCTTCCGGGCCGGCGATGCCGATGTAGATCAATCCGACCGGTTTCTGGGCCGTGCCGCCGGTCGGGCCGGCAATCCCCGTGGTGGAGAGGCCGTAATCAGTGCCGCTGCGCCGGCGAACTCCCTGCGCCATGGCCTCGGCAGTCTCGGCGCTGACGGCGCCGTGGGTGGCGATCACTTCCTCGGCCACGCCCAGAAGCTCGATTTTCGCACGGTTGCTGTAGGTAACCAGACCTCTGTCGAAATAGTTCGAACTTCCGGAGATGTTGGTCAGTCGGTGAGCCAGAAGCCCGCCGGTACACGACTCGGCCACGGCGATCGTCTTCTTGCGTTGGAAGAGAAGCTCCGCCACCACGCCCTCCAGTGTATCATCGTCCGCGCCCCAAAGCCTGTCGCCGATACGAGGCCTGATCCAGGCCTCGGCCTCCGCAATACGCCGTTGTGTCTCCTGCAAGCTGTCGGCCATGGCCGTCAGACGGATATCGACCCCCGTGGAGGTGGGAAGAAAGGCCACCTTCACCAGATGACGGATCGCCCCCACATCGCCGATGCGCTCGTACAGCGAGGATTCGGGAATGCCGGTGGTGTGCAGCGTCCGGAAAAGGATGTGACGCCGGCCGGCTGATTTCTCGAGCAGCGGCAGCACAGTTTCCGTCATCATCGCCTTCATCTCCGCCGGCACGCCCGGGAGCACCACACACAGCTTACCCTCGCGCCGGAAGATGAAACCGGGAGCGCTGCCAACGGGATTGGAGATGATTTCGGCCCGCTCAGGAACCTTCGCCTGCTCTTCGTTCACTGCCGGCATCTGCCATCCGCGCCGGTCGAAGGCCTTACGGATCCTCTCCAGGATCTCGGCACGGACGACGAGGCCGCCCCCGAAGTAGTCTGTCATGACCTCCTTCGTGATGTCGTCATGGGTGGGCCCGAGGCCGCCGGTGGTAATCACCACGTCGGCTCGCCGCAACGCGATCTCCAGGGCCTGGCGCAGCTCCCCGGCGTCGTCGCCCACCGTCGTCACCCAGCGCACTTCCACGCCGATGGCGCTTAGCCTTGCCGCTATCCAGGCGGCGTTGGTGTTCACCGTCTGCCCGATGAGGAGTTCATCCCCGATCGTAAGAAGCTCGCACTTCATCGCCGAACCCACGAACCCTTCTTGATCCATTGGATGCGAATGCCGGTCACCTCGACTCGAATTCAGAAGAACAAAAGCAGCGCCCGCACGGCCAGGTTGGCGTAGATCCCGGCGAGCACATCGTCCATGACGACACCCCAGCCCCCCGGCCACCGTTGACTGGCATCGACGGGGAACGGCTTGAGGACATCGAACAGCCGGAAGAGAAGCAGGCCGGCGACGATCACCGGCGCGGTTTTCGGGAGGAAGGAGATCGCCACCAGGAAACCAACCGCCTCATCGATCACGATGATTTGGGCGTCATGCCCATGCCACTTTTCCATCTCGCCGGCGGACCACACGGCAACGGCAAAAATCGCCAGCGTCGCAATCGCAAACCCCAGATGGGATATCGGAGGAAGAAGCAAATAGATGGTTGCAGCCACCACGCTGCCCGCCGTCCCCGGGGCCTTTGGAGTAAGGCCGCTGTAGCCGAAGGTGGCAAGAAAGCGAATCAGGTGGCGCATCAGCGGATATTCGTCGGGACGACGGCCCGGTAGAAGGCCAGGGCAATGGTTTTGAGATAGCCACGATTGTCGACCAGGTAGTGGAGGCCGGTTGCTGCGCTGAAGAGGGTGATGAAGAACATCAGATTATAAACGATCGCGTGGGATTCTACAAAATGCACGAACGCGCTGCCCTGGCTGCCCTGTTCGACAAGGATGTAGAGAAGGATCAGATAGATGGCGCTCATCTGCAAGGCGGTCTTCCACTTGGCCAGGTTACTGGTCACCATGGGGGTGCCTTTCAGCATGGCGTAGGAGCGCAGCGCCGTGATCAGGATGTCGCGCAGCGCGATCACCCACACCATCCACCAGGCGATTTTGCCCAGCACTCCGAAGGCCACCAGAGCCGTGATGGTCAGAACCTTGTCCGCCAGCGGGTCGAGGAACTTGCCCCAAAGCGTGGTCTTACCCGATTTCCTCGCCATGTAGCCGTCGTACCAATCGGTGAGCGAAGCGACGAAGAAAAGCGCCACCGACACGTACTTGTAGAACAGCGACTCCGATAGAAACGTAACCAGAAACACCGGAGTCAAGACCATTCGCAGCAGGGTGAGTTGATTCGGCCTGGACATCATTTGACGTGTCTTCGGGACGCTAGGAACGGCCACTGGCAGAACAGAATCGCCGTGCTTGTGGCGGTTCCGTCCTTACAGGGCGCTTCTTCCCTCCAGGGCGCGCGACAGAGTGACCTCATCGGCGTATTCCAGATCGCCGCCCACCGGCAGGCCGCGGGCAATACGAGTCACGCGCACACCGAGCGGCTTGATGAGCTTGCTCAGGTAGAGTGCCGTTGCTTCGCCCTCGGCGCTCGGGTTGGTGGCCAGAATGACCTCTTCCACCTCACCATTCAAACGACGAAGCAACTCCGCAATGCGCAGATCGTCGGGGCCGATGCCGTCCAGCGGCGACAGAACCCCGCCGAGAACATGGTAGAGACCGTGATACTCACCGGTCTTTTCCAATGCCAGCACACCGTTGGCCTCTTCGACCACGCATATCTGTTTCCGCTGTCGGGTTGGACTCGAGCAGATGGCGCACGGGTCCGTTTCGGTGATGTTGTAACAAATCGAGCAGTAGGCAACTTTTTCCTTCAAAGCGGCGATGGCCTCGACCAGCGCCGTCACCTCTTCCTTGCAACTCTTCAGCAGGAAGAATACCAGCCGCTGCGCGGACTTGCGGCCGATGCCAGGAAGTTTAGCAAGCTCCTCGATGGCGCGCTCGACGGTTTCAGACGAATACCGCATCTATCAGCTACACTACGTCAGGCCTGGGATCTTCAACCCGGCTGGTAGAAGACCGCCGGCCACCTTGCCCATTTCCTGATTCACCATCTCCTGGACATTCTGCAGGGCCTGGTTGACTGCAGCAGCGATGAGGTCTTCGAGCATCTCCACATCGTCCGGGTCCACGACCTCGCGATCGATGTGCACCTCGAGAATCTCATTCTTGCCGTTCGCGACGACGGTCACCATCCCGCCGCCGGCAGAGCCTTCGGCGCGAAGGTTCCCCAGCTGTTCCTGAACCTTCTGCATCTGCTCTTGTATCTTCTGGGCTTGCTTCAACAGCTCGCCCATGTTCGGCTTCGGCATGAAATCCTCCATCAAGAGGTCCGAGTAGAGATCAATTCAATATCGAACAGATCGATCATTTTCTGAACGATCGGCAGCTCGCGTGCAAGTTCTTCGAGGCTTTGCGGCTCTGGCGAACCCGCCTGCTCCATCTCTTCACTCGAAAAGCTCTCCGCGGGTTCCGCTTTGGGACGAATCTCTCTGTCGTCCTTCCGACAGACGATGCGGACGCGCATTCCCGTGACGTCGGCGATGATGCGCTGGATGAACTCGCGGCTGCCGTTAACCGTTCGAATGTGAAAGCCGTTCTTTTTGCCAAAAGAGATCTCCACCAGATCGCCCTGGACCGCGGTCGGGTAGCCTTCCTCCAGAAACGAGCCCAGGTAGATGCGCGCCTTCTTGACCTCTCGAACGATATCGGGCCACCGTTTCTGCAGTTCCTCCAGCGTAACTTCGATCTGTTGCGAGCCGGCTTCCGCCTGGGGGCCGGCCTCATCCGAGCGCTCCGCTGAAGGACTGGCAACCTCAGGAACCGCGAAGGGCAGAGCATTGGCCCCCTTCATGGGTGGGGCCACGGGTTCCGTGCCGGCAATCCGCAAAGGGGCGACCTGGTGCGCTTCGTTGGCCAAGGGGAGTTGCACAACCGCCGAGCCCTCAGGCTCCGTCAAGCCGTTTTTTTTTATCTGCTCGAGCCCAGCCAGCAGTTCCTCCAGATCAACGCTGCGGTCCATGTGAACCATTTTCAACAGCGCCATCTCGAGACGCAGCCTGGGATTGGGACTGTACTTGACCTCCTGAGCCGTCTCGGAAGCGATCTTCATCAGGCGAAGCAGATCGAGATCGCCAAACTCCTGAGCCTGCTGCCGGTAGCGTTCCAGATAGTTCTCTCCGACTTTGAGCAGAGAAGCCTCATTGGTTCGTCGCAACACCAGCAGATTCCGGAAGTGCTCGGCCAGCTCGTTGAGAAACTCCGAGATATCGAACCCTTGGGTGAAAATCTGATCTGCCAGGTCGAGGGTCTCGCGGACGTCTCGTTCGTGAACCGCAGTGGCGGCCTGGAACAGCAACTCCTGGTCGATAATCCCCAAGAGGTCGAGCACCTGATCGGCTCGGATCTCCAGCCCGCAAAAGGACACCATCTGATCGAGGAGGCTCTGGCTGTCCCGCATACTGCCTTCCGCCTTCTTGGCAATCAGCATCAGAACGTCGTCATCGATGCGGATGCCCTCCTCGGCACAGATGTGCTTGAGCTGCTCGACGATCGCCTTCAGTGGGATGCGGCGGAAATCGAAGCGCTGGCAGCGCGACACGATGGTGGCCGGCACCTTGTGGAGCTCGGTCGTGGCGAAGACAAAGAGCACATGCGAAGGCGGCTCTTCGAGCGTCTTCAGCAAGGCATTGAAGGCTTCGGTGGTGAGCATGTGCACTTCGTCGATGATGTAGATCTTGTGCTTGCCAGGGGAGGGGGCGTAGCGTAGTCTTTCGCGCAGATTGCGCACCTCGTCGATGCCGCGGTTAGAGGCGCCGTCGATCTCGAACACATCGAGACTGCGCCCCTCGGTGATCTCGACACACGACGTGCACTGGTTGCAGGGTTCAGGCGATGGGCCTTGATCGCAGTTGATGGCTTTGGCCAGAATCCGCGCCGTGGTGGTCTTGCCGACCCCACGCGGCCCGGAAAAGAGATACGCTGAGGCGAGGCGATCCTGCCGGATTGCGTTGGCAAGGGTAACGGTGACGTGTTCCTGGCTGACCACGTCGGAAAACTTCATGGGCCGCCATTTTCTTGCCAAGACAACGTAGGACATCGGTTCGCCTCGATTGAACTCGCGTACAGGCCACCTGGCAGGCCCCCGAAGCAGGAGAGCCGCGTGCTTTCGTGAGGGAATCCGGACATAAAAGTGGCTGTGCACCCACCGTCGATCCCTCCTTCCTCGGCTGGCCCGTGCCGAACGACTCCGGCCAAGCGATCCTACGGCACATGAAGCAAATGCTTACCGCTGCTTCCTTCCGGACCTGACGGGGTTGGGCACAGCTTCATTGCGCAGGGCTTGAACCATCTGCGCCGCCGCCGCGGGCCGACACCAGAGGCGAGCAGACCTCGGGTGGGAATTCGACCCCGCTATAGCGGATTGCGGGTACAGGGCACCGCTAACTCCCCGTCTAGCACAGCCATCTCTGTTCCAATCGGCCTCCGCAACGCTGCGGCCTTGGTTGCGGAGAGGGAGGGATTCGAACCCTCGGAGAAGTTTAAAGCTCCTCACACGATTTCCAGTCGTGCCCCTTCAGCCAGACTCGGGCACCTCTCCAAGAAAAAGGTGGTGGAGCGGAAGGGAGTCGAACCCTCGACCTCCAGAGTGCGATTCTGGCGCTCTCCCAACTGAGCTACCGCCCCAGCTTCATCCCCTCCGCGGCCGGCCCCCAGCCAGGACCTGGCAGCGACACTGATCGTTCGAGGGGCTACTCATTGCCATTGCCGCGTAACTTCTGAAAAAAAGCCTGGAGAATCCCTAAACACCTGGCCTCCAACACCCCGTGGATCACTTCCACCTGCGCCCGGAGCCTGGGGTTGCGGAGCACGTCCACTGCCGAACCGGCCGCCCCCATGCGGGCGTCGGTGACTCCGAAGACGACCTGAGGGATACGGGATAAAAAAATGGCCCCGGCACACATGGGGCATGGCTCTTTGGTCACATACAGAACGGTATCCTCAAGCCGCCACGAGCCCAGGGAATTGGCCGCCGCCGTAATGGCGATAATCTCAGCGTGGGCGGTAGGATCCTGCAGGCTTTCAACCAGATTGTGACCCCGCCCGATCACACGGCTGCCGTGCACGATCACCGCTCCGATCGGCACCTCGTTCCGCTCGAAAGCTCGTTCGGCCTCGCGAAGTGCCAGTTCCATCCATTTTTCGTGCGGTGTCATGCAACGGTCTGTGCGGGGAGAATTGGTACGCCCGGGAGGACTTGAACCCCCAACCTCTTGGTCCGTAGCCAAGCGCTCTATCCAGTTGAGCTACGGGCGCCCATCAAAACCATCGGACCCCTGTGGCGCATACGGGATTCGAACCCGTGTTACCGACGTGAGAGGCCGGCGTCCTAGTCCACTAGACGAATGCGCCATCGGTTCAACCTTGTGGGACCGGCGCCGGCAGTCTTCAAGATCGAGTCTTCAAGGCCGCCATTTGCGCTCCGACGGCCTCTAATATATCCAATCCAGGGTCAAAAATCAAGTTTTTCTTTGCCCTAGGAGCGGTGCCACCCGGCTGCATCCTGGGCCATTTCCAACGCCCGAACAGCAGCCGGCCGGCGTCTCCGACGGACTGATTCCCGTGCCCCTACGGCAGATAGGTCATCTTCCGGGTCAAAGTCTGCGACGTCGAGATCAGGCGGTAGAGGTAAACACCAGCGGCTACGCGATGCCCCTGGTTGTCACGTCCATCCCACCTCACCCTGTGGCGCCCCGCTGGGCGCACGCCTTGCACCAATGTGCGCACCTCCTGGCCCAGGAGATTGTACACCACCAGTCGCACTTGCGTGCGCTCCGGCAACTGAAAAGTGATCGTGGTCGATGGATTGAACGGGTTCGGGAAATTCTGCTCCAGGGTGTACTCTCCCGGCACGCCGCTCTCAGACCGCCCTTCTACACTCGTCAGATTGACAAACGGCAGGTTGTCGGTGTGCCATTTCTCCACCGTCCAGCCGTAGTACGAAACACTGTACAGATTCCCCTCGGCGTCCCAATCTACGTCGTATGTGGAAGTGAATCCCGAAGCGGTTCCACCTCCACGGCTGGCATAGTCGCCGGCATGGTCGAAGTTCCATTGCGCCACATCAATGGTATCGATAGCCGCCCCCGTGAGCGGGTTAACAATATACATGCGGCCGTATTCGTAGGACATGGCCCGGTCCGAAGGCGGCAAAAAGATATCGCTGGCAACGGCGAGCAGATGATTCGGCTCGTAATAGGCCAGGCCCAGAGGTGCGGCGCGGCGGCCCACACCGTCCGTGTCCGCTTCCGACACCACAAATGAAAAGGCGTCATCGAGCGTGTAGCCGCTCTCCGGACTGCCGACGTAGCGGACGACCTTGTAGTTGGTCTGGTCAGAGAGGAACAGCCAGGAGCCGTCGGCGTTGACCGTAATCCCTCGCCAGTTGGAGCCAGAAGGCAGGTCGATTGTGGCCACCGGCGCGTCGTCATGACTTGAGCCCCAGGTCGTGCCGTCGGCCCCGATCGGCCGGAAAACCTTCACCTCTTCGGTATTCGCATCGGTGGATGTATCGGCGACAATATAGACGTAGCCACTGCTGTCCACAGCCACGTCGAAGATATTGTCGATGCCGGTGGTCATGCGATAGGGAGCCGACACCAGACCTGCCGCGGTGAAATCGAACACCAGGATAGCGTGGAAGAAAAGGTCATTGTTGGCCACGTAGAGGCGTTTCTGCGGCCCGGCGGCCATGCCCCAGGCACCGAAGAGTTGCACGTCGCCGGTGGGGTCCTGCCAGACGTCAAAGCGATTCGCTGTCCCATCGGTACCGTAGCCGGGATCGAGCAAGCGGCCTTTCGCCGAATCAGCGGCCTGGTAGGGCACCATGTAGTTGCGATCCGGGTTGAACAGATCTGCCGAGGTCAGCCGGATCACCATGGCGACAAACTCATCGGTGCCGAAGGTCGCAACGCTGGCGGTCCTGTGGCCTGTGCCATTGCTCTGATCATCGAACGTCGCATAAAGCTCCACCCATTGCGCTGCCAGCGGACCTGCTGTCATCGCCATGGCGGCGGCGACAATCCACACAGTAACGAACCTTTTCATGGGACCTCCTTTCCGACAGACGACATCCAATCGCGACCGACTGTTTTATAGCTGGGAACTCGTGACCGGATCGGTCAACGCGGAGAAGCACGTGCGCGTGGTACGAACGTAACTACTTAGGAAAATCTCACCTAAATGTCAAGAGAAAAGCACCGTTGGCTCACCAGGAGGGAAAAGCCCAAGCCGGGCGGACCGAACCGGCTTCGAGCCAAAAGGGGTTGATGTCGCGGCCTGCCATGAAAGAGCAAAGGGCCGGTCGTGCCGGCCCTTCTTCAATGTCGTCGCTGGGGAGCAGGGATTCGAACCCCGGCTGCGTGGTCCAGAGCCACGTGTCCTGCCACTAGACGACTCCCCAGAAACGCTCCGAAGATACTAACTTTTCTGCAAGAATTCAACCGCTTTTTTGAGACGCCGCAGCACTCTGTCGCGCCCGAGGATCGCCATCACCTCGAAGAGTCCTGGGCTCTCTCCGCGACCTGTCACGGCCAGACGGGTGGGGTGGATCAGTTTGGCAGCGCTGACTCCCAGTTCCTCCGCCAGCCCTCGGATAGCCTTCTCGAGATGGGGTTCGTCGAATTCATCCAGCGCCTCCAGGCGCTGGTAAACAAGCTGAAGCCGTTCCAGCGCCTCCGGTCCCTTCCAGTGCTTGGCGGCAGCGGCCGTGTCGTACGTGCCAGGATCCCGCAAGAAGTAACTCACCGCTTCGGGGAATTCCGTCAGGCGCCGAATCCGCTTCTTAATCAACTCTGCAGCCGCAGCCAATGTGGTCGATCGGTCTTCCAGCTCTTCGGAGGTCGCCAGGCCCGACTCCAGTAGAAATGGCCTGGCGCGGTCAACGAGCTCCGCTCCGGTTAGCCTTTGAATATACTGCCCGTTCATCCACTCTAATTTTCGCTCATCGAAAACAGCGCTTTTCTTCGAAATTCCAGCAAGCGAGAAGGCCTCAATCAACTCATCACGCGACATGATCTCCCGATCGTCGCCGGGAGACCAGCCGAGCAGGGCCAGGTAATTGACCATCGCCTCCGGCAGGTAACCGGCCTTGCGATACTCGCCGACCGACGTGGCGCCATGACGTTTGCTGAGCCGGCGTTTGTCCGGACCAAGGATCAGAGGTACGTGCGCGAACACCGGCTGCTGCCAGCCGAAAGCCTGATAAAGCAAGACCTGCTTTGGGGTGTTCGACAGGTGATCGTCGCCACGAATCACATGAGAAATCCTCATCTCATGATCGTCCACGACCACGGCCAGGTGGTACGTCGGGATGCCGTCGGACCGCAGCAGAATAAAATCATCCAGCTCCGAGTTGTCGAAATCAAGGTCGCCGTGGACCTCATCCCGAAAGGTGGTCCGTCCTTCGGGCATCTTGAAGCGAATCACTCTGGACCTTCCGGCAGCCTCCAGCTCAGCGCGCTCTTCGGGCGTGAGATTCCGGCAATGACCATCATACTTGATGGCACCCTTTTCGGCAATGGCACGCTGACGCAGCTCCTGCAGGCGTTCCTGGGAGCAGTAGCAGTAGTAGGCGTGACCATTGACCACCAACTGCTCTGCGTAGCCACGATAAATCGGGAAGCGCAGTGATTGATGGACCGGTGGTTCGTCCCAGTCGAGCCCCAGCCATTCGAGCCCGTCGAGGATAACCTGGACCATCTCCTCGCCCGACCTGGCCTGGTCGGTGTCCTCAATGCGAAGGAGGAACTGACCCTGGTGCTTGCGAGCAAACAGCCAGTTGAAGATTGCTGTTCGCGCTCCACCGATGTGAAGGTAGCCCGTTGGGCTGGGTGCAAAGCGGACACGCACTTGGGGTTCGGTCATAGCATCACAATGATCCTTGGAACCGCCTCAGAACCCCCGTGGCGGAGAGGGTGGGATTCGAACCCACGGTAGGCGTTACCACCTACAACGGCTTAGCAGGCCGCTGCCTTCAACCGCTCGGCCACCTCTCCGAGGTTGAACCATTACATACGTTTTGTTTTTGTGGCGGAGAGGGAGGGATTCGAACCCCCGGTGGCGCAAAGGCCACAACGGTTTTCGAGACCGCCCCGTTCAGCCAGGCTCCGGCACCTCTCCATGCTCTTGCGGAGGGCGAGGGACTCGAACCCCCAAGGGCATAAGCCCGGCGGTTTTCAAGACCGCTGCCTTACCAATTAGGTCTAGCCCTCCAGAGTTGATCCCCCGATGCGGACACTACCGCACCCTCAAAGCTGTTAAATATACCGACTTTTGCCTGTCCAAGTCAACCGCTTTTTCGGCGCTCGCAGAGCGCCTCAGGCCCTGGCAAACAGCTTCCCCGGGAACTGCCGGACCAGACCGCGGAGCTCGAGTGTCAGCAACGTGGCCAGCACGGCCGAAGTCGGCTGGCCCAGTTCTGCAGCCAGAAGATCGATATGCTTCGCCGTGCCACCAAGCGCCTGGAAAACGCACTGTTCGGACTCTGAGAGGTCCGCTGGCACCTCGGGCTGCTCGCGCTCGTGCAGAAACTGGCGAAGCTGCGGCGCCAGCTCCTGAATCACATCGTCGGCAGAGCTGACCAGGACCGCTCCATCGCGGATCAACTGATTGGTGCCCTGACTCTTTGGGCTGTTTACCGGACCGGGCACGGCGAAGACCTCCCGGTTTTGTTCGAGCGCCAACTCGGCTGTGATGAGGGCGCCGCTCTTGACTCCCGCCTCAACAACGACGGTTCCCAGGCTCATACCGCAAATGATGCGATTGCGCCGCGGGAAATTCGGAGCGTCCGGGCCGGTACCCAAGGGATACTCTGTTACCAGAGCTCCGTGCTCACAGATTTGTCGTGCCAGCCGCACATTCTCCGGGGGATAAACCACATCCAGTCCGGTTCCCAGCACGGCGATGGTGCGTCCGCCGGCACGGATCGCTGCCGAATGCGCCAATGTGTCCACCCCCCGGGCAAAGCCGCTGACGATGGTCAGGCCGCGCAAAGCCAGGTCCGTGGCCAGGCGCTCGGTGATCAGCTTGCCATAAGTTGTCGGCGAGCGAGTCCCAACAATGGCGACGGAGCAGGCATCCTCCGGGTGCAACCGGCCCTTCGCAAACAAAAACGCCGGCGGGTCTGCGGTGCGACGCAGGCCATCTGGAAAACGCGGATCCCAGAACGAGATCAACTCCCCGCCCAAAGCACGGAGTCTCTCAAGTTGCTCCCTGGCGAAGTCGGCCGAATCACTGCCGCGGATGCTCTCGGCAGTCTTACGATCGATGCCTTCCACGCGAGTCAATTGAGAGATCGAAGCCGCGAAGACAGCCTCTGTGCTCTGGAAATAGGCAAGAAGTGCCCGCAGCCGGTTGGGACCGACACCCGGAACCGCAATCAAACGCAGAAGACCCTCAGCATCAGGAGACACAGACTGCCTCGAACTTTCGCTGCGATGCCTCTTCCGTCAAAGCGGTACTCATTAGCCGCACAAGTTGTTCGAGCCCCTCGCCTGTCACAGCCGATACCGCGCACTCGGGAAGCGCTGCTGAAGCCAGGTGAGGCGGCTCACCTTCCGGCCCGAGAAGATCGAGCTTGCTCCAAACCACAATCTGTGGTTTCTCGAGCAAAGCGGGATTGTACGAACGCAGTTCCCGCCGCAGCATGTCAAGATCTTTCAACGGCTGCTCGCTGGTCGCCTCCACGAGGTAGACCAGCACCCGCGTGCGTTCGATGTGGCGCAGGAATTCATGGCCCAATCCCTTTCCCTCATGTGCCCCCTCGATCAAGCCAGGGATGTCCGCCAGGACAAAGCTCTGGTGGCTGCCATAGCGGACGATCCCCAGGTTGGGACTGAGCGTGGTGAAAGGATAGTCGGCGATCTTTGGCCGCGCCGCCGAAAGACGTGAAAGCAGGGTCGACTTTCCGGCGTTGGGTGCCCCGACCAGTCCGACATCGGCGATGAGTTTCAATTCCAGTCGCACCACGCGCTCTTCGCCCTTCTCCCCGGGCTCCCACTCTCGCGGTGCCTGATGGGTGGAGTTGACGAAACGCGCATTGCCACGTCCGCCGCGACCGCCACGTGCAACCACGAAGCGCTGCCCCGGCTCCAGCAGGTCGACAAGCATCTCGCCGTTTTCGCTATCATAGACAGTGGTCCCTGGTGGGACGCGTACGATCACGTCCTTTCCGCTGCGGCCGTGGCGATTGCTCCCCATGCCATGCTGGCCGCGACCTGCACGAAAGTGCCGTCGCGACTGAAAATCGAGCAAAGTCCTCATGTTGGCATCGGCGACAAAAATGACGTTCCCGCCATGGCCGCCGTCACCACCGTCGGGACCTCCCTTGGGCACGAATTTCTCCCGGCGAAAGCTGACACAACCGCTGCCGCCGTGGCCACCCTGAACATAAACTGTCGCAGTATCTACAAACATACAATCTTTCACCTCACAGGAAACTCCACCGTATCAACGCATGAATCTACGGCCTGAGTTCCATGCACAAAGATGATGATTCGCTTCTGCGTGGCGGAGCGAAGAAACGCTATGCTTGGCTAAATTACCTTACCGAGGCGGGAATGTCAATCCGTTTCTGCGGAAAAAAGGCGTAGAGCGATGCGGACAGGGGCTATGTGAGAGCCCTCCTCGAGGAGGGCAGGCCATCAACCGAAGGATTGCTGTTTGAAAAATTCGACACGTCGTTTGCGTGAATCCAGGCCCATCTGTTTGAGTAAGCGACGCACCTGAAACCAGCTCAGTTTTACGTTTCCGTAGCGAGACGTGTTCAGCTCCTTCATGATCTTGATGCTGCCGACCTCCGGATTCTCAAGAACGATCCGCCGGATCTTGTCCTGAACAGAGGTTTCGTTGCGGTCACTCTTGGCGTAATCTGAGACCCCGCCCGAAGGCTCCTTCTCGAGCACGTCTGTCTGAACTTCGGTCGCCCGGGCAGATTCACTTTGCGAGGCTGCACGGCTGTCCACCGGGCGGGCGGACACTGGCACACCGCCGCGATGGAAGTCGGCGATCGCCTCTTCCAGGGTGTCGAAAGCCTTCAGAATGTAATGAAACTCGAGCAATTCAAACACTTCGTACACGTCGGGGATCATCTTGACCAGCTTCAAGTCACCGCCCTTTTCGCGGATGCCCTTGATCTCGCTGATGAAGATACCCCAGCCGGCGCTGCTGATATAGTCAACGTTGCCGAGATCGATGATAATATTGTAACAATTCCCCTTGAGAAGCTGGTCCAGGGAGTGCTCCAACTCGGCCGAAGTGGTTGTGTCGATGTAACCGCCGACCTTGATGACGGCGATGTCGTTCTTTGTACCCGTCTTTTCCACGGACACCTGAATGCCTTCCATGGGTCAGCTCCTGACGCAGTTTAGTTCAAGAGAACACCCTCGAATATAAACCATCACTCCGAGAATGTCAACCAGATTCCGCCTGTTCTGCAGACAACTGTCAGGCATGTCTCTCTTCCATCAACTGCTGAACGCGCTCGATCTTCTCCACGATGTCGGTCCGCTCCGGCGCCAACTCCAACACCTTGTTCCATTCGATAACGGCCAGCCCGTAGTCCCCGCGATTTGCATAGACCGCTCCGAGATTCTCGTAGGCCGTCGTTTCGCCGGGATCCAGTTCCTTGACCTGCCGATAAGCTGCTTCGGCCTCCGCATACATCTTCTTCCGGAAATAGGCATTGCCGAGGGCACTATGCGCCTCCTTGAAATCGGGATACGCCAGCACGACTTTCTGGAACTCGACGATGGCTTGGTCGTACTCTCCGGCGGTGTAGTATCTCAGTGCCGTCACCATCATCTGTTCGCGATCGTCGAACTCCGGGCGGGCAGGCTCTTGCCGCTCCTCCGGCGGCTCCGGTTCGGACGCACCGGTCTCGACCTCTGAAGCACCTGCGAGTTCGATCTCTTCCTCTGGCGCCATGGCAGCCGGTAGGAGCTCCTCCACTTCGTCCACGAAGCCGCCATTCTCCGAAGCCGGCTCCGGCATCAAATCCGTTTCTTCGTCCTCCGTGTCGGACAAGAGGGTGACGAAATCCTCTTGCGGAGGGGCCCCGGACAGATCTGCCTCATCCGCAGCCAACGCCTCATCATGGAATTCCTCTTCCGGCTCGTCACCGGAATCCAGCAGCGGAACCACCTCGTCTACTTCTGCGTCCTTCGTTTCCGGCTTCTCGGCCTCATCTTCGGCCATGATTGACCTGAGAAACGCTTCCGCCGCGTCGGCCTGGTCGTCGTCGATGGGTTCGGCTGAGAGCTCCTGCGGCATCGACTCCAGGGCCTTTTCTTCGGCCTCAAAGGTTTTCAGGATCTCAGCCTCGATGAGGTCATCCGTCGTCAAGATGTCGAAGGGTTCTTCGCCCTCTGCAGCCGTAACGTCAGCCTCGAGGTGTTCGGGCTCGCCCGCCTCGTCAGGCTGCAGAGGCGGTTGGCCGCCCCCTCCTGGCGCTTCAGCGTCCGTCTCCGAGGCGACGTCGGCTGCTGCTTCTGTGACTCCCTTGCCACCCCCCGGCTCAGAGCCGACCGAGAAGAGAGCCTCGAAACCAAGATCGAAAGGCGCCTCCTCTTCGCTTCCTTCTGTGCCGGGCTCCCCACCGAGAAGCTGGCGCAGGATCTCGCCCTCCTCTCCGACATCGGCAGGCAATTCGCTTTCTTTTTCATCGGACGTGAGGGCCTTATCTTTAGCTTCCTCGGCCGCAGGTTCGTCGACATCGGTGCGGCTTGTGCGCCGCTTGTCCAGCAGCTCTTCAAGGGGGGTCACCAGAGCCTGGGCGTCCAAATCGGCCTCGTAGACAGGTTTTCCTGCCTGCGGCAAGGTGGTCTCTTTTCTATCCGGCGCCCCGGTTTCGGGCCGCGGCGGCTCCGCCCTGCGGGGTGGCCGTGGCTCAGCCCGTGACGGAGGCAACCCCCGCTCGCGATCCAGAATCACCTTGCCATCCAAGGTCAGCAGCGGCGTACCTGGGGGCTTCAAACGCCGGCCCATGCGCCCGCCGCGGGCCACAAACGCTTCCCGCAGTTGCCGCGTGTTCAGGCGGCTGCGGACCAGCTCTTCATAAATCTTGCTCTCCGGGATCACCGTGTAGCCGTATTTCTCGGTGTTCAATTCCTGACTGATCCGCTTAGCGCCGTACTCAGGATGATTTCGAATAATATCAAAGATCTTCGTCTTCTCTTCGATGGATAGATGCTTCGCCTCGACGGAGGTGTCCTCATCAACCTCATAGGCATGCACCCCCTCTTCTTCAAAAATACGCCGGTACTTGCTGTAGTAGGCATAAGTGGTGATGCCCGCCTCTTTGCAAGCATCGCGAATGTGCCTGCCTGCCGTGATCAGACGATGCGCTTCCTTGGCTCGCCGCAGTTCTTCTTTTTCCTTTGAAGTCTTCTCTTTGATCGCCACCAGCGTGATGTCGTCGTACTGAACATCACCCTCGGTAAATGACTGAATCTCCTCGCGAACCTTTTCGACAAACTCATCCACGGGCAGGTGGCCGTACTCGCGTACCAACTGAAGAAGTCGCTCCTCACCGAACAGCTCTCGATTGGGGTTCATCGCCTCAGTGATGCCGTCGGTGTAGACCAGAAGAATGTCGTCTTCCCTGAGGCGGATGGTATCGGATTCGATCGACTTGCGGAACAGGCCTTTCTCTGCGAGCTGGATGCCGATCGGAAAACCTTTGGGATTGAGGTAGTAAGTTTTCTTGGTCGACGGGCGGTAGAGGATCATCGGGTTGTGACCGGCGCTGGCGTAGTTCAACCGCCGGTTCTTCGAGTCGATAATGACATAAAACACGGTGACAAACATACCGCGTTTCATGTCGCCCACGACGAACTCGTTGACCCGGGCCAGCACTTCGGCAGCGTCCTTCATGCCTCGGGCCTCGGTGCGCAGAGCGGTGCGTATCATCGTCATCACCAGCGAACCGGGAACGCCCTTGCCCGACACATCGGCGACCGCTATACCCAGGGTGTCCTTGTCGACCTCGACGAAATCGTAATAGTCGCCCCCAACCTCCTTGGCCGCCTCATAATGCGAGGCGATCTCGTACCCTTCGATGTCGGGAAAGCCCACCGGCAACAGGGTCTGCTGGATCTCCTGGGCCACCTGCATCTCTTTCTGCAGGCGTTCTTGCTCGGCCAGGTTCTTCTGCGACTCCCTGAACCTCTTGGTGATATCCGTAAAGGCTTGGGCAATTTCGCCGATCTCGGTCGAGGCATCGATATCCATCTCGTCGCTGCCTTCGCCCTGACCCAGTGCCCGCACCCACTCGGCGAGCTTGCGAAACGGGTTCATGAGGATATAGATGAGAACCGCCGAACCGAAATAGGTCAGCAGCAGGATGGAAATCGCCAGACGAAGGTCGCGCATGCGGGCAGCGTGGACGCGCTGATCAACGTATCCCTTGTCGACCTGCAAGTGCACAGTGCGTACGTTCTCGGGGTCGTCCGGAGCCGCGAGTTCGGTTGCCAGATCGTAGACCTGCTGGCCATGGGAGTCGCGAAAACGCGCTACATCGTGGGCGACCTTGCGCGCCCCCTCGGGGAGCACAAACTTGACCCAGAGAGCGTCGGTGGTGTCTGAGGATACGAAGATGTCGCCGTACCGGTTGACCACCAGGAGGCGCTCAACCATGCCGTCCGTGTCGCGGCGGAAGCGGCGGTACAAAGTCTGCACTTCGGGGAACCAGTCCAGTCCGCTGTCATCAGCCATCACGCGATCGTTCTGACTCAGGGAGGAGGTGATCAGATCGGTCACCTGGCGTGCCTGGCCCAGCACCTCCTCGAGTACGCGCTGGCCATGTCGCTGGAAGTAGTAGAGGTAGCCGAGGGCGACGACAAGTGTGACGACGGCAGAGATGCGCAGAAAGTATTTGGCCTTCAGGGTGACCGGAATCGATCCCACCGGCACCTTCAGGCGCTGGTGGCGCGGCGTATCCCGCTTCTTGGTCAGACGAAGCTCGTTGCCCTCCTCGGTCTTGTGGTAGTCAATATCGTCCATGAGCTTGCGGATAATGAAAATCCCAAGCCCACCTTTCTTGCCGATACTGACGTAGCGTCCGAGATCGGGATCTTTGACCTGGCGCGGGTCGAAGTACTTGCCCTGGTCGATCAGAGCCACGGTCAGGCTGTCTTTGCGAACGATAGCCCGAATCGTGATGAAGCCACTGGTGCCGCGATAAGCGTGGCGGATGATGTTGGTCCCGGCCTCGTCGATGGCCAGCTTGAAGGCATTGACGATCTTGTCGGAGAAGCCGTGTTTGCGACCGACGCGCGTGATGAAATCGCGTAGATCCGCCAGATAATCCACGTGAGCAGGTACTTTGAGCTGCTCGGTTGTGACTCGCTTAAACAATCGCGTTCCTTCGACGATTCGACTTACTTCTTCTCTTTGAGGCTTTCCCGAGCCCGGTCGATGGCATCGAGGATCGTCTTGTTGTACGGCTGCACCTTCAAGAGCTCCTCCCACACCCTGATCGCTTCTTCGAATCGGCCACGCTGGTACAGTCTGAAGCCCTGCTGGAAACGCCGCCGGACCTCCGCAGGCATCTCTTGTTGCTTGGCCAGGGCCCGAGCTTTCGCCTCTTCGTAATAGCGCTCCACCGTGCTATTCTTGGGCTCGATCTTCAGCGCTTCCTCGAAGGTCTGCATCGCCGCCTGCCAGTTCTTGTTGTTGTAGTAGATCAACCCTTGCTGATAGAGCTCCTCGAAATTCAAACGGGTCTGATAGCGACGTATCTTGCGGGCGATCTGCTGTCGTTCCTCGTCCGTGACGTTCAGTCCGCGGGCCTCATTCAACATGCCGATAGCGTCCAGGTATTTGCCCTGCGCCGCCAACCGATCCGCCCGCTTGATCATCTGCCGGACCTGGCCAGCCATCTTGCCCCGAGCGGCGGCAATCCACTCCTCGATCAGAGGGTTGGACCCCACTCTGTCCAGGACCAACTGCCATTGGTCGATGGCTTTCTGATAGCGCCCTTTCTGGAAAAATTTCATTCCTTTTTCAAATTGCTGGTCGACGAACGCCTTCAACTGGGCCTGCGCCTCGCGTTCCCGTGCCTCCTGCATGGCTTGTTGGATGCTCTTCTCCTTCTCCTTTTCCAGTTCGCTTTCAGCCCGCTGGAACCAGTCGCGGGCATCTTCCAGCGACGCAACCCCCTGTTCGTAGTCCAGGGTGGTGAGTTGCTTGGCAAAGTCAATGGCGCTGGAAAAGCTGGCGAAGGCATCGATGTATTTGCCCTCCTCATAGGCCCGGCGACCCTCGGTCATGCTGTCTTCGTACTGTTCCTTGACAACCAGCTTCTGCCGCAGCAGTGCCTGGGAGGCAATCTCCTGCATGCGGATGCTGTCGGCTTCGGCACGCAGCTCGGTGCGGGATTTTCCGAACTCGATCGTGAACGAAACACGATGGCTCTGCCCAAAGGGGCTGCTGGAAAAACTGCCATAAGAGTAGTCGAGTCGAAATGGCGAAAACTCGTACCCGAGGCCAAAGGAAGGCTGACCCTGATTGTACCCTGCACGGAGGCTGAAGCTCTGGCGATACACGTATTCGGTGCCAAAATGGAATTCGGCCGGTGCACGCTCGCCCTGATTAAAATCGGCATAAAGCGTCACCTGGTCCTGTCCCTCCCGCAAGCTGATCGGCTTGGCGACGCCGATCCGAAATATGGCGGGCAGCGGCTCGGATTCGTTGCCGACTCTCAGCTCTGGCCGGTAGATGTTCTGGAAATTGACGCCAATGCTCAACCCTTCCAGGAACCCCGACCACTCCGGCCGATACATAAAGCCGAGATCGATACCGACGCCGTTGTCGCTCTGTTTTTCCGCCTCTCCGGGATCGAAACCACCCTGCGGCGCCGACAGACCAGGAAAGAAATTCTGGACTTCGAGCTTGATGCTCGCCCCAACGGTGAGGTGGGTCCACTCCATCGGCAGCTCTTTGGCGTAGGAAAAAATGAACTCGCTTTGGCCGTAGTTCTCGGTGCCCAACGGCTGATTGTTGATGTTGGTCAACTTGATGTCGCCGGTGCCGATATGGATCGCTCCGAAACCGATGGTGCCAAAGCTGAGAGTTGGATAGACGAAACCGATGAAGTTGTAGGAAGTTCCCAGAGGCAGGTTGGTGTAGAAGAACGTGGCACTCTTGCGCTGCAAGAGCTCCAGTCCGGCCGGATTCCAGTAGACCGCCGACGGGTCCCTGGGCATGGCCACATAGGCACCCCCCAGCGCCAGCGCCCGCGCCCCTGCACCGAGAACAAACGGGCTTTGGGTTCCCCCTGTCGCGTTCGTCTGCGCACGCACAGCCGGGCTGACAGCAAGCAGAAACAGCAACAGAGATCCGGCGAATCGTTCCCTGATCGTACCAGCGTTCCTCATAGCGAAACCACCTAAGCTCACTTCACCACCGCAATTTTTGTCGTGGCCGCGAGTCCGGAGTTGGTCGTGATGCGGGCGATGTAGACGCCATCCAATACCCGCCGGCCGGCGCCGTTGCGCCCATCCCAGACGATGTCGCCATCGTGGCGGCCGGGTGCACCCTGCGGGTCGGTGGCGCTGTAGGAGGCCGACCACACGAGTTCTCCCAGCAAAGTGTAGATTTCGATTCGCACGTCCGACTGCCTGTCCAGATAGTAGACGAAGGCCGTCTTCTTAGCGACCCTGCCAAAGGGATTCGGATAGTTGCCGAAAGCCTTGGTGAAATCCGCCTCAATCAGCGAAGCCGGCCGGGAGTTCAGCCCGCTGAACGCCTGATTGCTGGGATCGAGCAAAGCCACGCTGAGTCCAGAGTGCTGATCCTGCGCCGCCAGGGCATCGCTGCCGAGCTTGAGGTAGAAGCTGGACACATTGGCGCCGGCAGCGATGTCAACCAGGATGGCGATACTGTCCGGTTTCAGCGGCGACACCGCGTAGGCCGGATCGACGGTCACCTCGACCGGGTTGCTGTCGGGGATGTCGGACCCCTGGGCGACGGCAAGGACGCGGTTGAAATCGTTGTAGTCGACCACCGCCACGCGCGAAAGCAGAGCCCGCGGACTGAGTGCCTGCGACTGGCCAAGCACGGAAAACTTCAGTCGCGACAACAGGATGTCGTTCGATCCCTGTCGGCCGGTGTTCTCGAGGCGCAGCCCCAGGAAAGGAAAATTGGTGTCGCCGCGAACGGCCGACGCCCCGCGCTGCGCCGGCAGCACCGAAATTCGCAGGGCGATCTTCTCGACCTGGATCGACGTTGTCGCTGGAACGCCGCTGACATCAGCCGGCTGATTCGAGTTGGTGTCGACCGGCACACTCCAGTAGTTGATCACAAGGTTGCTGATGCCGGTCTCGGCATCAGGCGCAATCACCTGCCACCTGGCCTGCCCTGCCACCACGGGCTGAGTGAGCGCACCGGTGGCGTGAAATCCATCTGGCAATTTGGTGATGCGCAGGCTATCGGGGCCCGAAATCCCTGCTTCACCGAGCTGCAGCACAGTCGCCGTCACCTCGAACGGCTGGCCTGCCGAAACGATGTTGTCACGCGCCGTCGGCGGGTCGCTGATTTCAGCGCTCACAAGCAACTGGGCCCGACTTTGGACAACCACCGGGATCGAATCCTGCGCCGTCGGAACCGGCACATCGGGATCGTTCTCGTCTTTGCCGGTCACGATCACCTTCAGATAGTGGAGCGGTAACGGATTGACCGGTGCATCCACACGCCACTGCACGATCGCCGGGCTCGAATCAGCCGGACGCACCTGGTTCTCGGTGAAGTAGCCCGAGCCTTCCGGAAACTCCAGCTTGACCGCCACATTCGTGGCGCTCTGCGAGGTGACCTCGGCCGCCACGACGAAGCGCTGGCCGGTCGACAGGGAGCCGTCTCTGGCGCCAGCCGGGTCGATGATGCGAATGTCCGTCAACTGCACCGAGCCGGTGTCCACGGTCTTGATGCTCAGTTTGTCGTTCGGCTTGGACACCGAAGCCGTGCGTCCAGTGTTCACATCCTGCGGAATCGACACGATGGAGACCTCCAGCACGTGGACGCCCGTTGAGCTGTCCGGTGCAAAGGCACTCCAGGTGACCGGCTGATTGACCGTGAAATCCTGCTCCGCACCCTGCTGATCCAGGGTGATTCCCGAGCCGCCAAGGTCGAGACGGATGCGGCCGTTCCCCTGCACCCCGGCGCTGCCGTCATTGAAGACAATCGCAGTGATTTGAAAACGCTGCTGGCGAGCCACTCGAACGTTGTTCTGCCGCGTCCCGATGAACAGATCGACGCGCAGATTCGCCTTCAAAACTGTATTCAACTCCAGCACACCGACGGTGTCGCTGCGCGCCCCGGCATCGTCGAAGCCGACGACGCGCACCAGCAGGGAGTCTCCGATGCGGGCGTTGTCGGGCGCACGCAGGCGCCAGGAGGCGTTCTTCGTGGACACATTCAGCGAGCGGACCGAGTCAGCGGCGCCGAGAACAAAGCTGAAGCCGTCCGGCAAAATCAGAGTCGCCGAAACATTGCGCAGGTTCGGCGAAAAACCTGTCTTCACCTGGACCACAAACTCCTGCTCTGTCGACAGCGTGCGGTCGCGGGCTCCGTCGGGAGAAAGAATGCTGAAATCGACGATCTCCAGCCTCGTCCCCAGGGTAGAAACCCGCAGCGTATCGGTGGCCACCAGCACCTGCGCCGGCTGCAAGATGTTGAGATCGCGTGGGATCGGCGGCACCAGACTCACCACAAGGGTGTCATCGAGGCTTTCCTGCGGCGGAGCCTTCACGCCCCAGGTCACCCACTGACCCAACGTCGCCTGCTGTTCGGTCAGGTTGGGCTGGGGCGCCACGATGCTGTAGCCTGCAGGCACATCGAGATGAACAAGGGCGTTGCTCTCCGCCTGCGCCTGACCCACATTTTCAACCAGCGCCCGGACGGTGAAGGTGGAGTTGACCGTAAAGTTGGTGTCGGGGGCATCGGCCGTCACCAAAACCGAAAGGCTTGCCGGCGTCTGAATGCGCACGACCGCTGTCGAGTCCAGCGGCTGGCGGATGATGGCCTTGCCACCGCTTGTGGCTGCCCTGGCACTGTCGATCCGCACCGTAAAGGTCTCGCCAAAAGGATTTGCCGTGGCGCCGGCAACGATGCTGAATCGCACCGTGTATTGACTGTTCCCCGGAATCGAGTCGATCATGGCAGTCGCCGGCTGCGGCAGGGTGGAGGCGCCGTTGGTGACTACGGAAACCCAAACGCTGTCGACCGTCTCCTGGCCGAGATTTTCAACTCTGGCGTTTACGCCGAAGCTTTGATTGGTGTTGACGAACCCGAGCCCGTTCACGTCCACGTTCGGGGCATCCACTGCTACCGAGGCCAGCCGCACCGAAGCCGAGGTGACCACCACGTACGACTTCTGCCGCTGGACCTGGCGGAAGGTGCCGTCGTTGGCATCCTTGCCCCTGAGCTTGACCGTCACCTTGCCATTGCCGCCGAGGGCGCCGGCGCGGGTTACGACGTAGCGCAAAGCCTTGGTGGAGCCACCAGGCAAATCCAGGCCGCCCTCGACGAAACTGCTCGGTGCTTCCACGACGTAGTCCGGCTGCACCTGTCCCTCTATTTCAAAAGTGAGATCGGTGGTGGATGGCGGGTCGAGGGTGAGAGCAGCATCGCCGGTGTTGGCGACCGAGACAGTGATCTCCCAGTTGGCCTGCAGGGCCGAGATGGTATCGGCCGCCAGAGTCACTGACGGAATCTCCAGCGTCGCCGGGTTCTCGATCAGCACCACAGCCGAGCTGTCGAGCGGCGGCGCCGGCGTCAGGAACGCCTGCGTGTTGGCTCCCTTGGCCTCGACGATTCGGGCGACGAAGGTGTCGGACGGAGCAGGCGTGCCTGCTGCCGTGATCGTCGTGATGCCGGTGCGCGTGCTGTTGCCGGGGACCGAGGGCAGCGTCACCGTGGTCGGAGTCCAGGTGGAGCTGCCGTTGGTGCGGAACTGCACCTTGACGTTCTGGGCCTCTTCCTCACCGTCGTTGCGAACCTGAACCTGAAGCAGGAACTGCTGGCCGGTGTTCACACGGGTGGCCGGCAGGCCGTTGAACAGCGTCTGCACCACTTTGAGGAAAATGTTCGGTGGGGTCTGAACCGTGATGCTGCCGGCGCCGCTGTCCGAGGTGTCGTCGCTGCGCTCGACCCCGCTGTTGTTCTCGGTGCCGGCGATCTTGGCCCCAATGCTGACCTGGCCTGCCTGCGAGCCGGTCTGGTTGATCACATACACCAGCGTATCGGTGCCGCCGGCCGCCAGTTGCACAGCGCCGCTCTTGAACGCCGCAGGCCGCTGATACAGGAACCCCGCCGCCGGGCTGAAAAGAAGATCGGTCTTGGCCGGCGAGAAGTCCACGGTCACATCGCTGCCACCGGCGTTGGTGACCGCCACCTCCGCAGTCCAGCTCTGGGTTTGGCCCTGAGTCACGGTGGTGCGCGACGGGTTCACGGCCGTGATGATCAATTGCGCCGGCGCCTGCACCTCGACCTGGGTGAACGCCTGGTCGGTCACCTGGCCGACACCCGTAGCCCACATGCGGCCCTCGACCGTGGCGCTGCCCAGGGTCGTGCCGGTGCGGTCGATCGTGATGCGCACCGAATCCGAAGTGTTTCCCGCCAGCGTCGCAGTGCCGCTGCCCAGGAAAGCGGTCGGATATGGGCCAATCAAGTACTCGCTGGTCACGTCCGTGTTGCTGATGGTGATTCTCACCCGCACACTGTCCAGGATCACCGGGTCGGCGGACGGGTTGTTCACCACCATGGTCAAAGTCCAGTCGCGCGTCTGCCCGGCCGTCACCGTCGATTGAGACTCGCTGAACCGGGTGATGCGGAAGCCTGGACCGATCTGGACCGCGAAGCTGTTCGACTGCCCTTGTTCAGCGCCTGCGCTGTTTTGCACGGTGATAACGTCACTGCCTGTGGCCGTGGCCACGGCCACCGACCCGGTCCATTGCCCGAGGACAAAGCTGCCGCTGGCAGCCGGCGAGATCGTGCCGGTCAGGTCGGAGATGTTGACGGTGCCGGTAAAACCGGTGACCGTGTTCCCCATGGTGTCCTTAGCGGTGACAGTGATGTTGAACGGCTCATTGACCAGTTGGGTGTTGATCGGAGCGATGTCGAAGAGTGCCAGCGGTCCCGGATTGACATTGAAGAAGTTCGAGTTGCCCGTCTTGCCGCCGGCGGCCGTGGCCGTGATACGCACGTCGGTCTGGCTTTGCACCAGCTTCACCAGGTCGGTCCAGGTGCCGGCCACGAAGGCACCGCTGCTGTCGGGCGTCACCGGGCCGGCGTTGCTGGTCAGGGCTACCTTTCCGGTGAAGCCGGTCACTGTGTTGTCAAAGCTGTCTACGGCCGTCACCGTGATGGAGAAGGGCACGCCGGCCTGCTGCGGGCTGCCGATGCTGCCGAAGACGAACCGCGCCAGCGGTCCAGGCACGACGTCGAAGAAGGCAGAGGAGCTACTGCGGCCGCTGCCAGTGACGGTGATCGTATTGTTGGCTATGGCCTTGGTGATCTTCACCGAGGCCGTCTTCCAGACACCGTTGACGAAGTTGCCGGAAATCGCCGGCGAAATCGTGCCGGTCAGGTCGCTGAGCTCGACGGTGCCGGTGAACCCCGTAAGCGTATCGTTGCTGGCGTCGAGAGCCACGACCATCAGGTCGAACGGCTGGCCGGCCACCTTTTGCGTGAGCGCATTGCCCAGGGTGTCGGTTACGGTAAAATGGTCGACAACGACCGAGCTGACATCGAACGGGTTGGAGGTGCCGCTGGCAGAACCAAAAGAGGCCGAGATGGTGTTGCCGCTCGATACCTGAGTGATCTTGACGTTGCCGGTCCAGACGCCGGCGTTGAAGGCGCCGCTGCTGTCGGGCGACAGGGTACCGGTGAGATCGCTGAGGTCGACTTTCTCCTGGAAGTCGAAGACGCGGTTGCCAAAAGCGTCCTTGGCGGTGATGGTAATGGAAAAGGGCTCGCCCGCGGCCTGGCTGCCGATCGGGTCAAACTCGAAGCTGCTCACTGCCGAGGACGTCACGTTGAAGAAGTTGGAGGTACCATTGACCGATCCGAACGTCGCCGTGATCTGATAGTCGGTGCCGGCGGTGTTGATGGTGACATTCCCGGTGCCGACTCCGTTGGCCAGGGTCAGCGACGTGGGCGAGATGCTGCCCTGGTTGACACTCAGGCCTACCGTGCCATTGAAGTCGGTCTTGTCGTTGCCGAGCGTGTCCTTTGCGGTGACGGTGATCGAAAAAGCCACGCCGGCCTGCTGCGGGCCGATGGTGTCAAAGATGAACGACCCGAGCGGCCCGGGGTTGACGTCGAAGGTGTTGGAGGTGCTGGCGACATTGCCGCTGGTGGTGGTGATTTGATCGGCGGTTCGTGTTTTGTGGAGCACAACACTCTTGCTGCCGACGCCGCCGCTGAATATCATGGTAGCATTCAAGTCGCCGGTCAGATCGGTAAGAGTGGCGTTGCCGTTGAAATCGGTCTTTTTGTTGCCGTAGAGGTCCTTCGCGGTATCCGAGACGGTGAAGGCAGCTCCGGCCACCTGGGGTGAGCTGATCGTGGCGGTGGAAAAGGAACCCAATGCCGCTGGATTGACCGTAATCGAAGGAGTGGTCGCGGTGGCCGATCCCGAAGTTCCCTTCAGCACCGTGGGCACGGTGCGGTACAGCGTCTGCTGAGCGCTGCCCGAACCGTCGATGACGTTGATATTATTCAGAACCGGGCTGGAGCCGTCTGGCGCGCTGCCGCCACCTGATGCGATCGTAACGGTGACCACGCCCGAAGCAGGGTTTCCGGCAGCGTCCTGTGCATTCACCACGCTGAGAGTAAACGGCGTGCCAGCGGTCTGGGTGGTGCCAGCGCTAAGCTGGAAGCTGGCGATCGTGCTGGTGGAAACCACAATGGTATTGCTCGTCTCAGAGATCGTGCCGTCGGTGACGGTAATGGTCTGGTCGCCGCTTGTGTTCAGCGTGAATCCTGTTCCGGCGAAAGAGTGACGACCGGAGTCCGCAGTCGTGAAGCTATAACGACTGCCGGAGGTATAGGGCAGCACGGCCGAGGCATCTGAACTGGTGAAGTAGATGCTGCCGAGATAGTCCGTTTTCCGGTTCCCCCATACGTCGAACGCTGTAACCACGACATTGTTGGTGCCGAAATCCGAACCCGCTGTCACCGATGTCGGATAACCCGTCATGGTGAAGTGGTCCAAGGTGGCCGGTGCGACGTCGAAGGTATTCGAAGTTCCGCTCTTGCCGCTGGCCGTAACGGTGATCGTGTTGTTCGTTCGCGCCTCGGTGATCTTGACGGTACGGGAGCCGATGCCGTTGGTGATCGTGATGTCCGTGGGCGACACGGTTCCTGTTTTGTCGGAGATCGTACCGGTTCCAGAGAAGCCAGTGGCCGTATTGCCGTAGGCGTCCTTGCCCGTTACGTTGATAGTAAACTGACTGCCGGCGGTCGTATTCGAAATCGACGCGACGGAAAAGGCATCCAGTGACGCCGGATTGACCGTAATCGTGCTGGTGGTCTTTTGAACCGTGCCAGCCGTACCTCGGAGGGTCGTAGGAACCGCATTCACGAGGATCTGTTGGGCACTGCCGGAGCCGTTGGTGACGGCGATGTCCTGCAGGGTCGGCACCGTGCCGTTGGGTGAGCTGCCGCCGCCGCTGGCCACGGTCACCGTAATCGTTCCGGATACCGGATTGCCGGAAGCATCGACGACATTGGTGGCGGTGAGAAGAAAGGGCGTACCGGCCGTCTGGGACGTGCCCACGCTGAGCGTAAAGTCGGCGATGTTCCCGGAACCCACGGAGATGCCGTCACTTGCGGTGGTCTTGCTGCCGTCGGTGACAGATATCGTCTGCGTGCCGACGGTGTTGAGAACGAATCCGGTGCCGAGGAACTTGTGGCTGCCCTGATCGCCCGACTGGAACGTGTAGGGGGAGGTCGACGTGTAGGGCAGGGCAGCCGCCCCATCGGTGCTGGTGAAATAAACTGACCCGCCATAGTCCGTTTTTACGTTTCCGAAGATGTCGCGGGCCGTCACCGTCACGTCATTGGTGCCGAAGTTGTCGCCGGCGATGACACCGAGCGGATAGCCTGTCAGATCGAAAGAGCCGAGGATGCCCGGCGACACATTCACGGTATCCGTGACAGTGGTGCCGTCGGCGCTGCCCTGGAAAACGGTCTGCTCGGTCTTCACCAGCACCTGCTCAGCGCTACCAGAACCATTTGCCACGGTGATGTCGCTGATCGTTGGCGTACTGCCGTTGGGAGCGTTGCTACCCCCCGTCGGCGTCGTCACCGTCACCGTCCCGGACCAGGCGTTGCCGTAGGCGTCCTGCGCTCCGCTGACGCTCAAGGTGAAGCCCTGGCCGGCTGTTACAGTGGCCGGAGAGGTCAGTGTGAACGAGTTGAGCGCAGCATGGGAGACATTGATGGCGCCGCTGGTCTCTGATACGCCGGCTGTGGCATCGGTCACGGTAATGGTTTGCCCCCCGGCGGTCAGCAGAATGAAATCGGTGGCTGCAAAGGTATGACTGCCGCTGTCTGTTCCGGGGACATAGGGGTACGCCGATGGTAGTGTAATGCCGCTGTTTGGGTCCGACGACGACCATGTGACCGTACCGCTGTAGTTGGTCTTGGTGTTCCCGTAGAGGTCCTTGGCGGTGACGGTGACGTTATTGGCGCCAAAATCGCTTCCCGCGGTGACCGAAGAAGGGTAGCCGGCCATCTGGAAGGCGCCCAGAGTACCGGCATCAACGGTGATCGCACCCGTGGTTCGAGTCACACCTTCTGCAGTGCCCTGAAACACGGTACTTTCAGTTTTGACCAGCACCTGCTGGGCAGTACCCGATCCGTTCGAAACGGCGATATTGTTGATTGTCGGCGAAGTGCCGTTTGGGGAAGTTCCTCCTCCCGTCGTTGTCGTCACCGTAACGGTGCCGGACCAGGCGTTGCCGTAGGCGTCCACCGCACCACTGACGGTCAGATCGAAAGCCACCCCAGCAGTTTGAGGGCTGGTCGCCGAAAGGGTAAAGTCGTTCAGGGCTGCATGGCTCACACTGATCGTGCCGCTGGTTTTAGAAATGTTACCATCGGCGACTGTGATCGTCTGGTTGCCGGCGGTCAACAAGATGAAGTCGGTAGCCTGAAAGGTGTGGCTGCCGCTGTCGGTGCCGGGAACGAAAGTATAGTCCACCGGAAGGGTGATGCCGCTGTTCGGGTCGGACGAAGACCACGAAACCGTGCCGCTATAGTTGGTCTTGACGTTGTTGTACTGATCGTAGGCCGTCACCGTCACCGGGCTGGTGAACGCCGCCCCCGCAGTTGTCGAGGATGGAACGCCGGTGAGGGTGAAGTACGACAACGGGCCGGGCACGATCGCGAAGGTTCCGGAGCCTGAGTCCCCGCTGGTCTGGATCGTGACCGTCAGCGAGTAGGTCGAGGAGACGGTGGTCGAGTTGGTGACCACCCCGAACTTGATGGTGTGGAGTCCGGCCGCTGCCAGCGCCCCCGTTCCGTCTCGCGTGATGATCACCTGTTGTCCGCTGGTCGTTACGGAGAACCCGCCATCTATGGTCGGTGAGGACGCAATTTCCACGTTGGTAAGACCAAAACCGCTCGGAAAGTCCACCGTGATGACATCTGTGACGGTGATCGCGTTGGCGGTCGTGAATGTGACAGTGTAATTGGTTACGGCACCGGCAGAGCTGTCCGTCAGCGTAATGCTACTGACGGTAAGGGTCTGTGCATACGCACGGGTGGGAACAACCGAGAGGAGGAACATCACAGCAGCCACCGCACACCACCACCCTTTTCCGCACGTCCTGCGCCAAACCTTCCTCAGCATACCCTCGCTC
>CAZGRP010000001.1:209897-216085 GCA_964527995.1 uncultured Cytophagia bacterium | reverse complement strand
AATCAAGGTTCAAGCCCTTGTTTGATTCAAGGATTCCCATGAGGAGCCAGGAACCCGTCTGAGACCCAGACCCCCCATCATCTCCTACTTGCCTTGAAAAAAAGCCACCGCCATCAAGCCAATCCCTCAATCCCCAAAATCCAGGTCAATCAAGTGGCCTCACGCCTCTTCCGCCATCGCTTCCTCCACCAACTCAACAATATCCCTCACTACGATCTTGCCTTCGTTCCCGGAGGTTTTGACGGCATCGGTATACATGGTGTAGTCCTTGGGACAGGCGGTGATGAACAGCTGCACGCCGTCGAGGGAGAGGGCTTCCTTGATGCGCATCTCGCTGGGGCGCTCCCGCATGTCGGAGTCGTCCATCCAGATGCGGCCGCCGCCGGCTCCGCAGCAGAAGGTGTTGGCGCGGCACCTGGGCATCTCCAGCAGCTCCAGCCCCAGGGCCTCCATCACCCGCCGGGGGGCGTCGGTCTCGCGGTTGTAGCGCGCCAGATAGCACGGATCGTGATAGGTGACTCTGTAGCCGAGCCTCCTGGAGAACTTCAGCTTCCCCTCGTCGATGAGCAGAGACAGCAAAGCAGTGTGGTGGTGCACCGTGTAGTCGGCCCCGAATTCCCGGTACTCGTGGCGCAGGGTATTGAGCGTGTGCGGGTCAGTGGTGAAAATCTCCTTAAACTTCGCCCGCTTCAGCGTGGCCACGTTGTCCTCCACCAGCATCTCGAACAGGCCCTCCTCCCCGACGCGGCGGACATCGTTGCCCGAGTTCTTTTCCCCCTCGTACAGAATCCCGAAATCCACGCCGGCGCGATGCAGCACCCGCGCCACGGCGCGCGAGATCTCTTGCAGGCGGGGATCGAACGACGCATAGTCGCCGACATACCAGAGATAGTCGACCGGCTCCTTGCGGGCGTCCTTCACCTTGAAGGGCAATCCCTGGGTCCACTTGCCGCGGCCACGCTCCGGCTGGCCAAAGGAGTTGCCATAGTCGCCAAGGTTCATCAGCGCAGTCTGCAGGTTGTCGTCCATGATGCCTTCGTCAACCAGATGGCGGCGCATCTGGACGATGTGAGTAAGGTGCTCGATCCCCACCGGGCAGGCCTCGATACAGGCCATGCAGGCGGTGCAGGCCCAGAGCGTCTTCGGGCCGATGAGGTCCTTGGCGACATCGACATCGCCGTTCCCGTTCGCGGGCCAGCGTGACTGCGGGCCGAACTTCTGCCTGAACCACTCGGAAACACCGATCGTCGAATCAGCATAGGTGCGCAAATCCAGAATCAGGTCGCGCGGCGACAGCGTCGTGCCAGCGGCATTGGCAGGGCAGGCCACGTGACAGCGGCCGCACCTGGTGCAGGCATCCAGATCCAGCAACTCCTTCCAGGTGAAGTCGAGCAGTTTTCTGTAGCCGATGCTGTCGGGCTCTTCGCCGTCGGAGGCGGCGGTCAGCGCCGGCAGCCGGCGGGCAGCCAGGTCGTCGGTGAATACCAGGTTGACCATGTCCACCAACATGTGCATGGCTTTCGAAAAGGGAACATAGGCGATGAACACCATCACCAGGACGGCATGGACCCACCAAAAGCCCAGGTGCCACTGGTTCGCCGCCGCCGTCAGCCGCAGCGCGTCGGATAGATCCGCCAGGGCCCATCCGACAGGGGACCAGACCTCGAACGCCGGGCGGTCGGCGGCGATGCGGAACCCCTCGATCAGAAAGCCTGTCAAGCCGATCAGAAAGAGCAAGCCGAGGAAGATGCGGTCGTCCCACTGGTAGCCCGAGCGGTCGTACCGGCCATTGCGCGGATCGGCGCGTTTGTAGTCGAGCTGTGGCAGCCGCCGGAAACTGCGGCGCAGCATCATCAGCAGCAGCCCGACGAGGAAGATCGCCCCGAAGATGTCGAGGACCACGGAAAATCCCAGGTAGAAGGTCCCCTGCAGCAGATGGAGGCCGACGAAGCGGACAATGTCGTGGTCGATGAAAACGATGACCGTGCCGATGAACAAGACCACGAATCCCCAGAAGATGAAGGTGTGCGACAGCCCGGCGTACGGATCGCGATGCCACACGGTGGAATTCTTGGCGATGATGGCGGCAGCCCGGCGAAGGCGCGCGCCGAGGTGGTCCAAACGCCGCACCGGGCGGCCGCAGCGGTACTTCCGGATGCGGCGATAGAAGCCGTACAGAAAAACCAGGCCGGCCCCCGTGGCGATCAGGTAGAACAGCAGTTGCAGAGCAAACGGGAAGTGACGGAAAATCTCTCTAGTCGGAACCTCTGGCATACTTGCTCCCTCCCTGCCTGAATCCCAACAGTTGACGATTGTATTGAGCGGCAGCCATCCGGAGCCGGTTGCGAGCCTGGCGGATTTCTTTACGCAGCGCCGGAGATGCGCCGCCCACCGGCACCCTGGCAACGGACCCCAGCGCCTGATCGTACCACCGCGTCCAATCGCGCAGAAGCGCCGCTTCTTTCTCGACCCGCACCTGGAAGGTGGCTGCGGTGTCGGTGACTGCGCCATCCGCCAGGTCGGCGAGAAGCCGCCGCGAGGCCGCGAACTCCCCGGCCAGTCGCGCTGCAGCTTTTTTCTCGACGAGGCGCAGGAGCCAGCGGCCCTCCGCTTCTCCAGCCGAGGCCAGCACGAGAGCGGCCAGCCCTTGAGCTACGGCCACGTTCTCCATCTCCGCGGGGCTGACCTTGTCCGGCGTATCCAGGTTCGTGCCGATGAAATCGTCGACCCAATGCCAATCCAGCGTCGTCGGTATAAGCAGCGGCAGAAAGATATCGTGGTCACTGCCGCCCTCGTATGGGTTCTGGGCGACCTTCCAGCCGCTCCTGGCAGCCCGAAACTCGATCGCGCTCCACACCAGATCGTTCAGGAAGTAGCCTGGATAGGGATCGATCTTCAGCGGACGATATCCCCAGCCTGTGTGGCGATCGTTGGGCTGCGTGTAGGCCTGCGGTCTGGGGGAGTGCATCGCCGGGTCGGGCGTGCGCTCCAGCAGAAAAGTGCCGCCGGTCAAGCGCGTGTTCTCACCGGTCATGTCGGAATTGAGTACTGCAAGAATGTGGGACAGATCGCTCCGGTGATGTTCGACCCACAGGCGAGAGCCTTCGCGTTCGGCACCAAAGAGAAAGGTGATCGTCCGCAACGGCCGCTCGAGCCGGCCAGCGTCGATGAGCCGAGCAATAGCCCGAGCGAGTTCGGCCTGTCCGCCGACGCCCGAGGCGTTGTTGTTGGCACCCGGTTTGGCGTTGTCGATGTGCGCCACCAGCACGACCCGCTCCTGCGCTGCCCTGGTCCCCGGGATTTCGGCCACCAGCTCCTTCTGTCTCGACTCGAAGAATTTCGTGCGAATCTCGACATGGAGCCGCACCGGTCCCGTAGCGAGCAAGCGCCTCAGGTAGGCACTGGAGCGCGGCGAGATTTTCAGACCCCAGCTCTGGCGCTTCATCATCGCTTCCGGCTCCCGGAACGGAAGGGTGCCGCTGCGGACCATGTTGGGAAATCTCTGGTAGTACTCCGGCGCATTGAGATAATCCGAAATCACCCCGAGGGCGCCACGCTTCTCCACCGCCTCGATGAAAAGGCTGTCAACCTTGGCCCTCCCAAGGACGATCTTGCCGCGGACGTTTTTGCTCTCGTAGTCCGACGGCTGCGCTCCGCTGCCGACGTACACAACCTCTGCTGTGATACCCCCGGGAGGGGTCGAGCCGGAATACTTGCACGGCAGTGTTGGGGTGTCCTCGTAGGTATGCAGGAGCTTCTTCTCCGGGGAAACCACCCCGAGCTCTGCCTCCAGCGGTTCCCAAGCCAGCGGCTGAAGGGTCAACGGCCCTTCAAGCACTTCGATCCGGCCGACGCGCTCGAAACCGCCGTCGCGCAGAAAGTCCTGGACTTGTGCGATCGACTCGTTGAAGCCCTGGTTACCGCCGCCGCGCAGGCGCCACCGTTCGCTAAGGAACTCAACGATAGCGTAGGCGTTCTGCGGGTTGTAGGTTGCAGCCAGGTGCTCATGCAGGCGGGAGTAAGGAGTCGCAGCAGGACGGCCGCACGCAAGCGACAGGCTGGCCAGCAGCCCTGCCGCCAGCTTCGCCAGCAACGAGGGTGAGGGGAATTGCCGGCGAGGAATCAAGAGCACTTCTCCCGGGTCGATTGTGTTGTCATCACACGCTGGGGAATCGGACGTACGCGGGTCGAAAGCCTACGGTACCAGGTGCACTCCACATTCCGAAATCAATGGCAGCGTTCCCCCTCCTCAATCCCTGGCTTCCCGATGCTTCTCCTGAAGATGGTAGAGCAAAAGGTCGAAGGCCACCATACGGATCTCACGTTCATAGCCTGCCAGTGCGGAAGGGCGTTTCTTCAGAGGCTGCTTCACATGTTCCTTGGGGACACTTCATCTCAGCCTTTGGCCTTCTCGGTCAGCACCGGGAGGATGTCGAAAAGGTCGCCCACGACGCCATAGTGAGCATAGTCGAAGATGGGCGCATCGGGGTCGGAATTGATGGCGATGATCAGGTCCGCGTCCTTCATGCCCTCGATGTGCTCCGGCGCACCGCTGATGCCGACCGCCAGATATGCCTTGGGCTTCACTTTGAGGCCGGACTTGCCTACCTGGCGGGTCTTGGGCAGCCACTTGCTGTCGACGATCGGCCGCGAGCACGAGACGGCGCCGCCGAGAGCGTCGGCCAGTTCCTGCGCCAGCGATAGGTTCTCCTCGCTCTGGATGCCACGTCCAACGCTCACCAGCACGTCGTGCTGCGTAATGTCGACGTCACCCGCCTCGGGCTCGACCAGACCCCTGAACCGGACCCTGACATCGTCGAGTGAAACCGAGGGCGTCACCATCTCTACAGCTGGGACCCCCTCTTTTCGGCCGTCGTCAGCCGCAAAGGACCCCGCCAGCACACCCACAAGGGCGGAATCGCCCTCGAATTCAGACTCGACATCGATCTTGCCACCGTAGAGCTGGCTGACGGCAACGAGTTTTCCGTCTTCAAAACGGACGTCGGAGGCATAGGCCACCAGGGGCAGGCCGGCCTGCACCGACAACACCGCAGCCAGGTCCATCCCCGTCGAGGTGTTGGGAATGAGCACGGCGCGCGGCGTATGCGACTGGATCAGCTCGGCCAAGACCCGGCTGTAGCTGTCCGGGTTGAACTCGGCCAGTTGCGGGTGATCGGCATAGAGCACCTTGTCGGCGGCACCCATCGAATTCGCCAGCTCCTGCACGCCGCTCCCCAGAAGGACACCGACGAGATGGCCGCCGGTCTGATCGGCGAGCTCACGACCCTTGCCCAGAAGTTCGAAGGTCACATCGGCGAGTTCACCTTTGAAATGTTCCGCGACGACGTAGATATCCTGGCTCATGACTTGATTCCTCTCTCCCGGAGTATTCCGACGATCTTTTCGGCAACCTCTGCCGGGGTTCCTTCGAGCATTTCCGCACGGGACCCCTTCTCGGGTTTATACATCCGGCGCACACTGGAACCGACTTGCACGGCCGTGTCGCTGGCCTGAATTTGTTCGATCGAAGCCTTCCGCATCATCTGGCGGACGCGGCTGACGGGCGCGTAGCGCGGCATCTGGGGCGCCGCCTGGATGCCGAAGACGGCGGGCAGATCGACCTCGAACTCGGCCATGACGCCGCCGGCGTATTCCTTGTGCACTATCGCCTTGCCGCCTTCGACCCTGACGCCGGTGACAACGCCGACGTGGGGCAGGCCGAGATAGCCCGCCAGCAGACCGGAAATCTGGCCGTCGCGGTCGTCGGCGGCCTGCACGCCGGTGAGAATGAGGTCATACTCCATACCCGAAAGCACTCCCGCCAGCGCCGCGGCCGCAACATGGCTGGCCACTCCTGGTCCGAAGCCGTCGGTGACTTTGACCAGCCGGTCGGCGCCTTTGGCGGCAGCGGTGTAGAGCGTTTTATCGATATTCTCGCTGTCGACCGCCACCGCGGTCACGTGGGCGCCGGTCTCCTCCTTCAGCAGCAGGGCTTCTTCCAGAGCGTGCTCGTCGAATTCGTTGACCTTGTACTTCAGCCACTCGCGGTTGAGGTCTTTGCCGGAGGCGTCCACCTCCAGCTCCTCGACCAGATCCGGAACCTGCTTCAGGATGACAATGATGTTCATGGCTCTCCCTCACTCCTGCACGGTATGCCGTACGCCAATGACCAACCTCTAAGCACCCTC
>CAZGRP010000001.1:136942-209797 GCA_964527995.1 uncultured Cytophagia bacterium | reverse complement strand
TCCCTCACTCCTGCACGGTATGCCGTACGCCAATGACCAACCTCTAAGCACCCTCACCTGACACCTTGCAGACTTGCACACTTGCCCACTTACCCACCTCGCACCTCCTACCCCATCGCCTCCACCACCAGCTCGATGATGTCTCGAACGATCAGCTTCCCCTCGTTGCCGGTCGACTTGACCGCATCCTCGAAACGGGAGACTTCATAGGGACAGCAAACCGCCAGCACATCAGCACCCGTCTCCACGGCCTCGCGCACGCGGCGCTCGGAAAGTCGTTCGACCACATGATCGGCCATGAAGCCATCGAGCCACATGCCGCCCCCGCCACCGCCGCAGCAGTAGCCATTCTCCCGGCACCGCCACATCTCAATCAACTCGACGCCGGGCAGGGCCTGAATCATCTGCCGTGGCGCGTCGAATTCGCCGTTGTGCCGGCCCAGGTAGCACGGGTCGTGAAAAGTCACCTTGCAGTCCAGCTTCCTCCTGAACTTAAGGTTCCCCATCAGCGGCGCCAGTAAGGTGGTGTAGTGAATCACCTCGAAGTTGCCGCCGTACTTGGGGTATTCTTTCCGGAAAGCGTTTAGCGCATGGGGGTCGGTGACCATGATTTTGTTGAACTCATACTTCTTCAAGGTCTCGATATTCTGCTCGGCGAATTCCTCGAAAAGCCCTTTTTCCCCTGCCAGGCGCTGGGAGTCGCAGGCGCATCTTTCCTCGATGCCGAGAATGCCGAAATCGATTCCCAGTGCGTTCAGTACACGAGCCAGGGCCCGGCTGGCATCCTTGCCGCGCGGATGATAGGAGGGATAGCATTCGACGAACCAGAGTACGTCCACGGGCCGACGAATCTCCTTCACAATCGGAACTTCAACGCAGGCATCCTTGGCCCAGTCGGCACGTTTGCGCTGAGACTCGCCCAGTGGATTGCCGTACTCGAAGGTGTTCTCGAAAGCCTCCTGCAGCTCAGCGGGGACGTTTCCGTTGAGCACAGCTTCTTCGCGAACCGCCGGCATGATCTCGATCATGTTGACCTCTTTGGGACAGACGCGCAGGCAGTTCATACAGGTCGTGCACTGCCACAGGTCTTCGTGGGTCAACAGATCGACGCCCAGCTGGACCTTGCGGAAGATCTTGCGCGGGCCGTAGTCGCCGACGAGGTTGACCGGGCATACCGGAATGCACTGGGCACACTGGTAGCACCACCCCAGCGATTCGGCTCCTTCCAGGGCGGTAACCTTGTCGAGCATGTCCGTATCGTAGTCCCAGATCACCCGCTGCTCGAACATCCGGTTCCAGTGTCCGGAGATATCCATGCCGTCCTGGATGTAATGCTCCTTTTCTTTGATGCGCTCCGGGTCGACGGTCAGGTTTGATCCCATGACGAATGCTCCAAGCGTTTCGGATTGATATCCATGACAGCCATTCAGACTCTGGAGGAAGGAGAGTGATGAACTTGCTCACTGCGTTCCGGTGAGTATGACGTGACAGCTCCCGTAATCCACTCCTCCATCACTGCTTCTTTTGCCCGTCTCCCTCTTTCACAAATCCGGATTGCGTGAAAGGTCTACCAGCAGTGCCCCTCCGATAGACGCCCAGCAACCTCCGTGAGAACTCCGGCAGCTCAGGCATGACTCGGTTGAATTCCCTCGTCATCCGCACGCGCAGCACGGTGTAGGCGTAGACGACATACACACAACTCAGGTAGACGTCAGTGCCGAAGATCGTCCTGCTGATCGTCTGAAAGCCGGCGGCCTCGCCGACGTGATGGACGAAGGCCACCGCCTCTCCGACTCGCATGTAGATGTCGCCGGACGTCGGTCCGCTCAGATGGTGGGCGCTGGTGGTGACCAGCGGCAGAGCGCCGGTCCTGCACTTCGGGTCCCACATCCAGCGGGTCCACAGCCAGTACTTGTCGGGGTCAGTGAAGTGTAGAATCTCGCTGGCAAGATCGCAGCATACGTTCTCCTCGACCCCTCCGAGGCGATCGACGAAAACCTGGAAGCGCACCCGGACCTCGGCATCGCCGTAGAGGAGATCCCCGGTCCAGGCAAGGAGATCTTTCAGAGAAAATTGCTTCAGGATCGATTCCGCCTTCCGGCGCGTGGCAAAGACCTGCCGCAGCAGGGAGAAGAGTTCCGCCGAGGAAAGCCGGGGAAGCGAGTCAGGCGCAAGTTTCCTCCGGAACCACTCGGATTTCGTCTCAAGCTCGGAGCAGATCTGCTGGAGCTCGTCCTCGTCGACCAGCTCCATGGCCTCTCTCATGAACTCCCTGGCGCTTTCGGTGTCGACGACCTGGGTCATTGGTCTCTGTAGGTGTTTCGTGATGCGTGGCGCGTGGCCGAGTCAGGCTGCCGCCTTGACGCTGTTGCGAACCGCCACGACGGCCTTCAGTGCTGCAGCGGAAGCCGAAGAGATGCTGTCTTCCAGATCCGCTGGACCGGTGCTGGCGCCGCAGGCGAACACGCCCTCGACGCTGGTGCTGACAGTGTTCAAAGCACCGCCGACGGTCTCGATGAACCTGTACTTGTTGAGGTTCAACCCGAAGATTCGGGCCATCTCGCGGGTGCCGGCGCTTGGTTCCATGCCCACCGAAAGGACGACGATATCCATCGGCACTTCCATGGGCCGTCCCATGGTGGTATCCTCGCCGCGAACCAGCAAGCGGTCGCCCTTCTTGACGATCTCCGTGGCGATCCCCTTGATGTAGTTGACCTTGTACTCTTCTTGCGCCGGCCAGTAGATTTCGTTCTCCCAATAGCCGTACATGCGCATGTCGATGTAGAAAATGAACACCTTACAGTTTGGAAGCTGCTGCCGCACCTCGATGGCCTCTTTGGAAGCCACCCCACAACACACTTTGGAGCAGTATTCATTTCCGATCTGGCGATCGCGCGAACCGACACACTGGATGAAGCAGAGGCGCTCGGGGGGCTGGCCGTTGGAGGGCCGGACGACGTGGTGTGCCTTGAGCATTTTCTCAAGATCCACCAGTGTGATCACATCATCGTACTCGTAGTAGCCATACTGCTGGGTCTCCCGCCCCGGGTCGAAATGCTGAAAGCCGGTGGCGATGATGACGGCGCCGACTCTCGCCTTCTCGGCGGTGCCACCGTTCTGGATGGTGACCTCGAAATCGCCGACGCTGCCGCTAGCCGCCGTCACGGTTGAGTTGAGACGAATGTCCACGAGAGGGTTGTTTTCGATCGCTGCCGCCATCCCGGCCAGTGCCTCTCCGGCGTCGCGAAAGTCCGGCGTCAGGGCGGCGTAGCCGACCTCGTCGGGGGTGCCGCCCAGGCGCGAGCGCTTTTCAACCAGGATGGCATTGTAGCCCAGATCCGCGATGCCGCGGGCCGCCTCCATTCCCGCCGGACCGCCCCCTATGATGAGAATTGGTTGCTCAGGCATCCGCATCCTCCCATGTGAGATACTCTCTCTGTCCACTCCTGAGAAGCTCGACCGCCTCTTCGAATTCCTTCCAGGCCTTCTCCGGGTCGACCCCCACTTTCTCCAAAAAAGCCTTGTTGTCGGTGCTGTGCCAATGGAGCTGGAGTACCTTGTAGGGATGGGCCCCCATGGCCAGCGCCGCAATCTGCGAATCGGACATCACCGGGATTCCGACCTTGCGGTTGTGGGCTCGTGCCGCAAACTGGCTCTGGTCCAGGGTGGTGACACAACCGGTGTCATGGGTGACCGTGACGTCCGGATTTGCCTCCTCTTTCATCACCTCGATTTTGCGCTGTGTGGCAAAGGAACGGGAAAAATCGCGTGAGACAAGGATATGCCGGAAGCCGAACCCACAGCAATCGAACCAGGTCGAATAGTCGGCCACCTCGATTCCCAACGCTTTCAGGGTCGCCGTGATGATGGCCGACCTCTGGGCGCCGTAGATCTCCGGATCGTAGATGGCGTCCTCGCGGATCAATTTGTGGTAGTGGCAGGCAGGGTGGACCGTGGCGCGGATCGTGCTCATGTCGCGCACCTGGTGATCGGCGATTCGATGACGCACGACATGGACCCATTCGCTGTAGTGCACGATCTCCTCGGGAATCACCATCTTCTTGCCGAGGCGAGCGAGGATGTCGCGCACCTGCCGGCGCAGGGCGTGGTTGTGGATCAACTGCTGGCGCGTCTCCTTGTAGTGGCCGAAGCTGGTGCCACAATGAATAATGGGGAAGTAACCGGTCTCCGCGGCGGCGGCGAAGTTTCGCATGGCCACGGCTGCCTGAGCCGGAGCGTTGGAGGTGGCGGAAGCGTAGTAGTTCCAGGCAGTGCACGAGGTCTGGTCGGTCGGGTCGAAATAGTCAAACCCGAGTTTGCGGTTCAGCCAGAAGATGGAGGTGGAATATCCGGGGATGTGCCCGCATTGGCCACAGCTCTTGTGGTGCCAGGTGTGCTCCAGCGGTATCTTCTTTTTGCGGCCGAATTTGGTTTCCACTTCGATATAGGGCTCGGGCACGCGCTGCACCTCCCACTCGCCCTCTTTTTCAAGCTGGAAGATGATATCGTGGAAGTCCTCCGTCGGTGCATCTTCCGGGCTGCGCGCAAACTGCCGGTCCTTGGCCTGGCTGACGAGAGCTTCTTCTGCAATCATGGCAAAGACTCCTTACGGTAGGATGACCACTTGAGCAGTCATTGGAAACGTAGCTCGCAGTCGGAGCATGACCGGACGTCTTCCCAACCGGCGTGAACGCGCCGGCTCCCGGGTCGCCTAATCGAAAGTCACGTCGTACCCGGCATCCTCAAGACGTTCTTCCATGAGGTCCTGGAGGATCATGAACAGGCCCTCGTCGACCTCCTTGATGATGTCCATGACGCCGGTCATGTGCCAGATGAGATACAGCTCGATGATCGTTTTGTCGTCCACCCTCCACCCGGTCTCTGTCGTGTGCAGCGTCTCCGGCGGCAACGCCCGCCGCCAATAATCCAGGTTGTCGGCGATCTCCCTGACGTGGGGGCCCCAGTCGGGAAAGGCGTTCGGCTGCAGCATATCGGGCGACACCTGCGTGCCGGTGGACATAATCTTGTAGACCACGCGACCGTATCCCTCCAGCGCCTCCTGAGCACTTGCCAGGCCGTTCTTGACAGCCACTTCGCGCATGATAGTAATGATGCCTCCCGGCGAATTCTGGCGCGGGCAGCGATCGCAGGAGAAGCACTGCGAGCAGTCCCAAATGCTGTCGTTCAGCAGGACATAGAAGAGCTCCACGTCCTCACGCGCCATGGTCTGAGCGATTTTGCGCGGGCTGAAATCGTAGAAACGCGCCGAAGGACAGGCAGCGACGCAGATGCCACACTCATAGCAGCCGTAGAGGTAGTGCTTGTACCTCGTGTCCGCCTTCACCTCTTGAAAGAGCCTCTCTTTTTCCTCGTAGGGGACATCGGCGTACTGTTTTCCCGATAGATCGAGTGCCACAATCGTTCTCCTGATCATTGAGATGCGTGCAATCTGTCTGTCAAAAGCGATCGACCTCCGCAGGCCGCGTCGGAACAGTCGAGTCATGGAATGCCGCAGGAACGAGGCGTCTATCTGACAGGCTGAGCAGCTCCTTTTGCCCAGCACTCCATCACTCCGGCCGAAACCATCTGCCGGCGCTCGGAGCGAGCCGACCGGGCCAGATCAATGACCCTACGCCTCGAAGCCCTCCACGTGTTCACACGCCTTGATGTCTTCCTTCTCGATCTTCTCGCGGTAGGCTTGAACCGCCTGGTCTCCGGTTATCATTTCGGCCAGCTCTGCATCCAGGTTGGTTGGCCTGATTCTGACGATCCAGCCGTTCCGATAGGGGCTGCGGTTGACGAGCTTGGGGTCCTGTGCCAGCTGCTCGTTCACTTCCACGATCTCTCCGGAGATCGGCGTTTTCACCGGACCCACCCACTTACCGCTCTCCACCGTGGCTACCGGTCTGCCCTTGGGGCGCACCGTGCCCACAGACTTGGTTTTGACATGCAGGATCGGTCCAGCCATGTTCTGTGCCACATCCGTCATGCCGACGGTCACCGTGCCGTCATCGTTCACCTGCACCCATGTGTGATCATCCACCGCATAGTACAGGTCCTTGCGGATCAGGCACCCGCGGATCTCTTCACTTTCGGGCATTTTCCCTTCATCCTCCTTCGCGTCGTGGTCACCTCGGCCATCAGGCGGAACCGTGGACACTCGTTTCTTCAGAAGTACATCACGTGATCCGCCTCGAGTGCCAGATCAATGACACTGGTCGCTCCCAGAATCTCCACGCCATCGATCAGGTCGCTCTCGGACATATCCCACAGCGCCATGCTCTGCTGGCAAACCCGCAGCTTCACTCCCGCATCCATCGCCTGTTCGAGCATGGTCTTCAGGGTGACATTGCTGTTCGGGTCGAGTTGGACCTTCTCCGCAGCTCCCTTTCTCAACTGGTTCGTGCCGTCCATGGTGAACCACACCATGACGTCCATCTCCATGGCTGCGGCGGCCATGGCATAGAAGAGGGGCGAGTACGTCCTTCGTGGAGTATCCACTCCGTGGGTTTGAACGATCAGGATCTTCTTCCCTTCGCCGTCGATCACGTCGTTCTCCTTGTGCGATGTTCTGGGGTCTGGCTCCTGTGTTAATTCTGACATGCGCTACGAGCCGACCTGGATGTCGCAGGGTTTGGTTGGGTCGGCCTGCACCAGAAGGTACCTCTTGCTCCAATCCCATTGGTCCTGTTCGAGCATGAACTCATACAAGCGTTCTTTCTCGCTGTGGTGGGCGTGCAGACGGAACTTGGTAGGCAGGCGGCCCACATCTCCTTCCAGAATTTCCAGCAGCAACCACTCTCCGGCCAGGTCCTTGTAGAGCTGGCCGAGTTCCCTCAATGCAATCTCTTTGTTCGTCCACTTCGACACGGCGGCTTCAACCAGGTTGCGACAGGCCGAGCACAGCCTCCTGCCAGTCGGAGATCGACACTCCCGGGCTCTGGATCTGCTCCTCTTCGAAAAAGTTCTTCAGCGCTGTGCCAACAGCGTCGGCCTTCAACTCGACATCGGAGAGCGTCTGCTCGAGCGCGGCCAGTTTCTCGTGAGGGTGGAAGGTGAAATCACCCGAGATGGAAAGATCCTCGATTCGGCCGTGATGCAGCCGGGCGGTAACGCGGATCAGACCACCGCGCGCCTTGAAGGTGGATTCGCCCACCCAGACGTCCTGGTGAATCTTTACGCCCTTGGACGCGATGCCGCCCTTCTGCCGGATCCAGGACTCGGAGCCAAGCTTCTCGTCCGCCGCCTGGATGGCCTTCCACTCGTCGTCGGTCAACGAACCCTCGACGACCTCCTCGCCCAATACTTTTTGGCACTCGGCTACATAGAGCTCTTTCACCTTCCGGCGATCGGGCAAGGTACCGAGTTCCTTTTTCATGGTGGTCATGTATTCCTGTAGACTGCGGTAGATCTTGTCGCGGAATTTTTCCGAAGGCACCCGCAGCACTTTGGCCATAAGTTCGGTGTCGAAGTCGAACATGAAACTGCCGACCATCACCTCGGCGGCGGCGATCGCAGCGGCTCCGGTACCACCGATCTTTTTGCCGGAAACATGAATGTCGTTGATCGGGCGGAAGGTGGCGGCAATGCCGAGGGCGTGATAGGTGTTCACCAGAGGCCGGGCGAAGAGTTCGAAGCGTCGCTCCAGGCGCCAAGGCAGCCGACCTGGACGCATCACCCATTGCGTGAAAAGTTGATTGTGGTCGAGGTAGACGGCCCCGCCACCTACTTCGCGGCGTAGAATCGGCAGGCTGTGCTGGTGGCAGAAATCGAGGTCGATCTCTTTGTCGACTTCCTGATGAAAGCCGAGGCAAACGTACGGCTCGCGCGGGCTCACCAGAATGATCGTGTCTGGGGTCTTGTCACAGTAGGCGTAGGCCACACCGTGGTAGACACTCTGCGAGCGCAGGTAGGAAACCGTCCCCAGATCTACGAGACGGATGGCCATGGCTTCCTCTCATCGTACTCGCACTGGAAGAAACCGACAGCAATATGGCAAGCCGGGCGCCGCACCCGATCTGGCTTCGAAACCGACGTCTGGGTGCAACGCCAGGTCTTCAGATAAACAGACTTACGTCCGCATCGGCGGCGAACTCGAGGAACGTTGCGGCGCCACCGATCTCGCATTCCGGGATAAAGTCCTCTCGCCTGAAGCCGAAGACGTCCATGGTCATCTGGCAAGCGATCAGACGAACGTCCAACTCGACACAGGCCTGGCGCAGATCTTCGATCGTGGCGACACCCTTGCTCTTGAACGTCTGCTTCATCAGAGTGGTGGCCACCGACTGGAAACCGGGTAGATTGGAGGTGACGATGTTGGGAATCGGCCAGCTGATCTTCTTGAGCGACTCGGGTCCGAACGGGAGCTTCATCGGCATGGCTGGGTTACCGACCGGTGAAACCGCAGCATCCAGCTTTTTCCTGAGCAGAGGCAGGCCATAGAAGGTGAAAAAGACACCCACCTCCCAGTCCATCGACGCGGCAGCGCTGGCGAGGATGAAGGGCGGGTAGGCCCAATCGAGAGTGCCTTTGCTGGCAATGAGCGCCAAACGACGTCTGCCGTTTTCGCTGGCCATAATCACACCTCCGTAGTTTGAACGAGATTTTAGGCGAAAATGCAAAGTACGGCGCTGCCATCATCCCGTGCCAGCTTCGGGCGCACACCCCGACCCCTCCGCCTGCGCATTTCACGAGTTGCACTTTGCATCTGGAATCTAGTGGGTCTTCTTAATCAAGAAACGAAACTTGCCGTTGTCTTCCTCAGCCAGCAGAAGTTCATGCCGGGTCTGCCTGGACCATGCCTCCATGTCCGGTACCGAGCCGGGGTCTGTGGCAATCATCTCCAGCACCTGACCGACCTGAAGTTCTTTCAGTGCTCTGTTGGTTTTCACGACAGGCATCGGGCAGAGCAGACCTGTGCAATCCAACGTGCTGTCCGGGGTAATTTCTGCCATCTTCGGCCCTCCTGATACGATCTGGGGATATAGAAACTGTACTGCTCATCTCTCTCGAAGACCTGGACGATTTCGTGGCCGGTGCACCGACACCAGCCGGAAACTCGAGCGGTGCTGCCGCGTCCGTCGACAGCAGATCCAGCGCCTGGCCGACCGGCAAGGCGTCGATGGCCTTCTTCAGTGCCAACACTGCCATGGAATTCATCATTCCGCGGCAATGCACACGCCTGCTGATCACAACCGTCATGCGGGAGCTATTCCATAAGAAATCTACAAGAAGATACGACTACGGAATTGAAAGTCAAGTCTGGTTTTGATCTTACAAGCTGTCAGAGAAGCCGGCCTTCATTCCTCCCACCTCTGTGGTGCTCTACCTCACCAGGCAAAGACCTCTTCACGCAACTGCAGCGCCTTGTTGAAATAGCGCTGGTATCCCAACGTAACCACACCGATGCCCGTGAACGCTACTACAAAAACCAGCATGTACATGATCAAGATCTGATACTTGACGGCAGTCAGCGGCGAGGTTCCGCTGAGGAGCTGTCCTGTCATCACCCCCGGAAGGTGGACAATGCCGACGGACATCAGCGAATTGATGGTCGGGATCATGGCGGCACGCATGGTCTCGCGTACGACCTTCTGGGTGGCCTGCTTGGGTGTTCCGCCCAGTGCCAAAAAGGCTTCAATTTCCGCCCGCCGGGTGCGCATCTCGGCCGTCAGTCGGTTCGCCGCCAGCGCCGATCCGTTCATGGCGTTGCCGATCACCAGACCGGCCAGCGGTATGATGTAGCGTGGCTCGTACCACGGCTGCACGTTGATGATGACCCAGGTGATCGCCCCGAGTGTCATCGCGGAGATCACGAAAATACTTCCGGTCGTGATGCCGTAGAGACCGGTGAAACGCCGTTCCTGCCGCTGCAGGGCAATGTGACCCGCCACCAAGACCATCACGATGAGGATGGCGACGACGATGTACCACAAATCGACCGCAAAGACGTAGCGGAGAAGGTAACCCACCAGGATGAGCTGCAACAGGGTGCGCATGGCGCCGATGCCCAGCTCCCGCTGCAGCCCCAGTTTGCGGTAGGAGGATAGAGCCACTGTAACGAGGATAAACGCTGAGGCAAGAACCAGGTCGACCGTGCTTAAATCAAGAATCGTGCTTTCCATCTCTCTACACCTTCCAGTCAGGAAACGGCAACTTCAGGTGGCGGGTTCAGGAGAACTCACCCAGATCCCCTGCCACGAAGCGCCGGCTTATGTCGCTTCGCGGCCGTTCGAAGAAGTCGGCGGTGGACTGCTCCTCGACGATGCGCCCGCCGACCAGCAGCATCGTGCGATCGCCGACAAGGCGAGCGTGTTCCACGGTGTGGGTGACCATCACTACGGTCAATCCGATCCTGCGGCGGAGGCCGGCGACCGTCTCCAGCAGACGCTGCGACGCCGTCGGGTCGAGCGCAGAGGTCGGCTCATCAAGAAGAAGCACGTCGGGACGGTTGACCAGCGCTCTCGCAATCGCCACACGATGCTGCTGTCCCACGGACAACTGATCGGCGGAACGATGCAGAAGAGCACGCGGCAGCCCCACCGTCTCAAGGAGGTCCTCAAGCTCCGCGTGATTCTGGTAGGCCCTGTCTTCGTGGCACAGCCGCAGCGGAACCAGCAAATTCTCCCGCACCGTGCCTTCGAACAGGATCGGCGTCTGAAATACCAGACTCACTTTGCGGCGCAGGCGGGTGACCTCGTACTCGGGCAGCGGCCGCCCATCGAACAAGATGACGCCCTCGCTCGGATCCTCCATGCGGTTGAGCAGTCGCAGCAAGGTCGACTTTCCCGAGCCCGAGGGTCCAATGATCGTGTAGATTTCACCTGCGCAAACCCGAAAGCTGACATCCTTCAGGATCGTGACCTCGACGGCGGTTCCGTCCTGGTACTGTTGCTTTCGTTTCCAGACGTGCCGGGCTTCGATTTTGACCGCCGCGTCTTCCATGCCACCCCAGGCCATAGGCATTCCCATCTCTTTCAGCGAGGCTCTCTGCACGCGCGCGCCGCCGTGCTGTTTCTCGGACAAACAAGAAAGGGCACGCCATCAAAGATCTTGACGTGCCCATGAATCATACGCTGGCAATCCCCTCCCCCGGTCAGGCCGCCTCCTGAAGCGCCTGCAGCAGGGCATCAGCGAATTCGCCGACGCGGCGACCTCCCTCCCCCGTAATCACGTTGCCCTCTCTTTCCACCCGATTGCCGGTGAACTCACCATGCTCCGTCGACACCTTCTCGTAGATGGAAGCATGTCCGGTGGCCTTTCGGCCTCGCAGCACACCGGCTACAGCCAAAACTACAGGGGCGTGAGACAGGGCGCCAAGTACGCGGCCGTTGCGAGCAGCGCGACGGGCGATATCGTGGGCCACGGCGTCGTGCCAGTATTGGCAAGCACCCGAGCCACCGATGAAGACGATCACCTGAAAATCATCCGGGTTCACCTCGTCGATCAACAGGTCGGGGTCGACCTCGAGGCCCGCCAATCCCCCGGCTCGTTCCTTGACTGTAGAAGCCACACGAACCTGATAGCCTTGCTTTTCAAGCCTTTCGCGCACTGCCTCATACTCTTCATCGCGGAAGTTGTGACTGGCGATAACGAGCAGCGCCGATTTTGTTTTGTCCATGGGAAACCGTTCCTTTCCGCTTCGTCGATCCTTCACCTTATGACGACTTCACAAAAGGAGGGCGGTTGTTCACGCAGACAAAGACGTGACGTCGAAATCTGCTCATCCCACCCCCTACACCGATTCGGGCTTGGGCAGTCCCTCGAGGGCTTTCAGAGCCCGATCGATCTCCTCCTCGGGAAGCTCATAATCCACCATCTCGCCGCTGAGGTACTGTTCATACGCCGCCATGTCGAAATGGCCATGGCCACTAAGATTGAACAAGATGGTGCGCTCTTCGCCGGCTTCGCGGGCGGCCACGGCCTCATCGATCGCGGCTTTGACGGCATGGGCCGCTTCCGGCGCCGGGACGATGCCTTCGGCACGGGCAAATCTCACAGCGGCCTCGAAGGTCTCCACCTGTTTGTAGGATCGAGCCTCAATCAGGCCGTCCTTCACGAGCTGGCAGAGTAATGGCGCGTCGCCGTGGTAGCGCAGTCCACCGGAATGGATGGGTGCCGGCACGAAGTCGTGACCGAGGGTGTACATCGGCACCAACGGTGTGAGCTTGGCCGTGTCGCCGAAATCGTAGGTGAAGATGCCGCGTGTCAGTGTCGGGCAGGCAGCCGGCTCTACCGCCACGGCCCGCAGGTCTTTGCCGTGGATCTTATCCCGCACAAACGGGAAGGCGAGACCTGCAAAGTTGCTGCCACCGCCGACGCAGCCGATGATGACGTCGGGGTAGGCTCCAACACTGGCCATCTGCTTCTGCGCTTCCAGGCCGATGATGGTCTGGTGCAGGAGGACGTGGTTGAGGACACTTCCCAGGGAGTAGTTGGTGTCTTCGTGGGTGGCGGCGTCCTCCACGGCCTCGCTGATGGCGATACCGAGACTTCCTGGTGAGTCCGGGTGGTTTTCGAGAATCTGGCGACCCGCGTTGGTGTCGTTGCTCGGGCTGGGAACGACGGCGGCGCCAAAGGTCTGCATGATGGTGCGTCGGTATGGCTTCTGGGTGTAGCTGATGCGCACCATGTAGACCTTGCAGTCGAGACCGAATAGATCGCAGGCGAACGCCAGGGCGCTACCCCACTGGCCGGCGCCGGTCTCTGTCGCAAGCCGCCTGATGCCTTGCTGGCTGTTGTAGTAGGCCTGTGCCACCGCCGTGTTCGGCTTGTGGCTGCCAGTCGGGCTCACGCCTTCGTATTTGTAGAAGATCCGTGCCGGGGTCTGCAGCACCTTCTCCAGAGCGACGGCGCGCATCAGCGGCGTCGGGCGCCACAGACGGTAGGCTTCGAGCACGGCCTCGGGGATAGGAATCTCCCGCTCCTGGCTCACCTCCTGTTCGATCAGCGCCATGGCGAAGATGGGTGACAGATCATCCGGCCCGACCGGCTGGCCTGTGCCCGGGTGCAGCACCGGCGACATGGGATGGGGCATATCGGGTTGGATGTTGTACCAGGCGCGCGGCATGTCGCGCTCATCGAGTGAAATCCTACGCGGCGTCATTCTCTCCTCCGTGGTTGCGGTGCGCTTTAAACCCAGAACTTCCCGGCTACAAATCTTCCGACCTGCTGGCGCTCACTTCGACCCGGGCCTCATCTGCGGGAAAAACACCACATCGCGGATCGACGGCTGGTCGGTGTAAATCATCACCAGGCGGTCGACGCCTACGCCGAGACCGGCCGTGGGCGGCATGCCATACTCCAGGGCGCGAAGAAAATCCTCGTCGAGCATCTGGGCCTCTTCGTCACCGAGAGCCCGTAACTCCGCCTGAGCCTCGAAACGCTCTCTCTGGTCCAGCGGGTCGTTGAGTTCGGAGAACGCGTTCCCGACCTCGCGCCCGGCAAAGAAGGGCTCGAAGCGCTCCACCAGCTTCGGGTCATCGCGATGCCGTTTTGCCAGGGGCGAAAGCTCGACAGGATAATCTATAACAAACGTGGGCTGAACAAGCGTCGGCTCCACCAACTCGCTGAAGATCTCGTCGATGATCTTGCCGCTGCCCCAGAACTCCTCCACCTCTACGTTCAGTTCCCCGGCGATCTTGCGCAAGGCGGCTTCGTCCTTTCCATAGAGATCCTTTCCCGTGCGCTCCTTGATGGCATCGAAGAGGCGCACACGCCGCCACGGCGGCGTCAGATCGATCCTCTGCCCCTGGTAGGTGAGCGAGGTCGATCCCAGCACCTCGCGGGCGATGGTGACGAACATCTCCTCCACGAGCTCCATCATGAAGTGATAATCTTCATAGGCGACGTAGAGCTCCATCATGGTGAACTCGGGATTGTGGAAACGATCGATGCCCTCATTTCGGAAGTCTTTGGAGATCTCGTAGACGCCATCGAAGCCGCCGACGATGAGGCGTTTGAGATAAAGCTCATCGGCGATGCGTAGATAGAGATCCATGTCCAGGGCGTTATGGTGCGTCACAAACGGCCGGGCCGAGGCGCCTCCATAAACCGGTTGCAATACCGGCGTTTCAACCTCGAGGTAACCACGTCCGTCCAGGAAGTGGCGCATGGTGGAGATGATTCGGCTGCGCTTGACGAAGACATCGCGGACTTCAGGGTTGACGATCAGATCGACGTAGCGCTGCCGGTAGCGCTGTTCGCGGTCGGCAAACTGGTCATAGACCTGGCGCTCACCCTCGGAAATCCGCTCTTTCGGAATCGGCAGGGGTCGCAGCGTCTTGGCGAGAAGCTCCAGCTCCTTCACCATGACGGTGATCTCTCCGGTGCGGGTGCGGAACACTTCACCGCGCACCCCGACGATGTCGCCAAGATCGAGAAGTCGAAAGACCTCGTAGCCCTGCTCGCCGACCTGGTCGAGTCGAACGTAGATCTGGATCTTGCCCGAGGCGTCGGCGATGTGGGCGAAGGAGGCTTTGCCGTGACCGCGAAGTGACACAATGCGTCCGGCGACGGCAACCGTTTGCCCCTCCAGATCGCTGTAGCTGTCGAGGACGTGGCGCGCGAGATGGGAGCGGCGAAAGAAATAGGGGTAAGGGTTGACACCCAAAGAGCGAAGCTTCTCGAGCTTCTGCCGCCTGACACGCATGATTTCATGGAGAGTATCGGAAGCCATTTCGTCTCTCAGTTACTTTCTGCCTTCGCCTTGCTCAGGTCTTCGGGATTCTCCCCATTGGATGCCGCCTCTTGCGACGCGTGCAAGATGACTAGGAGAGCCAGAGTAAGATATCGAGCCATGTAAAAGAACCAGCCCATGGATCTCAGATGGGTAGCTCATCGGGCCCAAACACCCAGATTCCCTCTGCTGCCTTGTTTTCGATCTCCCTGTCGTTTGTCAGCAAAGGAATCCCATATTGCTCCGCAACCTGCAGGATGATCGAATCTCCTCCTCGCAGTCCCGTCTTAGCACCCAGCATGCAGGCTCTTTCCGCCACTTGAAGGTTAATATCCAACCAATTGATGGAAGGCAAACGGGCCAGATTTTTGTAAACGGCCACGGCGAGCTCCTCGCTCCGGGTCCTCCTGCGCAATGCGCAGGTGGTCTCGACCAAAACCAGGGTCGGACACAATGCCTCAATCTCGAATCTCAGGATGCGTTCGAAAATCGGGAGGCATTCGGCATGGTGCACATCGTTCGGGTCGAGACTGCTCACGAAAATATTGCTATCCACCACCAGCTTCATCTTTCGCGCTGCTCGCGAATATCTTCAACGCTATCGCCCCCGTCCGACAGTTGACCAATCTTCTCGATTAACTCGGAGAAGACCTTGTGCCAGCGCTGCGCGTCCAAGTCGTCAGCAAGCTTACTCGGCTTGGAAAAATCGTACTCCATCGCCTCGGCAGAAGCCAGCTCACTACGCTTCAGGTAAAGCTGCTGCTCGATCTTCCTGATCTCTTGAACGATCTCCAGCTTTTCCTTCTTCTTCATGATACCCCTCCATGACCTCCCCCAAAGCCATTTTGTCTCTCAGTCAGTTTCCGCCTTCGCCCTGCCCAGCCGGCAGATATCGCCGCGGCACCCTGGAAGATACCCAGCAAGTCACTTCGTATGGAATGGTTCCGAGCTTGCGACAAATCTCCCAGATAGGAATCTCGGCATCGCCCTGACGGCCCAGCAGGACGACCTCATCGCCGATCCGCACATCGCTGGTCAGCCCGACATCGACCATGATCTGATCCATGCACACCCGGCCCACGACCGGGAAGCGGCGTCCGCGAATCAAAACTTCACCCTGATTCGATAACAGACGGTTGTAGCCATCGGCGTAGCCGATGGGCACCGTAGCAATCCGCGTCTCTTTTTCAGTGGTGTAACGCCGGCCGTAGCTCACGGGCGTGCCGGCCGCCACGGTCTTGAGATAGATGACGTGCGACACCAGCCGCATCGCTGGCACGACGGGGATGCTCTCGGACGTTTCCTCGGAAGGGTAGTACCCGTAGAGCATCACACCAAGGCGCACCAGATCGAACCAGGCCTCGGGCAGATCGAGAATCGCCGCACTGTTGGCAGCGTGCTTGATCGGGATCTGGACGCCGCTCTCCTCCAGGCTACGGATGGCCTCCCGGAACCGGCACAGTTGGGTGCGGGCAAACGTCTTGTCGCGTTCATCCGCCGTGGCCAGATGCGTCATCAATCCGACAACCTCCAGCCCTTCCATCCGGCGCACCTGCTCAAGAAAGTCCACGGCCTGGCGCCAGTCGACACCCACCCTCCCCATGCCAGTATCCAACTTGACATGCACCGGATGACGTCCGCCGCTTCTCTGCGCCGCCTGGTCTAGAACCTCGGCAGAGTGCAAATCGAACAGCGTCGCTTGCAGGCGTCGCTCGACGAAAGCCTCGACCTGGTCATCGAAAAAACCACCGAAGACGAGGATCGGTGCGTCAACGCCGGCATCGCGCAAAGCTATGCCCTCTTCGACCAGCGCCACGCCCAGATAGGCTGCGCCGGCGGCCACCGCCACCCGTGCGACCTCCACAGCGCCGTGGCCGTAGGCGTTGGCCTTGACGACGGCCATCACCTGCGCCGGCCGCACACGCTCAATCACCTGCCGAACGTTGCTCTCGACGGCGCTAAGGTCCACCTCCGCATAAGTCGGTCGCACGCTGGGGAGTTCCTCTGCGCTGATACCGGATGAAGCTCGTTTCAGAGGGCCGATCAAGCCGCCACCTCGGCCCGCTTGCCCTGTTTCTGAACCTGCTTCAGCAAGAAGGCCTGGATGAAAGCGTCGAGGTCGCCGTCCATAACCGCTTGAATATTCGACGTCTCGACGCCGGTGCGGTGGTCCTTGACCATGGTGTAGGGGTGAAACACGTAGGAGCGAATCTGGTTCCCCCAGGCGATGTCGGTTTTCGTCGATTCGATCGCCGACATGCGCTCCTGCTCCTCTTGCTTCCTGAGCTGGTAGAGCCGGGCCATGAGCATCTTCATGGCGTTGGCCTTGTTGCGGTGCTGCGACCGTTCGTTCTGGCACTGTACGACGATCCCTGTGGGCAAGTGCGTGATGCGAACCGCACTGCTGGTTTTGTTGACGTGCTGGCCGCCGGCACCGCTGGCCCTGTAGGTGTCGATGCGCAGCTCCGCCGGGTCGATAGTGATCTCGATATCCTCCTTGACCTCAGGATAGATGAACACCGAAGCGAACGAAGTGTGCCGGCGGCTGTTGGCATCGAAAGGTGAAATCCGCACCAGACGATGAACCCCGGCTTCCGATTTCAGATACCCGTACGCGTACTTTCCTTTAACCAGCACCGTGGCGCTTTTGATGCCGGCCTCCTCCCCAGGCTGCAGGTCAAGAATCTCGTATTCGAAGCCGCGGCGCTCAACCCAGCGGAGGTACATCCGCAGCAGCATCTGAGCCCAATCCTGCGACTCGGTTCCGCCGGCGCCCGGATGGATCGTCAGCAGAGCATTCTTGTCGTCGTCTGGATCGCCGAGCAGACTGCGCAGCTCGAGGTCATCGACCTCCTTTGCGACTTCCTTGAGCTCCCCCTCGACCTCCGTGAAGGTGGCGGCATCTTCCTCCTCCTCGGCAAGATCGAGAAGGACGTTCAAATCTTCGACTCGTGAAGAAAGATTCCTCCATGCCTCGACCCACTCGCGTTCCTCACTCAGCTGGCGCATCACCTCCTGGGCTTGCTCCTGATCATTCCAAAAGGCGGGGTCGGTGGTTTTCTTCTCCAGCTCGGCAATGCGAACTTCCCGGGCGGCTATGTCAAAGATACACCTTTAGGTTGTCGACTCGTTTTTTCAACGCTTCCAGTTGTGCGCGTACGTCTTCATGCATGTTTTGCAGCTCCCACATTAGGTTAGAGTCGTAACTTTCCTGCAAATATACAACGAAATGGAAAGAGAGTCAAGGTGTAAGCCCTGGCATCCGGCCGATGGCCCCGCCTGGCCGAGGTCGAAGCTACGGAGCGCCATCGCGCGGTCTCAACATCATCCAGCGGCGTAACGAAAAGGCCCCAAAGCGGGGCCTTATGACAGCACAAAGGGAACACGCGAGTATCTGAAAACAGACACGAGGCGGGCACAGCTACCGCAGCAGGGTCATCTTCCTGGATGCGACGAAATCTCCAGCCCGGAGCGTGTAGACATAGACGCCGCTGCTCACCTGGTCGCCCGCATCGTCCGTGCCGTCCCATCGCACCCGGTACTGGCCGATGCCCTGGAACTCGTCCACGAGTGTTTTCACCTTGCGGCCGAGCAGGTCGAAGACCTCCACTGTGACCCGGTTCGCGCGCGCAACTTCATAGGCGATTTCCGTACTCGGATTGAAGGGATTCGGAAAGTTCGGATGGAGCACAAACTTGGAGGGGATGTGATCCGGCTTGTTCAGCACGGCAGTGATATTGCCCCACTCGAGAATCTCGAAATAGGGATCGGACGTGGTATTGATCACGGCCAGCTCATAGCGACCGTCGCCGTCGGCATCCCCGAGCACGGCTACATCCTGGTACTGTGTGCCGCCGAAGCCGGAAGGCCCCTGACCGTCGTAGATGGTTTTGACCGTGTAGCTGAGCGAATCCGTGACGTCCGTGCCAGTGAAAGCGATGTCGAAAACCTGGTAATTGTTGTATCCAGCGATGTAGAGGTCGCCGTTGCCGTCGCCGTCCAGATCGCCCACATCGGCCCCGCGCAAGGTACTTGGAAAGCGGGCGATGAGGTGAACGTTGGTAGAGTCGGTCCGTGAGATGTCACCGTCGTTGGTGATCACGTAGACCTCACCGAGGTTTTCGGAGACATAGTACAGTTCGTAGCGGCCATCGCCGTCCCAGTCGGCCGAACGCAGCGCCCGATGAGCTCGCCCGTCTCGTCCAGGAGTCAACTTCATGTTGAGAGCCTCTTGATAGGTATTGGGGCCCGTAGCACGAAGAACGATCAGTTGGTTGTCGTCATAGGCGGAAAAGGCCACCTCCATATTGCCGTCGTTGTCGTAATCGCGCACGTCGATACCACCCTCGAAATCGCCGAACCCTTTGCCGACTGAATTGTACTCCACTGTGAAATTCGGGAAGCTCAAGTCTCCCTCGGTGAGCTCCATGATCAGCACCGTTCCCTCTGAATCCGCGTCGGTTTTCTCGTCACCGGCGATAATTTCGACCTTACCGTCGCCGTCGATGTCCAGCGCTCGAAGGCTGTAGGGGGACGGGTTCGGAATTACGTCATTGAAATTCGATTTGAAAGTCGGTTCGTTGCCGTTGCCATAGTTGTCGCTGCCTTGCACCCCATCCCACTCGAACACCCACAGGCCGTAGTGCGTGGCGGCGGCGTTGCGCACTCCGGCAAGGATCTCCTCCTGTCCGTCCTGGTCCAGGTCTCCTTTAGTGACCGTCAGGCTCCAAAAAGCGTCGGTGATATTGTAGACCCAAACCAGCGCCCAATCGTCGTTTCCCTGGTTCTCGTAAAGGTAAAGGGTGGCGCCGTTCTCGTCCGTGCAGAAAAGGACCTCAGGCTTGCCATCCTGATCCATGTCCCCCATGTACTCCACATCCCATGCCGAGGCACTGACCTCCGATCCGTTGTCCCACGCCTTGACGTACCCTGCCTTCGGTGTTTGTGCCTGAACCGTTGCGGAAGCCAGGCACACTGCAAGCACAACAGTGCCGACGGTCGCTACACGCATTTGAACGTCCTCCTCCTTGGGGTTCGCAGAAGAATTTTCCCCGTGGCTTGATCCGATACGAAAAAACCGGCACGTCGAGTAGAAACGTGCCGGTATGATTTTGCCAGACTGTGGGGTGATGACCAGCCCCAGCGTCCGGACACCTCATTCAGAGGACCTAGAAAGCCAGGCTAGCCGTGAACCGCTGCGCGTTCTGAAGACGACCAAAATCTGCATACGCATAGTCGAGGCGCAAAGTCACGGCTCCCATCAGGTCGTAGCGGAGGCCCGCTCCCAGAGTCAGGCCCTGCTCGGAATCGTCGAGGAACAGAGCACTGTATCCGGCCCGCAGAAAGATCATGTCGCGCACAGAGTATTCGAGGCCGGAGTTCAGGTACTCCGTGTTGTCGTTCGGGTGGACGGCATCCACAGCGAACGTGAACCGGCTGAATTCGCCCTGACGGAAATCACGCGAAAGGCCCACGCGGAAAGAGAGCGGCAGCGAATAGCTATCGACATCATAGTCGACGTTCACGCGATCGACGTTTCCGATGTTTGGGTACGGGTCGTAGTTGTTGATCAGAATGTCGCGACCCGACAACTTCATATCTCCGCCGAAGTTCGAGACGCTGGCACCGAAACGGGTGCCCCAGAAGGGCGTAACGAAAAGGACGCCGACGTCGAGGGCCACGGAGTTGGCCGAGCTATTCCAGATCTTCTGGTTGATGTACTTCGCATTGAAACCGATCGAGAAGCGGTCGGTCAGCATGCGCGAGTAGGAGACGCTGATTGCCAGGTCGCTGGCTGTAAACAACTGCCCCGTCCCGTCCGGCTGGTCCACCGTTCGAACGATCATGTCGCCCATGGAAAGTGACGTGATACTGGCACCTATCGCACCGAAATTTCCCATTTGGATCACGAAGGCGGCATAGTCGAAGTTGGTGCCGGCCAGCCAGTCGGTGTGCGTGAAAACCGCCTCGTTGCGATCCAGCCGGGCAAGCCCGGCAGGGTTCCAGTACATGGCGTTGATGTCGTCCGCCAGAGCCACGAAACCGTTGCCCATGGCGACAGGCCGGGCGCCGACGCCGATTTTCAGGAACTGGGCAGCCGTCGAACCCACCTTGGTCAGATTCCCACCTGTATCAGGAACGGTGACCGGGGTCGTCCCTTTCTGCGCCCACACTGCGGTCGAACCCACCACCAGAAAGCCAAGAGTGAACGCCACAATTCTGCTTCTCATCTTCTAAACCTCCAAGCAACAGCGTCACGACTGGTTATGTGCGATGCGTGCGGTCCAACTCACTTGATGATGGCGAACTTGCCGATTTTCTCTCCGATGCCAGGCGCCTCGACATGGTAGATGTAGACACCGTAGGCGACACCGATATTGTCCTTACTCAGCAGGTCCCAGGTCTCCGCACCATTGGTCACCGAACTCTTGTGCTGGATCGTGTCCACGAGTTCGCCAGCGAGCGTGTAGATACGAATGGTACACTCCATCGGCAGGTTGATGAACTCCAGCCGGCGTTCGCGCGGCGCCGTGAGCAATACCTGCTTCGGCTCCCACTCGGCCGCCACGATGTAGGGGTTGGGTACCACCGCGATCCGATCCAGGGCACTGGCGGCCATTTGCTTGTCTTCGCGCAGAGCCTTGGTTTCGAACTCAAACACGTCGCCGACGCGGAACGGCTTGGTGGTGTGAATCAGAAACACGTCGCCGTCTTGTGGCACCACACCGGTGGTGTCGGCTGTGGTATCGGCAAAGGTCACCATCCAGGACGATTGCGTCCCGGTCTCCTTGTTCAGAATGACCAGCGCATCGCCCGAGCTCAAGGTCTTTCGGACGCCGTTCTTGTCCGCCTTGTCAAGGAACACAAAACGCGACCGTCTGTTCTCGGTCAGGTTCCAGACCGTGAACGGTACGGGCACGTGGAAGAAGTCATCCTCATCAATATTCTCATTGGCAAAGCGGACCTCATAGCTCGCCGGATACGGCTTGCCGGTCTGGAAAAGTTTGACTTTCAGCTCGTAGCCCTTTGGCCTTTTGCCGCCACGCACCCATCCTGTTTTCGAAGTATCGATGTGGATATCCTTCTCGTCGTTCACAAACAGCTCGATGCCGTCGAAGACCGGATTGGCGTCTTCGTTATTGAAGTAAGTGCTCTGATAGATGGGGAAGTATTCGTAGCGGATCTGGTACGGCACTCGGTCCTGCAAGGCTCCCCCTTCGAGCGCCTTCAACTTGCCCAGCCGGTAATTGATCTCGTAATCAACTCCTTCCGTGAACACCGTACCCGACTTGGGATCCGTCACCTGTATCGTGCCGTGAATCAGCGCCCGATTGGCCAGCGGCAGAAACCCTCCGAGCTTGGCGAAAAAGGTCTCGGTCACCGGCATCATGTCGCGCACCGAGTAGTTCTTCTGCAGGACCGTATCCCCTTGGTCGGTCACCAGGGTGTCGCTGAAGGTCAACACGTAGCGATCCCCCTCCTGCACGCGGGTGACGTCGAGGATGCGGGCAGCCACGCTGCCTGTGCCAGGCCCGGCAGTGTGTTTGACCTCGTTGTCGACCAGCTCGGGCGGCACATAGCCGAGGGCCGGGGGATTCGGCGTCACGGCCACGGTGTTGACGTCGAACACCAGCCGTCCCTGCTCTTCGGTGATCGACTTGGAGCTCTCGGTCGGTGGAATTCCGGCTCGTTCTCCCCTCGGGTAGTCGCCGTGATCATACGACACGACAGCGTAGTAGTAGGTCACGCCGTTTTTTACGGTGCTGTCCACATAGGAATGCCGCAGTCCGGTGTCGTCGCCCAGGTAGTAGGCAACGCCTCGTCCCGGATAAGGCACCGTCGCCAGCCCTTTGATGCCGTTGACCAGGTCGAAGCGCGCCGGATTCCCAAAGGCATCTGTCAGGGGCCGCGCCAGGAACTTCGAGCCATTGGCGTCGGTGATGGTGGTAACATCCTGGAACTGGAAGTCGGTGCTGCGGTAGATGACGTAACCTTCGAAGTCCTTCCCAGTGATATCGTCCACCGACTCTTCGGCACGGCTGTCCCAATACAGGGTCACCTTGTGGTCGCCGGCGACTGCGGTAACGATGGGCTTGAGTGGCGGCCGTGTGAACCGGTAGCCCGAGTTGTAGATGGTCTGAACGACATCAGCGTTGAGAAAGAGGTCGTCCTTGTTTTCGCCAAGCAACAGTGCGACCGAGAACCGCTGGGTTTCGAGCGATTCCAAGCGGATGGGGCCGGAGCCGTAGAGGAAGACGTTGTCGGCGTTCTGTTCGATGTCGCTGAAATTCCCTGGTGTCACACGCCGCCAGATTTCCTCATCTTCGCGTGGCCAGTGTGTGCTCCACAGGAAGGCGTTGAAGCTGGTCAGGCCGATCTGATCCGACTCATCGAGATCGGTGAACTCAAAGTTCGGCTCACCCGGTTGAGTGACGTCATCGCGGCTGCCTGCCGTCGGGACACCGTCCCCTTCTCCTTCGTCGCCGGTATCGGGAACGCCGTCAACACCTACGTCATCCGTATCGGGGTTCCAGTCGCCATCGTCGTCGATGCCGTTATTCATGTCTTCATCGACCATGCCGTCCAGGTCGTTGTCGATGCCGTCGAACGGGTTGCCCGGACTCTCGAGGAACTTGTATCCGAGATAGCCAGGTGTGCCGGTGAATCCTGCCCCGGCGGTCTGATCGTGGTCCCAAGCGTAGACCATATCCACCAGGATGTCAAAAAAGGCGTCATCGTCGGAAAAGTCGTTGGCGCCGCCGATGTGCGGGTCGCCCCACATTGCGAAAAACACCTTGGGCAGCGTCTTAGGGCTACGGTTGATGATCGAATACTGGAAGAAGATGGCATCCTCAGCCAACGGGCTGGTCCACTGGAAGGCGCGCACCAGCACCTCCAGGCCAAGACCCCGTCGCGTGCTGTCGTCTGGAAAGGGATAGTAACTAAACTCCGCGTTGTCGCGGTCGTCCATCACGTACAGCGCTTCCTTGTCGGCCGTCGTGGCGCCGCGGGCGTACGGGCCGGGCCAGACATAGGCTTGCAACGCATCGTTGTACCAGTTTTCCGGCCAGCTGTCGGGCTTGCCGTCGCCGTTGCTGTCGCCGGCATCGTTGGTAGCAATCTGTTGCACACCGCCGACAACATAGGAGGGATCGTGAAAGCCAGGCAGAGGATTCCATCCCCACACCGTGGTGCCATCGGGGGAAACGTCGCCGTTGTCAATCAGGGCCTCGCTGACGATACGAACGGTATCGCCGTTGGCATCCACGACTTCCGCGGCCACCATCGGCCCGAATTCGTAGGCATATCCGAGGCCCTTCCAGCGCACATCGAAAATCCGCTCACCAGGCTTTGAAATCGAGCCGTAGTTGAAAATCCGGGTGGTGATTTGATTGCCGTTCATCAAGACTTCAGCCCGATCCTCGAAACCCGCTGCCTTGCGAAGCTTCTTTTCCCGCTTCAGCAGCTCCTTGACGTGCTCCATCTTGTCGATGACGGGCCGTCGCCTGCTGTCTTGCCCTTGAAGAACTGATGCGACCCCCAGCACCATCACTACACAAATGGAAACGAATCTGAGCCTCATAGATCAACCACCTCGTTCACGTGTGTGCTTCGCTGCACGCTCGGCCACGCTGCGCTATGCATTCCATTCAAGACGCGCTCGGTGCACCACGGCCCTCGACCGCTGGGCGGGTGGCCCCGTTTTCGTGCACCGTGTCGTCATCCCGGTCTAAAATCCTATCTTCAGCCCGACGAGTACCTCACGAGGGGGTTTGTAATAGTCGGTATGAAGCAGATACTCCTCGATCTGGTGGACACCCGGCGTGTCCTTCTGGTTTCTGAGGTCCTGCCCCGAGTAGGTGGGAATAAGCGAGTACTTGGCCGTCCCTGTGTCATCGTAGACCAGGCGTTCATTCCTGCGGTCGAAGAGATTGAACACTTTCACAAAGACGGAGTAGTCCAGCCCCAAGAATCGGAGATTCTTGAACGCCTTCAAGTCGACGTTGATCTGGGTCGGTTTGCGGCCACTGTTGGGCCGATCCACGGCTGTACCCTGCAGCGACGGCGAGTACGGCAGGCCCGATCCAAGCTGCCCGATGACACTGATGCCCCAACTGCGGGGTCGACTCAGTGTGGCCGTCGCATTCAGGGTGTGCCGCTGATCCCAGTCCAAGTAGACGATCTGCCGTTCGCTCTCACGTCCGCGTACGAAGTCGACAAAGAAAGCGTTGGGGTCCGTGCTGTTGCCTTCAGCAATCTGCAGCGTGTAGTCGATCGAGGCCGAGAACAGGTCGGTGCGTGTGGCTCGCTTGGTCAGCGAGATGCTGATGCCGCGGATATTCCCGTAGTCCTTATTGACGTAGGTGTTGTAAGAAGTGGTGGCGTTGAGGCGCTTGGTTTCGAAGGCGAGCAGATTGCGGACGTCTTTATAGTAGGCTGTCAGATCGAAGGCGATGTCGTTGGTCAACTGCTGCTGCAGGCCGACTTCGTAGGCCACCGTACGTTCAGGCTTGAGATTGGCATTGCCGAAGGTGCCGATGTTGGTCGACCCCACCCTTGCCTCGAAATCGGGATTGATATACAGCGTCGTCAGAGTGGGCATCTGCACAAAGTGGCCGAACGACACCCGAATGATGCCGCGATCGGTGATCGGAAACGACAGGCCCAGGCGTGGGCTCAGTGAAGTCTTGGGACTGGCCTTGGCACGTTTGGCCGGATTTGCAGGATCAAAAATGTCGGTGAAATAGGATGCACTGGCGTCGAAACGGTCCACGCGCACACCGACGTTGATGATCATGTCCTTGTATTCGATTTTGTCCTGGAGATATGCGGCCAGCTGGCTTGGCGTACGATGGTATTTGTCGTGCGTCGGTGTGTCCAAAGGCGGCACTGTTGGTGTCGGAAAAGGACCGTCAGGCCGCGTGTAGAGAATTGTAAAGCTTTCGTTGTCGAGTGTGTGGAATTGCAGCTCGAATCCGGCCTTGACCTGATGTCGGTTGTTGACCTGACTGGTGATGTCGAACTTGCCCAGCAGTGTCTTGGAGTCGCGATAGCTGTGGCTGAGGTCGTTTCCGCCGGTGTAGAAGGAAAAATTGTTCGGACGCCGCAGGAAGAAGTCGGCGACATAGCGCGGATCGGCTGGGTTCTTGTAGAGGTAGCGGCGGAAGCGGGTTTTGGAGAAGGCGAATTTCGCGGTATAGAAGGTACGCTCTGATAATGCGTGGGTCAGACCGACGGCGTGGGTGAAGGCCCGATAGTGCTGCTGCGGAAGTCCATCCGGGTTGAATCGCCAGGCCCACCGGAAAATGCGGTCACGGTCCGTCTTGTCGAGCACGTAGTCGTAGTTGATCTTGAACGTCGGGGTAACGCGGATCGTCAGCTTGGCGGTGGTATTGAGGGTCGTGCGGGGATTGAGAGGCACAATAGCGCCGTCACCCGTCAACTCTATAAACCATCTCCCCGGCGTCACCTGGACGGTGTCACCGCGTGGGGTCCGAAAAGACGTCTGCGATTCGGGGAACAACGTAAAGTCCGCATAGTCCCCGGGTCGATGTTCGCGAACGCCGTACAGCCAGCCCTCATCGTTATTGTAGCGACCCGAGAGGAAAAATCTCAGCTTCTTGCTCACCGGAATAGGGCCACCCAATGTCCCCTCGACGATGGCATCGCTGGTCGGTTTGACATCGTCGACATTGAAGAACAGCTTCTTCTTGTTGCTGACATGATCGCCCGAATAGGCCGTAACCTGTCCTGTGTAGCGGGAACCGCCTTCCTTGGTGACGACATTGATGACGCCGCTCATGGCATTCCCGTACTCGGCATTGAAGGTACCGCTGACGAGGGTAAGCTCCTGGATGGCATTGGCAGCGACCTCGATCCCCAAAGTGTTGTTATAGGGGTTGGCCACCGACACACCATTGACCAGATAGGCAGTCTCGTTGGATCGTCCGCCGCGGATATGCAAAGCACCGCCAGCGCCGCGGATGACGCCTGCCTTCAGTTCCACGACCTCACTGAACGTCTCCACCGGTAGCGAAGCGAACTCCTCAGCCGAAATCACCGACTGGGAAGACGTCAGATCTGCCCGGATCAACGGTCTTTCGGCCACGATCTGCACTTCCTGCCCCGAAATGATTTCCATGCCAAGCTTAAAATCGTACTGGGTGGTCAAATCGGCTGACACGCGCACGTTGGAGACGCGCTCAGTCTGATACCCGATCATGCTCGCCACCAGGGTGTAGGTGCCCGGCGGCACGTTCAGGATCACGTATTCGCCATCTGGGCCGGCGGCAGCGCCCATCGTCGTCCCTTCGATGACGATGTTTGCCCCGATGAGCGGCTCGCCTGTCTTCTCGTCGGTAACCCGTCCGCGGATTTTACCCGTCGTTCCGGCATAGGCGGAAACGCCGCTCAAAACAATGGCTGCGAGCAGCCAGCAGACAACAATGTACCGTTTGCTCATGACTTCTCCAGCGCATTTACGTGATCGCACCACCGCACCATCTCCCTATGTTGTTCAGGTCAGGCCGGCATATTCAAGTGTGGAAGATACCCAAACAATCTATTCTTGTCAAGGGGAAAATCGAGGCACTTTTCTCTTGACTTTTACTTCGGTAACAATTATACTGCGTACTGGTTTCTTCTATAGATTATGACGTAACCTTATTCACTCGCGAGCGACGCTCCTCGCCGAAGGCCGTTCATGGTGTCGCTCCGTGCTCCCTTTCCTAACGAAGACAACCTTTTCCGGCAGGACAATCAACACCATTCTGCTCGACATCCAGGTAGTGGCCACGCCACGTTTCCGCTTGGAGCAGGGCAGGTAGTATTAAGACGGCGATATTCGGTGCTGTGCGGGGGGGTATCCGCTTCCTACACAGGCGGTCAAATTATCGGCAACTATCCACCTTAAACCCCACGACCAGCAAACAGGAGGTTTCGGATATGAGACGTTCGATACTGCCTGCAGTCCTTTCGTTGCTGACGATGCCCGGTCTCGTGAGCCTTACCTCTGCCCAGCAGACCGACATCAGGCGCATCCCCTCGCCCGGCTTCCACACCGCATTCGAGCTCACCTTGGATCAGTACCCCGCCGGGATCGATCTGGAGAACGGAATCGGAGGCGACGATATCCGAGCCGGGTATGACCTGGACGGAGACGGGAAGGGCGAATTCATTTTCATCACCGACAACCTGACCGACGTGAATGGATTCGGGCCCGCTCTCTTCGTTTATGAAGCGACCGGTGACGACAGCTATCAGATGGTATGGCAATATCGGGTCACCGATCACAACACCAATGGCGCCAGCTTCCCAACCATGACCATCGGCGATCTCGATGGCGACGGGCTACTGGAGGTCATCGCTGGCATCCCCTATGATGCTGGAGAGCCGCAGAACCCTCTGCGTTTTCTGGTCTTCGAGGCCGACGGCAGCGACAACGGCCTGCCAACCGAACCGACGGCGGTCTGGGACTTCGGTGCGGACCCGGGCAGCAACACCCGGCCTTCGGCCGTCGACGTGGCAGATGTAGATGGCGACGGCCGAGATGAGGTGATCATGGTCTTCCGGCGTTGGAGCACAGGGGGGTACAACGGCGTCAATGCCTTGATGATCTTCTCGCTCGATGGTGACTTTGCCGGCGGGTTCACCCAATGGAAGATCGAGTACTTCGACCCCGACAGCCTTCAGGGTACCAACGGCAACATCTACGAGGTCAAGGCGGTTGACATGGATCATGACGGCCAACTCGAAGTCGCCACCATGGAGTGGGGAGGTCTCAACACGGTCTTCTACAAGAGTACGGGTGCCGACACGTACGAGCTGGTCAAGAGGATCTTGCAGCCCCTTCCGGACCGCAGCGCTGGCGCCCTCGGGTCGCTGCAGCCATGGGATCTGGACGGTGACGGTACCGATGAGTTTCTCCTGGCCGGGTCGGATGGCCGAGTCTATCTGATTGAAGTACCCGACGGAGATGTCACCAAGATCTCACCCTCCGACTACTACGTGCTGGGACAATACCCGCGGGAGATTCGCGGAGCCACCATCGGCGACTTCGACGGTGACGGCAATGCCGACCTGATCATCGCTGGCTCCTACAACCGCCGCATCTTCCGGGTCGAGTATTCAGGTTCGGGAGCTTTGACCGACTCCACCAGCTACGAGTGGAGCACAATTTTCCACGACAGCACGACGGTCGCGGGATTCTTGACGCCGCTGCGCTACTACTATGTCTCCTTTCCGCAGGATCGCGAAGCCCTGCGCGACCATCAAACCCTTCAAGACATGGACGGCGATGGCCGCCGCGAAGTCGTCTTCGGCACTCAGGAAGGCGGACGCGAAGCCTCGTTCGTGACTGTGGTCGAGGCGGACAACATCGTGAAGGTGGAGATCCCGGACGTGGCATCCCTACCTCGTGGCTATGCGCTGTTCCAAAACTATCCGAATCCCTTCAACCCTTCAACGCAAATCGCCTACGATGTACCTCGTGCCGGCGACGTCAGCTTGAAGATCTACAATGTCCGTGGTCAGCTCGTCAGAACGCTGGTGAATCAATATGTGGGCATCGGGCATCACGTGGCCACCTGGGACGGCCGGGATGCGAACGGGAACCCGGTGCCGAGCGGCGTCTACGTCTACGTTCTGGAAGCGCACAACTTCCGGGACGCTAAGACGCTTACCCTGCTAAAATGATCGGGGTATGGCCGGAATCCATAGCGAGCGAAAGGAGGTGGTGCTGGCCACAACAAACTCATCCAACGGGTTTCTTATGGAAGTGGATGAAGTCAACCAAGCGGAAGGAGTTCGCAAGATGAGCAAAGTCTACCACATTCTATTGGCATCGGCTTTCTGCCTGCTCTTCGTCGGTATGGCCTTTGCCCAGGGGCAGCGCTTCGATCGCAGCGCGGTCATCATGAACAGCCCCCTGGATCCGGGCGGCTTCGGAAATGTCATTGCCGGCGTGGATTTTGACAACGATGGTCGGGCGGAAATCTACGCCGTCAATAACGACTGGTTCGATGAGCCGGGGAAGGACTGGGTACCGCGGATCCACAAATACGAGTGGAACGGCTCTGAATGGGAAGAGGTCTGGTCCACGGAGCTGGACATCGACGCCCAGAATACCTGGCCCCCCATGACTTACGGGGATTGGGATAAGGACGGCAAAATGGAGATCATCTGGGGGCCGATCAATAACTTCAGTGGCACCAAGAAGAACCCTGAAAGGGTGGTTGTCTTCGAGAGCAAGGGCGACGGCAGCGACGAGATGGGCGTCTTCGATGCCGCCACAGGGCGCTATCGTCCCAATGCTCAGTGGACCATCGTCGATCAGGACAACATCAACTGGCGGCCGTTCCGCTGGGTCCTGCACGACATTGACAGCGACGGCCAGGAGGAGCTCATCGCCAGCACACGGCAATCGGCCGGCCCGGGGTTCATGGTCATCTCTGTCGACAATATCCCGGACAACGCCGACAGCAGCGAGACCTGGACCATGGAGGCCAGCGGCGTCGGCACTCCCACCGACGGCAACACGTACTACGATCTCGCCGTGATCGACAGCAGCATCTACCTGATCCGCAGCAACGGCGACGTGACCACGATTACCTACAGCAGCGTCACCGACACCTTCCAAATCACCAAGACTCAGCCTGGCTTGATCACGGGTGCTTCGTGGAAGACGGCCAGCGTCGTCGACATCGACGGGGATGGGAGCGAGGAGATCGTCCTCGCCGGCTGGACCACCGGCAACAACCGCGTTTGGCTGCTCCAGCCCGACGCTGACTCGGTGAAGGCGACGCAGATCGCCGAGCCGCAGCAGGTGGCTCCGGGGCGGGCGAACGGCGGTGCCGCAGGCGATGTCGATGGAGACGGCCGCGTGGACTTCATCTTTGGTTCTCGCTCTGCCACGCCGAATGCCGTCATCTACAGAGTCGAATATCAGGGCGGTGACATCACCGATCCTGCGAACTACACCACCAGCGCCATCGACAGCGGTCTGGTTCCGGTCGGCGGCCAGTTCGATGTCGTAACCACGGGCAACCTGGATAGCGACCCGGAGGACGAGATCGTCTATGCCACTCTGCCACGCGGGGGTCTGCCGGTGGCACCGATGGCCGTCCTCGAGCTGGTTCCGGGCAATCAGCCGGTCATCACCTCGATCCTCGATGTACCCAACGACCAGGGTCGTCAGGTACGGGTCGAGTGGGCAGCAGCGGTTGATGATGATGCCGGTGCGGCGACTCCGATCAGCGAGTACTCCGTCTGGCGCCGCATCGACCACAGCCTGGCTAAGAGCTCGTCCAGCGGCTCGGGCAAAGTGATGGAAATCAATGGCGCCCTGTGGGAACAGGTGGCCGTATCCAAGGCCATCCAACTGTCCGACTACGGCATGGTGGTCCCAACTCTTGTGGACCGCATCCCCGGCGGCGAGCCCGGCCTCAGCACCTTCATGGTCGTCGCTCATACGGCAGACCCGGCCACCCACTGGAACTCCTACTCCAAGGCTGGCTTCAGTGTGGACAACCTGGTGCCGCAGGCACCCATGAACTTCACAGCGCAGGAAGCGGTCGCCGAGGGCGGTGGCGAGTTCGTGTCGCTCTCCTGGGAAGCCACCGATGACCCGGACGTGGACTTCTACGAGGTCTTCCGTGGAACCCAGCCTGACTTCGCGCCGAGTGAAGGTAACCTTGTAGGCCGCACCACCGACCTGGAGCTGGCCGACACCGAAGTCCCGATTCAAGTCGGTGAGACCGTCTATTACAAGGTACGTGGAGTGGATTTCAACAAGAACATCGGAAAGGAGGCGCAGACCAGCCTGGTGATCACGAGCGTAAGCCAGAGGACGTCAGTGCCACGTGAGTACTCCCTGTCGCAGAACTACCCGAACCCCTTCAACCCATCGACCACCATTGAGTTTAGTCTGAAGGAGCCGGGTAAGACCGTCGTGAAGGTCTACTCCATCCTCGGTCAGGAAGTGGCGACGCTCGTCGACGAATACCTGCCGGCTGGCAAGCACAAGGTGAAGTTCAATGCCGCTTCGCTGCCCTCGGGCGTCTACTTCTACGTGCTCGAGGTGAACGGCCTGCGCATGCGCAAGCGGATGACGTTGATGAAGTGACAGCTTGAAGCAAGCCTGCCGCCAGGCAGCAGTGAGCTTTCACCAGGAGGAAGCGCGCTCTCTGAGCCGCTTCCTCTTTTTTTGTGCCTTGGCAAGCGTGGCGCGGTGGTGGTACAAACAAGAAAGCCTTCCGCTTCTCGGAAGGCTTTCATAACGCTCTGCGTTTCTACAGCAGTGCTGCTTTGAGCTAGGGTTTGACTTCAGGTTTGCGCGTGTTGTTCTGTGCCTTCTTGGCCTCGCCTTCGAGGATTCGCCGCAATCTCTCCAACTCGCGCTCGGCCTTGCGACGCTCTTCCTTGATGCGTTCGAGCTCCTTTTCGGCCGATTCGGTCTGCCGCTGTTCCCGTATGATCTGTTCGAAAAGTTCCCGGCGGCTTTCCGCTTTCTGCATCAGGACGTCGCGCTCGCTGGTGTGATAGATGGACGAAGGCAGAAGGACGATCTTGGTGCTGAGGTTCACGCGCCAGCCTGGGTAGTTGGGCAGGTTTGCGATGCGTCCCACCAGGCTGTAGTCGGTGCTATTGCTGGTGCCTGCCAGCCGGAAGTCACTGGAGAATCGCAAAGACAGCCATCGGTACGGCTTGTAGACAACGCCCGGGGCCAGGAAGAGCAGGTCTTCCCGGCTGTAGGCCGCCTTGGGTGGACGCTGCAGGAAGGCACTGCCCCAAAACTCGGTGAAGAAGTCGAACTTGTCAGCCGGAATGCGAACCCCGACGCCGTACCGTATCTCTTGGGACAAATTGTTTACCCTCTGAACCCGACGGCTGCCGCGGCCGAGCATTTGGCCGACGTCGTTGTAGTTCCAGTAGCCCAGATTCACGAAGACCTGCGTGGCGTCTTGCGGATACAGCGGATCCTGGGAGTAGGTCACCAGACCCAGAAACCCAAAACTCACCCTGTCCGTGCTGTACGGTTCAAAGGGGGCGTTGTGGTATTTACCCGTCGGAAAACGACCCGCGAGAAGCCCGCCAAAGGTGAGGCTGCTCCCGGTGGCGCCATAGGAGCCGAACTTCAGGCTCACGAAGATGTCATCGGGAACGTTGTAGCCGTTGCTTCCCTGGTGAGTATCCTGGTAGACAACCGGGTTGATGGCGAACTCGATGTGTTTGGAGAGCCCGTAGTTAAGCACCAAACTTCCCTGAACGACCCAGTATGTGGCGGCCTCCAGTCCTTGAGCCGTGTTAAACTCGCCCACTTTGCCCCAGAAGCGCGTGTGTCCGGACAAAGTCAACCACCCGGGCTCCAGGGTTCGAGCCGAGTGGACATAGTTCAAACCGTGTCCACCATTCAGCAGTTGCGCCGAGCCAGCCGCTGGCAGCAACAGCAGGGCAGTCAGCAAGAACACTGTTGACTTCTTCATCTGAGCCTCCGAATGATTGAACACTCCTTGTCTGCCCATGTCTCAGCCTCCTGCAGTAGGTGCGGAAGGGCTATGCAAAAATGATCGACAACAATCTGCAAAAAATAAATGTCGGCAGCAGAGAGGCCGCCGGCTATCAGCTTCCAAAGCGAGCCCGAAGAATCTTGGACGAGTCTATCAGTGTGGACTGGTTTCCCTAAAGAGAGGCACAATCATCGCGCCGTTGCTCTTCTTGTCTTATCGGTGGACTGAGAAAGAACCTTTAAGCGACGGTCTACGGCGATCGACTGCCTCATTCTCCCCTGTCTGAAAAACCAAGTTTGAACGGGCTGAGGGCGGGTTTGCGTCCTACCTCCTTGTCGCGATGCACGCCGCCAATCGGATGGGCGGTACTCGATTCGGGTGGTAAGCGGGGCCATTTTCGTGGTATTCGATTCGGGTTTCGGCTCTCCGCCGGATCGTACCAAATCGGGGCTATTTGGGCTTCTAATTATAAAGAATTCAGACTAAAATAGCAAGAGGAATGTAAACACAAACCATCTCGTGACAAAACTTTAACAATCCCGTGATTTCTGCCACGGCCGCCGCTTGTGCCACTGCCATCCGAACAGCCAGTGCGTCAAACGGCGGAACCATCGATATCGCCCGAGCCACCGACTGAGCCTCATTTCTCCCTCCGTACGATGTCAACCTCCGCCCGCTGCGTCGAGAAAGCAGGCTCGAGAGCATGCAGCCCCAAGGGTCGGTTTGCAATCCGGGCCGCCAGGTCGGAAGCTGTTCAGAGGCAGGAATTCCCGAACGGTGGACTAGTTGGCCGGAAGAATCTTGAAGGCGTCCCGCAGCAGAGCGCGTACCGACTCGTCATCGAGGTCACGGATCAGCTTGCCATCGACGGCCACCGAGATTTGTCCGGTCTCTTCGGACACAACCACGACGACGGCATCCGACTCTTCCGACAGTCCCAGAGCTGCCCGGTGACGCGTGCCAATGGCCTGGTCAATATGCGGGTCCTCGCTCAGAGGCAGGATACATTTCGCGGCTTCGATCAAATCGTTCTGAATCACGATCGCTCCGTCATGCAAAGGAGAACGCGGGTGGAAAATCGACACGATCAACGGCGCGGAAACCTCGGCTTGCAGCTTGAAGCCCGTCTCCACGATCGACTTGATTCCGGACTCTCGCGGCAGCACAATCAAGCCGCCGTAGCCTCGCTTTGACAGCTCTGCAGAAGCTTTGACAACTTCATCCAAGAATTTACCTCCAGTCAGCGGCACGAAGTACTGTATCAGCCGGCTCTGCCCTAGATGCAGCAGCATCCTCCTCAACTCAGGCTGAAAGATGACAACGAATGCAATCAGCCATACGGTCTGCAGCTTATCGAAGATCCAGGTGGCTGCATTCATGTTGAACAGGCGGACGAGCACGGAGATAGCCAGTATGACGATGAGCCCCACAGTCATCTGAGCCGCTCGCGAGCCGCGGATAAACAGGTAAAGCTTGTAAAGAATGAGGGCAATCAGCAGGATGTCGAGAATGTCGAAAACCGATACCGTCAAGAATCCGACGCGAAAAAGTTCCAAACCAAGCTTCATGATCCCTCCCCGAGCTGCGATTTCCCAGCCAACAGATCGGCGACGCGGGCGACCCGAGCCATCTCAGCGACGTCATGTACTCGAACGATGTCGGCACCATTCTGGATTCCGATCGTAACCGCGGCGGCGGTGCCCTCGAGACGCTCTTCCGGCGGCAGACCCAGGGCGGCGCCCAAGAACGACTTCCTCGACGGTCCGATCAGCACAGCCTGGCTAAACTCCGACAGCTCTCGCAGGCGCCGCAAGATTTCGTAGTTGTGCTCATAGCGTTTCCCGAAGCCGATTCCAGGATCGAGGATGATCCTCTCTCGGGAGATGCCATGAGACTCACAGAACGAGATTCGCTCGGCGAAGTAATCGTGCAACTCCGCCATCAGGTCTCGGTACTCAGGATTCTGCTGCATATCCCTCGGCCGCCCCTTGATGTGCATGACGACGATCGCAGCCTCGTAGCGCCGGACACACTCGGCCATCTCCGGGTCGAAGCGCAACCCACTGATATCGTTGACCATGTTTGCCCCGGCCTCCAGGGCGGCCTCTGCCACCCGTGCCTTGTAGGTGTCGATGGAAATCGCCGCCTCCACCTGCGAGTGCAACTTCTCGATGACCGGAAGCACGCGATCGATTTCCTCCTGCACGGAAACCGGCTCGCTGCCCGGACGCGTGGACTCGCCACCGATGTCGAGAAGGTCCGCGCCTTCCGCAGCCATGCGGACTCCGGCGGCCACGGCGGCATCGACCTCTTGCACGCGGCTGCCAGCGTAAAAGGAATCCGGCGTGCAATTGATAATGCCCATGATCAGCGTCCGGCGAGTGTAGTCCAGGCGGCGGCCACGGCAGTCGAGGAAAGTCGGCTTCGTGGTCTGCTCGGTAAGGACGAATCGAAGTGCGCGGGCCAACCCATGCATGCCTGAGGCAGCAGACGCCAGCCAGGAGAGCAGCTCCGAATAGGTGTAGCGCGTGCCGCATAGAAGAGCGCCTGATTGACCGGAACCCTCCGCTCCGACCACACAGCCGCCACCAAGACGACGAAAGTGTTCTTTTAGACTTTGAAGGGCTTCGCGTTCCAGACCCGACAACCTAATGAAGACGACCCCGCCATTCCACCGAGCGACATCGAGATCCTGCCCGGAGACTCCCAGACGCTCCAGCTCCGCCTTGAGGTCAATCTCGGTAGGGAAATGAACACGGCGCAGTTTGAGGTCGGCCATCGAGTCCTCCTACGGCTGGTCTTTGTTCACGGGCAGCCCCCGTTTGCTCATGATCTCAAAGAGAACCTTGCGAGCTTCTTCGGCGTAACGATCGTTGCGGCCGCGTCGATGCTTCAGCCGATATCGCAACTCCTCGACCGCCTTGTCCTCGTCGCCTCGCTCCTTATAGATGATGGCCAGGTAGAGGTGCGAGTTGAGGTGATCACTCACCTCGATGGCTTTCTTGAAAAACTTCTCGGCGGTGTCAAAATCTTCGTGGTTATAGTAGGCGACCCCAAGGTCGTAGTAAGCGTCGGCATTGCCTGGATCGAGGTCGACAATCCTCTGGTACACGCGCAAGATATCTATCAGGTCGTGGTGGTTCACATAGAGGCGGCCCAGGGCCATCAGGGCGTCCACCGAGTTGGGGTTCAGCCGCAGGTAGGTCTCGAGGACCTCAATGGAACGTTTCCACTGATGCCGGAACTCGTAGTAGTTGGCAAGGTCGAGGTAGGCCTCCAGGTAGCCCGGAAAGATGTAGATGGCCCTCTCGTACAGTTTTCTCTCGTTCTCGACCCCAAATGCGGGATAGCGCGACGGATGCAGGCGGCTGACTTCTGTGTAGAGTCGCGGCTGCCACCAGTTGTAGCGCTGGGAGCGAATCAAGTAGTTCTCGGCCTCAGTCCAGCGCTCGTTCCACAGATAGATCGTACCGAGTAACCGGCAAGCCGTCGCGTTTGTGGAGTCCGCCTCGAGGGCTTTCAGCAGAAGGCGTTTGGCAGCACGGAAGTAGGGATACGCCTCTTCCTCGAGACCGCGTTCACGCCGGGCAGCGGCCGAGTCGATCAACCCTTCCGCCCAAAGCAGAAGCGCCGGCGTAAAACTGCTGTCGGGTCCGGCGGCTCTTTCCACGGCTGCGTACATGGGGCGGCTCTGGTGTTGCCACCTGAAGTATTCGGCTTCAGCATACGCGCGTATCTGCTCGGCGGGGAGGCCATCGAAGGGCGTTCGCCGAACGCCGTCATTCATCGAACCCGACGAGATCAGTTGCTCCATCTCTTGGGCCGAGCGGCTCAGGGAACCGAGGGCCAGCCTGGAGCGCCATCGGCGCACGATTTTGTCCTTGCTGGGCCGATACGCCTCCCATGAAATCTCCACTTCAGCTCCGCCGTCCCCCGCAGCGCGGAAAGAACCCCAGAAGGCATAGTCGAGACCAAGTTCCTTGGACAAACGCCGCAAATAGCCTCGGTCGCTCAACGAGTCGGCCTGGAGCACCTCAAGTAGCCAGTGCAGGCGATACGGCAGCAGTTCTTTCTCGTTTCCAGACAGCGCCGCCGTAGTAATCTCAGGAATGAGAAGGCTCAGGGGGGAGATCCGGCCCTGGCCGGAACTCTCGTCGACCATCGCGAAGACGGCGACACGCGCTGGGTTAGCCGGCGGCAGATCGCGATACCAGAAGTAGAGCAGTACAAAAAAAAGCAGAGCCGTCAACGACAAACTACTCGTCACCATCTTGGCTCTGCTGAAATACGGATTATGTCGGTAGAGAAACCAGATTGCGAAGATGCCGATCCCCCAGGCGACGATAATCCCGGGTGCGACATCGGGCAGCCGAAAAACCCCACTCTCCATCACGTCACCTCTCCGCCCTGCCAGCTCGGTCAAGGTACCTGAGCCGGATCCTCTTGCGGCTTCGCCTGCGCACGCTCTTCGTCCTCCTCGGCCTTGGGGCGCCCGTCGCCTCCGAGGCGGCCATCCTTGACCGGCCCGAGCGCCTCGCCGCGAAGAATCATGTCGATCTCTGTGCTATCGAGGATTTCCCTCTCCAGGAGTGCGTGGGCCAGGGCGTGGAGCTGGTCGATATGCTCGCGGAGAACGTTCTCGGCCTTCTTTGCCGCGGTCGTCACGATCCGGGTCACTTCCTTGTCAATCTGCTGGGCGGTGCGCTCGCTGTAGTCCCGGTGTTGGGCGATCTCGCGCCCGAGGAAGATCTCCTCTTCCTTTTTGCCAAACGACAGCGGCCCCAACACATCGCTCATTCCCCATTCGCACACCATCTTGCGCGCCAGCTCAGTGGCCCGCTCGATGTCGTTTCCAGCACCTGTGGTCAGTTCGTTCAGCACGAGCAACTCGGCCGCACGTCCTCCCAGAAGATGCGCCAGCAGAGACTCGAGATGTCGCCGCGAGTAGTTGTGCTTCTCATCGATCGGCAGTGTGGTCGTCAAACCGAGGGCGCGACCTCGCGGGATGATGGTGACCTTGTGCACAGGGTCTGACCCTGGCGTATACTTGGCAACGAGAACATGGCCGGCTTCATGGTAGGCCGTGACTCGCTTCTCCTCATCACTGATAAGCAGACTCTTCCTCTCCGCCCCCATCATCACTTTGTCTTTGGCCTCTTCGAGGTCGGTCATCTCGACCTTCTTCTTGTTCCTGCGAGCCGCAAGCAGGGCGGCTTCGTTCACCATGTTGGCCAGATCGGCGCCCGAGAAGCCAGGAGTCCCTTTGGCCAGAACCTTCAAATCGACATCCTTGGCCAGCGGGATGCTGCGGACATGCACTTTCAGGATACCTTCCCGGCCTCGGACATCGGGTCGGTCGACGACGATTTGGCGATCGAAGCGCCCCGGCCGCAGCAGAGCCTGATCAAGCACGTCCGGGCGGTTGGTGGCTGCAATCAGGATGACGCCCTCGTTCGAGTCGAAGCCATCCATCTCCACGAGCAGTTGGTTGAGCGTCTGCTCGCGCTCGTCGTGACCGCCGCCGAGGCCGGCGCCGCGGTGACGGCCCACGGCATCGATCTCGTCGATGAAGATGATGCAGGGCGCATTCTTTTTGCCCTGCTCGAAAAGGTCGCGGACTCTCGATGCTCCCACGCCGACGAACATCTCTACGAAGTCGGCCCCGGACATACTGAAAAAGGGCACGCCGGCCTCACCCGCGACAGCTTTGGCGAGCAGCGTTTTCCCGGTTCCAGGAGGCCCGAGCAGAAGAGCGCCCTTGGGAATCTTGCCACCGAGCCGCTGAAACTTCTCGGGCTCCTTCAGGAATTCGACAATCTCACGCAACTCCTGCTTGGCCTCCTCAGCCCCGGCCACGTCGTTGAACGTCACCTTCGATTGCCGATCAGTCACCAGTTTGGCGCGGCTCCGTCCAAAGGAAAAAATCCCCTTCGGGCCACCCCCCTGCATGCGACGCAAGATCACCAGCCAGAACACAGCAAGCAACACCCACGGTAACAGTTGAAAGACATAGTTGAGCCAGTCCTGAGATTTCGGTTCGAAGGAGATCTGCACGTCATATTTCTTGACCCAGGTCTCCGCCGTCTCGTGACTCAGTTCCCCTGGCAAATTGGTGCGAAAGCGGATGTAGCTCTCGATGCGGTCGCGGCGCTGCACCTGACCAACGGCCTTCAACTGACCGTGGGCCTGCTTGTCTTCGATGCGCAGCTCTTTGATGCGGCCCGATTCGAGAACGTCGACAAACTCGTTGTAACTGAGCCTGGTTTCCTTGCCCTCTGGCCGGCCGAATTGTTGCGAAAGCACAATGGCCATGATGACGATGACGAGCCAGAAAGTCAGCGTGCGCGCTGCCTTCTTCCACTGGAAGTTGTCGTCCTGCTTGCGCTTCCCTCGGTCAGGTCCACGAGATCCGCCTGCACCAGAACGCCGGTTGCGCGAGCCGCCGCTGTTGGATCCTGTCGATTTGTTATCTGTCTCTGCCACCGTCAAACCTCTAGACAAAGCTGTCGAATCATTTTCAGTCCATCACGTAGATATGAGGCAGGTTGCGAAGCTTCTGGGCATAGTCGAGCCCATAGCCCACCACGAAGCGGTTCGGAATCTGGAAACCGACGTAGTCGACCTCATAGTCCACCTGTGCCGCTCCTTCTTTGACCAGAAGCGATACAAAGCGGAGGCTCTTAGGGTGGAGTTCCTCCAGAACCTTCTGCAGGAATCGCACGGAGTATCCGGAATCGACAATGTCCTCCACCACGAGCACATGGCGGCCGGTAATATCGGCGTCAAGATGTTTCTTGATTTTCACCTGCCCCGAAGTCTTCATCGCGTTTCCATAGCTGGAGATCTTGATGAAGTCCACCTCGCAGTCGATATCCAACTGGCGCAAAAGATCGGCAAAAAACACCACACCGCCGTTGAGCACGCCGATCAGGATGGGGGATTTGCCGGCATAATCGGCCGCGATTCTCTTCCCCAACTCCTCCACTTTGCGCGCGATCTCGTCCGCGGAGATCAGGATTGGGAATCTTCCTTCTTTGAATCTCTGAATGGCCAGGTCATCCATGGGGGAGCCTTTACAATCTCGATTTGCAGGAATCGCCTCGTCCGCTCCGTCACTCGAAAGCGATGATCCATCCGAAACCCACACACCCAGACGATTCCCTGACTGCCTTCCAGGATGGGGACATGCGGGCGAAGATGAAGCGGTACCTTCTGGTCGGTGAAAAAGTCACCCACTTTCTTGAAACCTGGAGCGTTCAACGGCCAAAACCGGTCGCCGGCACGAAAGGGACGCATCCGCAGCTGCTCTCCCACAGCATCGTAGTCGACGACTTCGACATATCTGCAATCCGTACTCCAATTGGGCGGAAGATGTGAAAGCAGGCGACTTTTGAAGACAAGGCCAAACTGCGGAATGGGCACTTCACGGTCGGCTTTGACCTCCACTTCGCCGGCCGCAACCGCTTGTTTCTGAAACACGATGGCGCCGCGATCCACCAGTACCTCCCAGCCACGCCCCAACGGAAAGCGACTGCCGATGCGGCGTCTTTCGATCAAACCCAGGAGTGCCTCAGTCCGATTCTGGTCCAGAACCGAGCGACCCAACTTCAAGTTATCCAGAATCAAGTAGATGGCATAAGACCGAATTAATTTAAAATAACCCAAAAACGCCTCAAGATCAAGCACAATTTTGTATTGATCCTGTAACAGCGTCACATCCGCAAGCATCTGCTCTGCCCGCCGTTGCAGATCTACTTCATACCCTCGAAACAAACCGGCCGTCCGCACCAGGAGCCGGCGAATGTCTGGATTGAAGTGCTGCTGCAGATAGGGCAAGAGCTCCTGCCGAATCCGATTGCGACGAAAACGCACATCCTCGTTGGTGACGTCGTCGCGATAGCGGATGCCGCGCTCCCTGGCATAGCCGACAATCGTCTGGCGTGACGCGAAGAGCAGCGGCCGAACAATTGCTCCGCGTCTCGCCGGCATACCGGCCAGTCCGCGCACGCCAGCGCCACGGAGGAAGTTGAGCAACACCGTCTCGGACTGATCGTCCGCCGTATGCGCCACGGCGACGCGGGCGTATCGGCCGTCGCTGCGGATCTGGTCCAGGGCACGGTAGCGAAGCTCTCGAGCCGCCTGCTCGAGCGACACACCCCCGGTGGCCGCGGCCGCGGCATCGACCCGGCGTAGATGAAACCCGCAACCGAATCGCTTGGCAGCCTCCTCCACAAACCGGGCGTCGGCGTCTGCAGCCTTGCCGCGCAAGCCATGGTGGATGTGCGCCACGCCTAGCCGGAAGGAGCGCTCATCACGCAGCCGAACCAGCAGATGCAGCAACACCATCGAGTCGATGCCGCCGGAGACGGCGGCCAACACAGGCTCGCCACGCGGCAAAAGACCTTCTTGGTCGGCAAAGGCTTTGAAACGCTCGTACAAATCCATGATCGACGGACCGATTGATCACAGCGCGCCGAGATCCTGCATGATCCGGGACACTTCCAGGAGATCGGAACGAGTATTCACGCCGAGCACAGTCCGCGGATCGTCCACCTGGACGGCGCAAACCTCATGGCCGTGCCTGCGCAGGATCTCGACGATGTCAGTCAAATAGTACTCCCCGGCCCGGTTGTGACGATCGATTTCCCCCAGCAGCGGCAGCACGATCGCAGCATCGAAGCAGTACACCGAGGCATTGACTTCACGGATGAGGCGCTCCTCGGCTGTTGCATCGCGTTCCTCGACGATCCGGATCACACTTCCTTCGGCATCGCGAATCACACGCCCGTAAGGGGGCACGCGGTCCGGAAAGACAGCCGTCAACATCGCCGCTGCCGCACCTGTGTCGCGACGGTGATTCAAGACCCTGCGGATAGCGCCTGCTGTCAACAGGGGAGCGTCGCCGACGGTCACCACCACGTCTCCGCGGTAGTCTGCGAGCACAGCCGCCGCCTGCATGAACGCGTGCCCCGTGCCTTTCTGCTGCCGTTGCAGGACGTAGTCGAAGCCGTTACCAAGGGCGGAACGTACCTTTTCGGCCTCGAAGCCCACCACGACAATGATCCTGCCGACACCGGCCCGGCGCAGCGCTTCCGCAGGGTACATGGCCAGAGGCAGCGCATGCAGCGGGTGAGCCGCTTTGGGCAACGTCGAGCCCATGCGCGTGCCACGCCCCGCAGCAAGGATTACCCCAACAACAGTTTTAGTCTCGGTGACCATTCCTCTTGAGGCGCCGATTTCCTCTTCCGTAGCCGCGAATCCACTGGTGTCACGGCCCCAGCCCGGTACTCCGGTGAAAAAAGAAAGCCCAGCGGGAGTCAACCGTGGGCTCTACCTGCGAAATCCAGCTTGTAGCGGTGGAGGGACTCGAACCCCCGACACGCGGATTATGATTCCGCTGCTCTAGCCAACTGAGCTACACCGCCATCCCTTTGCAATTCAATCTGAAATATATCATTCCGACCAAATAGATGCAAGCCCTTTTTCCGCCAGGAGGTTGCGGGTCCCGCTGCCAAACCAGAGTCGGGCGGCGGCGGCCCAGGTAGATTTGAATTGACTTTTCCGGCGCCCGTTTCTATATTGACTTCGAAGCGATCGACCATCACGGTGCGGGCTTTCGCCCGAATCGATCCATCGCACGGGACACTGATCAACTTCAAACGCATGCATTCCCACCATCACCTTTATCGTCGCCTTCTGAAAAGTGGGGCTGTCCTTCTGCTCTCGGGCATGGCTCTGTCGTTGCTCGGCTCTGGCAGCGATCTGTCCGTGAAGGTCGCAGAGCGCAAGGTCCTTTTTGGGCAGGGATCGAGCCGCGCCACAGCATACGGGATGACGCCCAAGATTGCCCGCTTCGGCGACAAGACGCACATTACTTACCTCGGAGCCGGGTCCACCATCTGGGTGCAGACACGAGATGAGCGGACCGGGCTCTGGGAACCACCGCAGAAGGTCGGCCAGGGAACCGACAACCATGCCGACCCGGCGCTTGTCGTGGACGGCACCGGAACCCTACACCTCATCTACGGCCCACACCACGGACCGTTCCTTTACCGCCGCGGCCTGCGGCCGAACGACGCATCGCAATGGTCCGCAGTTGAAACCTTTGGCGACAGCGCCACCTACGCCAGCGTCGTTGTCGATTCGGCCAACACGCTTCATGTGATCTATCGCGGCGGCGCCTGGCCGCGGAAGATGCTCTACCAGCGTCGCAGCGCCAACGGCCGCTGGACCCCGCCGAGGGTGCTGGTGGACGGCGGCAGCCGCTACATGATCTCCTATTTCAATTCATTGGCCCTGGCCCCGGACCAAACCCTGCATGCGGTGTTCAACTTCTTCGAATGGGACACAAAGAAGGGACGCAAGATCGGATATATGCAGTCGAGCGACGGCGGCAAGACCTGGCGGCGCTCCGACGGCTCGCCCTACCGCCTGCCGGTCACTTTTGCTTCGGCGGAGGCCATCACTGCGGGAGAAGGAACCGACCTGCGCGTCGGAAATGTAGTGGCGGACGGTGACGGACACGCCTTCTTCGTCGTCCACCGCTACGACACGTCCCCGAAATCCGCTCGCCTGATCCGCATCGGTTCGGACGGGATTCGCAGCCTCGACCTCGGCGCCGGGCTTCCCGATGAGACCAGGCTGGAGATCCATGGCATGGCGAATACGGCTCTGATGCCCCAACATGAGGTCTGGATCGCCGCCCAGGTAGCCCGGCACGACACCCCCTGGGGCGACCCGTCAACCGAACTCTATGTCTTCCGCACCGACCATGACCTCCGCGGCGTCACGGCGACTCAGATCTCCGAGACCGCAGCGGTCAACAACTGGCTGCCGTCCTGGGAACGCTGGTTCGGGCATAACAAGGTCGGTAACCCGAGACTCCTCTACACCCGCGGCCCAAAGGGAGAGAATCTGGGTACGCAAACACCAACGCAGGTGATTTTCGCCACTCTCAAGCCAGCTCCGTGAACGGCCGAGAGGAGTCGGATGGTGCCAGACACGAACTCGATGATCCCGGAGAATCCATTCTTACTCCCGGAAGACCCCAATCTGCCGCCCGCTATGGCGGAGGCAGTGGCCCAGGACTACGCGCGATTCGCAACCGGGCTGCCGGCTGACCTCCCCGCTTATCTTCGCGAACGCTACGGTGTCGATCTCGCCAGCCGCTATGCTGGTTACGACATTGCCTGTCCATTCGGAAAGGCGTCCGGGCAGTTGTCCATGAGACCGCACCAGGTCAAAGCCGATGCCGAAGCCGGGCTGGGGTTCGTGGTGCTGAAGACCGTCATCGCCGTTGACTCTACCGGTAGCCAGTCGATGCGCGAATGGGCCATCCCTGAAACTCACATGAAGGTGGAGCGGATCCGTGGCAGGAGCGGTCGCCTGGGCTGGACGGTCACCTGGAAGGGCCGCGGCTGGTACGACACCTTCAACGCCTACCTCAACTTCTTCCGATCCGCCCTTGAAGTGGGCCGCCGGCACGGAGTTCTCATGGTGCCGTCCTGCAAGTACCACCTCCCCGGACCTGGTGAACAGCGTTTCCGGCGCCAGGAATACGACTACACCACGAAGCGCCTGCTCGAGGTTTGGGAACAGAGCAACCAGCAAGGCCCCATGCCGCTGGAAAAGGATTTCAGCCCCACCCTCGCCGGCTCGGATCGCGCCACGCAGAAAGCAAAAATCCTCGACTGGCTGCAGCACGTCCCCGGACTCATCAAGGAGGCGGCTGCCCCATCGAGGGTAAGGGTCGGCATCAAGGTCATGAATGCCTGCTTCGAGGACCGATTCCAGCTCGACATGCTCAAGGTCCTGATCCAGCAGCGCGACACCGCCCGCCGGGCCGACTTCATCGTCTACGCCAATCGCCTCTTCGATCCCGAACGCGAGTTCGAGGGCAAGAAGGGGGTCGCTTACGGCGGACCGGATCTCAGCGAACGGAACCTGCGCGTTCTGACCTGGCTGCGCCGAGCCGAGCTGCGCGGAGAGCTGCCCGGGGAAGTGCAGCCGATCAGCGGCACCGGTGACATCCACTCTGGCAAGATGGCGCTGGAATATGCGCTTCGCGGCGTAGAGAACTTCCAGATGCATACGCTCTTCCAGCTTCCAGATGCTGAATTCGACATGAAGTCGGGAAGCAAGCCGCAGAAGGTGCTGCACCGGCTCCTCTTTCACCCGCAGAGCGGCCTCCTGCCATGGATGCTGTGGTTGCACCACGAGGTCGGCATCGGCACGGAGAAGATCTCGATCGCCGATGTTGCGGGTTGGTACCGGGGCCCGGGGCAGAAGGTCATTCTTGGCAGCGAGCCGCTGCGGGCTGTGGGCCGTGGCTGAGGCTGCCAGAGGAACAGCGACGCCATCGTCTCTGGACAACTTCGAAGGGGATGATCATGACACCGTCACGCAAAACGAGGGCTGCGCTCTACCCGGTGTGGCTGACAAACTTGCTGGGGGCATTGTTCTTCTTCATGCTTGGCTTCGCCGTCTACAGCGTGGCAGCGGACCGTCGAGCCTCATCTGAGACAGAGGCTTTGCGGCAACAAATTGCGGCCGTCGAAGACTCGGTGCTGTTGCTGGCGCAGCACGCCAACCTCAGCGACGCCGTCCGGCAGCGAATCCTGGAGGACACCGGGGTGCTGCGTGGCCGCACCCTGAGGCGGGTCTGGGCACAGCGCGATGCCGGACTGGCCAGGTCGGGCCGCCGGGACACCGTGCAAATCAGCGCCATGCTGCTCGACGCGCTCCTCAACTACTACCAGCAGTGGGGAGACCTGCGCGGGGCCATCACCCTGAAGTGCGATCCGCAGGTCACCAAACCCGTGACGCTCACCTTCGACTCCCTGGAAAAAGGGCGCGAGCTGGTCACTTTCATCGGCCGCTACCGCGGAAAACTCTCTTTGCACAAGGTCGAATTCCTGCCACTGGATGAGCTATTCGAGAGCAGCGCCGAATCGTTCCCGGCATCACTGAAATCTCTAAGCGTTTTCTTGATCGACGCCCGTGTGGGCAAGGCCTCTGTGGTCGTGGACATGGCGCTGTCGCCAAGCTTCGCGGGTGAAACCAGGTGAGACATCATGAGTAGGCAAGTCAAGATCCATCGTTCCACACTGGAGTTGGTCGAGGGGGATATCACTGAGCAAGACGTCGACGCCATCGTCAACGCGGCCAATGCCGCCCTCGTCCTCGGCGCCGGTGTGGCCGGTGCCATTCGCCGCAAGGGCGGCCCGGCGATCCAGGAGGAATGCAATCGCATCGGCTCCTGCCCGGTGGGCGGTGCCGTCATCACCACAGGCGGCAATCTCAAGGCCCGCTACGTCATTCACGCCGTTGGGCCACGCATGGGCGAGGGAAACGAAGATGACAAGTTGCGCCGGGCCACCCTCAGCAGTCTGGAGCTGGCCGATCGCCAAGGGGTCCTCAGCATCGCCTTCCCCGCCATCAGCACCGGCATCTTCGGCTTTCCCATCGACCGCTGCGCCGACATCATGCTGCGCACCGCCATGGATTACCTGCGTGGAGACACCCGGATCAAACGAGTCATCTTCGTGCTCTTCGGCAACGACGCCTACCGAACCTTCGAACGAACACTGGACCGGCTGATCGCAGAGTCGAACCAGGAGCAACGATCCTGAGAGGTTGCCAACCCATGAGACAGAGACGTCCTGGAGATCGTATCGGGCTGCCGCAGAGGGCGCTGATGGGCCTGCTGGCCACCCTCGTTCTGGCCCAGGCACATGCCAGTTTGGGCCAGCAACCGCCGGCCACCGTGCATCAGATTTCTCTCGAACAATACCGTGATTTCCAGCCGCCGCCCTCGCTGCTCAAGCCGAATCAAATCATCCCACTGCAGCCGCGCGAGACCGCCGGCCCGACAAAGGTGATTTTCGGCTATCTGCCCTACTGGTCCAGCTACGCCAGCCTGCAGTGGGATCTGCTGAGCACGGTGGCCTACTTCGGCATCGAATTCGACGGCAACGGCAACATCATCAACCGGCATGGCTGGCCCGCGAGCGACTTCATCACCCTGGCGCACAGCAAAGGGGTGAAGGTTCAGCTCGTGGCCATCTGCTTCGGTAGCGACCGCAACCATGCGCTGCTAAGCAGCTCTGCCAACCGGCAACGCTTCATCGACAACATCATCGCCCAGGTCAAGCTCGGCAAGGTCGAAGGGGTGAACCTCGACTTCGAGTTCCCACCGTCATCCGACCGCAACCTCTTCACCCTGCTGACCCAGGAGCTGGCGGCGCAATTGCAGGTCGAGGTGCCAGGGGCAGAGCTGACCATGGCAGCGCCGGCGGTCAACTGGAACAACCGCTTCGACCGCCTGTCGCTGGCCGGCATCCTCGACTACTTCTTCATCATGGGGTACGACTACCACTGGTCGGGTGCCAGCACCTCCGGTCCGGTGGCTCCCTTGACGGGCGAGACATACAACGTCACCCGCTCGGTGGACGACTACCTTCAGGCTACCAACTTCGCCCGCGACAAGATCATCCTGGGCTGCCCGTACTACGGTTTCGAGTGGGACACCGTCAACGATCAGCCCCTGGCAGCCACGACCTCGAAGGGCAAAGCACGCTTCTACGCCGAGGCAGAAGCAAGGGCCCAGTCGTTTGGCAAGCTCTGGTATGCGCCCGGACAGGTGCCGTGGTACCGCTTCTTCCAGAACGGCACATGGACGCAGGGATGGTACGACGACAGCCTCAGCCTCAGTCTCAAGTACGACCTGGCCGTCGATCGCGACCTCGCCGGGGTCGGTATGTGGGCTCTGGGGTACGACGAGGGCCGGCCCGAGCTGTGGGATGCTCTGCGAGCCTATTTCGGCGGTCCGCCCGATCAGCAAGCGCCGGCAACCCCCAGGCGGCTGGTCGTCCAGGCAGTGGAAAGCGGCCGGGCCGCTGTTCGCTTCGACCCGGTAGCCGGTGCGGAAGGGTACCTCGTCTACCGATCCACGGACGGCGTCCAGTTCGACAATGGAACCTTTGCTACCGCGCCGCCGGTGATTCTCACCGGCCTGAGCTCGACTCAGCCGGTATTCATCAAGGTGGTCGCCACCAACAGTGTCGGCCAGAGCGACCCAACGGAGCTCCTCGGGGTCTACATCCAGGCTGGTGATCCGAAGGTGCTGGTGGTGAACGGCTTCGACCGTGTCACCGGCACGGTCAACACCCACGACTTCATTCGCCAGCATGGCGACGCCATCGCCGCTGCCGGCCTCGGCTTCGACGCCACCAGCAACGAAGCCGTCCTCGCCGGTGATGTATCACTTGGCGACTACGACATCGTCGACTGGATTCTGGGCGAAGAGGGCACGGCCACCTCCAGCTTCGATCCCAACGAGCAGCAGCTGGTCAAACAATTCCTGCAGAACGGCGGCCGACTCTTCGTCAGCGGGTCGGAAATCGGCTACGATCTGGTCGAACGAGGCTCGGCTGCCGACCAGGCATTCTACCGGGACTACCTCAAGGCGGAGTACATCCTCGACGACGTCGGCAGCTATGCCGCCGAAGGAATCCCCGGCAGTCCCTTTGCCGGCATCGCCAACATCCAGTTCGACGACGGCAGCCACGGCGGCTACGACGTCGACTTCCCGGACGGCATCAAGCCGGCGGGCGGAGCCGAGTGGGGCATGGCATATGCCGGCAAGAATTCCAATTCGTGGGGAGGTGCAGGCATCGTCTTCAGCGGCACCTTCGCCGGCGGCTCGGCACCGGGCAAGCTGGTCTATCTGGGCTTTCCTTTCGAGATGATCGTCGATCAGACGGTTCGCCGGGATGTCATGCGGGCGACCCTCGAATACTTCGGCGTCACAACCGACGTGGGTCGAGGGCCCCGGGTGGAAGTGCCGGAGAGCTTTGCGCTCAAGCAAAACTACCCGAATCCCTTCAACGGCGGCACGACGGCGACCTTCGTGCTGTCACGCCGCAGCCCGGTGGAAATCGTACTCTACAATGTCCTGGGCCGGCAGGTGCGAAGGCTGTTCGAGGGCGAGCTGCCGGCCGGGGAGCATCGCCTGCAGTTCTCGCTCGACGGCCTTGCCAGCGGCATCTATATCGCCCGGTTCACAGTTGGCAAGGAGACCAAGACGCAGCGGTGGGTCTACGAAAAATAGGACGCCGCATGCTGAACAAAAAGAGGTGGAAGAAAGGAATGAGACGCACGATGGCACTGGCATTCGCGGCGACTCTGCTGCTCGCCGGCTGTCGCGGCCGGCAAGACAAACAGACGGCAGGCCAGGCAAAACCAGCGGCGACAAAGAAAGCGGTGGCGGCCGATACCACGCCGGAGATGCCGGCCGGTTTCAAGAGCATTCACCAGTTGGAGCTGGAGGCCCATCGCGACACCACCGCCGATACCACCAGTGCACGTCCACCGCAACGCTGACACCATCCGGACGCGAGGGAGGGAAACTGCAAGTACGATGACGTTGACTGCTACGGTTCAAAAGAGCCTCAAGCCGTCGGTCGTCACGGTGACTCTCAACCCGATGCTCGACAAGACCCTTCATGTCGACCGCATGAAGCCCGGCACCATCATGCGGGCCCGGTCGATGAAGGCCATCGCCGGCGGCAAAGGAGTCAACGTCGCCCGAGTTCTCCGCAGCCTCGGAGTGGAGGCCATCGCCACCGGCTTTCTGGGCGGAACGACCGGCGAGGCGATCCTCGAGGCACTCAGCCGCGAAGCCATCCCATCCGACTTCGTTCGCATCCGCGACACCACGCGCGAGGGTTTCACCATCCTCGACGACTCAGGCGGCGTCGCCACGGCGATCTTCGAGCCGCCCCACCAGGTGCACCCCATCGAATCCAAACGCCTGGCCGAAAAATTCGCCTGGCTGGCTGGCCGCAGCCATTGGGCCTGCATGAGTGGAAGTGCCCCAGGCGCCGGCTTCGAGAACTTCTACGCCGAGTTGATTCGCCGGGCCCATCAGCTCAACACCGCCACGGTTCTGGACAGCTATGACGAGCCGTTCGCACGTGGCGTCGAAGCCGGACCTTTCATGGTGAAGCCCAACCGCCATGAACTCGAGCGCACCTTTGGTCGCAGTCTCGACACAGACGAGGCTGTGTTCAGCCTGGCCGACCGCTTCCATGATTACGGCGTAAAGTGGGTGGTGGTCACCGATGGAGACGGGCCGGCGCTCGTCAGCGTCGAAGGAGAGCGCTGGCGAGCTCGGCCGCCTGCGGTCGACACTGTCAACCCCGTCGGCTCCGGCGATGCCATGGTGGCCGGATTCGTGTTCGCCTTCGTGCACCAATGCTCGCCGGAGGAGGCGATCCGTTACGGTGTCGCGGCCGGCGCCGCCAATGCCCGGGTCTGGGATGCCGGCACCTGCACCCCGGCGGATCTGGAGGAACTGATGCCGCTCGTGCAAATCGAGAAGCTGTGAATCTCGGAGTCAGGTTTTGACAAAGCGTTTCGACGTCGTCGGATTCGGCAACTGCGCCGTCGACCTGCTGGGCCTCCTGGACCACTACCCGGGTCGCGACGAGAAGATGCCGATGTTGGCCTTTTCCAAACAGGGCGGCGGCCTCACCGGCACGGCCCTGACCGCTTGCGCCCGGCTCGGCGCCAGGGCGGCCTATGTGGGCAAACTGAGCACCGACGAGTACGGCGATTTCCTGATGCAGGAGTTCGAGCGCGTCGGGGTCGACACCAGCGCCGTGCTGCGATCCGCCGAAACAGCGGTGCCGATTTCCCTCGTACTCGTGCACAGTGCGACCGGCGAGCGCCGCATCTGCTGGTACTGGGATGTGGAACGCGCCCGACTCGATCCCGAAGAGCTGCCACGAGCCTACATCGAGCAGAGTCGGGTGCTGTTTCTGGACATCTTCCATCCCGAAGCAGGCAAGCAGGCGGCACGCTGGGCCCGGCAGGCGGGGGCTACGGTGGTGCTCGACGCCGACAACGACCACCAGGGGGTGGCCGACCTCATCCGGGCCAGCGACGTGGTGATGGCGTCGGAACGCTTCGCGCGCAAGTTCACCGGGGCCGAAGAGCCACAGCAGGCGTTGCAGCGCCTGTTCGAGTTTCACCCGGCGACGGTGGTGATCACCCTGGGCGAACGCGGCTCCCTCTGTCGCACTGCGGATGAAACCGTGCAGGTGCCGGCGTTTCGGGTAGAGGTGGTCGACACCACCGGGGCCGGCGACGTCTTTCACGGTGCTTTCGTGACGGCCATGTTGCGCCACTGGCCGCTGCGCCAATGCCTGGAATTCGCCTCGGCCGTGGCGGCGATGAAGTGCCGCAAACTCGGTGGCAGGGCCGGAATCCCAACCTTCCCCGAGGCCGTCGAGTTTTTGCAAACACACGGAACTCCGGAATTCTGGCAGGGGGTGATATGAAAACTTTTCTGTGGACCTGGGACTATCGCATGCGCTGGGCACCGCGTCAGCGCCCGATCGAGCGCACCCTCGGAGGCGCACCCTACCCGTGGGGCCGCGACACCTTTGTGGACGACTACCGCCGCCTCATCGACACCGCTTCGGCGGCACACATCGATGCCGTGGTTGTCTGGGGCTTTCTGCGAGACAGCCATGGCGGCCAGGGCGCTGCCTGGCGGGTGATGGATCGTGCTCGCGCCGCTGGCGTGCGCCTGATGCCGGGCGTCGGGGTCTGCGCCTACGGCGGTATCTACTGGGAGGGCGACCATCGCTACTCGCTGGAAGTCTGGCTCCAGGAGCACCCGGAGCTGGCCGCCATCGACGCGGACGGAAACCGCATGCTGCGCGGTGCGAACGGCCGGAAAAATTCCGTCGCATGTCCTTCCAAGGAGGCCAACATCGAGTGGACGGTGGAGGGTCTGAACTGGCTGTGCCGGAACTTTGACGTCGGCGGAATCGAGTTTCAGACGAGCGACGAGGGGGTATGCCAGTGCGCGGAATGCCAGCAGTACGGGGATCGCAGCGGTCCGATCTCCTTCCAGGACATAGAGCGGCTTCTGCCGCCCCTGATCAAGGAGGTGCGCCACCACAACCCCGACGCCTGGATCCTGTGCTCCACGTCGGCGCCGCTGACGCGCGAACGCATCAGCGCCCGCCCCTTTGCCGGCGAACTACCCGGCGACACGATGGTGGCCTGGTTCATCGACGCGTTTCCTGGGGACGCATCTCGTTGCCAGGAGTGGAATCTTGTCGCTCGATACCGGCAGGGCGATCGCCCTCCCACAGGTCACGACGTCGGCATGCTGCCCTACAACTCGCCAGCGGCATTTGACGAAGACGTCATCCACGTCGAACGACTCCACCGGGCGGCTGCCGTGGCGCGCGACATCGGCTTCGAAGGGCTGATGACGTTCGGCGAGCTCGGAGGACTATCGCACCGCATCAACTACGCTGCCCTGGCCACCTTCGCACGAAAACCCGACATCGACCCGCGCGCCTTCCTGGCCAACCTGGGAAAGATGGTGTAGAGGGTGCGGAGGCCGGCGAAACTCGAAGAAGCAAACCTCTCGCGACGACCTGGCGGGGCCCAGACGGCGTTCAACCGGCGAGACCTGTGCTCGAGGCAAGCACGAAAAGGTTTGCTTCCGGGAGACCTCAGATGATCCGCTGGATTTTCTTCGATGTTGGCAACGTCATTCTCAACGATGACCCTTTGCTTGCCATCATCTACAAACGGATCCACGACGCCATCTGCGAAACCGGGGCATCGCTTCGGTTCGAGGACTTACTACAGGAACGAGAGAGCCTGCTGGCCGAAACCACGGACGGCGACGTGCATCGGACGCTGGCGATCCGCCACCTTGGCCTGGCTGGCTACCGCAAGGTCCGGGGCGCCTACCACCGCTATCTCCTGGCGCACATCGAGCAGGTGTATCCACTGATGCCGGCCATTGTACCCGTCCTCAACGAACTACGCAAAGCCTACCACCTGGCCTTGCTTGCCAACCAGCCGGCGGCGGTCGAGCGCGTCTTGCGGCGCCACCAGGTCTGGGAGCTGTTCGACCGCCACTTCATCAGCGAGGTCATCCAGCTTCGCAAGCCTGATCCGGAATTCTATCGCTACGCTCTGGCGCAGGTCGGCTGCCGGTCCCGGGAGGCCATCATGGTTGGCGACCGCCTTGACAACGACATTCTCCCGGCACGCCAGGCGGGCATATGGACGATCTGGTTCGATCCACCCCCCGAGGCCAAGGGGCACACGCCCTCGGCTGACTGGGAGCGGACCTTCTTCGCCAGCCTGCGGCGCGCGAACCAGCCGCAGGGGGCCTTTCCCGGCGCCAGTGCGGACCCCGCCTTCGTAGCTCGCGGTTTCGACCAGATCATCACCGGGGTCAAATCCATCACCCAGCAGGCACGGGACCGGGATGCCTCTCATTAGAAGTCGCCGGACACGCCACGCCCTCATCGGCTACGCCTTTCTGGCGCCCAACCTGGCAGGGTTCATCGTCTTCCTGGCAGGGCCGATCCTGTTCTCTTTCGTCCTCAGCTTCTTCCGCTGGAACATTTTCAGCAATCCGGTTTTCGTCGACCTTGCCAACTACAGCCGCATCTTTTTCGATGCCCACTCCGGCTTTTGGCCCTACCTCGGCAACACCCTCTTTCTCATGCTCGGCGTGCCGGTGGGGCTGGCCTTCGCCCTGGTCCTGGCGCTGCTGGTGAACCAGCCGCTGCGCGGAATCAGCTTCTTCCGGACGGTTTACTTCCTGCCGGTGGTTGCCTCGATGATTTCAGTGGCACTTTTGTGGGAGTATCTCCTCAGCCGCGGACAGGGTCTTATCAACCAGCTTCTCGGGCTCTTCGGCATCAAGCCGCTGTTCTGGCTCGGCGATCCGCTCCTCGCCAAAATCGGCATCGTCATGTTGCTCATATGGAAATCAGCCGGATACAACATGCTCATCTACCTGGCCGCCCTGCAGGGAATCCCGGCAGAGTACTACGAGGCCGCGCGCATGGACGGAGCCGGCCGGCTGGCGCAGTTTTTTCATGTCACATTTCCGTTGCTGGCGCCTGCCAACTTTTTTCTGGTGGTCACCGGCATCATCGGCAGCTTCCAACTGTTCGGCCCCATCTACGTGCTCACCGAGGGTGGACCGGGCAAGGGAACGTGGACGCTGCTTTGGGAGATCTACTGGAAGGCCTACCGGGAGTTCAACATGGGCTATGCGGCAGCGGTATCCTGGGTGCTGTTCGCCCTGATGCTGGTGGTGACCCTGATCCAGTGGCGCTATGTGGGCCGGCGAGTGGAGTATGGGATTTAAACGCTGGATGCGAGATTCATGAGATCGCGCAGTGTCGCCGAAAAGTCGCTTCTCTACCTGCTGCTGGTCGCTTTCGGCCTGGTGTTTGCCGTGCCCCTGGCGTGGACCTTTCTGACCAGCCTCAAACACCCGGCCTACGTCCTCGACAAGCGCTGGTTGCCGTACCAGCGGCTCGACTACATTGTCGAGGACAACGTGCGCAAGCCGATCCGCATCCTCGAGGAAGTCGGAGCGAACTACCGAATCCGACTGGTGAAGACCGGCGAAGAAAGGCTGATTCCACGGCGGCGCATCGAAAAGCTCAAACCGTACTGGGCCAACTACACCGACACGTTCAAGGTGCTGCCCTTCGGTCGCTTTTTCCTGAACAGCCTGTTCGTGACCGGTTTCATCACCATCGCCCAGCTCATCACCTCTTCACTGGCGGCCTATGCCTTTGCGAGGTTGGAGTTCCCAGGCAGGGATCGCGTCTTCCTGGCGTACCTTGGCACACTCATGGTGCCCGGACAGCTCCTGACGATCCCGCTCTATCTGCTTCTGCGCGAGTTCGGCCTGATCGATACCTACAGCGGCATCATCCTGCCGGGAATGTTCTCGGCCTACGGCACCTTTCTGCTGCGCCAGTTCTTCTTGACCATTCCGCGCGATCTCGAAGACGCCGCCCGAATCGATGGCGCCGGCCATTTCCGCATCTATTCGCGCATCATCCTGCCATTGTCGGCGGCAGCCCTGGCGACGTTGGCCACTTTCATCTTTGTTGGTACCTGGAACGACTTCTTTTGGCCTTTCATCGTGCTGAACGATAATGCCAAGATGACGCTGACCGTCGGGCTGGCCAAGTTCAACTCGCTTTACCAGACCGACTGGGGCCGGCTGATGGCGGGCTCCTGGATCACCCTGGTTCCGGCTGTGGTGGTGTATATCCTGTTCCAGCGCTACATCAATCGTGGAATCGTGCTGAGTGGCATGAAGGGGTAGGGCTGATGTCCAAGATCCATGCAACGATCCTTTTCGGGCTGGCAGCGGTGTTCGCGCTCGGCCTCTACCTCGATCGCACGTCGGGCGACGACTTCCTGAAGTTCGCCACCTGGGGAACGGTGGACGAGTTGCGAGCGTACCAAAAACTTGTCAATCTTTACAACAGCCGCAACCCACCGCGGCGCGTCCGCCTCATCCACGTGGAACTGCAATACGATCAGAAGCTGCTGGTGCAGGCCGCCGGTAACAGCGTTCCCGATGTCTTCAAGGCCTACAACGGCATGATCAAGAGCTTTGGCAGAAAGGGGGTGCTGGAGGACCTTGCGCCCTGGGTGGCGGCCGACACCTCGATTCATCTCGACCAGTACTACGACGTGCTGGTGCGCGACGGCTACGATGGCAGACGCCTGTACGGGCTGCCGCTGGTCTTCTCGACACTGGTCCTTTACTACAATCGCGATCTCTTCGACGCCGCTGGACTTTCCTATCCGGACAGCACGTGGACGTGGGACGAGGTCATCCGCGCCGGCAAGAAGCTGACCCGTAGAGACGACAACGGCAATGTCATCCGCTGGGGAGGTCATCTCGTCAATGCCAGCATGGTGATGATTTACCAGTACGGCGGCGACCACTTCAACGACCGTCTCGACCGCTGCGTCGTAGGCAGCGCCGAAGCCGCCGAGGCCCTGGCCAAGTTCATCAGCTTCTACCGCGACGAGCAGATCACTTTCGATCCAGCGGTGCGGCGGGGTTATCATATTGACGAGATGTTTTCCAGCGGTCAGGCAGCCATGGTGGTGAACGGGCGATGGGCGGCGCCGTGGCTGTCGAGAAATATGCGCCCTGGCTCCTTCGACGTGGCTCCGATGCCGCACGCCAAGAAACGGGTCACCGGACTGGCGGCCCACTACGTCGTCATGGCTGCCAGCAGCCACAAGAAAAAGGATGCCTGGGATTTCATGAAGTTTCTCGTCAGCGAGGAGGCGCAGCGCATCACCAGCGAGGACGGCAACAACATCCCGGCCATGCGGCGCGTGGCAGAGTCGGATGTCTTCCTCCACAACAAGGTGACGCCGTGGATCGACAACCGGGTCTTCCTGGACCAGTTACCCTATGCCCGGGAGTGGTGGTGGGAGGAAAGCCCATACGTTTCGCCCTACGAGATGAACCTGCTGTGGTTCCTGGCGATGGATCGCGCCGCGCGTCGGGAACAGACGCCGCTGGAGGCCTTGAGGCAGATGGAAGACGAAGTGAACCGGCTCATCGCAAGCCAGATGGCTGGGCAAGAAGGCCGACCCTTCCTCGGCAGCCGTGTGTTCCTGCTTCTCTTACTTGCGGTGGTGGCGGGCGGTGCATGGATTTCCGCCCGGCGGCACCGGACATCGACCCAGGAACTCAGAAGCGACGTCAAGAATGACAGCGATGCCGGGCCATAGGCGCTGTTCAAAAAGAGACCGATTGTCGCTCCTGCGAAAAACGGGTAGACTCTTGGGCACAAGCCCAACCTTCTCGATGATTTTGCTTCGAAGCTCCGGGGAGAGTCGATGACACGATATCGAATTCGGGATTGGATTGCTCCAGCCGCGCTTGTCCTCTATCTAATTCTTCTCCTTGCCCTGGCACTCGGCCATGGCAACGCACCGCCATCCCGAAATGTAACCCTTTGGGACTTACAGGACTCGCGCCGTTTCCTTGCCTGGCTGTTCTCGCTGGTCGTGGGCGGCCTTGTTCACACAGCGCGGTTTGTGCCCCTGGGCTTTCTTCTGCCTCTGGCCTTGTCGAGCCCACCGGTTCGTCCGCTGCGGAAGGTGCTGGTGGCTCTCCTGGCGATCATCCTCGGCACGCTTCTGACTTTTCTTGTCCGCGGTTTCGAAATCGGACGGCTCTGGCAAACGCCAGGCTCCTTCGACCTGATGTTGCCCGTTGCCGGATGCCTGTTTGGTGTCTGGCTGGGGATGACCTGGTTACGTGGCTGGCGGGCGAGACTGTGGCTGCTGCCCAAGCTGGCCGTTCTGCTCATCGTTCTGCTCGGCAGTGCTGCGGCCTTCGTCACCCTGGCAACCGAGAAAAAGCCGGCTGAGTTCCAGGGCGCCCGTGTCACCTCAGCGGAAAAGCGGCGACTCGTTCGCCTGGTCCGCGAGAAGAACTCCCAGAAGTTGAAGCCCGGGGAGACCGGCACACTCCGACTTACCGAGCACGACTTGGACGTGTTGCTGGCGTGGGGATTGTCCATCGGCTCGGGGCAGCGAAAAGCCAAAGTCGATCTGCAGCCGGGCGGCGCGGTGATACGCCTGTCGGTGGCCATCCCCTCTTTCACGAACGGCAGGCGCTATCTCAACATGCGGCTCGGCAGCAGTCTGGAAGTTCGCCGCGGGCACCTCTATCTGCACATCAGAGAGCTGGGATTCGGTCGTATCGCGGCGCCGCACTGGCTGCTGAACCTGTCATCACCCATCCTGACGACGACCCTGCGACATGACCGCCGCCTACGTCCGTTTCTCAAATCGATTCAGGCGTTGCGCCTGGAGCCGGCCGGGATGAAGGTCACCTATCACCGGCTCGAGCTGCCGAAGAACTTTCTGCCGCAGCTGGTGTCAGCACCTGGAGGAAGCGAAGCCGTCGTCGAAGCCACCCGTGCCCAGATTCAGAATCTGCTGGCCACAGCCGGAAAGCTGCCGCGTGGTGACGCCCGCTTCGGCGCCGCTCTGCGAACCGCCTTCTCCCTGGCGCGGTCGCGCTCTCAACGGAGCGATCCCGTGCTCGAGAACCGGGCCGCCATCTTCGCTCTCGGCGTCGTCCTCGGCCACCCCCACCTGGCTCGCTTCATCGGGCCTGTGGGCGACGGCGGCCTTATCTCCAAGGCCCAGCGGGCTCTTGGGCGGGTGACCCTTCGCGGCAGGCACGACTGGACGCAGCACTTTCTGGTGAGCGCCTCGCTGGCTCTCCTTTCAGCCCAGGCGGTCAGCGATGCAGCCGGGCTGCTGAAGGAGGAGCTCGATGCCGGCAAGGGGGGCAGCGGATTCTCGTTCGCGGATCTGTTGGCGGATCGGGCCGGAACCACCTTCGCCCTGGCGTCGACCCGCAGTGAGGCCGCTGCACGGACCATGCAGGAGCGACTGGCAACCGGCTTCCGTCTGGACGACTTCTTCCCCCAGGCCGCCGATCTCCCCGAAGGCATCCCAGACGCCGAGCTGCAGAAACGATACGGTGGAGTCGGCGGAAAAGCCTACCAGAAGATCGTGGCTGAAATTGAACGCCGTATCGCCGCCTGCGCAGCCTACCGCTGATCGACTTCAGCCGCCGAGACGATAGGAGGCACTGCCGAACTGGAGAATCGAAACAGCGGCAAGATCCGTGAGACAGGTACGCAAGAAGAAGCGCCGGCGGCGGAAATCGATCGCATCGACCACGGCAAGCGCCAGAAAATCAAAGTCCTCGCCCTCGAGTGCAACCAGGCGGCCGCCAAAGGTGGAGGCGTCCTGCACAATCACCTCATCCACGTGAAACAACTCCTTCAGAAGCGCAGATGCGCTCCGCCTCCACATGCCCGCCTGCGACGACAACCCGGATTCCACCACCAGGAAAAGGGCTCTACCGCCGATCTCCCCATATGCCACTTCGGCCTTCAGCACCACTGCGGCGCGCTGCAACAGCGCTTCGTTGACCGGCACCCCCACGTAGTGGCCGGCGTTCCACAGGACGATTCCCGGGAACTCCAGCTCCCTCGACGCCGCCCCGCCGAGCCATCGGCGCAACATCTGGTCTCGATAAGCGTGGCGCTGCTCGAAGCTGCGGCGCTTCGCCTGGGCCGGCGGGCGGAGCTCGTGCACGCGCGCTCCAAGGGTGCGAAACAACCGGTGCAGGTGCTCCAGCTCCCCCTGGCGCTGCAACAGGATAACGTGTAGCGGGCGCAGCAGCGACGCCTTCTGGATCTTGAGGTGCGCCCCAATGCCGCCGAACACCAATCCGGTGGTATCGACGAGCGTCACCTCGGCGCCGAGACGGCGAGCCTCTCGAACCAGGTGTCGAGCCCCAACCACCGTTTGCAGGAGATGGCCGACGGGAGAAAAGTGGCCGACAAAGTAGTAGCGGCAGTCTGCTGCCGACTCCGGTAGCCGCTGGAGATGCTCCGGGTTGGGGAAATAGGCCATTCCCAGGGTCCCCGGCGGCCCAATTGTCGACTGGCCCATATCGCAATCGACCAGCGCCACCCGGCGTCCTCGAGCGACGAGAGATTGCAGGAGATAGCGCGCCAGCGTCGTCTTGCCGCTGTCAGACGGCCCAACGATGAGCACAACGCCCGAGTCGATGGCCGCCGCCAGCTTTTGCCACGCAGGCAGATGGGATTGCGCCATGACAACTTCCGTGACAGTCCGTGGGCATTCGTTCTCAGTACCGCACCGACACCAGCCTGCCATCCACCAGCTTGATGCGGTAGCGCCGCTTGTTGACGCCTTGGTAGAACCACAGCACAGCGCCGGCATGCACCGCAGTGCTGTCGGGATCGCCCCAACTCAACCGTACCATCGCCGCGGTCATTCCGGCGGATAGACGGCGGTCGACGATCGAGCGCCACACCGCCAAGGTCCAGTCCGGATGGTCCCGTCGCGGATCGTGCCAATGCCAGCGGCCGGCGAAGTCGGCGGTATCCTGTACGGCGACATAACCACGGCGACCAGCCGCGGTTTCGAGGAAAAACCTCAGCGGGTAGTTGCCGAATTCACCCCAATCGACACCCACCACTCGCAGCGGTTCCAGATTCGTGAGGTCGATCGCCGCCTGGTCTCCTTCCGCCGACAGGAATCGCTCTGCCTTCACCCACACCGTATCGCCGACCCAACGGCGTGCGCCAAGAAGATCGTTCCAGAAGCCCAGGGTGTGCGGCGGGCCTACTCCGTCGTCCTTGAACCAGAGGACCTGGCCGTTGTCCTCGAAACGCAGCTTCCAGAAGAGATTCGGGGTTACCACCTTGCGGTCGTCGAATCGGCGCACCCGGTTGCCGGCGTACCAGACCTCTAGAATCACGGCGCTTCGTCCCAGCACCTCTCCTACTCTCGGGTGCGAGGACTGCCAATTCGAAAGATTGGCAGCGAACTCCTCGGCCTTGTCATCGGCCGACTTGCCGGCCGGCAACACACAGACGCGCCGGCCGATCCAGCGAGCACGGTCGTGGCCTGCAAACCAGCCCCGCGGATCGTCGATGCGAACAGGGGCCTGCTGTGCCAAAGCCCATCCGGCGGCGATCCCAACCCAGGCTGCAACCAGAAGCCGGCACATAGACCGTAACATGGCCGTCTCTCCTGCCGTCCGCTCGGCCCTCTGAAGGCAACTACAGCCGGTTCCACTGAGGCCCACCCTCAGCGCGGCTGACATAGAATTCCGGCTGCCGGCCGAACCGCCGGCGATACACCTCAGCGACGCTTTCCTCGAACCGCTCGACATTCTGGGCGGGAACCAAGGCAATGGCACAACCTCCGAACCCGGCACCTGTGAGTCGGGCGCCGGTGACACCAGACTGCGAGCACGCAGATTCGACGAGGCAGTCGAGCTCATCGCTGCTCACCTCGTAGTCGTCTCGCAGGCTGCGGTGCGATTCGTTCAGCAGGGAACCGAGCCGTTGCAGGTCTCCGGCGCGCAAAGCCGCCACCGCATCGAGCACCCGTCTGTTCTCCGTGACCACGTGGCGGCAACGCCGAAATACCTCCTCCGAGAACCGGTCGCGCTGCGACGACAGTTCATCCAGCGACACATCGCGCAATGCCCGGATGCGCGGGTTTTGCTCTGCCAGAATGCGCACCCCTTCGACGCACTCTTTCCGCCGCTGCTCGTAGGCCGATGCCGCCAGCGTTCTGCGGACACCACTGTCCATGATCACCAAAACGTGACTGCCCAGGCGAAAGGGCACCAGCTCGAAGTCGAGGCTACGGCAATCGAGAAACAGGGCATGGTCCGGCTGTGCCGCGGTCGCCACGAACGGATCCATAATCCCGCACGGGACGCCGACAAACTGGTTTTCTGCCGCTCTCGCCAGATGGATTTTTTCGAGCATGGGCAACTTCAACCCGAAAAGCCCTTCCAGGGCCGTGATCGTGGCCACTTCGATCGCCGCTGAACTGCTGAGTCCGGCCCCGACGGGCACATCGCCCCAGAAAAGAAAATCAGCCCCGCCCGCGGGCAGATGCCGTTCCTGGAACTGACTCAGCACGCTGAGGGGATAATCGGTCCAGTTTCCCTGCCGGGTAATCTCCCCCAGGGCGACCTCCAGGCGCGCACTTTCGTTGAGCGAGACGAGCTGCACTCGGCCGTCGCTGCGCGGCGCAACGGCCACCCGCACCCGGCGGTTGATCGACAGCGGCAGCACGAAGCCGTCGTTGTAATCGGTATGCTCGCCGATCAAATTGACCCGCCCGGGCGCCGACGCGATGCCCGCAGGTCGACGGCCGAAAATCAACCGAAAGGCATGGGTGATTTTCGTGTCGAGAATAGCCACTCTTTCCCTCTGCTGCGTCAGACCCGCTTCAACTCCAAAGCAATCCTCTGGTTCGCATGCCTTCCCTGGTGCGGGAACCGAAACTGCAGGCGCCTCCGTTCTCCCTTTCCGCAGATCTGAGCCCCGTGGCAGTCGGCGATCTCGTATCCCCACAGAACCAGGCCCAGGGAGGCCAGGGCTCCAGGCTCCCCCTGGCACAGGATTTCGAAACGGCGGCCGTCGAAGGTCTCATCGACGACACAGAACCCGCGGCTCGGCTGCCCACTCTGCGGCCGAAAAGACGGCGGCACGATCCCAAGGTACCGCGGCACCCTCAGCCGCACGACCGCGCTCTGCTCCAACTCAAATCGGACGGTCGCCTCCCCATCCAGGTGTCGCGTCCGGCCGTTCACCTCTGCCTGCTCGAGCACTGCAGCCGCCGGAAGCGGCAGCCGCAACTCCACTTCGAGCGGGGCAGCGCTGTTCTCGAAGCGATAAAGCCATTCGCTGCCACGGCGTTCGAAGCGAATCGAGACCTGCCGGTCCCCAAGGCGAAGATTCTCAAGCGCCGCCCAGGTCCAGTGAGGCGGCCACTGCGGCGCCAGCCGCAACCGACCGTTGACCGCATCCGGTCGCAGGCCGACCATGCCTTCCAGCAGCGGCTGCAACAGCATTGTCTCCGACCAGGCCTGATGCGGGCACACCCCAGCAGGCTGATAGACGTCGCCATCCAGAACCTCTTCGATGCATCCCCGGGCGCCGTCCAGAAACTGCCAGGCGCTGCCGTAGAGGTGCGCGAAAGCCTGTGTTGCCCGGTTGCGGCGGTATTCCGCCAGGGAAAGCCAGCCAGTGAACAGCGGCCAGACACTGCCCTGGTGGTAGCCGCGCGGGTCATAGTCCGGATGCTCGTCGGAAATCATGCGCGCGCCCCAATCGGCGCCGTAGCCCCGCTGTGCCAGCTCGCGCAAAACCCGATCCGCCTTCTCCGGCGCCACCGTGTCCAGCAGAATCGGCACCGTGGCAAGTATAGTGCAAGCGGGATGAAAGCGGCGGTCCGCCATCCTGGCGTAGAAGTAGAATCGCGCGGGCTCGTTCCAAAAAACACGGTCGATCGCGGCCCGCGCTCTCCTCGCCGCAGATCGCAGCCTGGCAGCCATTTCTCCTTCGCCAGCGACATCCGCAAGCGTGGCACACGCTTCGAGGCTGGCGGCCCACATCCCGGCGAGCTCCAGCGTCATGTCGGCGCCAGACAATCGGCCCCCTTCGATCCAGCCGTGGCCAACGCCGCTGTTTTCGATCAAGCCGTCGCCGTCTCGATCGGTGCTGAAGCAGAACTCGACAGCCTTTCGGATTCGCGGCCACTGGCAGCGGACAAAGTCGGCGTCGCCACTCCACTCCAGGTAGCGGGCCATCAGGATCAGGTAGAGAGGAGTTGAGTCGGCCGCGTCGTAGTGGACAACACCGCTGGTCGTGAGCTCGTGAAAAATTTTGCCGGTGAACTCCTGATAGTCTCCCAGCAACTGCAGCGCTGAACGCACACGCTCAAAGTCGCCGGCTGGCAGCATTGCCAGTGAAGTCCAGACGGCGTCGCGGCCAAAGTACCAGGCGTAGCCGGGACGACCGCTGTGCCATCCGGGTCGTGTGGTGTGATAGCCGGCCATCCAGCCACTGCCCAGATCCGGAGTCTCCGCGAAGAACGCCGACGCTTCGACGAGAGCCCACGCCGCCGCTTCGCTGAGGAGCCTGTCGGAACAGTCGAACCGGACGCACCTTTGCCGGACGGCCTGCACTTCGGAGACTGCGTTCCGAAGCACCACCGCGGCATCGGCTGCGGCCTCGTTCCAGGCATCGACGGCCGTCCGCAGACCCTGGTTGGTACCGCCAAGTAGGAGCAGGAGGGGCTTTTCAGCCTGGATCTCGAACACCGCGGTATAGCGCAGTCGCGAGGCTTCGGCACCGGAGACATCTTCGACCTCGCTGGAGAGTGGAGCACTGCTTGCCCCCAAGAATACCACGTGTTCTCGTTCGCGATCGTGAACAAGCACGCCGTTCATGTTTTCAGGAAAAAGGTAGAGCAGCGGGCCCAACCGGCCGGCATCGTAGGGCCACATCAGGCGGAAGTCGCTCTCGGCCGCGACCCGCAGGCGCGCCCGGCGATCGGCGACGATCCAGATGGCGGCGAGGGGCTGATTGGGCGAGACGGTCATCACCTGACGAAACCGTACTCCGCCGGCCGTTCCCCGGCGCAGAATCGCCTCGGGCCGCAGACGCACCTCCGCAATCGCCGGCGCCTGCCAGTCGGCCGCCGGTCCATCCGCCTCGGCAATGCTGAAATCGACGTTCTGCCAGATACGGAATGGGTGGGCCCAGATCTCCCGCACGGCACCGCGCTCGCTGCCGAGGAGCAGCAGTCGCCTGCCAGCAAGGTCGAATGGAGCATTCTTTTCAGGCAGTGCTATTAGTTCCATCCCCGAGCCGAAAGGGGGAGGGAGCGCGGGGCGCAGCACGGCCACGCTAAGGTTGCTCTCCGGCGAAGCACGCACACCGATCCGCTTCGGCAGCCAGTGGCTGCGCCGCCCCGCGGTGGATGGAGCAAGAGCCAGATAACGCAGACAACTCCTGGCGAAACGTTCGACGTGGGCATGGAAGCGCCGTTGCGGCGAAGCGAAAAAGAGGTAGGCGCCGATGGCCAGTAATCGGCCGCGACCGTAGTCGTACTCGATGCCCATCTTCCACTCTGGCTCGACACCGATATGCACCCGGCGAACGGCAACCACCTTCCCTCGTGCCGGGGAGCTGGCCGGACCGTAGGCGATTTCGCAGAAGGGCTCGCCCGGCTGCGGTTGCCACAGATAGACTCCACCGAAGAACTCGTCGAAGATGGGATGGCCCCGGTAGCTCATCAGCCCGAAGAAAACCTTCTCACCGCTGTTGCCGGACCACTCACCGCTGGCGAGGACTGCCGGCGGCGCATCCTCGATACCGAGGCGGCCGAGCATGGTGCAAGGATACAGCGACAGCAACAGTCGGCCGCCGTTCTCCACGAAGCCCGGCAACCATCGGCAAAGAAGCCCGGCATCGTTCTCCGGCCAGGCGCTGAGGGCATGGCACCAGACGACGGCCACCTCACCGGATCGAAGCGCTACCTCTGCCAGATCGGCGGTCGAAACAACCCGCACCGCGAACTCCTTCAGCGGCGACAGCCAGCGCCAGGCAGCGGCGTTCTCGGCGTCATAAGATGACGGGCGCACAAAGAGAATCACAGGTCGGAGCGAACTCATGCAACACCGTATTGGAGAGTGCGCCTACTGCTGAATCGGCAGCCCGGCCAGAACCAGACGGTCGAGTTTCCACCACTGCCAGTAGATGCCGCCGCTGTCGTATTTCCAGCGGTTGGCCCACATGATTTCGGTCACTTCGGCCTCGCCGTCCCCGTCAGTGACGAAGAGATCGAAGCCCACCACTTTTCCGGTGTACGGGACGAGATGGGGTAGCGACTTGATAGGGAGAGACATCTCGAAACGATAGCCGCGGGCGGTACGCCTGGCAGCGATGACGGCGCCCTCGACTTCGCCGTAGGCGTCGCGGGCGATGCGGAACACCTGCCCGCGGGAGTACGCCTCATCCACGAAGGGGCGGCAAAAGACCCAGTAATCGTCCACCTGCCATTCGGACGTACCGGGATTGGCGGATGCGTAGGTGAATCGATCGGTGTCGTTGTTCATGTCGAACACCAGGTTCACGCGATCCGTATCCCAGGCCTCTCCTGCGGTGACCGAGTCATCGGCGACATCTCCGGCAAAGTACAGCCTTTCCTTGTCCCACATCAAGTAGAAGCGGGCGCTGAAATCGGCTTCGCCGTGGTAAACCTTCTTGCCGGTCAGAAGGTGGCTGTTCCGGTCGACAACGATGGGCCGCTGCAGTGGCCAGTCCGAGAGATCCGCGTCGAGTTGCGGCGGTGCCCCGGCACGGGGGGCGATGGCCAATCGGTACGGGAAAGCAGCCGCCAAGAGCACAAGAGAAACTCCAATCACAAGAGTGGCGGTGCCTGCCGTTTTGATTCGCCACCGCGAACTGCGGGTAGCCTGTCGGCTTTTGATCGCAGATTTCGATTCCAGCCCTTTCACCTCTTCTCCACCACGATCCGCAGGTTTTTCACACCCACTTTGCCGTCTACACAGACAATCTTGCCCCTGTAACTCCCGGCAGGAAGCTGCAGCTCGCCAACGAAATGCCCGTCGTAGTCCTCGTCAAGCAGCGGCACGACCTCCGACCCGACCACAGCAACCAGGGGCACGTCATACCCCACCAGCATCTTGCCCATGCGATTGCGCACCTGGGCGCTGATTCTCACCGGCTGCCCCGCGCGAGCAAGGATCTCATCTTCTGCGACGATCTGGCCGCGGAACGTCGCTCGCAGCGGAACGGTCTTCCGCAGAACCAGTTCCGGAGCAGCACCCAGCCTGCGGCCGATCAGCGTCAGCGAGTCGACACCGTCCGGCACCGCCTCGAACCGGGCCCGGAAGGTTCCGTCACCCATGGGCTCCATGGCCACCTCTGTATCACCCAATTGCGCGAAGACCGCCACACGTTCCAGTGGCTCCTTCCTGACAGCGCGCACCCAAACCTCCAGCGGCATGCCGCGCTGCCCTTCCACCACCTCGCGCGTTTCAAGGCTCCAGGTCAAGAGGTTGTGGATCGTGCTGCTTGCGGGAAGAAGGGTCCATCCGTCTTTCTCCGCCTGCAGGAACACCGTACTTGACCCCTCTCCCAGGCCGGGCACCTTTGCAGCGTATTGCCCAGGCGACTGCTCCTTCAGAAGAAGTTCCTTACCGGCCACTGTAGCCGTAACCACAGCTCCGGCGAGCGGCTGTCCGCCACCACCGAAATGCTCGCGGCGCAGCGAGGCGTGCAATGTAAAGGGCTTCCCTCGGTCCCGATAGTAGCTCTGCTCGGCGGGCACCTCGATGACGGCTGTCCTGGCAGGCTCCAGCATGACGGTGGCGGTGAAGGTCTGGCCCAGAGCGCGCGCTTCCACGCGCCATCGTGCCGGGCTGCTGGGCACCGATACCCAGCCGGCGTAAAACGCATTTCGAAACACCGCCTTGCCCTCGAAATCTGTGTGAGCATACTCGACGGTTGCGAGAGACCGGCCGTTCGCCGCCACTGCCACTTCAGCCTCCGGTACGTGCCGGTTGTCCGCATCGCGCAGGAGCAGCGGCAGATAGATGTTCTCGTCGGCGGCAGGATAGATGAACCTGGAGAACAATGGCCGCAGCGTCACCGGCTCCGACGCGACCTCGATCCGCCGGCCATACTTGAGCCGCATCCAGGCCTCGGGTGGTGTCCTGCGGAGCATCCAGCGGTAGTAAACCAGTTGGGCCTTCCACGGATATCCTTCTTCCCCCTTGCGCTCGCGCTCCGCCAGATCGAGGATCTGGGAGTCTGTGAACTCCGGCTCGAAAGCGCCGGGCCAGTCGTGCACCAGTTCCTCGATGTGGCGGCTCATGTCGTCGGAACTGTAGAAGACATCGGGCATGCCGCTACGCGAGAACATATCGTCGATGTTGTGCAGGATCTCGTGGATCATGATCTGGCTGATTCGGCCCGGGTCCCAGGCAAAGATACCGATGGAGTTGTAGCCGGCATCATCCAGGAACTTGCCGTCCGGGCCTACTGCTCCGCCACCGTACGCAAGCTGTGCGCCGTAGCGATTCTGGCCGTCCCAGGCATAGAAGCAGATGACCTCGTCGAAGTGCCGCCCCTTCATCCCCCGGCGGACCAGCTCCGCCTCGATGTTCTCCCGTGACAGGTAGTAACGCCCCCTGGAAACTTCCTGCACCTCGTGCAACTCCAGCCGGCGGTCGATCTCAAGCAGGGTCAGGTCGAGATCGAGGACATCGCCGGCCGCGTCGCGGTAAAAGTCGACGAAGGCGGCAATTTCCCGATACAGGCGTTCGATCTGCGCCGGCGTCAAGGTGCGGGCGAAAGACGAAGTGTAGACGACGACCAGTACGCGGAGCTGAAGTTTTTCAACTGTCGCAGCCAGGCACAGCGACGGTAGCAGGAAAAGCAACAACACAAATCTTCGAATCATGGGCCTTTGTCCACTCCGCAGATCAGGAATTCGCAACAGCAGACAACCGATGCCAGAGGCAGCTCACCCTTTCATGCCGGTCAATGCGATGCCGCGGATGAAATATCGCTGGGTGAAGAAAAACAGAATCAACAAGGGCACCACGGCCACCGTGGCGGCCGCCATCCCTTGCGGCCATTTATCGACGTAGATGCTGTGGAACATCGAGATGCCGACTTCGACAGGTCGCATTTCAATCGATCGTGTGGCGATCAACGGCCACAGAAAGGACTGCCAGCTTCCGATAAAAGCGAAGATGCCGAGCGTCGCCAAAGCCGGCCGCGACAACGGCAGCACAATACTCCAGAAGATGCGCAGCTCCGAAGCACCGTCGATGCGGGCGGCGTCCTCCAGCTCGCGCGGCAAAGTCATGAAGAACTGTCGCAACAGAAAGATCCCCCACACGCTCACTACCTCGGGTACAATCAAGGCCCAAAAAGTATCCACCCAGTGAAAGGCGTTGACAAGCAGAAATCGCGGGATCAACAGGACGATAGCGGGAATCATCAGGTAGGACAGGTAAGCGATGAAGATCTTGTCCCGTCCGGGAAACTCGAGACGGGCAAAGGCATAGGCGGCCAGGGAGCAGAGAACGAGCTGGCCGGCAACGATTCCCATCGACATCACAGCGCTGTTGAGAAAAAACCGCGCAAACGGCAACACCGTGAGCGCTTCGGTGTAGTTTCGCCATAAGAAGTGATCCGGGATAAACTTGGGCGGGAAGGTGAACACCTCGAGCTCATCCATCAAGGAGGTCAGCACCATCCAGATGAAGGGCGCCACCATGGTGAGGGCGAGCGCCAACAACAGAGCGTAGGCGATGGTTCTTCGGAACACAAGCGATCTCGGTAGGATTCCAGGACGTCCGGTCTGCCGAGCCGAGCGGACCAGCATCACGAGTCGCCCGTGGAGCGACAGGCCGACAGGCCTCGGCCAGAGCTTCCGGCTTCGCGGGCCGGTGAGGAATTTAGCAAATGAAGAGGGCCAGAGCAAGCATTTCGTCGCCAAAAAAAGGCACGCGCAGACCTCGCGCGTGCCTCCTCGGTTCAACTGCTGGCAACCTCAAATTTTCCTGCACTGGAAGATCGAAAACAGCGGGGCGGCCGGCCTCCGCCATCCCCGCACCTACTACTTTTGGGCCACCGCATCGCCGGCCGCCGTCACATACCGATAGGTGTCAAAATTGCGCAGAAGGTCTCGTACCGCTCGGGCGCCACCTTCGCCGAGCACGTCCACGAGAGTGCGCAGGTCCCCCATGTTCACATCATTCCCCAGCTTGGCATGAAGCTGGCCAAGGAGATCATCAAAATTCATGTCGGCATTTTCATCGAAGATCAGCCCGAGGTTCTTTTTCAACGACTCTGGTTCATAGAGGTAGACCCGCTCAAACGCTTTCGAGGCGACGCGTCGGAGGTACTCAACCTGCTCCACCCGATCTTTCCAGTCCGGAGAAGATTCGACGGCTGAAATCACTTTCTGCTGGAAGGGTGTCAGCGACTCGCCGCGGCGCTCGGCGACAAACTTGAGGAAGGGACCGGCCAGATCCGACTCGATGAGCAACCGAGCTATCTGATCGGCGGCCTGGCTCCGGCCTTGATCCAGGGTGGGTGGCGGCAGGCGCAAGCCGAACCGGCTTCCTGGCAGGCGTGAAGACGTGCCTGCCAACGCTGGTCGGGTGGCTCGCATCCTCGTTTCAGGCTCGCGCTGAGCAGACCCCAGACCCTCCTTCGTTTCTGCTGCAGCCTCCTCGGTGGGCTTCTGCGGAACGAGCTGGCGCTGTTGCCGCTCGATCTCCAACTGTTCTTTGATCCGCTCTCTCTCGAGTTCGCGCTTCTTCATCATCATGAAGAACTGGAACTCGCGGTCGGTCATCTCAGAGATCGGCTTGCGCTTGAGCAATTCATACTGGTCGATCTCTTCGGAGCTGGCGCTCTTTGCGGGCGATCTGGTGACGACAACTCGGTCGGAGATTCTGGTCTCGCCAGGAACCGCGGCCGGTGGCTTCTTCTCCTGCTGCTCCTCTGCGGTGCTGCGGCCGTTACGATAGTCAGCATATTCGTCCACCGTCATCCGCCGGCCGTTCTTCAGCTCGATGGCTGTGATCTGCCCCACACCAAGCACTTCACCATATTCGTAGGCGTCACGCCAGCTTGCGGCCTTGAAAACGACCCTGTCTCCCCAGATATCCAGGATCGTCGCCCGTATCTTGTCCCCATTCCTCAAGATGATGGTTACGGGCTCCTGGCGCTGACCGCTGAGAGCCGCGCCGTTCCCAGTGCCGGTCAACACCAGCATCAGGACAGCGCCCACGAAAGCCGCCGAGAGGGTATGCCTTTTCATCGCCTTGCACCTACATTAGAGTGATTACGAAAAGCTACTTGCTCGCCACTCTGCCATATGGCCGGGAATGCCACCACCCCTCGTCGACCCAAAGCGAGACGGACACACTAGAATCGAAAAGCAAACGTTGCGAAGACGCGGTTGCTGTTGATGTCCTCCTTGACTTCGTACGTATCGCTGCCGTCGGTAATTGGGCGTCCGAAGCGAGAAAAATTCCCTCCGATCCATCCCAGATCCAGGCGGAGCTGTTTGTCGAGCAAGATGCCGAACCCGAGGCTGAAAAACTCCCGATCCTGCTGTGCCGTGGCCCCGCGAAAAGGTGAGGGGTCGCGAAAGTAACCACCGCGCAGGCTGGCGTTGATCCCGGGGATGAACAGTTCGGCACCGGCACGGAGGCGAACGACATCACGGTAGGTATCTTGAATCAAGAGATTGGCATCGACGATGCCAAGGCCTTCAACCGGGGGTTCGCTCTTGTATCGAATCTGGCTCCAGTCCACATAATCGATTTGCCCGGAGAGGAGAAGATTCTGCAGCTGCAATGAGCCACCCGCCCGAAACGACCACGGCGACTGGATTTTGTATTTGAAGAAACCACCGTCGCCGGTCTGCTCGAAGGTGCCGTCATCGAAATCCAGAACGCCGCTCTCCTGCCAGTCTTCGCTGGCGGTGAAGCGCGTCGGGGTGGACACCGTAGCTCCCAGCCGCAGTACGCGGCCGGCCCGGTAGAGCGCCCCGAAGCGGAGGTTGACACCGCTGTACTTGGTATCGATCCCGAAAGTCGTATCGAAGATGCTGAAAGTCCAGATATCGAGGACGTCCTGTTCCCGGAACCGAAACAGGTAGTTATCCCTGCCCGTCCAGATGTTCAGTGCGGCTCCAAGAGAAACGTTGGGTCCGACGTCCACCGCACCAGCGAAAGTCCAGTTGTCCAGCCCGCCGTCCTCACGTTCGGTCCAGCGCTGCGCCACGGAGTCTCCGACGCTTCCGTTAAACCACCCGAAGCTGAAGTTCGAATCGAAACGTTTGATGCGGTTGTAACCGATACCGAAAACCAGACTGCCACGGTAGGTGGGCACTGGGTAGGCAAAACCGAGGGCATCGACGTTGGTGAATCTGCCGGTGTCCCCGGTGCTGGTAGACGAAAGCGAGGCATTGTTGGTGCGCGACTGGTGTCCGATCGAACCCAAGAACTCAAATCGACGGATCTGCGCCAGAGCGGCTGGGTTCCAGTAGGAGGCCGTGTAGTCATCTCCGACCGCCACGAAGGCACCCCCCATGCCGAGAGCCCGGGCACCGATACCGAACTCGGTGCGCAAAAGAAAATCGGTACCTTCCACCGGCACAAAGATCTGGGGTGCACCAGTCTGTGCCAGAGAAGAGCGCCAGGGAGCCATGAGCAGGCTCATCATCCCAGCCACCACCAGCACGCTACGAAGACACCTCATGGTCTTCTCCCTCTGTCGTTTGGGTCAGATGGAATCACTCACTTTCGGCTACGCCGCGATCCTCGGCTGCCAGTGGAAGATTTTCCAGATGAATGAGAGGCCCGAGGCGCCGGAGCGCTTCTGCCGCTGATACGAGGCACACGCGCACGCGAGACACGATTTGCGGCGGAGCGGGAAAAAGTCGGCCTGGAGATGCTGTGTCTGGAAGAAGAGCGAGCCGGAGTTGCGCGATGGATCGTCCGCCGAGAAGACCGCGTCGCGTGCGAAGACGAGAATCTCTTGCCCCACGACCGCGACGGCAAGGCACGCGACAACCGCTTGCTCGTGGCCCTGGCCTTTGAAACCCGCGCCCGGCGCTTCACCGTGCTCTTGGGCGAAGACTTACGGCGAGACTTCGGGGCTGGAGACTTGACTGCAGGCGTGCGGGACCCCGAGCGGCGCTTGACGGTGGCTTTCCCGTCCCCTGCATTGCGCCCGGAGCGGGTCCGCCGCCGACCGCGATGAACGGCCTCACTTCCGCCTTTGGTAACCGTCCGAGAGCCAGTGTAGGTCTTTGGCGTGCGGCGCACAGGCGGCTTGCGGACACCTTCTTCACCAGCACGACCGCGCTTCGAGATGCTCGTGGGTTTCGATCCTGTCGTCGAGGCTGGAATGGCGCTCGAGCCTCGAGCAAGACGACGGCCTGAACCCCTGCGGCCGAACTGTCTCTTCTTGACCTCGACCGTTCTGATCGTGACGGGATAGCCGTAGTACGGGGGATACGGGTAGTGCACGATCACCGGGGAATTCCAGACATATGGAGTTCCGTAGAACAGGCCGTCACACCACGGGTCGGCCCAGTACCACGGCGTGCCGCACCAACCATCATAATGGGAGTACGCGTAGCCATATCCGAAGCCAATGCCGATAAACAAGCCGGTGCGGCGCGGATAGCGGCGCCAGGAATACCAATACGGATCCCAGATCGGGTCCCAGAAGGGGTCATAGTAAAAACCGCCGTAGTAGTTATTGATGATGTTTACCCGACCGCGATCCTGCTCGCCTTCCTCATAATATCCCTGTTCCTCTTCACCGTACTCTTCTTCACTGTACTCTTCTT
>CAZGRP010000001.1:0-136842 GCA_964527995.1 uncultured Cytophagia bacterium | reverse complement strand
TCCTCATAATATCCCTGTTCCTCTTCACCGTACTCTTCTTCACTGTACTCTTCTTGCGGCTCCGACTCAACCTCCTGGTTGCGCTCCCGGATCACCGTCCTCTCCTCGTCCCGATCGACGCCGGGCTTGGCGATCTGGGTATAGCAGCCGGCCATCACAAGAGACGCAATGGCGAACAGTGAGACCAGCAACCCTTTCGGTACGATTCGTTTCATGATCCAACGCCTCCTCTTGGCCGAGCCTCGGTTAGTTTTCGTTGGCTCTTCATCGCAAACGACATGCCAGCCGCTCGTTGCAGTGTTTTGCTGCCTTCGACCACTCTGTTGAACCCCCAGATCCCTTCAGAAGTTCGTCCGGGCAGCCAGTTTCTCGGAAATGCTGCGCCGGAATCTGACAACCTGGTTTCGCTGCGCATGTAAGTCGGTTTACACAATACAACCGCGCCCCTGAGGCCCTCATTCCGCGACCATCTCTGAGCCATCCGAAAAGCCCAACCCGGGTGCGCCCCGCCATCCCTGTTGTTCTGAGAGCTGTTTCTCGTTCTCCTGAACAAACCAAGAAGAGGTATCGACTCTCAGGCGTCTGAGGCGGCAGTTCGTCCGCAGGGATCCTTGCGCTTCCCTAATCGTCTGGTGTACCTCCTGTCGATTCCCGACTGGGCCCGGCTACTTCGGCAGAGAAAAGGTATAGGGCATCGTCACCCAGTAGGGAATGGGCTTTCCGCCCCGCCGTGCCGGGATGAAACGAGTGCCCTTGGCAGCACGGAGCGCCGCAGCCGCACATCGTTCACTACCCGTGGTGTTTTCCACGACCACCGCATCGACCACCCTGCCAGTCTCGTCGATGTGCAGACTGACCTTCACGACGCCTTCGACCTTCTTTCTCTTGTCCTCCTCTGGATATTCGGGCAGAACCAGGGCGATGGGTCTTGGAGGAATGATCTGGGCGCCGCCACCTATCCCGTCGGTGAGCCTGCCTGCCGAGCTGATGTCACCGATCTTGTTGGCGAGGTTCAGCTCCGTCTCCTCGATCGTGGCATCGGGAGGAATGCTCTCCGATTCGACCGGGATGGGCACGGCCGGCCGGCGCGGAGGCCGACGCGGCGCCCCTTGCCGGGTCGCCGGGATGTCTTCTACCTGCAGGGTGATTTCGACTGGCTCTGGGAGCCTGGGCTTCAGCTGCACACGAGGTGAAAGGAGCGTCAGCAGGATGAAAAAAAGGAGTGTAACTGTCAGGCTCTTCTCGAGCCGCAGTCGATATTGCCGGCGGTACTCGATATCGGGATGTCGAGGACTCGTGGACAAGGGAGCAACCTCGTCGCTGGCAGCCGCCCATGCGACGCGAAGCGGCCGTTGCGCTGCTTACCATTCTTCCATCCAGTGCCGTGCTTTATTGCACGGTCAGATGCGCCCAACCGCCGACAATGGTATCCAGCCCACCTTGCCGTCTGCCAGACGGATCTTGGCCCATTGATTCTCCTGGCGATCGATACGCACCTTCACGCCCTCGTGGATTGCAAAAACCTCGGTGCCATCTTGCTCCGGAGCACTTCGGGCGTCCACCTTCTCGACCAACACGATGGCGTAGGTGTCGGCGCGATCGATATAGAAACGATAGGCGGCCAGAGTCAACAGGGCAATCCACGCTGCCACGGCCGGAATCAGCACGGCCGTCAGGGTCGAACGAAGTTTGCCCCTGGCGAACAGACGGACAATCCACAGCGAGGCGGCCACACCGTAGAAACCCAACGCCAGCCATCCCAGTGTCGCCAGCGGTAACAGGCGTGCCAGAAACTTGAGCCAACGGACGAAAAAGAATTCCGGGATAGCATTGATCCGGTCGACTACCTTCAGATTGGCGAGATCGAGGTTGTGGCGAATGTCCTCGTCGCGCGGATTGAGCCGCCGGGCGCGCTCGAAATTCAGAATGGCTTTGCCGATTTCACCGCGCTTGTAGTAGGCGTTGCCGAGGTTGTAGTAAACTTGCCAGCTCTCGAAACCCCGCTCCAGGATGCTCTCGTAGGCCCGGATCGCGCCTTCATAGTCGCCCTGGGTGTAACGCTGATTTCCCTGTGCAAAAAGACTGGCAGCTTCATCGGCGCGCAGCGATGGGGTTGCCAGAAACATGCCGGCTGCCAGCACCACCAGCCACGCGGCGACCAGCCGAGGCTGAAAGAAGCCTCTACCGGAGTTGCAGGGCCTGCCGTTCATCTCACATCGCCTTTTCCAGTTCCAGGATCGTCCGCTGGGCGCGATCGTAGAAACCGTCCATCTCGCCATTCTCCCCCTGGGTTGGAGCAAACCGCTGAAAGTCGCAGGTGCGAAGGCACTCCATCACTTCCTCGACCAGCTCGCCTCTAACCCCTCTCGAACGAAGCAACGTCTCGATCTCTTCGCTCGTCAACATCTTGTCTTCCAGGTTGAATTTATCTCCAAGGTACCCGATCAACGCCTTGGCGACTTCGCTGTAGAATCCCTTGGCGTCGCGCTCTTTCAGTCGCTGTCTGGCGTGCCGCAGCCTGCGCATGGCCATCTGGTTCGCCCGCCGGCTGCGGGCATAGGCAACATTGCTGCTCAGCTTATCAAGGTGACGGCGGTAGCCCACGGCTGTAAACAACGCCAGCAGCGGCAGGATCGCACCGATGACAAAGAGCGTCTGGCGGTAGAATCGCGCCCCAATACGACGAAAGTTCGGCACCTCGGTGCGAATGAAACGGATATCCTGCCCGACCAGCTTTACCTCTGTCTTCGACAACCCGGAACCGGCAGCGACGTATTCCTCCGCCCCTTTCGCCACGTGGATCTCAAACTCCGGGCTGCGCAGGGCGACATACGACCGTTTTCTTGGATCAAAATAACTGTAGGTCACAGGCTTGATGACCTGTGTGCCCGCCGCCCGCGGAATCAGCACGTACTCGAAGGTCTTGCTCCCCGAAACCACTCCCCCTCGCCGCCGGATCGCATCCGTCACTTTCGGTTCATACACCTCGAAGTCAGCGGGAATCTCCACCTTAGGATTTGGCAGCATTTTGATGTTGCCTCGCCCCTTGATCGTCACCTTGAGGGTGACGGCTTCACTGGTTTTCACCTCGGTGCGGTCAACCGAGGCGTCCAGCGTGTACTCGCCGACGGCACCGCTGAAATCGGTTGGCTGGCCTTCCTTCGGCAATGGAGTAACCACGATTTTGATCGGCTTGCTTCGCAAACCGCGGCGGACCGTGCGCGCGAAGAACGGATCGTCGAAGAAAGTGTCGAAGATGTCGCGTGACCGGCGACGCCTGGGCACCCGCACTTCGCATTCCACCTCCATCGGCTCGATGACTTTCTCGCCGGCACTCTGCGGGAAAAGGGCGACCTTCTTGATTTCGGCAACCAGGTACTGCTGGCCATTGACCACCTCTGTACGGGTCGGTGGCCGCTGCGGCATCTCGAACTCCTCCGTCCAGAATCCAGCATAGTTCGGCAGCTTCGAGATACCGTAGCTGGTGACGTTCACTTTGGTCCAGATCTCGTAGGTCAACAGCACGGGTTCGTTTTGATAGACACGCCGGCGGCTCGGGGTCACCTTCAGGAACAGACTCCCCTCCAGCGCTGCACCCGGCCGCGACCGTCCGGCAGCACTTGGAGCCTGAGGGGCCGCCCGCGTGCCGCCCGCTTTCTGCACGGTCATCTTGATCGGGTCCGTCCGATAGACTTTGCCGCGGAAAACAATCCGGATGGACGGAATCTCGAACGAGCCGACTTTGCGAGCGATGAACTGAAACGACAGAGTCCGCGCAACCGACATGCGGCCGTTGATGACCTGAAAGTTCTGGGAGGTCGAGCTGCCGATGAAGGCGGCGAACTCGCTAAGATCGGGCAACTCGGGCTCAGGAGCCCGGTTGGCGTCGCTACCCGAGACCTCAATGAAGAGTGTAAAAGATTGGTCGAGGCCCACCACGGTCCGGTCCACGTACGCCTTCACGGCCAGGTCGGCGTCGGCAGGTGTTGCCGCCGCCAGCGTGGCTGCTGCAAAGGCGAAGGCGAACGCTGCACGAAGTGTGCGTCTGAACGAACGAGTCATGGCTACCAGTCTTTTAACACCCGGCGTCTTCCGCGGGTGCGTCGGGGCTGCACCCGCTTGACCTGTTTCTCCTGATTCTTGAGAGCATCGAGTATACGCTCGGCGTCTTTCTTGCTCAGCTTCTTGCCCTGCTGCATTTGCTGCTGCTCGGCCGCAGATTGCTGCTCCTGATTCTGTTTTTCGCCTTGCTGCTGCTGATCCTGCTGTTGCTGGCTTTGTTGCCGCTGCTGTTGCTGCTGATTGCTTTGATCCTGTTGTCCTTGTTGCTGTTGCTGCTGCTGTTGGCCCGATTGAGACTGGTTCTGGGCCTGCTGCTTTAGCTTGGCCCGCACGTACTCCAGGTTGTATTTGGCATCTTCGTCGTCCGGATTGAGCTGCAATGCCTTCTTGTAGGCGAGAATGCTCTCGGGCAGTTTCCCCAACCGGTACAGCGTGTTCCCAAGGTTGTAATAGGCCTTGGCGGCCATGGCCGGATCGTCGGCTCCGGCCACTTTCTGGTAGGATTTCAGAGCTTCTTCGAAGTTCCGCTTCTTGTAGAGCGCATCGCCGACGTTGAACTCCACAATCGGCGAGGTCGGGTCGGCAATTTGGGCGTCGCGGTAGCGATTGAAGGCGGCGTCATACTTTTGCTGCTTGAACAGCTTGTTGCCTTCAAGCACCTGTTTGCGTCCCGGCTGGGCCGACGCTGGCCGGCCCGCTAGCAGGATCGTTGCGGCCAGCAAACCGAAGCCGCCAAGCCTCAGCGCCGACGCCAGGCTGTGATGACGGCTCGATGCGTCCCAGGCTCCTCCGGACATCTTAGACAAACCTCCCGCGCCAGTCTTCCCGAGGCCGACGGCGTTCGCCGATCATCGCCTCCGCAACCAAAAGAAGGATGGCAACCCCAAGAACGTACTGGAACCGATCTTCATACTGCGAGAACTTCAGCGACGCCAGTTCTTTCTTCTCCATCTTCGAAACCTGGTCGTAGATGCGATCCAACTCCACTTCGCCGGTGGTGGCACGATAGTACTTTCCGTTGGTAGCGAGGGCGATCTTCTCCAGCGTCAGTTCATCGAGTTTGGTGGTCACGACCTGGCCGTTGCGATCCTTCTTGAATCCAATCCGATTGCCGCGCTCGTCGAAGACCGGGATCGGCACGCCCTTGGGCGAGCCGATGCCGACGGTATAGATCACTACCCCTTCGCGAGCGGCCCGTTCCGCCGCCTCGACGGGATTCCCCTCGTGATCCTCGCCGTCGGTGATCAGGATCAGCACCTTGTGCTTGCGCTCCTTGGCCTCGAAGGACTGCACCGCCTTGCCGATGGCGGCTCCGATAGCCGTACCCGGCACCGGAATCGTCTGCGGATCGAGGCCGTCCAGGAAGATCTTGGCCGCACCATAGTCGAGTGTCAGCGGGCATTGCACGAATGCCTCGCCGGCAAAGGCGATCAGGCCGACACGGTCGCCATCGAGTTTGTCGATGAGCGAGGCGATCTCGTGCTTCGCTTTCTGCAATCGATTCGGCTGGATGTCCTCGGCCAGCATCGAGGCAGAAACGTCGAGAGCGATCATCAGGTCGATGCCCTCTCGCTTGACCTCTTCCAGGCGCGTGCCGATCTGGGGCCTCGCCAGAGCCAGCGACATAAAAAGCAGGCTTGTCACCACCAGCCCGGCTTTCAGGACCTGCTTGGTGTGACTCGTTGAAGCGGTCAGACGCTCGATCAAGGCCAGATTACCGAAGCGCTGCAGTGCCGCTCGCTTCCAGCGAAAGGACAGATAGTAGAAAACGGCCACGGCCGGCACCAGCCACAGAAGATGAAGAAGGTATGGATGTGCGAATCGAAGCATCTACGGCAACTTCCTGAGCTTGGTATTGGCGAGCACGACTTCGACGAGCACCAGCCCGAGGGCAACGTAGAGATAATTCTCAAACAACTCCCGGTATCGGGTGAACGACTTCACCTCGATCTTCGTCTTCTCAAGCTGATCGATTTCCCGGAAGATTTGTTCGAGGCCACTCTTGTTGGTGGCTCGGAAATAGCGCCCGCCTGTGATCTGCGCCACACGTTTGAGGACGTCCTCGTCGATCTGCACCGGCATGCGGACGTACCGCTTGCCGAAAAGGGGGTCTTCAATCGGATAGAGGGCTTCGCCCCTCTTGCCCACGCCGATGGTGTAGACACGAATACCCATCGCCTCGGCAAGCTGGGCCGCGGTGATCGGGTCGATCTCGCCGCGGTTGTTGCGGCCGTCGGTTAGCAGGATGATGACCTTGCTTTTGGCGCGGCTGTTGCGCAACCGATTCACGGCGTTTGCCAGGGCCATGCCAATGGCGGTGCCGTCTTCGATCATGCCCACCTTAACCTGGTTGAGCAAATTGAGCAACACGCCGTAGTCGAGGGTCAAAGGGACCTGAGTGTAGCTCTGGCCGGAGAAGATCACCAGCCCGATCCGGTCGTTATGGCGCCCGCGAATGAAGTCGCCGGCCACCATCTTGGCCACGGTGATACGATTCCGTGGCTTGAAATCCTCCGCCAACATGCTGCTGGAAATGTCGACGGCCAGCATGATGTCGATGCCCTCGGCGGTCACCTCCTCCTCGGTGTGCCCGGACTGCGGCCGCGCAAAGGCGATGATCAACAGAGCAAGCGCCAGCACGCGCAGCCCGAAAAGTCCCTGGCGCAGTCGCATCTTTAGCGACGGTCGGGTCTTTTTCAGGACCCCGAGGTTCGAGTATCGCAGCGTGCCTTCGACGCGCGGCCTCCGCCTGAGATGCCAGACGACCAGGAGCGGCACCAGCAGCAAGAGCACCAGGAATTCCGGGTTGGCGAAGCGAATCATCGGCTACGACTCCGATTGCGGTTCTGCATGACTCACAGCGGCCGCCGACTCGCCGGCTGGTGGCGGACTGCCTTCCGGCTCCTGTTCTTCCTCTCGGGCGATCGTCGCGATTCGTGTCCTGCGCACGATCTCCTCAGCCTCGGCAACTGTGCGCTCGACTTCTTCTTGCGTCGGCTGATACTTGGCGAATTTCACCAGATCGCAAAAGCCGAGAAATTGCGTAATCAATTCGATATCCGCCGTTTCAAGATCGGGCACCTGCCGCAATTGCCCCAACACCTCGAACGTAGTCATCTCCATGGCATCGATGTAAAAGCGGCCTTCCAGATATCGGCGGACGATCTCAGAAAGCCGGATGAAGAACTCCTTGTACGCTCCTTCTTCGAGCAGCGGCGAGTTCCGCAGAGCCGCCAGCTCTTCCAGGGCAATCTCATGCGGCGGTCGCGGCGGTTCCACCCGCTTGGGGATCAGCGCCTTGCCTGCCTTGCGCCAGCGATAGAACTGCACGCCGGCAGCGACCAGTCCCAGCAGCAACACGCCCGCTGCCCAGGGCGCCAGCGTGCGGAACCAGTCCCGCGGAATCTCCAGAGGAGATTTAATATCGCGGATATCCCCCTGTTCACTTGGCTTCATGCTTTCCACCACGAGACGCAGGGTCTCAGACTGCAGGCTCTTCCAAACGCTGTCTCCCACTGCCCGGTAGGAGATGGTGAGCGGCGGGATTTCGAACTCGCCGATCTCAAAGGTGGAGATGAGATAGTCCACCCGTTCAACGATCCGACCCTCGCGCTTGACAGGCTTGAGCTCCTGGTAGTCCCGGATTTCGAATCCGCCCAGGTTGGCAGCCAGACCGGGTTTCTTTACCTCGATCTCCGGACTACGAGTGATGATGACCGAGTAGCGGACGACGTCGCCGATGTGGATCTTGCTCTTGTCCAGGCGTGACTCGATGGAGATCTGACTGCTGCCCTGGCCGAAAAGCGAGCCCGGTTGCGGCATCAGCGAGACGGCAAAAAAAGCAGCCACCGCCCAAGGCCACACACTCCTGTTTCTAGCGAACCCGGTCCTCATAGATCTCCACGGCCTGAGCCCTCATCATGCGCTGCAGCAGTGCCTCGTACTCCTTCTGCTGGCGTTCACGGATCAAATCCTGCGTCACACGCTGGCGGATCTCGGACAGCGGCGGGACGCGGATCACCTTGCCGCTGCTATCTTTTTTTGCATAGCGATCGCGATTGGCCTTGTAATAGAGCTCCACGTCCGATTCGTCGATGTTGACTTTCTGAGCGACTTCCTCCTGCAACAGCTTCTGCACCATCAGCTGCTTCTTCGCTCGGAAGGCTCCCTCGATCACTTCCTTGTCTTTGTCGAGGCCCTTTCGCAGTGCTGTGTTGTAGAACAGCTCCGTAGCAATGTAGCGCTTCAGGAAATCTATTTTCGCCTGACGGTCGTCCGACGGCGGACGGAGATAGGGCGGTAGCTGGTTGATCTCGAAATCCAGATCCCCGAGGGTGATCTCACGCGAGCCGATCTTGGCCACCACGGCCCCAGGCCGGCGCTTCTCTTTTGCAGACGGATTCAACACCGTGCTCTCCTCGAGTGCTTGCTGCGCATCGGCCGAGCGTTGCAGCCGCTCCAGGGAGGCAACAATCTTCTTGTTCACCTCTTCGAGAAGAGCGTCGTTTGGATAGAGGACCTTCACCTTCAGGTAGGCTGCCAGGGCCGCCTCATAGTCTTTGACGCGTTCAAAGTAGATGTCGCCGATCAGATAGGTGACATTCGCGCGTTCCTTGGGGCTGACGGAGTAAGTGTCCAGATACCGCTGGTACTCCGCGGCGGCCTGGGTGTAGAGGCCTTTGTTGTAAAGTTCGTTTGCGTACTCGCGAAACTTGTCGGCAGGGATATTTGTGGACGGCCCGCTGCTGCATCCAAGGCCAGACACGACCAGGGCCGACAAAAAGACAAACAACCGCGTCTTCAACGATTCCTCCCTTTCCTCTTGAGTGGGTGCACCAACTCAGCGGAACCGCTTCGCTCTCTCACGGAAGAAACGGATGAGCGGCTCCACATACGATCTGTCTGTGCGGATGTCGATGGTGTCGACATCGATGGAACGGAAAATCCGGTCGCGTTCCCGCAGCGCCTCCTGGGTACCAGCGACGAAGGTTTCCTGTACGTTCAGGTCCGAGGTATCAACGAGGATCGTCTCCCCTGTCTCCGCATCCTCTAATTCTACGAAGCCGATATCGGGCAGTTCCAGCTCCCGCGGGTCCGTAATCGTGATGGCCACCAGGTCGTGTCGGCGGTTGGCGATGCGCAGAGCCTTCTCGTAGTTTTCGGAAAGAAAGTCGGAGACCAGAAAAACCACGGCCCGCCGCGTCGTCACCCGGCTGAGATACTCGAGCGCCAGAGCGATGTCGGTTCCGTACCCTTCCGGCTTGTGATACATCAGCTCGCGCAGCACCCGCAGCACGTGGGTGCGCCCTTTCTTGGGCGGCACAAACTTCTCGATGCGGTCCGTGAAAATGATGAGGCCGACTTTGTCGTTGTTCTTGATGGCCGAGAAGGCCAGAAGAGCACAGATCTCCACGGCCAGCTCTCCCTTCATGCGCTCGACGGTGCCGAACTCGCCGGATGAGCTGACATCCACCAGCAGCATGACCGTAAGCTCGCGTTCCTCCTCGAACACCTTCACGTACGGATGTCCGCTTCGGGCGGTGACGTTCCAATCGATGGTGCGGATGTCATCGCCGAACTGGTACTCGCGCACCTCGGAGAATTCCATGCCCCGGCCTTTGAACACCGAGTGATACTCTCCGGAGAAGACATCGTTGACCAGACCACGAGTCTGGATCTCGATGCGCCTGACTTTCTTGAGGATTTCTTTTGGAACCATCGCAGCAGTCGATCAGGGAGCTTGCGGGTACGTAGCAGCGCCAGTGCCAAGCCCGACGGCCTATGGCACTTCGATCCGGTTGAGGATACGACGGACGATTTCCTCGGCTGTGACCTCTTCGGCCTCGGCCTCGTACGTCGGAATCACGCGATGCCGGAGGACGTCGAACCCAATGGCGCGAACATCTTCCGGGGTCACGTAGCCACGCCGGCGCAAGAAGGCATGGGCGCGCGCCGCCTGTGCCAGATAGATCGACGCCCGCGGCGAGGCGCCGTACTGGATGAGATCCACCAGGTCGTCGAGGCCGAAGTCCTTCGGCTGCCGCGAGGCGAAGACGATGTCGACGATGTAGTGCTCCACCTTCTCGTCCATGTAGATTTCGGTGACCACCGACCGGGCCTTGATGATATCCTCCGGAGTCACCACCGCCTCCACCTCAGGAACCGAGTGCCGAGACATGCGCCGCATGATCTCCAGCTCCTCGTCGCGGTTCGGATAGCCGATGGAGAGCTTGAGCATGAAGCGATCCACCTGGGCCTCGGGCAGCGGGTAGGTGCCTTCCTGCTCGATCGGGTTCTGCGTCGCCAGCACGAGAAAGGGATCATCCAGCGGGAAGGTGTTCTCGCCGATGGTCACCTGGCGCTCCATCATAGCTTCGAGCAAGGCCGACTGCACCTTGGCCGGCGAACGGTTGATCTCGTCGGCAAGAATGATGTTGGCGAAGATAGGGCCTTTCTTGGTCGTGAAGTTGCCGTTCCGCTGGTCGTAGATCAACGTGCCGATGAGGTCGGCAGGCAACAGATCGGGAGTGAACTGGATCCGCTGAAACTTCGTGCGGATCACCGACGACAGGGTTTTGACAGCGAGGGTCTTTGCCAGGCCAGGCACGCCCTCCAACAACACGTGGCCATTTGCCAGCAGACCAATCAGCAAACGCTCCACCAGGTACTTTTGACCGACGATGACCTTGGAAACTTCCGAAGTGATGCGCTCGACGAATTTGCTCTCTTGTCCAATCCGCTCATGAATTGCCTGAATATCCGGGTTCATTCCACCTCCAGTTCACGTATGCATCTTCGTTTGTCCTGCCGTATGAACGCACTCTTCATGGGGCGCTTGTCACCGGCTCGCTGCCCTGAGCCGCGGCCTGGCTGCGGGCCTCCCGATGTTCTTGCAGGAGCGTCTCGACCAGCGTGTAGGCACGCAACAGATCGGCTTCAGATGAACCGCCACCTGAAAACTTGGCCAGGTCACAGATGCTCAACACCTCCTGCACGCGCTCCAGTTGCGCGCCCCCGAGAGAAGTCGCCTGAAGGCTGTTGATCAGCTCGTTTGAAGACACCCCCAGGGTGGGAAGTTCATACCGCTCGCCCAGATACCTCCGCAGGAGGCGCGACAGTTTGGCGAAATCGTTCTGCAAGTCCGGGGCTCCGGTCTGGATGTCGTTCTTGAGTTCCTCCAGAAAGCGCTCCTCAATGGGTTGTTCTTCTTCCACCACTGCCTCGCGAGCCGCCCGAAGCCTCCGGCGCCAAATCCACAGACCTGCTCCTGTCAGCAAGAGCACCACCGGCACGGGCAGCCACATCCACATCGAGCGGCTCCTGCGCTCAGCCACCGGTTCGACGACTTCGACGGCAAGTCGACCGGTCTCCAGAGTGTGGGCGAGAGAGTCCCCTTTCTCGGTGTAGCGCAGTTGCACCGGCTCGATGTAGGCCATCCCCAACTCCTTAGGCCGCAGAGTGTACTCATAGGTCTTGACGGCGGTCGGTACTCCGTCCTCCTCTCCAACCCAATTCGAAGAAGCGCTGCCGACCACCTCCAGGTTGCTGAGCTCAGGCGTCGGCGGCGGCTCCACCTCAAAGCGATCCAGCGCACCTTCCCAGGAGGCGGTCACTTTGAGACGCACGGTGCGATTGAGCGGCACCGCTGTTCGGTCCACTTCCGCTGCAATCTTGATCTGCTCGGCCGGCTCACCGCCGCGAGCCACGAGAATCGCCGTTGTCCATAGGGCGAGCAGGAACGCCAAAAAGGCTGCATGGGTGCGATTGAACAGGAGCCCCGGTGCCCGGTACCTCAAGATAGATGTGCTTTTCATCTGCCTGGACCTTCGAGTCTTTGCCGTGGACGCGGTCTTGGATGTTCTAGCGACTCAATTTGACTGAGGAAAGGAAAACGGCTTCCCGGCTGGGAGCGCCGTAGCCCGACAATGCCATCCCAAATTACTCTTGCGCGCCGCAAAAGTTCCGCCGCATCCGACCAATAAAAAAGCCGAAGGGGCTTCGCTTCCGAAGGGAATCAAGCCCTACGAAATCAAAGCATTCGGCTGATCGAAGGCAAGATTGTGGTTCGACTCACTTCTTTGATTTCGAGCCGTCCGTCGACTTCCCGTTCGAGCTCTTCTTGTTGCCCTTGTCCACGAAGTCGAGCAGATTGATGTCCTGCCCCAGATGTTTCAGTTCCCAGGTCACATCGTCCGCGAGCTCGCTCTTTGGGTAGTGATTCAGGAAGTCCTCGTAGGCGGTACGCGCCTTGTCGTAGTCGCGGAGATCGTTGGCATAGATATAGCCGATCATGAACCGCGAGCGCTCAGCAAAGCGGCTATCCGGGTAGTTTTTCACCAGCTTCTCGTGCGCCGCAACTGCCTTCTTGAAGTCCTTGTCCTCGTTGTAGTAAATCCAGGCGATCTTGTACTGTGCCTCGTCGGCGTATTTGCCCTTTGGAAACTGGCGGACCAGTTTCTTGTACACCTTCATCGCATCTTCGTACTTCTGTTGCTCCTCAAGAGTCTTCGCCCTGTCGACAAGCTTCTCCTCGGTCACCTTGGAGCATGCGGCGACAAGCCCGAGAGCGGCAACGACCCAGATCAAAGCAGCAGCTCGTTTCATTTTCTCCTCCCACACGTCACTACCTGTCTTGCAGACACCTTCAAACCGAGAAGGTCATGAGCCACAGGCATGGTGGAGACACGGCCAAAGACACGTGACCGGATCACGTCGAGGGTCAATCTAATTACCGCGGTCCAGAAAATCAAGGGCTTTTTGTCGCGGGCTTTCTACCGCCATGCCACCCCCAGTCCAGATGGGAAGCGGCCGGATCAGCCCTTGTCGTCATCCATCACTTCGAAATCGGCCTCTTCCGCCTTGCCCGCCTCTTCCGACGGCCCAGCGTGCGTTTCTTGAGCACTCTCTGTTTCAGAGGCTCGTGCCGCCTCATACAGCTTCTCAGCGGCCTCGTTCCACACCTTCTGCAGCTCGTCCATGGCGGAACGGATTTGGTCGATGGAGTCGCCTCGCAGAGTGTCACGAAGCGTGGAGAGGGAAGTCTCGATCCGAGCCTTGAGCTCGCTGTCCAGCTTTTCGCCCATCTCGCGCAGGTTCTTGTCGGTCTGGTAGGCAAGCTGGTCGGCACTGTTGCGCACCTCGGCCAGTTCTCTGCGCTTCTTGTCCTCGGCAGCGTGGGCCTGCGCGTCTTGCTGCATCTTTTCCACTTCCTCTTTGGTCAGACCCGTGGCTGCCTCGATACGGATATTCTGCTCCTTGCCAGTGGCCTTGTCCTTGGCCGACACGTGCAGGATGCCGTTGGCATCGATGTCGAAGGTCACTTCGATCTGGGGGATGCCACGCGGGGCGGGCGGGATGCCGTCGAGGATGAAGCGACCCAGAGTGCGGTTGTCGATGGCCATCGCCCGTTCGCCCTGCAGCACGTGGATCTCCACCGAGCTCTGGTTGTCGCTGGCGGTCGAGAAGATCTGCGACTTGCGTGTCGGGATGGTGGTATTGCGCTCGATCAACCGTGTCATCACTCCGCCCAGCGTCTCGATCCCCAGCGAAAGCGGGGTGACGTCCAGCAGGAGAACATCGGTGACTTCGCCTGACAGGACGCCAGCCTGAATGGCGGCCCCGATGGCCACCACCTCATCCGGGTTGACACCCTTGTGCGGCTCTTTGCCGAACAACTCAGCCACCATCTGCTGCACCTTCGGGATGCGCGTCGAGCCGCCCACCAGCACGACCTCATCGATGTCGCCGGCGGCCAGTCCGGCATCGCGCAAAGCGGCTTCGCAGGGACCGACGGTTCGCTGGAACAGATCATCACAGAGCTGCTCGAATTTGGCGCGAGTCAACACCATGTTCAGATGTTTTGGACCCGTGTCAGTGGCCGTGATGAAGGGCAGGTTGATATCGGTCTGGGCAACCGTGGAAAGCTCGCATTTGGCCTTCTCCGCGGCCTCCTTCAGGCGCTGCAGCGCCATCGGATCCTTGGAAAGATCCACCCCTTCGGCCTTGACGAATTCGTCGACGATCCAGTCGATGATGCGCTGGTCGAAATCGTCGCCACCCAGGTGGGTGTCGCCGTTGGTGGACTTGACCTCGAAGACACCGTCGCCGATCTCAAGAATGGAGATATCAAAAGTGCCGCCGCCCAGGTCGAACACCGCGATCTTCTCATCTTTCTTGCTGTCAAGCCCGTAGGCCAGAGAAGCCGCCGTCGGCTCGTTGATAATCCGTTTGACCTCCAGCCCGGCGATCTCTCCGGCTTCTTTGGTGGCCTGGCGCTGGCTGTCGTTGAAGTAGGCCGGCACCGTGATCACAGCGGCAGTGACTTTCTCGCCCAGGTAGTCCTCCGCCGTCTGTTTCATTTTCTGGAGAATCATCGCCGAGATCTCCTGCGGCGTGTACCTCTTGTCACCGATCTCGACCATCGCCAACTCATTCTTGCCGCGAATCACTTTGTAGGGCACCTCTTCGATCTCGCGAGACACCTCTCCGAAGCGGCGCCCCATGAAACGCTTGATCGAGAAAACCGTGTTCTGTGGATTGGTGATGGCCTGGCGTTTCGCAACCATGCCGACCAGACGCTCACCGGTTTTGGTGAAGCCCACCATCGAAGGTGTGGTTCGAGCCCCTTCCGCATTCGGAATCACCACTGGGGAGCCGCCCTCCATGACGGCGACGCAAGAGTTGGTCGTTCCGAGATCGATGCCGATGATCTTTGCCATACTTACCTCCTCCGAGAAGAAATACACGGTGTTCAATGTCAAATGTCTGACATCCTGGACGCCAGAATTGCGAATGCCTTTACTGTGCAAACATTATGCCCTTTCGGAAAGCCCGCTGTGGTTCGATCCAACTCATTGTTTCTAAAAAGACTAAGTCGGCATGCCAGAACGTCATACAGAGTGCAATCTGGAGCCCCGTTCCGCGAAAATGACAAAGGGTGCCGTTGGCGGCACCCTTTTTTGGTTCGAAAGCAACCGGCCGGTGGTAGCTCACCGCTCCGGAATCTTGACCGCCACGAAGTAATTGCGATCCCCACGGCGCAGCCGGAACAGGATGACATCACCGGGCTCCGCCTTGTCGATGATGCGGCGGAACTCTGTCACCGAGCGGACTGGCCGGCGGTTCACAGCCTTGATCAGATCGCCGGGTCGGATGCCTTCCTGATAGGCCACACTGCTAGGATCCACATCCGTCACCAGCACACCCTCCTCGCCCTCGTAGCCGAAACGCTGTCGCAGGCGATCGGTGAGATTCTGCACAGTCAGCCCAAGACGCTTCTCGTTGCGCTCGGCGACCGCCGGCTGCTCGGCCGAACTGGGCCGCTCACCCAAGGTGACGGCAAACGTCTTGCGCTTCCCGTTCCGCAGAACCGTAACTTTGACCTTCGTATCCGGCTTCCGCTGCGCCACCATATTCATCAGGTCGCGGGAGTCCTCCACCTGTTTGCCATCGAATTCAAGAATGATATCTCCCGCCTCGATGCCCGCTTTGTCTGCCGGGCCATCCTTGGTCACATCTTGCACCAGGGCACCTTTCGGCTCCGACAGCCCCCATGCCTTGGCATCCGTCTCTGTCAGCGACGAGATGTAGACCCCGAGCCAGCCGCGGATCACCCTGCCGTGCTCAATCAACGACGGCATCACTTGCTTGGCCATGTTGATAGGAATCGCAAAGCCGATGCCGACGAACCCGCCGCTTTGCTGCGGGGAGATGATCGCGCTGTTGATGCCGACTACCTCGCCGTGGAGGTTGACCAGCGCTCCGCCGCTGTTGCCCGGGTTGATGGCGGCGTCGGTCTGGATGAAATCTTGATACTGCACCTGCCCGAGCCCTGGACTGGTGCGGTTCTTAGCGCTGACGATTCCGGCCGTAACGGTGTGCTGCAGATTCAACGAGAAGGGACTGCCGATCGCCAGCACCCACTGGCCGACGCGGAGTTTGTCGGAGTCGCCCAGGATCGCCGCCTTCATCCCTTCCTGTGGTTTGATCTTGACGACAGCCAGGTCCGACTCGGGATCCGTACCGATCAGCTTTGCCGGCACATTTTTCTTGCCGAGCACCACCTCCAATTGATCCGCGCCCTTGACGACGTGATTGTTGGTCAGGATGTAGCCGTCGTTGTTGACGATGACGCCAGAGCCCAGCCCACGTTCGAGAAACTCGCGCGGCGGCAGCTCATAGCCGAAAAAGCGGCGCAAGAAATCCTCGTCGAAAAGGCCTCCGAAAGGATTCTGGGCCCGCACCTTCTTGGTGCTCAAGATCGCCACCACCGAAGGGATCACCGACTCCGCCACGTCCGCAAAGTGGTTGCTCCAGGCGTCGACGTCGGTGGACATTGCCAGAGGTTCCCGCTCGGCTCCGATCGGTACGGCTGAGGTGTGGATGTTGGCGGCACGGCCACTCTCCGTCCGTTCGAATCCGGTGGCGATCAGCAAGCCGATGACGGTACCAAGCAGAACAAAAATCACCGCAGCAGCGGTCATCCGTTTTGTACGCATCACAACTGCCTCCCTGAGTAAAAGTTCGTTCCACCTCTGCGTGCTCGGGTGCCCGGTGGATCACCGGTCCCACTGCTGCAGCGCAGGGGCACCCTCCTGACAGCCACAAGCGAAAACTCGGTCCTCGCAATTCGGCCGAGATGATCCTTGGGGGAAGCCGGGCTCTGGCTGCAGCCGGAGAGCAGTTCACTGTCAGGCATTTTGGCCGGCCTCACGAGCGAATTCTTCGATGAGCTTCTTTTGCTTCTCGGTCAGTTTTTCCGGCACCACCAGGTTCACCTTCACATACTGATCCCCGACCCCCTCTTTCGTGCGGATTCCCATTCCTTTGAGACGGAATGTGGTACCGTTTTGTGTGCCTGGTGGAATCTTGATCTCCGCCTTCTTGCCATGGATGGTGCGCACGCGGATCTTGGTTCCAAGGATCGCCTTGGTGATGTCGAGAGGTACCTCGCAGTAGATGTCCCGCCCTTTGCGCTTGAAGAACCGGTGCGGTGTGACCCGGACGATGAGGATCAGATCACCCGGATTCTTGCCACCCGGGCCGGGGTCACCCTGACCGCGAAGACGCATCCTGGTGCCGTCTTCCAGGCCAGCCGGTATGGACACAGCCAGTCTTCGTCGCGTCGGCACGCGTCCGCTGCCATGACACTGCCGGCAGGGCTGTGAGATCAACTTGCCTCGTCCGCCGCATGTGGGGCACGGTCTGCTCACCGCGAAGCCGCCCTGGGAGACGGACGTCAGTCCGGTCCCGTGGCAGACTGGACAGGTCTGAACCTGGCTGCCGGGTTCGGCACCGGTCCCCGCGCAGCGGGGGCACGCCTCCTCCCGCGGCACCTCGATGGTTACCCTTCCCCCCGTCGCTGCAGTCTCGAACGGCACGGTGACCTCGAGATGGATATCCTCGCCTCGACGACTGCCCGCTGCTGGAGAGCGACCGAGGATCTCTGACAGTAGATCCCCGAAGCCGCCGAAGCCGAACAGATCGTCGAACGTGAAGACGCGCTGGCCCCCGGTGCGCGCCCGGCCGCGACCAAACAGATCGGAAAAGTCGAAGTGGCCAAAATCTGCACCCGGCCTGGCTCCGGCAAATCCACCGAATCGTCTCAGCTGATCGTATTGCTTGCGCTTCTCCGGATCGCTGAGAACCTGGTAGGCCTCAGAGATCTCCTTGAATCGCTCCTCGGCCTCGCGATTGCCGGGATTGGCGTCCGGATGGTACTTCTTGGCAAGGTCGCGGTAGGCTCGTTTGATTTCCGCCTCCGTCGCATTCTCCGAAACACCCAGAATATTGTAATAGTCTTTTTTCGCCATCTCTGTGGACGCGAAGGGTGATTACCTATCGCTCAGTTTGTAAATCACGTGCACCACCAGAGGCTCACCCGTCGGGGTTGTGAACCGATAGCTTCTCGTCTCCCCGGAGACAACGCTTTTCGGAACAGGAATCCGTACCGACATGCCGATCGCCCAGCCACTACCCCGGCATGCGGCACAACCCCTGCCGTAGAGGACGCCCCGACCGCCACACCGGCGGCACATTCTCGCTGGCAGATCAAGCTCCACTGCCCGTTGTGTTTGCACTTCGGCAGGCGTCAGGGTCAGCTCAAGTTCGAGCTCCTCGGCACCAGGCCGCCCGGCTGGAGGTAGACCCGAGGGCCGGAAAAACGAGTGAATGATAGAAAAAGCCTCTTCGAAGGGATCAGGCCGCTGCCGGTAGAAGGAGATGAAACGACCGCTGGTCGCCGTCTCACGGGCCGCCAGCTCACGGTCGTGTGCAGCCCGCTTGGCCTCGTCGCTCAAGACCTGGTACGCTTCATTCACCTCTTTGAAGCGCTCGGTATGCTCTTCATGCCCGGATGTCTTGTCGGGATGGTACTTTTTCGCCAACTCGCGATAAGCCCTTTTGATCGTCTCGAGATCCGCATCTCGACTTACGCCGAGAATGATGTAGTAATTCTTGCCGTTCATCGCCCTGCAACTTCCGCCGTCTCCGTGACTTGACCACCACGTCGACACATCGCAAGCCGCTGTCTGCAGTATGGGGACGAGGACGTGGCGGCAGGCTGCCCACCACGCCCTCGTCATATGAAACTATCACTCGACTTTCACGGAAATCTCTTTGGGTTTGGCCTCCTCCACTTTCGGCAGTGTGATGGTGAGCACACCATCTTTGTACGTCGCCTTGACTCGATTCGAATCAACAGACGCCGGCAGCGTGAACGACCGCTGGAAAGACCCGTAAACCCGCTCGACTCGATGGTAGTTGCGTTCCTTCTTCTCTTCCTGCCAGCGGCGTTCTCCTTTGACGGTCAGCACGTTATCCTGGATCGAAAGGTGAAGGTCCTTCTTGTCGAGTCCAGGCGCCTCAATCTCCACCACCACCGCATCTTTGGTCTCATAGACATCGACGGCCGGCGTCCACGTTTGCCGCTCTGGACGACGCTCCGCCGGAACCCTACCCATGATCTCGTCGAACATCCGGTTGATTTCTTCCTGAAGCGAAAAAACATCTCGCATTGGGCGCCACTGTACAACTGCCATCTTGCTCACCTCCCTATTGCTGGTTAGGTTCCACTCGATCCGAAGGGTTGGACCAGGCATCCGCCCCGTCCGTCGAAGCGCCTGCGCAAAACATATGCCACGCCTCAGGAAAGTCAGAATTGCAGTAGCCCGACATCCCAACTGACCGAGCGGCAGTCTGTTCAGCACCCAGCTCTGACAAGGTGACATGGGGAAGGCGCATCTGCCACCCCTCGTATCCATGGCGCCCCATAGAAAAGCCCCACGTGGGGGCCTGTTCTCAAAGCGACTTTCTACTGACCTGGTGCCGACGCCAACACGAACATCGACGTGCGCAGGAGCACGCGAGTGAATCCCGCCGGCGCCCGCTTACGTTTGACAAAAGCTGTCCATGATTCAAGGCACCAGCACAAAAGCGTAGAAACGGTTGGTGCCGCGCCTTACGTTCAATACGGCGACTTCGCCTGGCTTCATCTCCGCCAGGAGCCTGCGCAGCTCTTTCACGCTCCGCACCGGGATCTTACGCACGCCGGTGATGACATCATCCTCCATCAGCCCGGCGTCCTCGGCCGGACTCAACGGCTCCACCTTGTCGACCAGAACGCCCTCCTGCCCGCGCAGTCCAAGATCGCGCGCCGTCTTGCGATCGAGGTCACGAAGCTTCAAGCCCAGATCCTTGAAAGTGTGACGCTCCCGCTGAACATCCGCGGCCAGCTTCTCACTTTCGCGCTCACCCAGCACAGCCTCAAGCTCGACCTCTTTTCGATCACGCAATATGGACAGCTTGATCCGGTCTCCGGGAGCATGCCGGGCGATACGCTCCTGCACCTGGTTGCTTCGATCTACCGGCAGGCCATCGATCGCCAGCAGGATATCCATCTCCTTCAGTCCGGCGCGCTCGGCCGGGCTGTCTGGACTCACACGCTCGACGAAAACGCCCCGAGGCTCATTCATGCCAAAAGCCTTCGCCTTCAAATCGTCCATATCGAGCATGGCGATCCCCAAAAAGCCGCGGGTCACGCGCCCGTAACGAATCAGGTCTGTGGCGACTTTCCGGGCAAGATTGATTGGGATGGCGAAGCCGAATCCCATGCTGTAGCCGGTTTCGGTAGCGATGGCCGTATTGACCCCGACGACTTGAGCTCGCAGGTTCACAAGTGCCCCGCCGCTGTTTCCGGGGTTGATGGCCGCATCGGTCTGGATGAAGTTCTCCACCCCATAGCTGTCATGGATGATGTCGATCCGGCGGCCGATGGCGCTGACGATGCCAGCGGTGATAGTCGAGCGAAGCTCGAGGGGATTCCCCACAGCCAGCACCCACTCGCCGACCTCCACCGAGTCGGAGTCGCCCAGCCTGGCGACCGGCAGCCCACGAGCGTCGATCTTGATCACGGCGACCTCGGTATAGCGATCGACGCCGACGATCTCGGCGGGATAGGTGACGTTGTTGGACAGGGTCACCTGGACACGCTGCGCACCATCCACGACGTGGACATTGGTGAGGATGTAGCCGTCTTCGGTGAGAATGATCCCCGACCCCGATCCCTGCTGCCGAAACTGCTTCGGTAGCCGGAATGGACGGCTGCGGTCGCGGAAGTAGCGCCGCATCTCGTCCCTATCGTGATAGCGCTTCAGATCGTCCGAGTAGAGCGTCTTGGTGCTGTGGATGCTGACCACGACCGGGATAACCTCGCGAGCCACCTGGACGAATGCCTTGCTGGTTTTCTGGGCGTCACGCAGAGCCGTCGGCACAGCCGCATCCGATCCCAGGCGGACGCTCTGAGGGCGAGGCGGCGGAGCGCTGCCCGTCGGCGGCGTCAGTTGCAACCCCGATGTGATGAGGAACCCGATGATGACGCCAGCCGACAAAATGGTAGCGGCGATACCTAACGATACGTTGTTTCGACTCATGACCCCAGGTCCTTCCTATTGTGTGACCCGCGTTCCCGGCCGCCCGCCTGCCGCTACTCCTCCATGCCACGCAAGATCAGCAGGCGCACCAGGTTCAACACCGCCATTGCCGTCGCCGCCACATAGGTGAGTGCTGCCGCGCTCAGAACCTTGCGTGCGGCGGGCAACTCGCTGCGTTCCAGCAAACCGTATGTCTCGAGTTGCTTGAGCGCACGGTGGCTGGCGTTGAACTCCACCGGCAGAGTGACGAGCTGGAACACCACCGCCGCTGAGAAGAGCAGAATACCGATATCCATCAGCGGTCGATATGCCACAAAAAGGCCGATGATGAACAGCGGGAAAGCCAGTGTCGAACCGATGTTCGAGACCGGCAGGATGGCGTGGCGAAGTTGCAGCGGTGCGTAGGCCTGGGCATGCTGAATCGCGTGACCGACTTCGTGAGCCGCCACGCTCACCGCCGCAATCGAACGCGAGCGGTAGTTCTCAGTGGACAGTCGCAGCGTCTTGCTGCGCGGATCATAGTGGTCCGAAAGCATCCCCTCGGTCTCCTCCACGGAGACATCCGTGATGCCGTTGTATCGCAGTATCTCAGTCGCCACCTCGGCGCCTGTACGACCGCGCATGGCTGGAACGCGACTGAACTCTGCGTAGGCACGCCGCACTTTGTTCTGCGCCCATAGGGCCAGAACCAGGGCGGGCAGGATGAGGATAAATGTCGGATCCCAGAAAAACACGTAGGTTACCTCCCTTCAAGAAAAACGACTGCTTGTTTACGTCGATTGCCCCCATCGAAGTACATGACGAACGGCATCCATGAAGTTCTCGGCTGCTCTAGGAAAGACCAGGGCGAAACCGAGAAACAAGAGCAGCAGACCTGGCAGCACCGGCAGGAACAGTCCGAGGATGCCCCCGAGCATCAGAATTGGGCCGAAGAGCATGCGCCACTTTCGGAATCCGCGAATCTCCTTGTCGAACAGAGACCCGCGGCCGTGCCGCTCTCTCCGCCTCGACCCCGAGGCACCCGTCGCTGATCTGACCGCCTTGTCAGCCATCGCTATCGACCGTTTCCATCTCCCCGTTCGCTGCCTTGGGTTGCGCCGCCTGCCAGGATCTCGATTCGGTTTGCATTGCGGTTTCTCTCCGCGTACGGCTGAAATTCTTCTACGGCCGCCTGCCACCGATTTCCCAAGCAGCAGCGGCCGGGCGGATTTTCATTCTTGCTTTTACCCGGAGCACCATTCTTTTGTTTCGAACTTCAAACAGGCAGATTGAATCGTTCGTTTGCAACCGCCTTCAGCGCAGGTTTTTTACCATGGTGAGTCGATTCCCCTGCACGGGGTCTGCGGAATATTCGAGATGATCCATGGATCGCTGGATGATAAACAGGCCGAAGCCACCGGTGCGGCGATGGTCCATGGCTTCATGAACGTCATACTCTCTGCCGTCCGGAAGTTCAAATCCCGTACCGGTGTCTCTGATAACGATTGTAAAACGCGCATCATCGTAATCGACCCAAAGATCGATCCATTCGTTCGGATTGGAGTGGTAGGCGTGCTCGATGACGTTCAGACAGGCTTCATAGACGGCGATCTTGGTCTTGCCGACCTCACGCTCGATCATCCCGGCACGACGAGCATGGTCGGTGACGAAATCGCAGATCCTGTATAGATTGGCCGGAATGCTGCGCGCGCGGAAATGATGGCCGCGAATCGCCGGGCCGCTTTCGACCGTGGCTGCCAACTGGGCGACTTCGGGAAACTCGGCAATGTCTTCGACGACCTCTTCGGGCTCATCGTCGTGGGCCGCCGGTTCGCCCAGCAGGTCGCGAACTTTTTCCTCGTCGTTCTCAACCGTCAGGTAAGTGAGGGGACTGAAGGTAACCAGGTTGTTGCGCGCAGAAGTCGCAACATGAATCAATTTGAGGTCCCCGTTTTGCCTTCGGGCGCGTGCCGTGGCAGCGATCAAAAATGCGATGAAACTCGTGGTCGGGTACTGAACCGCTTGCATATCCAGAACAAGTTGTACCTCGCCACGAGCCAGGCATTCATCCACCGCTTTCTCCAGGTGCGGCAGAAGTTTGTGCAACGCCAGACCGTCTTGGAGTCGAATCAGTGCGGTGTGTTGCGTTCCGCTGGGATGCTCCACAGTGACGAATGCGTCGTTACCGTTCATGACATCCGATGCCTAAGCTGATATCGCCTGCGGATCAGAGATGCTGCTGTCACTCCGGCGTGTGTCATGTGAGGAGCGATGCGAGAACTCCTGCAAAGACTCACATCAGGGATGAAACAAAGACTCGTAAACGTGCAAGGCTTCCAGCGTGGCAGGCCACCCGCACACCAACCACGCCTGGCGGATCACTTCCAGTACCTCTGCCGGCGCAGCCCCGACATGGACGGCGCCACGAATGTGAGCCCTCAACTGCTTCGGGCGCCCGAGAGCCACCAGCGACCCGACGGCACAAAGCTCCCGCCGACGAGCCGACAGCCCTGGACGCGAAAGAACTTTTCCATATCCCTCCGTGATCATCCAATCGAACAGGTCCTGCGACAGCGCTGCCATGCGCTGCTGGAGTCGATCGAAATACTCGCCATAGACCCGGCGGCAAAGTGCCTCGCCGCGTTTCCGCCAAAGATCCAGGCGGGGCGGCTCGCTGTTGATGGTCATCTTCACCGGCTGGCCGCTCACCTCCCTGAACACTTCAAGCGCATCGATGGCCGCCGGATAACCGGCAAACAGATATGTCTGAAGGAGTGCCTCGTAGAGGGCTTGAGCATCGACGCCATGCTCCATCGCGCGCCGGATGATTCGGCCCAGAACCCTCTGTGAACGCAGAGACGCTGCCGAGGTCGCCAAAGCCAGAAGACGGCTGTCGCGGTCCAGCGCGTCCTTCTCCAGGACCCTCTCCAGGTCCCTATCGAACTCCACCCAGGCCCGGGTTTGCTTTCCGTCTGCCAACCGAACCTTCTCATTCTCTGGGATGATGCGGCCGCCGTGGGGAAAGAGACAACGGCCCAACCAACCCAGTCACCCCATCACAGCGGCCAAGGCAAGTGGCATCGAGCCAAGCTGTCAGTAGATTGAACAAAATCTATCCTTTTTGACTGGCAGAATCAAGCGAAAAATTTGTAAGAACACAGAAAAGGTACTACAACTCAACGCTGTGGCTGCCGGGGCAGGAGGTCTTTCAGCCTATTCCATCATGATGGGCACGGAGAAAGTCTCGAAGCAGGGGCGAGCACGCCTGGCTTCCATGCGGCAGGCCTCCGCCTGGCAAATCCTGCCATCGAGCTTCGCAGCCTCCTCAACAAGGTTCAACATTCGGTAGAGGTCCCGCGCCGCCGAAAGGTAAGTCAATCCCCGCTGCCACTCCTTGAGTTCTATCAAGATTTCTCCAAACTCTAGATAGCAGTTGGCTTGACCGAGCGGGATCCCGAGGCTTTCGTAGAGCAGCATGCTCTCTTTGTAGAACAGCTCCGACGCCGCCTTCAGTCCTGCTCTCCAGAAAAGACGACCCCAAATGCGGTTCGCCTTGGCCAGGCCGAGCGGGTCACGAAGTCGCACAATGATCTGCAGAGCCTTCTCACACTCGGCCATCGCGAGTTCGGGATGGTCTGTCCGTAAGCGGAAGTCGCTCAAATGAAGATGCACGAACACCATGAGCGAAAGGTAGCTGGTACGTCGGCACAGTTCGAGCGACTTCTCGAAATGAGTGACTGCCTCACGATGCAGTCCCTTCAGTCCATAGAGGAGGCCGAGACTGTTCAGACACTCGGCGCAGCCGCGACGATGGCCGATGGCCTCGAACCTCATCAAAGCTTCGCGTAGATAAGCGAAAGTCTCTTCGTCGCCCGTCTTCATTCTCCGCAGAACCCCGAGTCGGTAGTGCAGCATGGCGATTTTGGCGGCCTGGCCCGTTCGCAGAGCTGCCTCCAGACCTCGTTGATAAACTTCCCAAGCACGGTCGTACTCGCCGCGACGATGATGGAGTCTGCCAAGAGTCATGAGACAGTCGCTCAACGCGACCGGATCGTGCAATGCCTCGAAGTGGTTGCACGCTTGGGCCAGCCAGTGAGCCGCCGGCTGCCATCGCCCGCCCTGTACGTAGATCTGGCCCAGAAGCAGCTCGCATCGCGCGGCATCGGTAGAGAGTCCCAGGCGGGTGGATTCAGTCAGCGCCGCCGTGCAGACCTCTTCGGCCCGCTGCAGCTCTCCGATCGACACCAGGAACTCGGCCAGCAGGCGCAGCGACAGCGCTTGACGATCCTCGGAAACCCTGCCCTCCGCTGTCGACGGAAACGACGAACACCATTCATCGAGAAGACGCATGAACGATTCGACGGCCGGGCTCCGGCGTGCATCTTCTTCACTCGATGTGACAGCCTCTACGAACCGATCGATGGCACCAGCGGCTGCGACCAGCCACGCAGGCGCATCCGGCCGCGTCACCGGCCCGCGCCACACGTCCGCAGAGTCGGCAAGGCGGCGAAAGTGTTCATCGATCAGAGAACGGTTTGAGAATTCGATTTGTGAGGTCACTTGCTTGCTCCGTGCACTCAGGTCGTGTCACCCGCCCCTGAATCACCAACCGCACCGGGCGGATCTCTTCCCAGGCGTCTGATCACACCAGGGCGATGCCGGTCAAAAGAAAACGCGTCACAATCAGAATTCGGATACGCAGGCGGCTTGAAAGGAAGGTTGCTCAGTAGAAAAGCTGCCGTTTCAACTGCTCACGATAGGCAACGATCTTGACTTCCGGGATCTTTCGAATCACCGGCTGCGGTTCTTCGATCGTGGTCACCTCGCCGTCGTCCTGGCTCCAGGCTGAATCGCTCAGCCCCGCGGCCGCGGTCTCCAGAAACTGATCGATGGGATCCCTGGACGGCTCCATCGAAATCCGCTGTCCTTCGAGAAGCTGACATGCTTTGCGCGCGTGGTCACGCGCTTCGGAGAAGCGTCCCAATTCCAGAAGCACAAGGGATCTCTTGAAATAGGCGTCCACCTTCAGGCCATGCAGCCCGAGGTGATCGCTCAACGCCAGAGCGCGTCGCAGAGCCCGGTTTGCTGCGGTCCAGTCGTTCTCCTGCGCCTGGTTGAGTCCCAGAAAGAAGTAGACGTAAGCCAGACGCCGCTTGTCACCGAGACGTTTGAGCAGAGCAACACACTGACCGAAATAGCCGACCGCCTTGAGCGGCTCACCAAGAGCCATCTCGACAGCTCCGAGGTCGCGCAGCACGCGCACCTGGAGAGCTTCGGAGCGGACGTTCTTCGCAAGATCGAGAGCGGCAAGAAACGATCGCTTGGCTTCACGGTGCCGGCTGAGGGCAAACTGCGCGACACCGATTTCGAGCAGAATCAGGGCGCGGCCGAAGGCACTCAGGCCGCCCTCCACCTGCAAGCAGCCGCGCAACTGCACAAGCGCCGCCTCATAGTCGTCAAGTCGTCGCAGAGCCAGCGCTTGTTGCAGCAGGATTGCACTCTCTGTCAGACCTGCCTCGGCCGCGGTTTCTGCAAGCAGCAAATCCTGAGCGAGATTGAGTGCCTCCTGTGCCTGGCCGTGGAGCCGTGCCAGCCAACTGAGCCGCAGGTCCACGCGTACGTGTTCCACAGAGCGAATCCGACCCGTCTCCAGCAGAATGGTGCGCGCCAGGCGGTCGTGACGTTGTGCCTCCATGAAAGCAAAAGCCCGCAAGCAGTCCGCGGAGAGCCGATCGAGAAAGGGAAGAGCGCGCCAACGCTGGTCTGAAGCAGCGTAGTGGGCCGCAACCAGCTCCACCACGCCAGGGCTTGCCTCGGTCCGTTCAAGAATCTGAGCGATACGGTAGTGCAATCTGCGCCGCCTTTCCGGAGAGATGCCTTCCAGAACCTGCTGGCACTCCCCTGGCGGCATTTCAAGTGGCTCTGCCACTTCAACACGATTCTCCTGCGTAACCCCCTGCCGAATGAGCTGGTCGCGCGCCGCATACATACGCCGGATCACTTGCCGGCGGAGCTGGTCAGAAACCGACTCGCCAAGCACGGCGCCGACTTCGGCAGCCAGAGAAGGAGGGGACGGCGCTTTGCTGCCGGCACGATGCAGTCTGTCCGTGATGCGTTCTTCGTGATCCCACCAAAACCCATGGCTGGAAGTAAGAACGCTTTCATCCACGAGCCGCTGGAGTTCAGCCATCAGCCGACCGGGGTTGCCACCGGCCACAGAGCGAACATGGTGCATGAAGGTCTCGGTGAATGCCGCGTCCGGGAACGTCAGGTGGAGGATCTCGTCGATCTCCGAGGCCGATAGAGGCTGGAGACCGATACGCTCCACCAGTCCTTCCCTGACGAGCTGCTCAAGGGCCGCGGCGCGAAAGGCAACCTGGCTCGGCAGCTGCGAGGCTCTCACCTGCTGCCGCATGGTCGCGACGATCAGAAGCGGTTCCTGCGTAGCGGCGCGTAACAGGCGAGTCAGAAACCGCCAGACCGTCTCCGTCGTCCGATGCAGGTGCCCGAGACGCACGACCGTCGGCCGCTGGCGTATCGCCAAGATAAGGGCTTCGATCAGTTGCCCTTCCCAGCTTTCCCTCCCTTCCTGAAGAAGAAAATGTTGCTGTTCGAGGTCGACGGAGCCCTCATCGAAGATTGAGGCCAGCGCCCGCCTGCGCCAACCCCGCAGTCGATCCGCGCGGTCGCCATCAAGCTGGCCGAGTGCGTCAAGGAATGGACCATAAGGGTCGGTGGCGGTATCGCCCCCATAGCTGCACCGGGCGACGCGCACTTTCTTCGAAGAAGCGAGCGCCACAAAACGATCCGCCAACACCGATTTGCCGATCCCGGGGGGTCCAGTGAGGAGAAGCAGGCGGCAGCAGCCTTTCTGGCAGGCTCGCAATAAGTCCAGAAACCGTCGGCCTTCCGCCGCACGGCCAACGAAGCAGGTTGGAAGAGGGGGCATCTCACTCCGCCAAGAAGGTGAAAGAGCAGTAGGCGATTGACTGTCGCTGAGTGATTCAAGAACTATATCGACAGAGGCGGGAAGCGCCTTTAGGTGGGTCTGCGAGGCCGATGATCAACGAGTCACTGCGCCGGCGAATTCGATGCAAGGCTTCGCCGGCTGATGGCGGTGTGGTCCCTTGCATCCAACCGGGCTGCGGAACGAAATCTCTCGACCGCTTCCTGGCACTGTTCGGCGAATCGCAAAAGTGTTCGCAGGTCGTAATAGCTCAGCCCGGTGGGATCGGTCGTCTCCAGCAGGATTTCAGCAAGTCCGACAATGCCAGCCAGAGGGAGCTGAAGTTCGTCCACCAACTGCCGGCCAAGCCCTTGAATTCGGGGCTCGGGGATGGAGCGGGCCGGTGAGCCATCTTCGAAGGGAGGGATCTGATCCACTGTCTGCATCTCCGATCCAATTTGTGCGTGACGGCTTTTCGTCCTACTGCTGCAATCCTTGTGCCTATGAAGATTGCATGCCGAGTGGAGGCATTTGTTTTTCCTGAAAAACCTGCAGTTATCGAATTAGGATGTTTCGCAGTGAAGGCACTTCCGCTCCGCAGTCGGCCAGCCAGGTGGTTCTTCTCAACACTCTATTGGCTCATTTGAACGACGGGGGACAGCCGTGTGATGGTCTTGATCGGCATGAATCACAAACAAAAAGCCCGTTCTGGAGGGAACGGGCTTGTGGATCAGAGAGACTTGTGTAGGGTTATTCGCCGCGGCCGTACTTGTGGCGGTTGCGAATCATGTCGATCTCGTATTCGGCATTGCGCCGCCAGCGGCGGTCCCTTGCGGCGATCTGGAAGTAGCGAATCGCCTCGTCCCAGCGCTGCATCTTACGCAAGGCGCTTCCGGCCTCATATGCCGCCGGGGCATAATTGCGCCGGTATTTCAGCGCCTTTTTGGCCTCCTCCAATGCCGCCTGATAACGACCTATCTTATTCAGTGTCACGGCCAACCGGTAGTGAGGCTCAAACCAGTTTTCGCGCAGGGCGATGGCGTTCTGAAAAGCGGTGACGGCATCCTGCAGCTTGCCCAGTTGCATCAGCGCCACGCCGAGGCTGTTATATGCCTGGAAGTAGTTCGGATTGACCTGCGTTGCCATGCGAAAAGCATCGGCAGCCTTGGTGTAGTTCTTCTTGTCGAGATAGACTTTGCCGAGATTGTAGTACGCCTTGTAGGATCTTGGGTCGTTCTGGATGGCTGCCTGATACGTCTTGATGGCATTGTCCTTCTGGTCGAGATCGTCGTACAGTTTGCCCAGGGCAAAATAGGCTTCGGCATAGCCTGGGTCGAAGTGAATTGCTTGTTCGTATGCCTTCAGCGCTTCCTTGTACCGCCGCAGGTTCTTCAGCGCCACGCCCTTGCCGTACCAGGCCTTGGCGAAAGTGCTGTCCGTCGCCAGAGCCTCATCGTAGTGCTTTAGAGCTTCGCGGTACTGCTCCTTCTTGAGCGCCGTGTTGCCTTCGTTGTAGGCACGTTTTACGGCGACCTCCTTCTTGGTCTCCAGCTCCTTGCGCTTCAGCTCCTTGGCCAGCAGCTCCAACTCCGCTTTCAGTTTGTCGTACTGAGCCCTGAGCTTGTTGTATTCCTCTGTGGAGATACCGGGCTTCTCAAGTTGCGCCTTGAGTGCGGAAAGCTGCTTGACCTTCTTGTCATACTCCGCGGTATCCTGAGCGAGCGCAGAGGACACAGCGATGCCGAAGACCAGCGCAAGGACCGTGAACAGCGCAACCCAATTCGACTTGATGCGCATGACCTCTCCTCCCTTTGTCATCTTCGCTAAACGAACGGTTGGTGCCGAAGGGGGGACTCGAACCCCCACGGGCGATGCCCACTGCCCCCTCAAGACAGCGTGTCTACCATTTCCACCACTTCGGCATCTTATGCTTCGACCTTCGAACATAGAAACGAGGGATCAGGCGCCCTCCGTCAGGGGAGAGCGGACCACTACTTCCTGCCACTATCGGGTAGCGCCGCAGGTACGGAAGCGGGCATTTTCGTCGGGTTCTCGGGGACGATCGGGATCGCGGGAACCGCTGACGTCTGCTTCTGCCGCGCCTTTTCCACCAGCCCGCGGGCGTTGCTGGCGTGTCGCGTCATCAGGGCAAGCACCAGGGACAGCACCAGAAAAAGCGTCGCAAAAACCGTCGTCGTCTTGCTAAGGAAAGTAGCTGCACCGCGTCCCCCGAACACCGTACCCATCGATCCTGAACCGCCGAAAGCTCCAGCCAGTCCGCCCCCTTTGCTCGACTGAAGCAGGATGACGATGGTCATTCCAACCGAAACGATGATGTAAATGAGAATCAGCAGGGTATACATGAGTCAGGCCTAGTTGGCAATTTCTTCAGCTGCTTTGATGATGCGAGAAAAGCTGTCCGGATCCAGGCTTGCACCTCCCACCAGCGCTCCGTCGACGTCCGGCTGAGACAGCAAATCTCCGGCATTGTTGGGCTTTACGCTGCCACCGTATTGGATGCGGATCTCGTCGGCAAGCACCGACCCATAGAGCTCAGATATCAATCTACGGATAAAACGATGCACTTCCTGGGCTTGTTCCGGGGTGGCGTTCTCACCGGTGCCGATCGCCCAGACAGGTTCATAGGCGATCACAAGGCTTTGCGGATCGGACAGCGACACCCCTTCGAGGCCCTCGCGCACCTGGCGCCCCACCACTTCTTGTGTCTGACCAGCGCGGCGTTCTTGCAGCAACTCTCCCACGCAGAAGATCGGCACCAGACCTTTGTTCACCGCTTGCCGGAGCTTGCGATTGATCTGCTCATCCGTCTCGCCGAACACATGCCGCCTCTCAGAGTGGCCGAGGATCACGTACCGGCAACCGGCATCCTTCAACATGTCGGCAGATATCTCACCGGTATAGGCCCCCTGGTCTTCCCAGAACATATTCTGTGCCCCGAGAGCCATGCGCGTTTCCCGGAGCAATTCGGACACCGGCACCAGATCTACAAAAGGCGGGCAGACAACCACTTCGGTGTTCACAATGTTGACCAGCTTGACCCGTAACGACTTGACGGCGCGGACGGCCTCGCTTGGGGTCTTGTGCATCTTCCAGTTGCCGCCGATAATCAGGCGCCTAGCCATGGGTCACACGCTCTCGGTCAGGTGAACGACTCTAGCCCGCAATATGTCGAATGAGGTCGACGACGCGGTGAGAAAAGCCCCACTCGTTATCGTACCACGAAAGCACCTTCGCGAACGTCCCGTCAATGACGCGCGTCGACGGTGCGTCGACAATCGAAGAGTGCGAAGTGTGATTGAAATCCCTGGAGACCAACGGCTCCCGGCTCACCGCCAGAATGCCTTTCAAGGGGCCTTCGGCAGCTCTTTCGAAAGCTGCGTTAAGCTCCTCCTCGGTGGCAGCTCTTTCCAGTTCGAACGTCACATCGACCAGCGAGACGTTTGGTGTGGGGACGCGAATCGCCATCCCATCCAGCTTGCCCTTCAGTTCGGGCATCACCACTCCTACCGCCTTTGCCGCCCCCGTCGTGGTCGGGATCATCGACATTCCCGCCGCCCGCGCTCGTCGCAAGTCCTTGTGAGGCAGGTCGAGAATGCGCTGGTCGTTGGTGTAGGAATGGATCGTGGTCATCAACCCGCGGCGGATGCCGAAAGAGTCCAGTACGACCTTGGCCACAGGTGTGAGGCAATTCGTCGTGCAGGAAGCGTTGGAAATGATGCGATGCCTGGACGGGTCATACTGATCGTGGTTGACACCGATGACGACGGTGAAATCCGGTTCCTTTGCAGGAGCCGTAATGATCACCCGTTCCGCTCCCTGATCGAGATGCCTGGAGGCGTGCGCGCGATCGGTGAACCTGCCCGTCGACTCGATCACAATCTGCACCTCGAGATCACGCCAGGGCAGCTCGCCAGGGTCTAAAACGCTGAGGACCTGGATCTTCTTCCCGTCCACGATGATGGCATCGTCCTCGAAGTCGATCTTCGCATCGAGTACACCGTGCACGGAATCGTATTTGAGAAGGTGTGCCAGTGTACGAGCGTCGGTAATATCGTTGACGGCAACGAACTCGATCTCGTCGTTGCCAAGGGCCGCCCGAAACACATTTCGACCAATCCGGCCGAAGCCGTTGATCCCAACCCGAACCGCCATGGTTGCTCCTCCGTGCGTGGGGAATCCGTTCAACGTGTGGCCGTAATCCGCGGACCACTCTCCTTTTGGGGCGTCCTCGCGAAACTCAAAAATATGAAAAAACGCCCTAAATGTCAAGCCCTATTCGGGCCTAACTCCCCTCTACCATCCCCAGATTTCCTGTCATGGCCGGGCACTCACGGCAACCCTCACCTCGGCGACGCCCGCTGCCCACAGAGCCTGCGCGCACGCCATCGCGGTTGCTCCGGTGGTGAGAACGTCGTCCACGAGCAACACGCGCCGACCAGCAAGAACAGCCCCTTTTCGGACTCGAAAGGCACCGGCCACATTGTCGCGCCGATCACTGGCGGAGAGCGCGGTTTGTGTCCGCGTGTACCTGACGCGGCGGAGGGCATCCACAACGGGCTGGGCCGTGATCTCGCTGATCCCCTCGGCCAATTTCTGGCTCTGATTGAAGCCCCGTTCCCGTTTGCGGAGGCGGTGCAGCGGCACAGGCACGAGCAAGTCAGCTTCGGCGTACTCACGCCGGCGCAGGATCTCCGCCGCCATGTCGCGGCTTAGCGCCTGAGCCAGCTTCCAGTATCCACGATACTTCATGGCGTGAATGATCGTCGGTAGGGGCTCTTCGTACTCCCACACCGCCAGGTATGACAGCGGCCGACCTCCGGAATCCGTGGCTGCAAGACGGCCCTCGCACGGCGACTTCCGCGGAATACGGTCCAAGCAGCGAGTACACACCCGCCTCGACGCATCGGCCAGCCGGCCTTCGCAGATCAGGCAGACAGGAGGATAAACGAACTCCGTGACCGCCCCGAGAATCGTGCGGCCCAGGAGCTGAAATTCACTCAGGGCGCGACTCCCCAGCGAGATCACGCCGACCGGTCGCCTCACCGGCGCGCTCCAAAATTAAGAGGAAAGACGATGGCAATCTGCGGCTCGACCCGTTCTTGTGTGAGGTAACGTCCGGTGGCCGGGTCCAGGCGAAACGTCCAGACATAGTCGACAAAAAGGACTACGAACGGGTTCACGCGATAACCCAGTCCCAGGCGCGCCTGCGACCTGTCGTCGAGGCTGAAGACATCGCTCACGCTGCCAATGCCGGTCTTGCTGTAGACCGCCCGGGCGCTGATACTGGGCACCGTCTGGGGCACGAAAGCGGCGAGATGAAGTTCTCCGCTGTCCGGATGATCATCCAGGCGCTCGAAGGTACCATACAACTGAACCACGTTGGCCACACGACCGAAAAGGGCGCCAAAGACACCTCGAGTCTCGCTCTGGATGGTCCGCAGGCGATCCGTCTTCCGGAACACACGGCCGCTGGAATCGATGCGGAAGCGTTCGATCTCGTAGAACGGCCCAAAATAGGACGGGATGAATTCCTTCCCAAGAAACCGGCGCTCCAGCCGAGCAGTCACGTTGAACAGGTTCAGTGCCGTGCGCACGTTCATTTCGATGCCGACGGCCCTGCCGGAGCCGAAGCCCGATATTCTTGCCACCTCCGCGTAGACGGCCGTCCGGAAAGCCGGGTATTCAATCAGGGGCACATCGACATCGGCGCCATAGATGGTGACGCGATCATCGGTCAGACTGGATCGGTCCGGATCGGTGTCGCTCACCACGGTCGCGCCGATCGCCAAGGATCGCAGCACCGGCAGCGACCCGGCTCCGTGAAGCGGCCGAAAATATCCCCGGGCGCCGACGATCTCGAGCCGTCCGAGATTGCTGGTCATCGACTCGAAGCCCCACGGGCCGGTGTCGACATCCAGCTCCAGACCCACCTTGCGCTCATCGTACACAAGTTGGTTGTTGTAGAAGTTCATAATGAACCCGTGCCCGAAACGAGCCGTCTCCAGGGCCCCGACACGCGTGTAGAAGGGGTCATACTTGCGGGCGTAGCGGACATAGCGGATGGCCCGCAGCAGATCGTACGAGCTGTTCCAGTCCTGCTTGCGCAGCTCGCCGGTTTCCGTGTTGTAGCGCAGATTGATGTCCAGGCCAATGCCGATTTTGCCGAAAACAAGCTCCGGCCGCAAACTGAAAACGATATGTTTCTGGCCGTCGATGAAGCCCAGGCCCACGCCGCTGTAGAAGAGACCGTTGCCGTAAGGCGCACCCAGGTACCCCATGCCGAGCTGAGCGACGGCAGGGGCAGTGTAGAGCACCAAACCAGTCAACACACCCAGTAGAGTACGCATATCCATCACCTCATCGTAAGAGGCCGCCGGTGTGAGGAAATCTGGAAGCCTGCTGCCGAGCACTGGCAAAGTTGCCGGAGTGGCCGGAAGGCAAATCGGATGGCTTCCAGGTCCCTTTCCGAGCGAGCCCCTGGTTCCCAACCCAACCCGAAGTCAAGCGATCGTGAATTTACTGGCAAGCTCTGCGAAAGTCAAGTTGAAAAACTGTCATACCGCAGAAACCAAACCGAATGGCTATGCTGGAGCGGGGATCGGCACCGGCTTCGCGGAGCTGATGCCGCTGATCACAGGAGTGTCCGCTTTCCCTGGACGTTGGCCTCGGCAACCTGGCGAGAGAGAGTGCCGCGTCTAAAAAGGTTCTGAATGGCAGCATCCATGGTCTGCATGCCGACGGCCGCCCCGGTTTGGATGGCGGAGCCGATCTGATGCGTTTTCTGCTCGCGAATCAGATTGCGCACGGCGGCGGTGGCGATGAGGATTTCGTGAACGGCCACTCGACCCCGGCCGTCCTGCGTCGGCAGGAGCTTTTGCGCGATCACACCCTGGCAGGAGTTGGCAAACATGGCACGCACCTGGCGCTGCTGCTCTGGGGGAAAAACGTCGACGATGCGGTTGACGGTCTCGGCGGCGCTCATGGTATGCAGCGTCGCCAGCACCAGATGCCCGGTTTCGGCTGCCGTCAGGGCCAGGGCGATCGTCTCCAGGTCGCGCATCTCGCCCACCAGGATGACGTCCGGGTCCTCTCGCAACGCCGCCCGCAACGCAGCGGCAAAGGAGGTCGTGTGCTCTCCCAGTTGGCGCTGGTTGATCAGGCAGTTCTTGCTCTGGTGCACATATTCGATGGGGTCTTCAATCGTGATGATGTGATCGTAACGTTCCTGGTTGATCAGATCGATCATGGCAGCCAGGGTCGTCGACTTACCCGACCCCGTGGGACCCGTCACCAGTACCAGTCCCTGTTGTGCCCTTGCGAGGGTATAGATACCCGGCGGACAGCCCAACTCCTCCAGCGAGCGAACGCGATCGGGGATGACGCGGAAGGCGACGGCCTCACCACGCATCTGGTGGTAAACGTTGGTTCGAAACCGGGCGACGCCGGTCACCGCGTAGGCGAGATCGACCTCCATCGCCTGCCGCAGTTTTTCCTTTTGCCGCTCACTCAGAATTTCGTCAAAGAGTTGCTGCAGCGACTCGGCGCTGACTGGGCCTGTATCAAGGCGTCTCAGCAGCCCATGGATCCGCAGCATGGGAGGCGCCCCGGCACAGAGATGGATGTCCGAAGCTTCCTTTTGCACGGCGTAGCTGAGTAGCCTGTCGAGTTCAGCTTTGTGCATCGATCAACCTTCCCGCAGTGAACGACAGCCGGCCCACACCGAAGAGCCCGGCGTTTCGAAGCTCTCGTCAGGGACCGTTCTCGACGATTTGCGGCGTGATAAAGATGAGCATATCGGTTTGAACATTTTCTTTCTTGCGGTGACGAAACAGATTTCCAACAAGGGGCAGATCCCCCAGGAACCAGACCTTCTCGGTAATCCGACGATCCGTTTCCTTGATCAGGCCGCCGATGACCAGCGTCTCTCCGTTGCTTATGGTGACGACCGATTCCACACTGCGCTTAGAGGTGATCGGCGCACGGTTCTGGTCAACGACGACCTCCCCGGTCACCTCCTCGATGATGGGGTTGACATACATGGTGATGGTCTGCTTCTCCAGATCGATGTGCGGGGTCACACGGAGCGAAATGTCGACGTTGCGATAGCGAAAGGTGACGATATCGCCCTGCCCCCCGACGCCTCGGTTGATCTGCGGCACCGGGAAGTTGGTGCCCACACTGATGATCGACTCCTCGTTGTCCATAGCCAGGATCCGCGGGTTGGAGACCAGCTTCGAGTGGGTCTCGCGGCGGAGGAAATCGAGAACTGCGCCGAACTGCGAGGCTGTCAGTGTACCGAAGGTCCACGGCCCTCCATGAAACACGTCCTCGTTCCGCACCGAGTAGCTTTGTCTGGTGGCATCGTCGAAAGAAGCCAGCTTGGCGTCCAGCGTCTTCGTCCAATTGATGCCCAGCTCGCCCTCCTTCTTGGGTGACAGCTCGATCAGCTTTGCTTCGATCATCACCATTGGAACGGGCCGATCGAGCTCAGCAACGATTTCGTCGATGCGGCGGATGTTCTCGGGCAGATCGGTGACGATCAGAATGCTGCTGCGGCGTTGCTTTTTGGCGCCAGCCGCCGTGGCCTGCTGGTCTCCTTCCTGATCGGAGAGAAACTTTCGCGAAAACACCGTGATGCGCGCCTGCTTCGAAGTGACGTTTTCGATCGTCTTCTTCAAGTTGTAGGCATCGATATTGCGCAGGCGGTAGACCTTCGTTTGCCTCTCGGCCAGGCCAAGCTTGTCCGCCTGTTTGACCAGGATCACGTCGCCGTCAACAATGTAGGTGTAGCCGTTCGCCTTGAGAATATTGTCGAGGGCCTCCTTCAGTGTCACCCTCTGGAGGCTGACGGTGATCTTGCCCGTGACATCTTTGCTGGCGATAATGTTCAGGTGACTCTGCCTCGACAGCAGCCGCAAGACATTGGCCATATCCGCCTGACTGACATCCAGGGTGATGAGAGGCGATGTGTCGCCGTCGTGCTCCTGACTTTCGGCAGCAAGCGTCCCGACGGGGTCAAGCGAAGCGAGGCCCCCGGATACAGCCCGCTGAACCACAGGGGCTTTGCCATCGGAGGGTGCTGTGACATCTCTCCGTGCGCGTGCGGGCCGACGTAACGAAGTGCGGAAATCGACATAGAGATAGGGACCTTCGCGTGAAATCTGGTAAGGAACGCTGCGAACCAGATCGATACTCACTTTCACCACCTTCGGCGACACCATCCACTGTTCCGCCACCACGGCCTGCACGGGGGAGTTTGGATCAACCAGCCGAGGGCTTCCAACATCGAGGACGACATCGCGCAGGTAGAGGAGGAGCCGCGGTGGTCGCTTCAGGAAGAGGTGCGCGTAGCGCACGGGGGAGCTCAACTTCAGGATCACCCGATGCCCGTGGATGCCCTCCGTCACTTGCATGGATTCCAGGCGCGCCGGCTCCTGCGCCAAGAGCACGGAGCCAGTGTAGAGAAAGAATGCTACGCACAGCCAGTTCGCACGTCTGAACATAATGAACCTCATGGAGATGGCCGCTTGGAAGAGGGATAGACAGGACCCTCGAGTTCCAGTCGGAGAAGTTTTCCGCCTTTTCGGCAAATCACGTAGTCGGGTCCAATCTTCAGCACCTGCAGGTCACCCTGGCGCTCGCCCTCTGCCAGAATCGCATCCCCGATCAGCGCGACGGGCTTCCCCAATCCCCACAGCAGCCCGTTCAGCGTCACAGGGCGAGTCGAATCCGACGCGGCGGAAGAATCGGCTTCTCCGGCAGCGTCCGATTCGATCATCTCGAGGATAGATGGGCTGGCTGCAAACGGATCCCGGCCCCACCTCTTGAACATGACCGTCCGCCATCGCAGGCGACGTTCTTTCAGCAGTCCCTGGTCTATCTTGGCGGCCGCCGGTCTCTCAATCTTGTTTGCAGCTACTGCCGCCTGCGGTGCCGTGATTGAATTCTCCGCCGAGGAGCTGGTCCTACTGGAGCAGACAAACTGGTTGAACACGAAGATCACCGCCGACAAGCCGGTGCCGATAACCAAGATCTTTTCGCGCTTCTGAAGCATGGGTCCCTTTTCTCAACAAAGACAAAAGAATGATGACCTGCCGAGGCAGGCTTGCCTAGTCACTGCTGTTGTGCGCAGGACTGCCCTTGTCCGGGGCCGCGTCCGTTGCCGCTTCGAGCAAGCGTAGTCTCTCTCGCCCACCCTTGGTCTCGTCGTACACATAAATATAGGCCAAGAGATCGATCAGTAGCCTCGGATAGCTTTCGCGCATCAGCCGGATGTCGACTCCGCCCACCGTGACCGTCCACGGCATCCCGGGGAACGACTCCAGGTAGCGCCCGAAAGATTTGTAACTGCCTTCCATGATGAAATGGACCGGTACTCGCATCAACCCGTTGGCAGACACCTGGGACGAGTCCTCTGTGAACAAGATCGTGTAGTCAGGGAAGATCGACTTGAACCGCAAACCATATTTTCTGCCCTGGCTTTCCATTCGCAGCAGAACTTCCGGCAGCCGCTGCTTGGCGTAGATCCTCGATTCGATACGCTGGATACTGGAGTCGACGAAAGCCAGCCGACGGCGCAATTTCGCGATGCGCTTTTCGGTGGCGGTGATCGCCTTGATCTCCGTACTGAGCTTGTCGACCTGCGCCTCGGTCTTCCGAGTTACATTCGACTGCGGCCGATAGACCGCCACAAACCAAACCGTGATGACGGCAAGAAGAATGGCCACCCACGTTCCGAGACGGCGATACGCTCCCATCGGATCAAAGCCCACAATCCAGCGTGAACTTCAAATTGCCCTTTTCATCCATCTGTTTGTCCACAATGTCGATTCGGCGGAAGTAGCCCGACGCTTCCAGCGCCAGCAGGTACTGGGCCAGTCGGACTCCGGGCAGTTCCCCGTCCTTGAGCACGATGCCCCTGACTCGCAGCACGTCAAACTCCTTCTTGATGACTTTGTTGCCCTTCTTGCCAACGGAGCGGGTTTCGGCGCGGGTCTCGATCTGCACCCTCACGAGCACAATTTTCCTCGGGCTCAGCACGCTCAGGGCTCGCAAGTGCTGCACGGCATTCTGGCCCGGCCCTATGTTCGCGTTCAGCTCCGACAGTTTCCTCTGCCGCGCCTGAAGATCGCTGAGCAGCTTGAGGTAGACTTGCCTGCGCGGTTGCAGGCGACTGTACTCCTCCTGCATGCGACGGACACTCGAACTCAGAATGGTGTTGTGCGAAACCATCAAGACGCTGAGCACTCCGAAAGCAAACGCCGCCAAGATCGTCGCCAGTCGAAGCACCTTTTGCACGGCCTGCAGCTTTCGGACAACGCGCAGGGGTGGAGGAAGCAGGTTCAGCCCACGCCCTGTCTCGAGTGCCAGCCCCATGGCCGCGGCATAGAGCGGAGCCTGCTCCGCTAGTTCACCGGAGCGGCCCGCGGCCACATCAACAGCCGCAAACGGATCGAGGATGTCGACATCGACGCGCAGGTGCTTGGCCAGATTGTCGGCAAGGCTCTTCAACAGCGCGCCGCCGCCACAGAGGTGGATTCTCTGGACCTGGACGCCCGGATGCTGCCCTTGATAATAGTCGATTGAACGCTGAACTTCGTTCACCAGCCTCTCGAGGACGGGCCGCATCTGCACGGCGACCTCGCGCAGAGGCACGCCGTCCGGAGTTGTGCCTTCTGCATCCTCCTCCGGGAGACCGTAGCGGCGCTTCATCTCCTCGGCGCGCTCCTCCGACCACACCACCTGCCGTCCCTCGAAAAAGATGGCGCCGGTCAGCACCTCGGTGAAGTCGCCACTGGCTGTGGTGATTTCGCGCACGAACTGGACCTGCCCCTGCTTGAGGAAGGTCAACCGGGTGGTGCGGGCACCGATGTCCATAACCAGCTCGCAGGCGCCCGCGGCTTCCTGCTGGCGGCGCCGCACCAGTCTCGCCACAGCCAGAGCATTGCTGGTGACACGGCTCGGCTGCACCCGAAGCTTGCGCAACAACTCAACATGGCCGAGAACGATGTCGCGCCTGGCAGCCAGCAAGTGCACGCGCAGCTTCCCGGCCTCGTCGGCATCCTTCTCCGAGGCCTCGAAGTCGAGCTGAGCCTCCTCCACAGGATAGGGCAGATGATTGCGTGCCGCCCATGGCACGGCTTCCTTCAGTTCCTTCTTCGGTATCCGCGGGATATTGAATGCACGGAACACGACCTCGAGCCCGGAGACCGAAGAGGCCAGCGGCTGATCAACCATCCTGTAAATCGGAAGCCTTTTTCGGAGCAGCCGGATCAGACCTCGCCTGGTTGCATCGCCGGGGAGATCGCGCAACTCGGGCGGCAGCCAGATGGTGCCGTAGTCCTCGAGGCTGGATCTCTTCACGCCGCGTTTGAGGATCACATACTTCACGCCTGCAGAGCCGATGTCGAGACCCACATAGTAGGTGGCCAGGGCCAGGCGTGGCATTCGTAGCCTGAACCGCTTCCAACCGCCGGCGGCCTCCACCTCGTCTGGGCGCATCTCCGCTGATCCGTCGTCGCCGCTCGCCTGCTCTTCTTCCACCTGCGGCTTCGCCGAGTCGACACGCAAAGCGGAGGGCTGGGACTCCGCTTCGGCCGCCATCTGGGCCACGATTTTGGCCTCGAAGGGGTCAGGATCGACAAAGCGACGGGCCCCCACCGGTTGCAGAGGGGCGTCAACGACAACGGCCAAATCCTCTACCGGCGCCGTTGGCGCCACATCCTCCTGGCGGGAGCGGAGCTCCAACAACGCCTGAAGGTCGACGGCCTCCTCGACCACCGTAACTGCCGGCAGGAAGTCGAGATCAGTGAAGCCGGTCTCCTCCGTCGGTTCGTCTCGATCAGCTCGAGAGCTTACAAGAAAGTCGATGTCTGGGCTGCCATCTCGCATACACCTTACAATATCGGCGGCAGCACCAGATCTTTGAGAGGGATGGAGTGGCGATAGAGGGTGCTGAGAAGGGCATGTAACTCGTATTCTACAGGGGAACTTAGACCAACATTGTGAAGGGCTTCGACACGTTGGAAAAGGATGTCTGGTGATTCGTCAAAGATGATTCGACCACGATGTAGCACCAGTACGCGGCGGGCGACAAGAGCCTCAGCGGGAAACTGGGTGATCAGCACGGTGGTGATAGGGCCATACGAATTCGACGGACGGTGAAGTTCGAGCACCAGCCGGAGAAGCTGCCGTCGGCTGGGCGGATCGAGCAGTGAAGTAGGCTCATCGAGAACCAGATAGCGCGGCTCCATGGCCATCACCGCGGCAATGGCAAGTCGCTGCTTCTCACCGCCCGAGAGCAGGTGAGGGGGTTGCTGGCGCAGGTGATCGAGCCCGAAGAGCGCCAACATGCGCTCCACCCTGCTGCGCATCTCGTCTCGCTCCAGACCGAGATTCTCCAGGCCGAAGGCGATCTCCCTCTCCACCGTGGCCGCGACGATTTGATTTTCCGGATTTTGAAAAAGCAGTCCAACTCGCCGGCGGATTTCGCTGCGGAGCGTTGGATCGCGGCTGTCCATGCCGTCGACTTCAACTTTTCCAGAGGTGGGAACATAGAGGCCGTTGAGGCAACGCGCCAGTGTGGTCTTCCCAGACCCGTTGGCCCCGAGCACGGCCACAGAGTCGCCTTCACTCAGAGTCAGGTTGACGCCGCCCAGAGCACGCACGCTTTCGCCGCCAGGCCCGGCAAAATCATAACAAAGGTCGGTGAGCTGAATCATAGCAAGACGAGGCAAGAACTGGAGGCCAGCCGCAAGATGCCCTCACTGCTGTGGCCGCCGCGACCGGCTATGAGAGATCGCGGAGCTCCGCCTCCAGTATGGCAAACACCTCACGCACCGGCAGACCCCGTTCAACGGCTAGACGGCGGCACTCTTCGTACTCCGGAACACGTCTTGTGCCGGCCGCGCTGTCGATCTCCTTCACCATCACCGGCCCCAGAGACGTTTGCACTTCCACGACGCGGCGCACGAGTTTGCGGCGCCGTAAGGGATGCATGCGCACGCCGATCGTGGTCGACTCCCGAAACAGCACCTCCACGGCGGTGTCGACGAGATCTGGAGGCACCAGAACGCTGACGAGCGTGCCGGGCCGCCCCTTCTTCATCAGGACTGGTGTCAGATAAACATCCATCGCGCCAGCCGCGAAAAGCCGGTCCATCAAGTGGGGATACAACTCCGGATTCATGTCGTCGATGTTGGCCTCCACGAGCATGGCCTCGTCTTCCTCGGCCGCGGCCGCTTCTTGGCCCAACACCAAGCGCAGGACGTTGGGCAACGACTCCAGATCTCGACTGCCGGCGCCGTAGCCAATGGCGCTGATGTGCAACGACGGCGGTGGTTGTGGGCGCCGTGCCAGTGTGGTAAGGACGGCGGCGCCCGTTGGCGTAGTGAGCTCGGCCGGTATGCCGGTAAACAGCACCGGCCAGCCGCGCAGCAATGCCACTGTGGCTGGGGCCGGGATCGGGAAGGTGCCGTGAGCCATCTCCATGGTTCCCTGCCCCAGGCGGAAAGGCGACACAGTTACGCGCCGCAAGCCCATATGCCGGGCCGCGATCATCGCTCCGACCACATCGACAATGGTATCCATGGCGCCCACTTCGTGGAAGTGGACGTCTTCAGGGCGAACACCATGAATCTCAGCCTCGGCCTCGGCAATCTTCCTGAACACCCGGCCGGCGTCTTCCTTGACTCCCTTGGGCAGATCGGCACGCTGGAGGATGGCATCAATCTCCTCGAGATGCCGGTGGGCACGTTGCTCTTCGGTGTGGACCACCACCTGGGTGGCGCAAATGCCCCGGCGGCTGACACGCCGGGCTTCGATCTCGAAGCCCGGAAGACCGAGCCCGGCCAGCCCTTCTCGTAAAGCTTCCAGTGGCATGCCGGCATCGACAAAAGCGCCGAGGATCATGTCCCCGCTTGCACCGCCAACGCATTGGAAATGGGCGATCGCCATCCTACACTCCGATCATCTGGACGACAATGCGGCGCTGGCGTGGGCGATTGTCGAAATCGATGAGCACGATCTGCTGCCAGGTGCCGAGGAGGAGACGTCCTTTCTCGAAGGGTACGATATAGGTGGAGCCGGTCAGCGCAGCGCGCACGTGGGCATAGCCGTTACCATCGCCCCAGGTGGCGTCGTGGTGATAGCGAACGCCGGCAGGCACGAGGCGATCGTAGACCTCCGGCAAATCCCGAAGCAGGCCAGGTTCGTACTCGATGGTGGTGATCGCAGCCGTGGAACCACCAACGAATACCGTCGCCTGACCCTCTTTCAGGCCGCTGCGGCGAACGATAGCGGCCACCCGCTCGGTCACATCGACGATGTCGGTATGCCCGCGGGTGGAAACCTCGAAGCGGTCGGTGATGACCCTCACCGACCCTGCCTGGGGATGATTAGCGGGCATCGGCGGTAAACCGGGTCATCTCTGCAAAGTCTGCAAATCGCTGCTCGATCTCCTGGATCGAAAGGTCCATGAGGCGCTCCAGGCTGAAACGCTCCACACAAAACGAGGCCATGGCACTGCCGTAGACAATGGCGCGGCGCAGATTGCGCTCCGACACGTCTTCGGCCTGGGCGAGGTACCCCATGAAGCCGCCGGCGAACGTGTCGCCAGCGCCCGTGGGATCGCAGATCGACTCGAGCGGGTAGGCTGGGGCCCAGAAGAGCGAGTCAGGCGTCACGAGCATGGCCCCGTGCTCGCCTTTTTTCACCACCACCGCCTTCGGACCCAGTTGAAAGATGCGGCGCGCCGCCCGAATCAGGTTGGCATCGCCGGCGAGTTGACGCGCCTCGGCATCGTTCACGAACAGCAGGTCGACGCGCTGCAGCACCTGATGAAGTGCGGCCCGTTTCCCCTCGATCCAGAAGTTCATGGTGTCCATCGCCACCAATTTCGGCTGTGACACCTGGCGCAACACTTCGAGCTGGAGCTCAGGATCGATATTCGCGAGAAAAACAAAGGGGCTCGACCGGTAGGCAACCGGAATCGCCGGCCGGAACGTTTCGAACACATTGAGGTGAGTGAAGAGCGTTTCCCGCTCATTGAGGTCGACATTGTAGCGCCCTCCCCATCGAAACGTACGCCCGTCCTCGACGGCAAGCCCGCTCAGGTCCACGTTCCGGCGACGCAGGAAGTTCAGGCAGTCGAGGTCGAAGTCGGTGCCGACGACGGCCACCATGCGTATCGGCGAGAAATAGCTGGCGGCAGCGCTGAAGTAGGTGGCCGCGCCTCCGAGGGCGTCCTCCACGCGTCCAAAAGGTGTTTCCACGGTATCCAGGCCGACGGACCCGACCACCAGAATGCTCATGATGTCGTCTCCACTCGTTGTAGATTCCCTGTGCTACATCCGCTCCGGTGCCGACACACCGATCAGCTTCAGGCCGTTGGCAAGCACAATCCGGGCTGCCTCGACCAGCCGAAGACGCGCTGCCGTCATTTCCGCGTCGTCGGTCACCACCCGATGGTGGTGATAGAACCGATGAAACGAGGCTGCCACATCCTGGAGATAGGCGGGCAAACGATGAGGCTCGCAGGCCCGGGCCGCCGCCGATACGACCTCGGAGTACTCGAGAAGCTTCTTGATCAAGTCCAGCTCTGCACTCTCCCCGATCAGATCGAGGTCGGCCCGCTCAGGCAGCGCGATTCCCTGCTCCAGGGCGAACCGCAGAATGTTGCAAATCCGGGCATGGGCGTACTGCACGTAGTAGACGGGGTTCTCTTCAGATGTCGTCTTCGCCAGGTCGATGTCGAAATCGAGAGGCGTCTCCATTCTGCGCGTGAGGAAGAAGAACCGGGCCACGTCCACACCGACCTCGTCGATCAGCTCGGCCATCTCGATGATCTTGCCGGCGCGCTTGGACATCTTGACCACCTCTCCACCACGCAGCAAATTGACCTGCTGCACGATGTGGACCCGAAAGGAGTCCTCGGGATAGCCGAGCGCCACAATCGCGGCACGCATCCGCGGGATGTAGCCATGATGATCCGGGCCCCAGAGATCGTGGACCATCTCAAAGCCGCGCTCGTACTTGCTGCGGTGGTAGGCGATGTCGACCAGAAAATAGGTTGGCTCGCCGGTCCGCGTCACCAGGACGCGGTCCTTTTCATCGCCGAAACGAGAAGAGGCGAACCACACGGCGCCATCCTTCTCATAGGCATACCCCTGCTGCTTGAATCGCTTCAGGATCTCTTCATGCGCCGCTGACCGGCGCAAGTCGCTCTCCCGGAACCAGACATCGAACTGCACACCAAAGCGGCGCATCATCTCCTGATGCGAGGCGATCATCTTCTCAAGGGCAATCTGGCCCAAATGCTCTCTCCGCTCGCCAGCAGGCAGCGACGCATAACGGTCACCGTCGCGCTCGACGATGTCCCGAGCGATATCCCACACGTAGTCGCCGTGATAGCCCTCCTCCGGGAACGCTTCATGGTGTCCGAGCAATTCCATGTAGCGCGAACTAACCGACGCGCCAAGCAACCGCACCTGGCGGCCGGCATCGTTGATGTAGTACTCCCGTTTCGCCTCAAACCCGACGGCGTTGAAAAGATTCACAAGCACGTCACCCACTGTTGCAGCCCGGGCACTCACCACGTTCAGAGGTCCGGTCGGGTTGGCGCTGACAAACTCGACCTGAACGCGTTTGCCGCCCCCCCAGTCGGCAAGGCCAAAGTTCTCCCGCTGCGACAGAATGTGCTCCAGAGCCAAGCGCCAGTATGCTGCCCCGAGGCGGAAATTCAGATAGCCCGGGCCGGCAATTTCGACGGACTCCACCAGGTCGGAGTCGGTCTTCAGTTGCTCCAGCAATTCGGTCGCGATCTGACGCGGGGAACGGCGCAGCGGACGGGCGAGGGAAAGGGCTACCGTGGAAGCAACATCACCATGCTCAGCAAGCTTCGGCTTCTCCACCGGAATATCGTCCACGGCTTCCAACGGGTAGCCCAGCTTTTTGGCGGCAGACAAAACGATCTCTCGGACCAGCTCGTGGGGGAACTTGAATGGATTAGCCATGTACCTCTTCCTCAATGATCTCTACCCCCGCATCCCCCCACAGCCGCTCCAGACCGTAGTATTCGCGCGTCTCCGGCTGAAACACGTGCACCACCACATCATAGTAGTCGATCAGGACCCAGTGGAGGTGAGAGTAGCCTTCGGTGTGCAGCGGCCGCACGCGCTCCTTTTTCAGCTCTCTCGAGATATGGTCGACAATCGCTTTGACATGCATATCGCTGGACCCAGAACAGATGACAAAGTAGTCGGTCATCGAGGTCACCTGCCGAAGGTCGAGCAGATAGATGGCGTCGGCCTTCTTCTCACGGGCCAGCTCACCGATTCGTCTCGCAAGCGTTCTGGAAGTCAAATCGTAGACCACCCTCCTTCATAAGATTGAACTTGTCACGGGCTGCGTGGCGCCGAGCAGCTGCGCCGCAGCCGAGAAGACCTGATCCACTGAGATCTCTCGCATGCAGCGAAAATGACCTTTCGGGCAACGCTTCCGTCCCAGGTGCGAACAAGGCCGGCAGGCCAATTCGGCCTGGATGACGCGCACCTTCTCGCCCCGCGGAAAGAACCCCAGCCCTTCAGTCGTACTGCCGAAGATTGCGACAAGTTTCTTGCCAAGCGCCGCTGCCATGTGCATCAAGCCGGTGTCGTTGGCGACCACTAGATCGCAACAGCGCAAAGCAGCGGCCGATTCCGCCAGAGAAAGATGGCTGCTCAGATCGACGACGGCGTCACCGTCCAGGCGGCCGGCGATGAGCGCCGCTGGCAGACGATCCTCCTGATCTCCGAGCACGAAAATCTGGCAGCCGAACCGTGTCGCCAGTCTGTCCGCCAGTTGAGCATAGCGTTCGGCAGGCCAGCGCTTGGTGAAGTAGCCGGCGCCCGGAACCAGTGCGATCGCCCTGGTTCCGCTCCAGCCAAGTCGGTGCAACTTTGCCTCGGTGAGCCTTTGAGTTGAAGATCCCACGTGCAGCTCGAGGCCGCGGCCATCGTCCTCAACCCCCAGACCCACGACGGCTTCAAAGTAGCGATCGACCGCACCAGGCAGCCCAAACGAAGGCTTCTTGGACAGCACGTAAAAAGCCCGGCGCAGGGCATACTTGCGGTAGGCCAGCCTTTCGGCGGCACCCGTGCCCATGCGAAGCATGGCCGTACGCCAGTTCTTGTGCAGATCCACCAGCAAGTCGTATCTCTCCCGCCGCAGCCGTCTGAGAGTGTCCCATAGCTCCGGGAGCCCGGCCGTATCGGGAAAGCAGAGGACGCGATCGAGATGGGGATTCTCGCTAAGAAGTTGGGCGTAACGGGCCTTCACGAGATAGTCGATGCGCGCCCGCGGAAACCGTCTCCTCAAGGCCCGCAACACCGGTGTGGTGAGCACGATGTCGCCGATGGAACTGAGACGCAAAACCAGAATCTTCCGGGGATCGGCTTTCCGCATGGCTCACTGAAAGTCGGGCAAACTGCGAAACCACTCCACTGTGCGCCGCAGACCGTCTTCAAGGGAGACGCGGGGTTCCCAGCCGAGGATTTCCCGAGCGCGTGAAATGTTCGGCTGGCGGATCTTCGGGTCGTCCACCGGAAGCGGCTTGTAGGTGATGGGACTGCGACTGCCGGTGATTTCGATGATGGACTCGGCAAGCTGCTTGACCGTCATCTCCTGGGGGTTGCCGATATTGACCGGCTCATGGAAATCGGAGACCAGGAGCCGGTAGATTCCATCCACCAGATCGTCGACATAGCAGAAGCTGCGTGTCTGCGAGCCGTCGCCGAACACGGTGATGGGCTCGTTGCGCAGCGCCTGCGGAATGAACGTGGGAATGGCGCGGCCATCGTGCGGGCGCATGCGCGGGCCGTAGGTGTTGAAGATGCGCACGATCTTGGTGTCGAGACCGTGGTAGCGATGATAGGCCATGGTGATGGCCTCGGCGAACCGCTTGGCTTCATCATAGACGCCGCGCGGGCCCACCGGATTGACATGACCCCAGTAATCCTCGCGCTGGGGGTGTTCCAGCGGATCTCCGTATACTTCGGAGGTCGATGCCAGCAGAAAAGTCGCACCCTTTTCCTTCGCCAGCCCGAGCGTCTTATGGGTGCCGAGAGAACCCACCTTCAGCGTCTGGATCGGCAGCTGCAGGTAGTCGATGGGGCTGGCAGGCGAAGCGAAGTGCAGCACATAGTCGATGGGACCCGCAAGGTAGACATACTCGGTCACATCGTGTTTGACGAATTTGAAATTCTGGCCCTGGAGGTGTTCGATGTTGGCAATGGTCCCGGTCAGCAGGTTGTCCATTGCAATCACCTGATGCCCTTTTTTCAGCAGGTACTCACACAGATGCGAACCGAGAAAACCGGCTCCGCCGGTCACTAGAGTCCTTGGCATGGTGTCCTCGCTGAGTTGTCGATCTCGAAGTTGCACACTGTGACAGGATCCGCCGCACCTCCTGGCAGAAGCCACTTCGCCGAAAAACGCTCTGTTGAATCTCCACCGCCCTCCCACATCGGAGCGAGGCAGCGACGGCAGCCCCAGTGGCGCCTGTCGGTCGCTGCTGCTGCAAGAAGTAGATCGCTGACAATAGGATCAAAATACACGGAGAGTAAACCGGAGCATGCTGGAATGTAATCCGCGTGCCGGCGCAGGCTAGCGCTCCCGCGTCGTGATATACGTGACCAGTTCTGTGAGGGAGTCTTTGTACTCCGACTCTGGATATCGTTCCAGAATCTGTAGGGCTTTCGTGCAGAAACGATTGGCTGTTTCGGTGGCGTATTCAATCCCTTGATGTGCCGCGACAAAGTCGATGATCTCTGCCAGTTCGCGCCGCGCCGGACCCTTCTTCATCAATCGAATCACACCGCGCGCCTGTCTCTTGTCGGCGACCTTGAGAGCATGGAGAAGGGGGAGTGTGATCTTGTTCTCGCGAATGTCGTTGCCAATTGGCTTCCCGGTCTGCTTCTCCACGCCGAGGATGTCGAGCAGGTCATCGCGGATTTGAAAGGCGATTCCCAGGTTCTCCCCGAATTCGGCCATCGCCTGCATGTCGTCTGGTGCACCACCAGAGGCCAGAATGCCAAGCTGGCAAGCAGCAGAGATCAGCGACGCCGTCTTGTCCGCAATCAGCCGGAAATAGACCTCTTCTTCGATCCAGTAGTCCTTGCTGCGTTCCACCTGCAGCAATTCCCCCTGACTCATCCGTTCAGCGGTTTTCGAAATGACGTCCAGGGCGCGCTGGTCGCGCAGGCTGATCATCGCCAGAAGGGCTTTGGAGAACAGGTAGTCCCCCATGAGCACCGAAACTTTGTTCTTCCACACCGCATTGACCGTCGGAAAGCCCCGCCGTCGATCCGAACCGTCTACGACGTCGTCGTGAATGAGGGTGGCGGTGTGGAGCAGCTCCATCACAGCAGCGGCACGGAAACGATGCTCGGAGACCGGTGTCCCGGGCAGACGCGCCGTCAGAAGAACGAGGATGGGTCGCAGCCGCTTGCCTTTGTGGGAAACAATGTATTGAACTACTCTATCGACCAGGAAAACGTCCGAGTTGAGAAGCCGTTTGAAGTGGTGATCAAACTCATCGAGGTCATCCTTTATCGGCCGGACGATGGATTTCAAACTCACGCTTACCTCAGCCGGTGTCTAATCCGTCCCATTTTTACAGGGCGTTAAATCGGCTAAATGTAAGCATAAATCCCTTGTTTGTCAAACGAAAATTCCCCCCGAGCTTCTGCCCTCAGACGATCGAAGGTACTGCTTCCGCCGGCTCCATGGGCGTCGGTTCCTGGCGATCCTGCCCCGTCGGCAACTGCACCGTGAACGTCGTTCCTTCGCCGTTCGTACTGTCGACCGAAATGTCACCGTTCTCTCTCTGCAGGATCATGTGTGTGATGTAGAGCCCGAGCCCCGTGCCCTCACCCACCGCCTTGGTGGTGAAGAACGGGGAGAAGATGTGGGGCAGGTTTTCCGGCGGAATTCCGTCTCCGGTGTCGGCGATTCGTACCTGCAGCCGGCCATCCGACGCGGTCGAGGTCTCAATAGTCAACCGGCCACCGTTCGGCATCGCCTGCACGGCATTGATGATGATGTTGAGAAGGACCTGTTTCAGACCGTCGAGGCCGAAGTAGGCCAGCGGCACCTGGCCATAACGACGCACCAGCTCGATGTTCTTGGCACTCAGCTCCTTACCGATCAACGACAGCGTGCTGTCGATGAGCCGGTTCACGTCGATCAGCTCGCGTTCGTTCTCCGAGTGGCGCGAAAATTCCAACAGGTTATTGATGATGTTCGATGCCCGCCGCACATTCTTCTTGATCACTTCGAACTTGCTGCGCAGATCGCCGTCGAGACGACCCTCGCTCTCCAGGGTGTCTTCGATGTAATAGCGTGCCGTTTCGATGATGTTCAGCGGATTGCGCAACTCATGGGCGATGCCGCTCGACAGAAGACCAATGGTCGCCAGTTTCTCCGACTGGATCAATTGTTTCTCGAGAAACTTTTGCTGCGTGACGACCTTGGCATTCTCGATGACGTGATCGATCTCGCCGTCCAGGCCGAACATCGGATAACTCCAGATTTGGTAGATCTCCCCGCCATGCACCATTTCCAAGAACTCTGGCTTCCGCGTCTCAAAAGTCTTGAGGATTGGGCAGCCCTCGCAGGGCTCACTGCGGTCGAAGTACATCTCATAGCATTTTCGACCCACCAGCTCTTGTGGCGTGGTGTCGCGTAGCTCGGCGATTTTCTTGTTCGCCAGGGCAATCTCGAGAGAGCGATCCTGCACCGAGATGATGTCGGAGATGCCGTCGAAGATGGCCTGAAGCCGTTTCTGACTGGCCAGGAGCTGCTTTTCCAGCGCCTTTTTCTCGGTCACATCGCGTACGATCTGCAGAATGACCTTACGGCGACCGAACCCCAGCACACTGGCGCTGACATCGACCGCCACCTCTTCGCCCTGCTGCCGAACAAAGGTGACATCCCCGTAGTTTGTCGACCCCAGCTCCAGAGTTTTGCGGATCAGCTCTCCGGCGGTCGACTGTTGCCCCGGGATGTGAAGGTCAGCGATCTCCATGTCGAGGAGCTGCTCGCGGCGATAACCCGTCAGCGCCTCGGCGCGGTGGTTGACCTCCAGGATGTGGCCGTCTTCGGGCTGAACAATGAAAATCGCGTCGTTGGCGTTCTCGAAGATGCTCTGGTACTTGTGCTCCCACTCTCGCAACGCCGCTTCCAGCCGCCCCCTCTCAGCCGCTTTGATGACGATCTTCGGCAGCACCTGCAGGTAACCCTGGTCCTTGATGATGTAATCATAGGCACCGAGCTTCATGGCCTGCACGGCGATCTTCTCGTCCCCCTGGCCTGTGACGAAGATCACAGGAATGTCGTAGAACCGCGAACGTACCGCTTTCAGGACCTCCAGACCGGTCATCTGCGGCAGGTTGAAGTCGAGCACAACGGCGTCAAAATGGTCGCTGCGCAACTGCTGCAAGCAGGCCGCCCCCGACTTCACAACCGTTACCGATATTCGCTTGTCATAGCGATGCAGAACAAACTCCATCAGTTCCGCCTGATCGGCGTTGTCTTCGACAATCAGAATTCGCATTCCCGGCTTCATGGACGAACCTCTCCTGGTGATGAATCCAAAGCTGCTGGACGGTGGTTGTTCTCTGCCGGGTGGGCGCTGGCAAAGCGCGGCAGAGTGAAGTAGAAGGTCGCACCCCGCCCCTTCCTGGCCGACACCCACACCTCCCCTCCATGTGCCTGTACGATCCTTTTGACGAATGCCAGACCGAGACCGCTGCCGCGAACATTCGGCTTGTTATCCAGCCGGGTGAACAGGCTGAAGACGCGCTGCCGCTCTTCCGGCGCGAATCCCACACCGTTGTCCTTCACGAAAAACTTGTGGAAGATTTCCTGCCCCTCGTAGCCGACCTCCACGATCGGCTTGCGGTCGGGCCTGGCGTACTTGATGGCATTCCCCAAGAGGTTGCGGAAGACCTGCATGATCGCCGACGGATGCCCGTGGACCCAGGGAAGGTGTTCGGCGATGCGAATCTCCGCATCGCTGCGCTGGACCTCCTCCTGAAGACTCGCCAGGGCCTCTTGCAGCGCCAGCGCCACCGGAAACCACTCCATGTCGCTGCCGTTGATCTCGGCCCTGGCCATCTGCGTGATGCTGCTCAGCAGGGTCTCGAGCTGAGCAATATTGGCCTGAATGCGCTGCAAGAAACCGCGACCCTCTTCGTCAAGGCTTTCCGCAGCCCGTTCGGCCAGGAGCGTGGAGAATCCCTCCAGGGCAACCAGCGGGCCTTTCAGCTCATGGGTGATCGCCTGGAAATAGTGATCCAGTTCCTCGCGGAGGCCGCGCAACTGTTCCTCTTTCGAAGCCAGCAGTCGACGCAGCCGGCTGAGCTCTGCGCTCTCTTTGTCTTCGTCAGCAACCTCCTGTGCAACCGCCTTCGACGTCAGCATAGCCCTCCGCCTCGACGTTTTGCCCACTCATTTAAGAAAAACTGGCGGCCATCCACGGTGGCCGTTGTGCGCGCGCGACTCTGCCGTCTCGTCCACATCGTGCGCTCGAACCGGGCAGGTTACGAAGCCGGCCTCACCCGTGGGTCTCCGTTAGCGCCCGGCACGTGTCTTTGTTTTCTGGCGACCCTCTTTTTGGGGCAGGGTGAAAGAGACCGTCGTGCCGACGCCGCGCTCCGAGACGATCTGTACTGCACCTCCGTGATTCTCGACAATCCGTTTCACGATCGCCAAGCCGACTCCGGTGCCTTCGACTTCATGGCCCTGCCCGCCGCGGTGGAAGAGATCGAAGACCTTCTCCTGGTACTTCGGCTCGATACCGATGCCGTTGTCACGCACCCAGAAAACGAAAAACCGTCCTTTGTCTTCCCATCCCACTTCGATCTTCGGCTCCTCCGGGTTGCCGATGTACTTGACGGCATTGCTCAATAGGTTAGAAAAAATCGCCTGCAGGCCGTCTCGGTCGCCGGTTACGATCGGCAAGTCTGCGGGAAGCCGGACAGCAATGCGCTTCTCCATGAACTGCAGGCGCATCTCCTCGACCAGCGACTCCAGAAGCTCCTGGAGATTCACTCTCTCCTCTTTTCGCTCGACTCTGCCGATCCGGGAAAACTCGAGCAGATCGTGGATCATCTCCTGCATGTGGGCGACATTCTTCAGGATCCGGTCCAGGTAGCGTTGCCGCTGCGCGTCATCCAACTCGTCGCCCTCGCTCATCAGGAGTGACGCGAACCCCTGCACCGAAACGATCGGAGCTTTCAGGTTATGCGAAATCAGGTAGACGAAGTTTTCGAGCTCCTCGCTCTTGCGGCGAATTTCCCGTTCAGCCCGTCTCTGTTCGGTCATGTCCTTGGCAATGCCAAGATAGCCCACGGTTCGCCCCTTGTGATTGCGGATCTTGGACACCGACAGGCTCACGGGGACCGCCGTGCCGTCGCTGCGGAATATTTCGATCGGATGGTCGCTGAGCTTGCCCTTTTTCTTGATGAGCATCTGCCACAGCCGCGCCGCCTCGGCTCGCCCACCGACGTAGAACTGCCACGCAGGCTTGCCGACGACGTCCTGTTCCTTGTAGCCGAAAGTCTCCTGGCCGCCTTTGCCCACGAACGTGATGCGACCGGCACGATCCACAGTCACGATCGCGTCGATGGAGCTCTCGATCACGTTCTGCAGGTAATTCTTGGTCTCCCGCACCTCGCTGTAGAGGTAGGCCTTGGCGATCGCCGCCGCGGCGTGACTGGCAAGTGTCAACAGGAGCTCTTCTTCGAATTCCGTAAAAGCACGCCCGGCCTCGCGGCCGATCCACAGCAGCATCGGCCCGGGAGCCAGGCGCTTGATGGCGATCGCCGTCAGCCGTTGCACTCCAGCCTCCAGCAACGCCTTCTTGCGCGGAGCTGGCAGGGTTCGGTCGCTGCGCAACCGCTCGATATGAACCGGTCGCTGGCTGCGCAAGATACGCCTGATGCCCGCCGTCGGCTGGATGGCCTTCAGCAGCGCCGCCGCGTCTACCTGCCCGGCCGTGGCCACAGGGACCAATTCTCCTCGTTTGAGTGACTCCACCCAGACGATGCGCGGCGCCAAGATCTGCTCGGCGGCTTGCACCACCTGAGAGCTGATACGATCCAGATCCAGTGTAGCCGTCAATGCCGTGCTGTTCTGCGCCAGGTGATTCAGATTGCTGAGGTGCCGCTGCATCTCGCGGTACATGCGGCTCTTGTGCACGGCAATAGCGAGCTGTGCGGCGATACCCCGAAGCACAGCGGTGTGGTACGAAGAGAAGGCCTGGGGATAGTACGAGCCGACGCAAAGACATCCCTCCGGCTCTTGGTTCAGCAGAAGAGGCAAGATTCTGAACGACCTGACGCGCTCTCCCAGAAGGCTCCGCAGGAGTTTCTCGTCCTCTCCCTCCCAGGACTCGATGATGGTGTCGCCGTGCCGTTGCAGAAACTCGGCAAAGCGGGCGGGACTCACATCCACCCTCTGCGGCTGGCTGGCTCCACAGACGGCGGCCCGCAGGCAGCCCTCGGAGTCGACCTCGCTGCGGAGCACCAGGCTGGCGATATCGTAGTCGATCATGTCGCGGATATGGTCGCAGACGGTGGCGAAGAGCCCCTCGAAATCGAGGCTTGAGTTGACTGCAGCCGTTATCTTGTTGATGGCTTCGATGCGGTCCACCCAGTCGCGAAGATCGGTCTCGCTTTGCTTGTACCGGGTGACATCGTGGAAAGCTACGACCAGGCGATCTCCAGCACGAAGCCGTGAGGAATGCAGCATGACCACCCGTTCGCTGCCGTCCCGCTTGACCAGGGTGCACTCGATGCCGGCGGATGCCGGCCACGAAGCCTCATCCTTGTCGCTGGCGGCCAGGAATCTGGCCAGACGGTGGCCATCTTTTGGATGGATCACTTCGAACAGCGTCAGACCGCGCGAGACTTCGGCCGTACCAAGGCCGCAGAGAGCCTCCAGTGCGTCGTTCATCAGATGGACGGTGCCGTCTGCTGAAACAATGGCTGCCGGAGTGGCGAAGCGCTGAAAGACCTCCTGGTACGAAAACCCACGACCCTCGTGCCGGTGCGAGAAGACCCCATGCGATGCGATCCCCTCGAGCACCTGGGCGAGCTGCGTCTTCAGCCCCGGGTCGTCGAAGACCGCCCGCCGGCCGACCAGGGATTCGGTATAGCTGGCCAGCACCAGGCTGACCCGGCCGTTGTCGCGCGTCTGGATCGGCACGGTCAGGCCGGACTGCAACGACCGCTCCTGGTTACTGAACAGTGTGGTGATCTGAGTGCTGCTGTGGCGCTCGTCCAGGTGCGAGAGAGCGACCAGATTGCCGTCAATCAAACGGAATTCCGGTGGGGAACTGGCTGGAAGTCGCCGCAGGGTGGGGGAATCGTCAACCGAGTCCGCACCAACGACGTAGAGGTAGGCCTCCCCCTCAGCACCGCTCCAAAACGACAGCAAGGAAACGTTGAAATCGAGAACACCACGGAGAAGCGAGTGCAGACGCCGTAAAGCCTCCCGCGGCGTACGCACCGCAGTCATCTCATCGAACGGGTTTTCTTCCTGACCCCCGTCCTTCTCGAACCGCTCCTGATCCATCTTGTCGGCGATCGTCGCGCTTTGCCCATCCCGCCAGCAAAGGCATGTTTTGGGTACTTTGAAGGAAGTCCTAAGCTATGTTTTTAGAAAACTTAGTCCTTTCCCCTCTGAAATGCAAGGGGAAAACAGGCTATTACCAATTTTTAATAGAAGCCGCGTCATCCGATGCCGCCAGTGCCTGGCAGGCAGCGCATCTCTAGGTGCTTTGGATTAACAACAGCTCATAGACGATGAGGAGGGCGTAGAGAAGAAAGACAGCCACAACGATCTGCTTGACACTCACCCGTATGCGGGCCAGGTAGAAATTCTTGTGGATCATCAGGGCCAGCGCCGAAATCCCGGTGAGAGTATACTTTGCGGCAAGAAAAGGCCCCGCACCCAGCTCCAGAAAGAACGCCATGACCGGATTGATCTCCCGTGCACCGTGCTGCACCAGGTAGAGCGTGAAAACGCCGTCCAAGACGCCAAGGCTGACGACTGCCACGGTCACCAGCACGGCGCGAAAGCTGTAGCGATCCACATAGTAGCCAATCGTAGACTCATCGCGCCGGCGCAACCTTCTCCTTCTGCCGACAAAAGAGTAAACGCTCAATGGTGGAGTGGGTCTTTTGCGACGGTCGCGTTTCGAGCGTCGGTCCGAGGTCTTTCGCTTCATACCATAAATGGCTCAAGAGTGAATAGAGTCGAGGCTGCCGGGCAACAACAGTCTGGGTCGAACGGCAGGCCCGGAAACCTCGGCGGCAGCACATAGGACTACTATTATTTTCGCACAATTGCTGGGCTTCTGAACCGCAAGGAAGGTACTTTTCGGCGGTAAGACGTCAGGCGGAAAGACCAGGAGGAGGCTCGGAGATCTGCGGCTGAATGCCGATGCAGTCGTAAATCTCCTTGTCGGTTAGGATGTGGTCGGACGACTTGGCCAGTTGAAAAATGGCCTGAACCCAATTGCGTCTGGGTTCGAGACCACGGCTCTGCAGCCAGTAGATGACGTTGGACTCGCCGCTCATCGGCCCCACTTCGATGACCTGGCGCGAACCAAACAGTCCCGCGGGCACTCCGGAGTAGACCCGATCGGCCAGCCATGCCTGGCCTTTGCGCTCAGCTTTGATGATGGCGGCCGCATGCACGCCGGTGCCCGTGCGGAAGGCATCCTCACCGACCACGGGGTAGTTGCTCGGCAACGGCACCCGGCAGGTCTCCGCCACTTTTTGGCAGTAGAGCCGTAAAGCGCTCAGGTCCTGATCGATCCAGCCGAGCAGCTTACAGTTTACCAAAATCAAATCCATCGGCGCATTACCGACCCGTTCCCCGATTCCGAGAGCTGTGCCGTGCACGCGGTCGGCACCGGCCTCGATGGCGGTCAAGGTGTTGATCACCGACAGGCCGCGATCCCGGTGGCCGTGCCAGTCGACCTTGACATCGACGCCGGTTGAATCGACCACCTCGCGCACGAATTTCACAAGATTGTAGGCGCCACGTGGGGTGGCGTGGCCGACCGTGTCGCACACCACGACACGCGTGGCTCCGCAGTTGATCGCAGTGGTATAGAGTCGGCGGATATCGTCGGGATGCGAGCGGATCGTATCTTCGGTCACATAAGTGACAGGAATCCCATGCTTGACTGCGAACTTGATGGCTGCCTCGGTGGTGCGCAGCAGGAAATCGATGTCCCATCCTTCGGCGTACTGCCGGATCGGGCTGGAGCCAATGAAGGTGCAGGCCTCTACAGGGAGACCAACCTTTTGGGACACCTCGACGATGGGGATGATGTCGGCCTCGACGGTGCGTGCAGCACAGTTGGGCCGGATCTGCAGTCCCGCCTGCACGATCTCCTGCGCCAGCCGGAGTACGTCGGCATACGCCCGCGGACCGGCTCCTGGCAGACCGATGTCGGCCGAGTGGATTCCGAGGGCATCCATGAGATGGAGCAATTGCAGCTTGTCCTCGATATGTGGATCGGTCACCGACGGGGATTGCAGGCCGTCGCGCAGGGTTTCATCGTCGAATGCGATCGGTTTGTCCGGTTGGAACCCCGCACCGTCATGGACATTCCAGTCGTAGATCAATTCGTGTTCGTTCAGCTCTTCCATCGTAAAACTCCCGGAGTCTAACACAGCCTCGCAGGGGGAGAATGCGGGTCAAAGGCTGCGATACAAGATTCAGAATAAAAAATCAGTGGCAGAGAGTTGCCTCAGCGCAAGAACCTGGTAATACGAACAGATCGTTGAATCTTGGGCACACAGGATTCGAACTCCCACTGAATTTCCGTCACAGTTCGACTCTTGTGCCCATTCGATGACAGGTCATTAGGCCTCAGCAGGTTCGCAAGCTCAGCTCATCTGGGCCTTTGCACTTCTCATTTTGCAGCCAGCCTCCTCGCTCACCTCTGACGACCCATCGCCTGACCCAGAGAGACCGAGTCCACCATCAACGTCCCTTAAAACTGGGCTTTCGTTTCTCCAGGAATGCGCTTGTGCCCTCGCGCATGTCCTCTGTTGAGAAGCACATGCCGAACAGATTGGCCTCCAGTTGCATGCCGTCTTCAAGGCTCATGTTGAGGCCGTGATGGATGGCCTCGAGCGCCAGACGCACGGCAACCGGCCCTTTCTCGAAAATCGTGTTCAACATTTCCTCACAGCTCGGCAACAGGCGCTCGGGGGGAACCACCTGATTCACCAGCCCGATGCGCACAGCCTCCTCGGCGTCGACCATCCGGCCGGTGAGCACCAGCTCGATGGCCCGGCCTCTGCCCACCAGGCGCGGCAGCCGCTGCGTGCCGCCGTTGCCCGGAATGATGCCGAGATTGACTTCCGGCTGACCGAATTTCGCCCGCTCTGAGGCGATCCGGATATGGCAGGCCATGGCCAACTCGCAGCCGCCGCCGAGCGCGTAGCCGTTCACCGCCGCAATGACGGGTTTCGGAAAGGTCTCAATCTTGTGCAGGATCTCCTGGGTCACAAGGGCGAACTCCTTGGCACCGACAGCGTCCTGTTCAGCCAGCTCGCCGATGTCCGCACCGGCGACGAAAGCCTTCTCGCCCGCACCCGTCAGAATAACGCCACCGACTCCTTCATCAGCAAGGGCTCGTTCAAAGGCGTCACGCACCTCCTCCATCGTCTGCGAGTTGAGGGCGTTCAGTTTCTGCGGCCGGTTGATGGTCAGATAGGCGATGCGGTTCCTGGTGTCGAATAGCAGGTTCTGGTACGGCATGGGTGTTGTCCTTTGTGTTAAAGTCCGAAGTTCTCGCTGGATATCAGACATTCGGCACTCGAGATTCGAAATCCAACCAGATCTACTCGCGCTTAGAGTACCAAAGATGATATCAACCCAGCGACCACAAGCAGAGCTCCTCCCGCTCCTTGCCACAGACGGGTGACATCACTCTTGCCGTCGGTGAGCAGCGCGACCAGCACAGTAAGAACTCCTGCCGCGAGGAGATACCAGCCAAGAGCCTTCCTCCAGTCTATCCTCGTCAGGTAGTTGTCTCGGCTGCCCAACGCTCCGCGACGTTTCCATATCGAATCGCCTCCCCTCCCCACTTCTCACCCGCCTCCTGAGGACGCTCGCCTTTCGCGTTCAAAAGCCCAGGTCATTCACCACCGGCTTGTCACCGGTGTAGTCGTAGAATCCCTTTCCGGTCTTGCGGCCGTGATAGCCGGCAAGCACCATGCGGCGCAACAACGGGGGCGGAGCGTAGGCGGGGTCCCGGTACTCCTCGAACATGATGTTGGCGATGTAGTAGGTGGTATCCAACCCAACAAAGTCGAGCAGAGTGAGAGGCCCCATGGGATGGCCGCATCCGAGAACCATCCCTTTGTCGATGTCTTCGACGCTGCCGACGCCGCCCTCGAGAGCCCGAATGGCGCTGAGAAGATAGGGCACCAGCAGGAAATTGACGACGAAGCCCGAATTGTCGCGGCAGACGATGGGCTCTTTGCCCAACGCCCGGGCAAATTCCATGGCCGTTTCGAAGGTTTCCGAGCTGGTCTTGATGGTGCGCACCACCTCCACCAGCTTCATCACCGGCACGGGATTGAAAAAATGCAGCCCAACGAAACGATCCGGCCGATCGGTAGCCTCGGCAAGCTCGGTGATGGTGAGAGAAGACGTGTTGGAGGCGAAAATCGTATGCGGCGGGCAGAGCGAATCGAGCTCGCGGTAGACCGCCTTCTTCACCTCCGGATCTTCGACTACGGCTTCGATCACCAGATCGCAGTCGGACAGTTCCGCCAGATCGGTGGTGCCACGCAGGTTGTCCAGCGCCCCATCTTTTTGCTCTTCGGTCATTTTGCCTTTGCTGACGAGCCTGTCAAGCGAGCCACGAATCTTGTCGAAGCCCCGCTGCAACAACTCGTCGTTCACCTCTCGGACTACGGTGATGTGGCCGGAAACCGCTGCCACCTGGGCGATCCCAGAACCCATCAGACCGCAGCCGACGACACCGACTTTGCTAATCCCCATTTCGTTCTCCTTTCTTTTTCCGTCCCTCGCTGAAGACTCCGCACCACGAACAATGCAAAGTATGCAAATCAAAGGGACTTTCTTTTGCGGATAGGTTCAAACAGCGCCGGTTCCTTCATTCCACATTCTTCAATTCAGATTCTGCGCTTTGCGCTCGACACCTTCGGTGCGCTCGGTGTCCCGCACGCCGTGCAGGAGGTCCAACATGCTCCGAGGACCATCAGCCACTGAGCGCCTCGACGATGACGGCGGAGCCCTGACCCCCGCCGATGCAGGCCGAAGCGATGCCGTAGCGGCCACCTCGGCGGCGAAGCTCGAGTAGGAGGGTCAGCGTCAGGCGGGCTCCGGTCGCGGCGAGAGGATGGCCAATGGCGATGGCGCCGCCGTTGACATTCGTGCGCTGCCGGTCGAGACCGAGCACCTTTTCTACAGCAAGGTATTGCGGTGAAAACGCCTCGTTGACTTCGATCAGGTCGATCTGCTCCAGCCGCAGGTCCGCCTTGCGAAGTGCGATCTTGATGGCCTCCACCGGACCGATTCCCATGACGGCGGGCTCGACCCCGCTGATTCCCCACGAGACGATCCTCCCCAGAGGCTGGACCCCGAGCGTTTCGGCAAAATCGGCGTGCGCCACGACGAGAGCGCCGGCGCCGTCGACGATGCCACTGGCATTGCCAGCCGTGATCGTCCCGTCTTTCTTGAAGTAAGGCGGGAGTTTGGCAAGGGCTTCGAGCGTGGTCTCCGGCCGCATGTGTTCATCGCGCGAGAATACGACCTTGTCGCCCTTTCGACCCGGGATTTCCACGGGCACGATCTCCTCCGCCATTCGCCCCGACTCCCATGCCTCCTTCGCCGCCATTTGACTGCGGTAAGCATACTCGTCGGCTGCCTGACGACTGATGCCCTCCCGCTCCGCCAGGTTTTCCGCGGTCTGGGCCATGCTGTAGCCGCAGTAGCTGTCTGTCAGGGCCTCCCAGAGCGAGTCCTCGAGCTTGCCGGCATTCAGCCTCAGCCCCCAGCGAGCGCCGCGGATGACATGCGGAGCCTGACTCATGCTCTCGGTTCCACCCGCCAGCACGACTCTGGACTCCCCCAGCAGGATCTGGCGCGCCCCCTCGATCACCGCCTCGAAGCCCGAGCCACAAAGGCGGTTCACGGTGACCGCCGGCACCGCCAGCGGTACACCAGCGCGCAGGCCCACATGCCTGGCCAGATAGATGGCGTCGGCCGAAGTCTGCAGCACGTTGCCGAAAACAACGTGGTCGATCTGGTCAGCCGCCACCTGCGAGCGCCGCAGAGCTTCCTGGGCGGCGATGATACCAAGGTCTGTGGCGGTCAAATCCTTCAGGGAACCGCCAAACTTCCCAAACGGCGTCCTGGCTCCACCTAAGATCACGACTTGTTTTGCATCCATGTTGCGAGCCTATCCTTTCGTTCGTTTCTCTGAAGATCCGCTACGTTCTGTGGTTGTCGCCCTCGTGGCAGCCGGCTCCAGCCCCCAGGTGTTCCGGCGCTGGCTGCTTGCCTGGGGCCCATCAGTTCGGGCTACTCGTCCGCCACCCCGATGCGGCGGCGGACATAGTTCACCATGCCACCGGCACGAATGATCTCCTGCATTACCTCAGGAAACGGTACAGCCGTGAAGGTCTTGTTCTTCGTGATGTTGGTGATCCGACCGGACTCAAGGTCCACTTCGAGCACGTCGCCGGTTTCGGTTGCATCCACGGCTTCTGGGCATTCGAAGATCGGCAGACCGATGTTGATCGAATTGCGATAGAAGATTCGTGCGAAATACTTTGCGATGACACAGGCGACTCCGGCACCCTTGATGGCGATGGGGGCATTCTCGCGCGAGCTGCCGCAGCCAAAGTTCTCGCCGGCCACGACGATATCTCCAGGCTTGACCTTGTTCACAAACTCCGGATCGAGGTCTTCAAAGCAGTGTGCCGCCAGGTCCTCCTCACGGATGCTCACACAGTGGCGTGCCGGAATGATGACATCAGTATTGACGTGATCGCCGTATTTATGGACTTTCCCCCGGATGGCCGCTCCCATTCCGATCCTCCTTTCCACGATTGTCCAAAACCATCACAACTTCTTAAACCCTGATCAGAAAGGCACGAAGGTCACCAGGAACACTCAGAGCTTACTCGCGTGCTAATTCCCCAGCGCCCAACCCTTCGCTCTTTGTTTCATGTTCTCAGATGGCGACCTCTGTGTGCTTCGTGTTTTTGTGGTTGAACCCGCCAGACTCATGAATGAAACAAACCCGTGCCCAACGAGCACAAACAAAAGTACGTTACGATTCTCGCACGAACTCGCCGCTGCGGCCACCTCGTTTTCTGAGCAACCGGATGCCAGAAATCGTTATTCCTTTGTCGACGGCCTTGCACATGTCGTACACGGTCAAGGCGGCCACCGCCACCGCTGTCATCGCTTCCATCTCGACGCCCGTCCTCCCGACGCACACCACCCGGGCCTCTATCTCAACTCCCTGATCCACAACCTGCGCATCGACATCGACCGCGGTCAGCGGCAGCGGATGGCAGAGCGGGATCAGGTCGCTGGTCTTCTTCGCCGCCATGATGCCAGCGATACGGGCGGACTCCAGCGGATCCCCTTTCTTCAAGCCCCCTTCCTTGAGCAGGCGCAAGACCTCAGGGCCAAGATGGACGAAGCCGCGGGCCACCGCCTCCCGCTCGGTCATCTCCTTTTCCGTCACCTCGACCATGCGCGCTCTGCCGGAAGCGTCCCAATGCGTCAACTCCTGGGCCATGTCATAGCTCCACGGTGCGAACCAGAAAGCGCTGCTCGTGCGCAATCGCCTCAGTCCACTCGACCTTTCCCAGAGAATCTGCCTGCAGCTCCAGGGCGGCTGTAGCGCCGCTGGCTGCAGCCGAAGCGACCGCAACCTGCAACCGTCGTCCCGCCTCGGCTCCGGCGATGGAAATCGTGGCCTCGGCGTCTCGCTCCACCGGCGACAATCTGAAGCGCAGAGTTCTCTTTTGCCGATCGAAGTGCGCCTCCGTAACGTCAACATCGCCGGTAACCCGCTCAAGGCGCAGCTGCTTCGATGGACGGCGCTTAGCGGCGCTTTGATACAACCGTCGCAGCCCGTTTGCCTCGTTCACCATGCCCAAAGTGATCACGGCATTGAGAAGCAGAGAGGCATTGCGAAATCTGCGTTTCGTTCCCTCGAACGCCGGCGCCCCCTTCTCGTCGATGGTACGCTGTAGCGCATCCGCCAGGGGTTGATCGGCCATCTCCCTTGACAATACCAGGCCGAAGGCCGTGGGAGAAAGGCTCGAAGGCCGGTAGTTGCCGATATCCATGAATTCGAAGAGCGTACCGCGCACACTCGCACCACCGTCCTTCCGCCAGCGCACGAAGCGGCGCACAAAACTGGGGTACATCCGCTCGGCCCATGCGGGTGCGAAGGGATGGCTGAACGCCAGCGCCCAGGCATCCCCGAGCGATAGCGTCAGTGGCAATGTCACGCCCAGGTCCTCATAGTAGGGATAGCGGAAATGCAGGCCGCCGGCTGAGAAGATTTTCTGCGCCGAAACGACGAACGACGGCAGCACTGAGGCGAAATGCGTTCCGTGGACGCGGTCCGCCAGCAGGAAGGCAAGAGCCGCGTGGTCATTGCACATCAAGAAGATCTGGTGTGGCTCGCAGGCGATGGCGTGAACGGGACTGCCGTTCATCTGCTGGTAGAGCCGGCGGACCAGGCTGAGGTGATCGTAGCTGAAGACCTTATCTTGGGACCAGCGAAACTGAATCGCTCCGGCTTCGTCATACTTGTGATCACCAAAAAGAACCTCGTACAGCCCGATCAGATTGGCCAAGTGGCCGCTGTACATGACGTTGTCCCTGGCAGCCGGGTCGGGGTTTGCATCCCAGTTACCCCAGAGGTTCTCGAAACGCCAGTAGCCCCATACACGCTTGTCCAGCATTCGCTGTATCAGGTTGTCCAGCGCCGCACGAATCGGCCCTGCGTAGGCCGGCAGCTTGAGGTACTGTGTCTGCGCCAGAGCGTAACCCACGAAGGCGATCTGATAGCGCAGGGCAGTCTGGCCGAACTGATCCACCGAGGACCAATCGCCCCAGTCGTCTACGGGACGAAGCGCAACATCGAGTAGATATCGAAGCTGGCCGGCGGCTGCCTTGGAAAGCACGCCCGGCTCCTCCGTCGAGAGCGACATCCGGCTTGTGACCGGCCGGACCGATGCGCGCTCGCCGCGCAGCCAGAGGGCGCGTGCCCCAGTTCCGACAGCGATGACAGCAAGCAAAGCGATGGAAATCCTCATTCCCCGCCGGCGGGCCGTGACGGGGAGAGGCCGGCGGGCGACGTAGGCTGCGGAGGCGATCCCTGCGAGCCAGAGGAGAGGAGTTGTCACATATCCGTAAAACAAAACGGTGGACAGCAGGGAGACAAGATAGAGTGCGGCCAGGAGCAGACCGGTCAGGTAGCGGCCCGCGTAGAGGTGTCCCAGCCCACACCACAGCGCTGAAAGCAACGCTGCGAGCACAGGGGAACGGGGCGGGGATGAACTTGTCTCCTCTTTACCCAACAAGGTCACTGCGTCATGAGCATGAGAAAGATCGTCGCCACAGGAGCCGCGCTCTGGGCCGCGGCTGTCAACGGTAGACGTCGCGCCGATGGCCGACGTGGACAACCGTTACGACTCGCTTGCTGTCCTCGATCTCATAAATAACGCGATCGCTTCCCACCCGGATACGCCAGGCCTCCCGACCCCGTCAACTTCCGGCAACCACCTGGCCTGGGATCCTCGCCCAGCCCTGAGATGATGTCGCGGACTCGTTCGTATACGCCACTGGGAAGGTGAGCCAGTTCTTTTTGTGCACGCCGAATCGCTCTTTTAAGGTCGCCAGGGGAATCACCTCCTTCTCTACCGTCGCCCAATGTAATAAACCCCGGTGGGTTTGTCAACGCAAAAGTTATCTGCCGCAAAGCCGTGAATTCCTGGCTGAGACTGTCGCAGTGCACGGGAAACTTCGACCTGCCTGGAAGCAAAAAGGCCCGGCAACAAATCCGCTGCCGGGCCCGGACCGCAGAAATGAGGTCGAGTAGGGTCAGTACTTTCGTACGCTTGGGTCGACTTCGTCCGACCACGCCAAAACTCCGCCGCGCAGGTTCCAAACCTTCTCGAAGCCCGCTTCCAGCAACATCTTCACCGCCTTGGCGCTGCGCTGCCCCGACCGGCAATGGACGACGATCTCCGCGTCCCGGTCCAATTCGCCGATCCTCTGCCTGAACTGACCGAGTGGAATGAGACGCGCCTTCGGGATTCTGGCAATCATCGCCTCATACGGCTCACGCACGTCGATGAGCACGACCTCATCGAGACGCTCTGCCAGCTCGCGCGGACCAATTTCAGGGACAGCCTGCGCCTGTTCCGCCTCGGCGGAGAAACCACAGAACTGCTCGTAGTCGATGAGATGGTGCAGCGTCGGATGCTCGCCGCAGATCGGGCAGTTGGGATCCTTGCGCAACTTCAGCTCGCGAAACTTCATCGACAGGGCGTCGAAAAGCAGCAGCCGACCGATCAGAAGTTGGCCTACACCCAGAATCAGTTTCACGGCTTCGGTGGCCTGGATGACACCGACGATGCCGGGCAGGATGCCAAGCACGCCACCCTCCGCGCAGCTCGGCACCAGTCCTGGCGGCGGCGGCTCCGGATAAAGACAGCGATAGCACGGCCCCTCTTTGGCATAAAAGACCGATGCCTGCCCTTCGAAGCGGAAGATGCTGCCGTAAACATTGGGCTTGCCGAGCAACACACACGCGTCATTCACGAGATAGCGTGTCGGGAAGTTGTCGGTGCCATCGACGATGATGTCGTAGTCCTGGAAGATCTGCAACGCGTTTTCCGAGGTCAGGCGGGTCTCGTAGGTGTCCACCTGCACGAAGGGGTTGATGGCGTTGATCTTCTCGCGCGCCGACGCCAGCTTGGGCCGGCCAACATCGGTGGTGAAATGGATGATCTGCCGCTGTAAATTGGTGGCGTCGACGACGTCGAAGTCGACCAGACCAATTCGGCCGACGCCAGCGGCCGCAAGATAGAGCGCCAGGGGCGAGCCAAGTCCACCGGTGCCCACCAGGAGAACGCTCGCCTTCTTCAGCTTTGTCTGCCCCTCGACCCCGACTTCGGGCATGATGAGATGCCGGCTGTAGCGCTGCAACTCCTCCGGCGACAGCTCACCATTTTCCTTCACCGGGCGTGCCACCAGGTCATCCACTACCTCAGGACGCCCCCCAGCCACCGACGGGACGATGCTGATGACGTCCCCGTCCTGCACCGGAGTTTCGCCATCTTTCAGATAACGCACGTCCTCATCGTTGACGTAGACATTCACAAAATTGCGCAGCCGATCATCCTCTGTAAAAAGATGTCTGCGCAATTCCGGGTATTTACGCACCAAATCGGCCAACAGCTCCGCAACCCGGTCGCCTTCGACGGTGACCTCTTCCTGGTTCCCGGCATATTGCCGCAAAACGCTGGGAATTCGTAGTTTCACAGCCATTCTCGCCTCCAGTCTATATCAAGTCTGTTGGATCTCTTCTGGTTCAAACGCAGAGTAGTCCTCCGCCAGCACCCATGCCTTGATGTCCGCCGAGCGTCCACCCTGAACCGAAACGATCACGTAGGAGCACCACGGCAGAGCGTGCTCTCGGTCGAAGTCCGACGGCCGCGCCGGCGCATCCGGGTGTGAATGATAGAAGCCAACGATCTCCAAACCCCGCTGCTCTGCCTCCGCCTCGGTGTGGCGATAGGCCTCGGGAGAGATCAAATATCGGTTGCGTGCCGAGTCCAACCTTTCGTTGTCCGTGCACACAAGCCCGGCGACAACCTTGACGCCATCTTCCCTGCGGCCCAGCAAGAAGCCACAGCACTCGTTCGGGTAAGCCTCCTCCCCGTGGCGTTCGATCTCTTTCAGCCAGTCCTTTGAAACTTTCAGCTTCATGACTCTACCATGATCTTTTCACAAGCCGACCCGGGTGAGGCTGTGTGCCTCGCCCGAGCCGGTACGTTACTATCTCTCGATGGGGGCGTTGACGAGATTGCCCCATTCGGTCCACGAGCCGTCGTAATTGCTCACCTTCGGATAGCCTAGCAACTCCTTGAGGACGACCCAGGAATGCGAGGAGCGCTCGCCGATGCGGCAGTAAGTGATCACTTCCTTGTCCGGTGTAACCCCGAGCCCCTCGTATAGGCTTCGTAACTCCTCAATGCTTCGAAACGTTCCATCCTCCCGGACGGCCTCCGACCAAGGGATGTTCTTGGCGCCAGGGATATGGCCGCCACGCTGGCAGGTTTCGTTCAGTCCCGGAGGTGCCAGAATCTTGCCGGTGAACTCGTCTGGCGAACGCACGTCGACCAGGGCCACGTCCGGCCGGCCGACGCGCTCGCCCACGTCGGTCCGAAAAGCACGGTACTCTCTGCGAACCTCTCCGATCTGGTAGTCGGTTTCCGGGTAAATAGGAACCTGCGTTGTCAACGGCCGGCTCTCCGCCAACCATTTGGTGCGGCCGCCGTCCATGATGCGGACCAGCGCGTGGCCGTAGTGCCTTAACAGCCAGTAGGCCCAGGCCGCAAACCAGTTGTGGTTGTCGCCGTACAGAACGACCAGCGTGTCTGACGCGATGCCCGCTTTGCCGAGCAACGTCTCAAAGTTGCGCGGCAGGATAATGTCCCGCAGAATCGGGTCCTGCAACTGGCTCTGCCAGTTCCAGCCGACCGCCCCGGGAAGGTGACCCAACTCATATGCCTGCGTGTCGACATCTACTTCCACGAAACGCGTCGCCGGGTCTTCCAGATGGGCCTGCGCCCATTCTGTGGACACCAGCACCTGGGGATTGGTCCTGTGCTCTGCCATTGGAGCCTCCCTTGACTTGAGTAGGTGATTGAGTCGCCCCGCTTCTCCCGCAGGTAATGGCACGGTGACAGGCAAGAAGTCCGACAAAGAAAAAGCCCACTCACCTGCGAGGATAGTGGGCTGTGGACTGTTCATAAGCCGACAGAACGCCGATCAGCTTAGATCATCCACCACCTCCCAGGCGACAGGTGATGCACGCCGTACAGGCGCAACACATGCACGCGCTACAGGTGGTACACGCGCAGGTCTGGTAGTAGTGGATGTCGGCTCTGGTTGAATCGATTGAGATGTTCATTCAGCGTTCTCCGTAATGCCTGTGAACAGCGGAAGTATAGGCAAAATTCCCTGGCATGTCAACCCGAGCTCTCTTTCTTTTACCTTCGCGAGTCCAGACATGATTTCGAATTCGCCGGCAGATCCAGCCGGCGCAACCTGGCGCCGGGGTCACCATTCTTCCAGGAGAAGGAGGTCGCTTCTGCCCGGCGATGAACCGGGCTCACCATTCAGTGCGGGTGCATCCGTCGATGGCCGGAGGAGGGCATCGCGCACTCGCACGACCTCGCCGATCACAATCGTTGCCGGTGGACGAACAGAGGCCGCGGCAGCCCGTTCCGCAATATCGGCAAGGGTGCCGGTCACCACGCGCTCCCCAGGATTTGTCCCGCGCTCGATGATGGCCACCGGCGTGCCAGGGGGTTGCCCGTACCGCATCAGCGTGGCCGAAATGTGCGATAACTGCCCCACACCCATGAGCACGATCAGCGTGTCCACCTTCGCCAGTGCCGCCCAATTCAAGTCGCTACGCTCGCCGGCGCGCCGCGCAGTGACAACGGCGAACGCACCGGACACACCGCGATGGGTTACCGGGATACCGGCGCTGGTGGGCACGCCGACGGCGCTGCTGACGCCGGGCACGATGTGGCACGGAACACCGGCCGCGGCACAGGCAGCCGCTTCCTCGCCCCCGCGGCCGAACACAAACGGATCGCCCCCTTTGAGACGAACAACGACCAGCCCGGCTCGCGCCCGTTCGATCATCACCGCGTTGATCTCTTCCTGCCGGAGGGCCTGTGCTCCCGGCGCCTTGCCAGCAAAGATTCGCTCGGCCCACGCCGGCGCCTCGTCCAGCAGCGCCTCGTTCACCAGCCGGTCGTAAATGACCACCTCTGCTCGGCGCAGGCATTCCTGCCCTCGCACGGTGATCAACCCAGGGTCCCCCGGCCCGGCTCCGACCAGGTACACCACACCACGTTCGTTCATCCAGAACCTCCGGTTGCGGCGGACTGCCGAGAAAGCTCAGCCAGGGCAACTCCCATGATCTCAGCTATCCGGCGACGCGCGCCTGCTTCCTCTCCCTGGCGCAGGAGATCGAGCACATCCGAATCCAACAGCTCGCGCCAGAGCGTCTTGCGTTGCTCGAAATCTCGACAACGGGCCGACAGAGGCGCGCGAATCGACCCGGCCAGTTCGACGAACCGGGCATATTCGTGGCCGATGGCGTGCTCCAACTGCCGGCGCAGGCGTGCGGCCAGCGCCGGGGCCTTACCGCCGGTCGAGATGGCGATGATCAGATCGCCCCGGCGCACGATGGCAGGGGCGATAAAGCCGCAGCGGGGTGGATCATCCACGACATTGACCGCGATGTTGCGCTCAATCGCCTCTTTCCAGACCTGCTCGTTTACAGTCCGATCATCGGTCGCGCTGATTGCCAGAAACGCTCCGATCAAATCGCCGGGACGGTACTGCCGCCCGATATGGGCGATACGGCCCTCATCTGCCAGCTTCTGCAGTGTCGATGTCAGTTGCGGCGAGATGACCGTCACCTCCGCCTCAGCTTCCAGGAGACCCTTGACTTTACCTTCAGCGACCACGCCGCCGCCGATGACTGCGCAGCGGCGCCCGCGCAGGTCAAGGAATGCCGGATAGTATCTCATCTCACTCCACCGCCGGCCTCATGAACCATTTCCGCGTCCATTTGCGTCGTCCAACGCGTGCACTTCTCTGCCCAAGATCGCCTCCAATTCATGCTCGAACCCGCCGGTCTCAATCGGGCAGTGGATGCCGCACTCCTTGGGTGCATTCTTTTCCCACCACCAGCGGCCTGCCCGGAGATCCTCACCGGGTTGGGTAGGCCGGGTGCAGGGAACGCAGCCGATGCTGGTGTAACCACGATCGTACAAGGGGTGATGGGGCACGTCATAGGCCCGGATGTAGTCCCAGACTTCCTCGTAGGTCCAATCCGCCAGTGGGCTGATCTTGGCCAAGCCACCGTGGTCGTGATCGATCTCGACCTTGCGGATGTTGGCCCGGCTGGCCCACTGCTCTCGGCGGAGGCCCGTGATCCAGGCATCCAGTCCCTCCAGCACCCGCCGGATGGGCTCCACTTTGCGCACTTTGCAGCACAGCAATCTCGCTTCCACCGAACTGTAGAACAGGTTCGGGCCGAAGCGCCGCACCAGCGCTTGCACCTGGCGAGTGTCGGGGAAGTAAACCTCCACCTCGATGCCGTAGCGACCTCGAACCTGCTCCATGATGTCATACGTCTCCTGGGGCAGCCGGCCGGTGTCGACGGTAAACACCCGCACCTTGGGGTTGATGCGCCAGGCCATGTCCAGGATAACCATCCCCTCTGCCTGGAAGCTTGTGCAGATCGCGACTTGTGGATGCCAGCGCTCAAGCGCCCAGGCGATAATTGTCTCCGGCGGCTCCGGGTCCAACTCGACAGCCAACTCCCCGGCTTCAAATTCGTCTAACAGGTCTCTTACGTCGTGCATTTGAGATCATTCTCCTGGATTATGGTTGGTTTTCAGACAGGGCCGGCGATTCAGCCTGGGCCGTCAGCATTTGGCCCGCGGCAATCGCGATCAGTTCTGCGTCGCTGTGACGGCTGAAGAATTGTGGGATACGTTCGTCCCCGCGCCGTCCGCCGAGATAGGCGCGGATCAACCGTTCCACGCAGAGGTGGACTTGATCGGCCGGAACGCGGTGGAGGATCGGCCGGCCGATGGCGGCGTCGCGACCCAGCCCGCCGCGCAGGTAGATTTCAAAAGCCTCGACCTTTCCACCTCCCTTGTCACGGTAGCGCAACGTTGTGCCCTGCAGCCCGATGTCGCCGACCCAGTGCTTGGCACAGGCGTGGGGGCAGCCGTCCAGGTTGATGCCCAGATTCAGATTCCGCAGCGTCTCCGAGCCAAAGACGCTCTCCAAATGCTGCATCAACTTGCGCAAGGCCTCTTTGGCGTTGACGACGGCATAGTTGCAGTACGGGTCCCCGGTGCAGGCGATGCTGTTGGCTCGCAGCGGGTATGCCGCCGGCCTGAAGCCCAGTGCCGCCATTGCATCCAGCACCCGGCTCAGCTCACCTTCCGGCACCCCGGTCAAAATGAAGTTCTGCTGCCGCGTAATCCGAAAATCACCTCCAAAGGCCTCCAGCAGTTCCGCAATGGACAGGAGTTGCTCTCCCGTAACCGTCCCAGAGAGGACCGGAAATCCCACAAAATAGAGACCGGGCTGTTTCTGCCGGTGAACCCCCATGTGGGTGGTGACCTCGCCCGGCCGCGGCTCCTCCGGCAAATCCTCCAGCCTTCGCCCCAGCCGCGCCTCGATCAGTTCCCGGAGTGCTTCCGGTCCGTAATCGTCCATCATAAACTTCACTCGTGCCTTGACGCGACTGACACGATAACGGGGCAGGTTGCGCCACGCGTCCAGAACCGCCCGCAGCACCGGGATGACGTCCTGCGGTTCGATGAACACCCCCAGGGGCCTTGCCAGTCGAGGAGTGGAAGCCAGCCCGCCGCCGATCCACAAGGCGAACCCATGCCGGCCCTCTTTCTCCGTCGCGATCAGGGCCTGGCAGTGGATCTCGGGCGCGGTGCACCAGCCCGGGCAGGCCGTGATAGTGACCTTGTGTTTGCGCGGCAGATCCGAATACTCAGGGATCTGGTCGAAGAGCCGCGAAGCCTGCCGCACCAGCGGCGTGGGATCGAATAGCTCCTGCGGGTTCAGGCCAGCCACCGGGCAGGTGGTGATGTTCCGGACCGTGTCGCCGCAGCCCCCTTTCGTGGTCAACTCAAGCCGCTGTATCCGCTCAAAAGCTTCCTGAAGGTCGGAAAGTTGCAGCCAGTGGAGCTGGATATTCTGGCGCGTGGTCAGCTCCGCGTAGTTCCGGCCGAAGCGGACAGACAGCTCTCCGATGCCGCGCACTTGCCCGGGCTTCAGGACGCCACCGGGAATCTTGATTCGCAGGCAGAAGTTGCCGATTTTCGGCTTGTCGTGAAAGATACCCCACCAGTGCATCCGCACGATGTCCTCTTCGGGAATCGCCTCGTAACCACAGGTGGCAAGCTGGGGCAATTCGTCGATAATTTGCTCCGGGTTTTTCTCTTGCTTGAGTCGCTCGATGGAGTTTCGCCTGAGCACCAGATCCCAGGTGGGGTCTGAGCGAAGGCATCCGCCGGTGGACATGATTGATCTCCTTCTGCCAGTGTTGGAACGTGCACTTTCCAGCCTGAATAATTCATCAATGCGACATTGGAGCGCAACCCTTGAGAACTCAATTCTCACCGGGAATAGGTTCGTAGTGTGCGCTTCAGCGCGCCCGAAAGGCGCAACAGGCGGCTGTCCCAAAGGCTTACAGTTTCTGTCATTATCGCGCGCGGGGATGTGCAACTTATTTACTTTTCTGAATTCCTGCTACCCGCTTTCGCGAGGACAAGCTTCACAGGAATGACAAATCAAGACTCTTTCTCACCTTTTCAGACAGCCCCGCTACGAACGCGATCTTCTCGCTCCGCGGTCACCTAAACAAAAAGCCCACTCGCCTTCGAGAGGGAGTGGGCTTTGCTTTTCTTCAACGAATACAAACCGCAGTTCGACCTAGATCATCCACTACCTCCCGGGCTGTAGGTATGGTATGCCATACAGGCGCAACACATACACGCCATGTGGTTCATGCTCAGAAGCGACAGGTTATGAATGTCGATCGAATTGCGATTCATGTTTCCTTCGACTGGCCTTTCATTCTGACGCAGAAATATACAGAAAACCCTGGGTGATGTCAACCCCTATTCTTCCTGCAACCCCGCTTTTTGGCGCTCGGCCACCCAGTTGCGGATGAACTCTACGATCTTCGCCACGGAGGTGCCCGGTCCGAAGACTGCGCCCACGCCCATTTTTTCCAACTTTCGCTGATCTTCCGGCGGGATCGTCCCCCCACCGAGCAAGAGAACGTCGTGCAGTCCTTTTGCCTCCATGAGCTGCTTCACCTTCGGAAACACCGTCATGTGCGCCCCGGACAGGATGCTGAGGCCGATGACGTCGACATCCTCCTGCAGTGCCGCCTCGACGATGGCCTCCGGGGTCTGGTGCAGACCCGTATAGATCACCTCAAATCCAGCATCGCGAAGGGCACTGGCAATCACCTTGGCGCCGCGGTCGTGGCCGTCCAGACCGGGCTTGGCAACAAGCACTCGAATTTTCTTTTCCATGGCCGAATTCCCAACAGAAAGTGTTCTTGACCCGAAAGACCTCACTCAGAACATCGGTGGCTCTTCGTATGTCCCGAACTCTTCTTTCAGCGTGTTCACCATCTCTCCGATCGTCACGTACGATCTGGCGCACTCGATAAAATGCGGCATCAGGTTGGAACCGTCGCGAGCCGCCTGCTGCAACCGGTCCAGGCTTTGCCGTACTGCGGTTTGATCGCGACTTGCCTTCAGGCGGCGCAGGCGTTCCTTCTGCCCAGCCTCGACTTCGGGATCGATCTTCAGGATCGGAATGTCGAGCTTCTCCTCCGGCTCCTGAAAGGCGTTGACGCCGACGATCAGGCGCTCTTTCCGTTCGATCTCCTCCTGGTAGCGGCGCGAGGCATCCGCAATCTCCCTCTGGAAAAATCCCTTTTCGATAGCCGGAACCACACCGCCCAGGGCTTCGATGCGGCGGAAGTATTCCTGCGCTTCCTTTTCCATGCGGTTGGTCATCGCCTCGACGAAGTAGCTGCCAGCAAGCGGATCGATGGTGTTGGCGACACCGGTCTCGAAAGCGATGATCTGTTGGGTGCGCAGAGCGATCTTCGCTGCCTTCTCCGTCGGCAGTGCCCAGGTTTCATCCAGCGAGTTGGTGTGCAGCGACTGCGTGCCGCCCAGGACCGCCGCCAACGCTTCGAAGGCTGTGCGAACGATATTGTTCTCCGGCTGCTGGCCGGTGAGCGAGCACCCTGCTGTCTGGGTGTGAAACCGCAGCTTCCAAGAGCGTTCGTCCTTGGCACCATACTTCTCGCGCATCGTCCGGGCCCAGATTCTCCGGGCAGCCCGAAACTTGGCGATCTCCTCGAAAAAGTCGAGGTGACTGTTCCAGAAGAAGGAAAAGCGCGGAGCAAACTCATCCAGCTTCAGTCCCGCCTGCAGGCAGGCGTCGACGTAGGCGAAGCCATCGGCCAGCGTGAAGGCAAGCTCCTGCACCGCCGTCGAGCCGGCCTCACGGATGTGATAGCCGCTGATCGAGATGGTGTTCCATTGAGGCACGTGTTTGGTGCAGTACGCCACCGTGTCGACGATGATGCGCATCGACGGCTGCGGCGGAAAGATGTACTCCTTCTGAGCGATGTACTCCTTGAGAATGTCATTCTGGATGGTGCCACGAAGCTTGTCCTGGGTGACGCCCTGCTTCTCGGCCACGCAAATGTAGAAGGCCAGCAGGATCGCGGCCGGCGAGTTGATGGTCATCGACGTGCTCACCTTGTCCAGCGGAATGCCCTCGAACAGCACCTCCATGTCGGCCAGCGAATCGATGGCAACGCCACATACGCCGACCTCGCCAGTGGCTTTGGGGTCGTCCGAATCGACGCCCATCAACGTCGGCAGGTCGAAGGCCACCGACAGGCCGGTCTGGCCGTGTTCGAGCAGGTACTTGAATCGCTGGTTGGTATCGCGAGCCGTGCCGAATCCAGCGAACTGGCGCATGGTCCACAGCCGGCCGCGATACATGTTGTAGTGGATTCCGCGGGTATACGGGTATTCCCCGGGGAAGCCGAGATCGCGCAGGTAGTCGATGTCGGCGATGTCGTCCGGTGTGTAGAGAACCTCTACGGGCATACCCGATGTGGTCACGAACTTCGCCGGGCGGTCCTTCGAATTCGCCTCCTTCGCCTTCTGCCAGCGCGCTTTCTCAGCACGGATCTTATCTAGATCGCTCATGGTCGCACCTCTTCGCTTGAAAGGATGGCCCCTACGGTTCGCTGCGATGGCGCTTGCGGAAATCCTCGAGCAAACGCTCCGCGAGCTGATACGGCGAAACCGAGCTGTTTGGTTTATCCTGGATCGTCGCCATCAAGACTTCTTTCGCTTGTTTATCCCAAAACTCACTTCGCAACCGATCCAGGACGATGTTCTCCACTTTGCGTGTCAATCGCTCCTTGCGCTTCTTTTCGAGCATCCCGGATTCCTTGAGAAACTGCAGATGGCTGGCGATGCTTCGCAGCAGCTCCTCGACGCCTTCGCCCTTGCTGGCGATGGTCAACAAGACGGGGGGCGTCCAACCGCGTGCCTCCCTCATGTGCAGCATCGCTTTCAAGGTATCCGCCGCCCTGTTGGCCCCCTCTCGATCTGCCTTGTTGAGAACGAAAATGTCGGCGATCTCCATCAGCCCGGCCTTCATCGCCTGCACCGAATCCCCCGATTCGGGCACCAGCACCACCAGCGTGGTATCGGCGGCTTCGGCGATATCGAGCTCGGACTGACCGACACCGACGGTCTCGAGGATGACGACGTCCTTGCCGGCCGCATCCATGACATCGGCGGCCTCCTGCGCCCGCCGCGCCAGGCCACCGAGACTGCCGCGGCTGGCCATGCTGCGGATGAAGACGCCTTCGTCCAGAGCGACGGTGTTCATCCTTACCCGGTCGCCCAGGAGCGCTCCGCCCGTGAACGGACTGGTGGGATCGACGGCGATGATGCCGACGCTCTTGCCCTCGGCCCGATAGGCCTGGGCGAGGCGATCCGCCAGCGTACTCTTGCCTGCCCCTGGCGGCCCGGTGACGCCGATTCGGTGGGCATGGCCCGTCCTGCCGAAAAGGCGGTCGAGTAGCTCCGCGGCCTGCGGCTCGTCGTCCTCGACGATCGAAAGAGCACGCGCGAGGGCGCGACGGTCGCCGGAGATGATCCCTTCATAAAGATGGTTCGTTGGTGTTTTGCTTGATTTCACTTCACCGCCTCAGGCATCATCGGCACGGCGGAACGCTTTGCCGCGTATCCAGCCACTGCCTCCACGATCTCATCTAGGTCGAACTCGGTCACGCAAATCGGGCCGTAGGGCATGTCGCACACCTGTTTCCAGCAGGGCGAGCAAGGCAGGTCTCGCACGATCTTGATACCGCGATCATAGAGATCGATTTCCTGGGCGCACGTCAGGCCGAACCAGGCAATCACATATTTGCCCAGGGCGATGGCGATGTGCATCCCCAGGGTGTCGCCGCTGACGACGACGTCGCACAGGTAAACAAAACAGATGCCCTTTCGCAATCCGAGCGTCGTCGGTGTGGCGATCGCGCGCTCCCCCACAGCCGCCGCGATGCGCCGATTTCGCTCCGTGTCCTCGCGGCCACCCAGAAGAAGCACCCTCACCCCCGGCAGCCGCTCGATCAGGCGCCCGATGGCGGCCACGTGCTGCTCGACCGACAGCTTCTTCAGCGGGTACAGATCGGCGCAGCCGGTGTTGAAGCCGACCACGAAATCCGCGTCGTCGAGGCGCCACTCCTCGCGGTAGCGGCGGCTGAGCGCCAACTCCTCGTCGCTCAGACGCAAAACGTAAGGGTCGCGCTGGTACGGCACCTCAAAGGCCTCGGCCAGCATCTGCGGCCCGGACTTTTGGTTCAGACGGAACTTCAGCTCATCGTCCAGACCGAGCCGGTAGAGATAGCCGGCCGCCGCATTTAGGGGAACAATGGCGCCGTTCTCGTTGATGCCGAAGCCGAGCTTGCGTTCCGCCTTCAGCTCCGACATGAAAGCACCTGCGGCGCGACTCTTGTCGGCATTAAGTGCCAGGTCGAAGCGCATGTTCCGCAGGATCATCCGGCTCTCATCGTCCCAAGGATAAACTGCATCGAGGTACGGATTGTTCTCGAGCAGCGGCATCGCCGGCAGCCGGGTGAGCCAATGGATGCTGCTGACCGGATACTTCCGCTTCAAGGCCGGAAGCAGCGATGTCGTCATCAACACATCGCCAAGTGCACCCAGCTTGATGATCAGGATTTTCGTGCCGATCGGGTTCTCGTCACAATCGGGCTCACACACCTTCCCCGGCGCACACGGTTTGTATCCGGTGAAGTTTTTGCAGTCAGGTGCTTTCAAATCAGAGTCTGCGCAGAAGTTTGACGCCGTTGTCATTCAGAAGAAGTTTTCAAAAACCGCAGAGATCGCCAACCAGGCGCCGAACATGCAAAGATCGAATGCGGCAGCCGGCGAGCCCTGTCAACAGCCTTATTTCTCCACGGTCTCTTCCGGCTGCATACTGAGATCCTCTACCTGGAAGTCGCTGACCGCAGCGCCGTTTGTCCGGTGCTGATGCTGCAGCTCCCACGTCTTCATGTACACAGCGGCCTTCACCATCCCAGCCACCAGTGCCATGAGAAACCCGTGAATGCCATCCAGGAAACCAAGGCGTACCACAAAGCGCAGCCAGAATGCCCAAAACGGATGAATCACCAGGTCATACCAGCGCACCCGGCGACCCCTGAACCTGCCGAGTGCCTGCAGGGTGGAGTAGGAGTTCAGTTTGGAGAAACTCTCCTCCAAAGTCGGGTGCGTGAGATGAATCAGGTCATTCCTGAGTCGACCCAGCGAGCCATCGACCAGGAAGCCCTCGTGCACCAGAGCGTCGCTGAGCCGGGTACGGTCGCGGCGGAAGAGGCGAAGCTGGTAGCCGGGGTACCAGCCGCCGTGTCTCAGCCACTTCCCCAAGAAATACGATCGCCGCGGGATGTAGTAGCCGTCGTGCGGCGGTTCCGATGCCAGCAAAGCTTGGATCTCGTCCCGCAACTCCGGGGTAACCCGCTCGTCCGCGTCCAGGCTGAGCACCCACGGATGGCGGGCCTGATCGAGGGCAAACTGCTTTTGAGATGCAAACCCCTGCCACTGTCTCTGGATGACGCGAGCGCCGTACTCCCGGCTGATCTCCACCGTGCTGTCGCCGCTGTAGGCATCGACCACCAGCACTTCGTCCGCCCAGGTCACGCTTTCCAGGCAGCCGCCAATGTCGCTCTCCTCGTTCAGAGCAATGATGGTGACCGAGAGCTTGGGCATCGTTACACCTCCAGCCTCATGCGAAGGAGAGCGCGACGACACGGGTTCAAGACGGATACAGCGACCTCGAAGACCTCATCAACAGACAATTTCTGCATGCAGTCATGAGAGCCGATCCGGCATGTCAGCCCGTTGCAGCCAAGGCACGGCAACCCCTTTTTCGTGACCACGGCGTGGCCCCGGCCGAACGGCCCCTGCAAGGCCGGCACGGTCGGCCCGAAGATCCCCACGGTCGGCGTGCCCACCGCGGCAGCGATGTGCATGGGACCGCTGTCATTGCTGACGACCAGATCGCACCTCTCCAGCAAGGCCGCAAGTTGCTTCAGGCTTGTCGCCGGCGGCAGGATTGGCCGCTGCGCCATGCGAGATGCCACATGACGGGCATCCTGACGCTCCCCTGGTCCCCACAGGACCAGGATGCGAGCTCCAAACGCCTCAGCCAGTCGATCACCCAGGGCCGCAAACTTCTGCAGCGGCCAGCGCTTGGTCCACCAGCCCCCAGCCGGGTTGAGGGCAACCAGGGGGCCATGCTCCTCCGTCGCCATCGACCCGAAAAAATCAGCTGCAAACCGCCGGGCTTCGGCGCCGACAGGGAAGCAGGGCCGGCGGTCAATCACAGGAATGCCAGCCGCCGTCAGGGCGTCGAGATTGAAGTCGACTTCATGAACCCGATCGCCGCGGTTTTCAGCCACTACCGTGTAGGCCCACTTGCGCAAGCGGAAATCGTAGCCCACCCGCCTCCGGGCACCGGAAACCAGCGTCAAGAGAGCGCTGCGTGGATTTCCAAATAGGTCGAAAACGAGGTCATAGTGGGCCTGCCGCAGACGACGGAGAAAGTGAAAATGGGCTGCAGCGGCCCGGCGCCATGGCAGCGACTGGATCCGCCGTCGATCCAAAATGAACACTTCGTGGATATCCGGCAAACCCAGCACGGCGCCTGCGCAAGGGCGTTCGGTTAAGAAGTCGATTTGGCTATGGGGGTAGGCGCGCCGCAGGTTGGGAATGACGGCAGTGGAGAGAACCACATCGCCGATGGCGCGAAGCTTGATAATTAGTATTTTTTCAGTGCCATCCACGCAGCGAATTTACCAAATTTGCGCCGCATTTGCAAGCCCTTTCAAGGACGCCGTATGAGGCTCGAATTCGGTGCTGGCGGCCTGTACGGGCTGGCGTGGCGGCTGCTGCGTGCTACACAGATCGACGACGCGCAACTCCTCCGGGTGGATTCGGCAGCCTTACGATTCGAGCACGATACGTCTACCGACGAGTTTCCACTGACTCACTGCGCCATCCGGTGCAGCCGTTACCGCAGAGGGGCGTGGCTTGAAAAGCGCTTCATACAAAACCGCAGCCACCGCTACGACCTCCGACTCGCCGACATCGGCCACAGCCTGGGGCCGGAAGGAATCCTGCACAAAGTGCGTGTCAAAGTCGCCCGAGACAAAGCGCGGATGCTCCATCACCCAGAGGCAAAAGGGGAGCGTCGTCGACACACCTGCCAGGCGGTACTCCCTCAGGGCACGGCGCATCCTCTGGATCGCCGTGGTACGATCCGGCCCCCAGGCGATCAGCTTGGAAATCAGTGGGTCGTAATAGACGCTCACCTCGCCGCCAGCGAAGATGCCGCAGTCCTCACGGATGCCGGGCCCGCCCGGGCCGCGTAGCTCGCGCACGACTCCGGTAGAGGGCAGAAAGTTGTTGCTCGGGTCCTCGGCGTAGATGCGGCACTCGATGGCATGGCCCTGCAGGCGGATCTCCTCCTGGCGAAGCGCCAGCGGTTCTCCTGCGGCAATGCGGATCTGTTCGGCCACCAGATCGAGCCCGGTCACCATTTCGGTCACCGGATGCTCCACCTGCAGGCGGGTATTCATCTCCAGGAAGTAAAAGCGCCGGCTGCGGTCCACCATAAACTCGATCGTGCCGGCGCCGACATAGCCGCAGGCCTGGGCAGCCCGGACGGCCGCCTGCCCCATTTCGCGGCGCATCGCCTCATCAAGCAAAACCGAAGGCGCTTCCTCGATCACCTTCTGGTGCCGCCGTTGGATCGAACACTCGCGTTCTCCCAGATGGACGACGTTGCCGTGGCGGTCGGCCAGGATCTGAAACTCGATGTGGCGCGGGCTTTCCAGGTACTTCTCCAGGTAGATGCGGCCGTCGCCGAAGGCCGATTCCGATTCCGAGCGGGCCGCCCGAAAAGACGCCGGCATCTCGTCGGCCGAGGAGACGATGCGCATCCCTTTGCCACCGCCGCCTGCCGCTGCCTTCAGCAGCACGGGATAGCCGAGTTCGGCGGCCGCCCTTCGCGCCTCCGCCTCGTCTTCCAGGGCCCGCTCGAGGCCGGGCACAATGGGAACGCCCGCTGCATGCATCGACTTCCGAGCTGCCGTCTTGTCACCCATGAGTGAAATCGCTGACGCCGGCGGACCGATGAAGGTGAGGCCGGCCTCCTCGACCGCGGCGGCGAAGCTCGGATTCTCTGCCAGGAAGCCGTAGCCCGGATGGATGGCCTCGGCGCCGGATCGCCTCGCCACATCAATGAGCTTCTCCTGATCCAGATAGCTGGCGGCGGCTGGCGGCGGCCCGATGGCATAGGCCTCATCGGCGAGCCGAGTGTGCAGGGCTGTCCGGTCCACCTCGGAGTACACCGCAACGGTACGAATCCCCAAGTCGCGGCAGGTGCGAATGATGCGCACCGCAATCTCGCCGCGATTGGCAATCAGAATCTTTGAGAACCGTGTCATTCCTCTTCCAGTGCGAAACTCTCGATCGCTTCGGTCTCGTCGTCGAATGCCTCGAGAACGGTGTCGAGTTTGGCGATTCGGATCAGGCTCAGGACGCGCGGATTTAGGTTGACGAGTTTGAGCACGCCATCGAACGCCCTGGCCTGGCGAAGGCCGAACAGCAAAGCGCCCAGACCCGAGCTGTCCGCATACTCAACCGTCTTGAGGTCCACCAGAATCTTCCGGTGATGCTCCTGCTCGACCAGTCGCAGCAGCTCTGTTTTGTATTCCGCTGCGACACTGCTGTCGAGTCTGGGAACCGTCACTCGAAAGATACAGACATCGCCTGCCTGCTCCTGTTCATACAACATGGCTCGTCCTCCCATTCGTCCCCATAGCCAAAACCAACCCTTCAGCTTTTCTCATTCACCTCCGACCCATCGCGGGTCTAGAGCGGGATGTTACCGTGCTTCTTCGGAGGGTTCTTGTCGACCTTGGTGTCGAGTAGTTCGAGCGCCCGGATGAGTTTCGGACGCGTCTCCTGCGGTTCGATGACCTCGTCGATGTAGCCACGCTCGGCGGCGACATAGGGATTGGCGAATTTCTCTCGGTACTCTGCAACCAGCCGGTCGGTGGCAGCCGCAGGGTCTTTCGCCGCCTCGATCTCCTTGCGGAAGATGATCTCGACGGCACCTTTCGGTCCCATCACAGCAATCTCGGCAGTGGGCCAGGCGAAGTTGAAATCGCCCCGGATGTGCTTGGAGCTCATGACATCGTAGGCACCACCATAGGCTTTGCGCGTGATCACAGTCACCTTGGGCACCGTGGCCTCGCAGTAGGCGTAGAGCAGCTTGGCGCCATGCTTGATGATGCCGCGCCACTCCTGGTCGGTGCCGGGAAGAAAGCCGGGAACATCCACAAAAGTGATCAAGGGGATATTGAAGGCGTCGCAGAAGCGCACGAAACGCGCGCCTTTGAGCGACGAGTCGATGTCGAGCACGCCGGCGAGCACAGAAGGCTGGTTGGCCACCACGCCCACAGGGCGGCCGCCGAGACGAGCGAAGCCGACCACCAGGTTCTGGGCATAGTGGCGGTGCACTTCCAGAAAATCGCCGTTGTCGACTACACGCAAAATCACGTCCTTGATGTCGTACGGTTTGTTTGGGTTCTCCGGCACGATGCCGACCAGCTCTTCGTCCATGCGGTCCACCGGATCATCCGAAGCCAGTCTCGGAGGGTCGTCGACGTTGTTCAATGGCAGAAACCCGAGCAAGCGGCGGACATCCTGCAGGCACGCCACCTCGTTTTCTTCCAGGAAATGGGCCACGCCGCTCTTGGTCGCATGCGTTTGGGCGCCGCCGAGGTCCTCAAACGTCACTTCCTCATGCGTGACGGTCTTGACCACGTTGGGACCGGTGACGAACATGTAACTCAGGCCTGTGACCATGAAAACGAAGTCGGTGATCGCCGGAGAGTAGACGGCACCGCCGGCACACGGACCGAGGACCACTGAGATTTGTGGGATCACGCCCGAGGCCAGTGTGTTGCGCAGGAAAATATCGGCATAGGCCCCGAGGCTGACCACACCCTCCTGAATACGTGCCCCGCCGGAATCATTCAGACCGACGACGGGCGCCCCGACCTTCATGGCCAGGTCCATGATCTTGCAGATCTTGGCGCCGTGGGCCTCGGAGAGCGAGCCACCAAGCACGGTGAAATCCTGCGAAAACACAAACACGCGGCGGCCGTCGATGGTGCCATGCCCGGTGACCACGCCGTCCCCCGGAAAGCGCTGCTTGTCCAGGCCAAAATCCGCGCATCGGTGGCGCACCAGCATGTCGATCTCTTCGAAGCTGCCTTCGTCGAGGAGGAGCTCGAGTCGTTCGCGGGCCGTGAGCTTGCCCTTGGCGTGCTGCTGCTCGATGCGCTTCTTGCCGCCCCCCAGACGCGCCTGTTCTTTGAGCTTACGAAGACGTTCGATGTTGTCGGGTACTTTCATCGTTCACGCTATGCCGGTAGGTCATTCATGCCGCCCGCATTATAGGAAATTAAAGTTGCAAAAGCAACAGCGGAATCCGTGGATGTGCTGCCGGAAGAGTAAAGGGCCTACCATCTTTTGGCCATGCGAGCCAGTTCAGAACCGCAGCGTGAAAACCGTCTGCTGATCCGGCTCGGAGTGGACGCCGATGGTGCCGTGGTGCAGGCGCATGATCTGCCGCGAAAGACTCAGCCCGATGCCGGAGCCTCCCTTCTTGGTAGTGAAGAACGGAATGAAGATCTTCTTCAGCGCCTCTTCGCTGATGCCCGGGCCGTTGTCGGCGACCTGAATCACCACCCGACCGCGATTGTCCATGCGGGCCGCCAGATCGATGCGACGCTCGACCTTCTCCTCCACCGCCTCAATGGCGTTCAGCAGCAGATTGATCAACACCTGTTCGATCAGCTCCGGATCGGCGGTCAACTCCAGCGTCTCCGGGTCGACGCTCGTCCGGAAGCGAATGCCCTTCGCCTCCATCTGGCCGCGCATGAGCTGCTGCACGCGGTCGAACAGCTCCGTGACGGGAAAGATCTGGAAGTTCGGCTTTGGGATTCGGGTCAGGTTACGATAGGCGTCGACGAAGTGAAGCAGCCCCTGGCTGCGCCGCACGATGGTCTGCACAGCGCTACGCACGTCGCCCAACGTCTGGCCATCCCCTTTCGGATCAGCGAGCAGGTCGTTCACGGTCGAGGCCAGCGAGGCAATTGGCGTCACCGAGTTCATGATCTCGTGGGTGAGGACGCGGATCAGGTTCTGCCAGGCTTCCATCTCCTTCTCTTCCAACTCGCTGTGGATGTTCTGGATCGAGGCCAGAGTGAACCTCTTGCCGCGCAGCCTGAATTCCCTGGCGTAGATGACCAGTTGCAGCAGCTCATTGTCCTGGTCTAGCTTGACGAGCGCCCTCTCCCCCGGCTGCAGCCGGAGGAGGGTGTCCGCCAGCGGCTTGCTGGACGGCTCCAGGTCCTGGACCCGTTTCAGGCCCGGCACCCGCAGCAGCCGTTTGGCCGCGTTGTTGATCAGGTCCACCTCGCCGTTGGCCTGGAACGAAATCAGGCCGATGCCGACGTGCTGCATCACGGTCTGCAGGTAGCGATACTGCTCCTCCTTCTCCGTCCGGGCCTGGCGAAACTCGCGGATAACGTCGTTGAACGCGGCTTTGAGTTCATCGAAGGAGGAACCGAGGCCACCACCGGAAAATGTCTGCGTGAAGTCAGCGTATTTCACCGCCTGCAGGAAGCGCACCAGGTCGCGGTTGGTGCCCTCGACATAGACGATGAGGGAATAGACCTGATAGAGGACGAGGCCCCCGACGATCAAGGTCGTGGCGAACAAGGCGGTCCGATCGAGCAGGTAGACAAAGAGGGCGATCGTGGCTGCCAACGCCACGACGCGGAGAGTGCAGTTGACGCGGAAATTCTTATAGACCATACTTCTGCAGCCTGCGGTAGAGAGAGGTTCGGGTCAGGCCCAGCTCCCTGGCTGCCTGGCTGATGTTGCCTTCGTGCTTGCGGAGCACCTTGCGGATCACCGCCTTTTCGACCTCCTCCAGACGGTATTCGTCGAACATCAGCCCCTCTTCCCTGGCCTCCGAAGCGGTGAAGAAGAAATCGGATGGCTGCAGCACCTGCGAGTCGCTCATGATCACGGCGCGCTCGACGGCGTGTTGCAGCTCGCGGACATTGCCGGGCCAGGAGTACTTCTCCAGCTTCTTCAGGGTGGCGGCGCTGAGGCGGCGGACCGGCTTCTGATACTTCTTCGAATAGGTCTCCACAAAGTGGTCGACGAGCAGCGGGATGTCCTCGCGCCGCTCGCGCAGCGGAGGAAGCTGGATCTCGACGGTGTTGATGCGGTAGAGCAGGTCCTGGCGAAACTTTCTCTCCGCCACCATTTCCGGGATGGGCAGGTTGCTGGCGCAGATGAGTCGGATGTCGACCGGACGCGGCGTGTTGGAGCCCAGGCGGGTCACTTGGCGGCTCTCCAGGACGGTGAGCAGCTTGGCCTGCAACGGCAGCGGCAGGTTGCCGATCTCGTCGAGGAACAGGGTGCCGCCGGAAGCGATCTCGAAGCGGCCGGGCCGGTCTTCCTTGGCATCGGTGAAAGCGCCTTTGACGTGGCCGAAAAGCTCGCTCTCGAACAGCGTCTCGCTCAGCGCCCCCATGTCGACGTGAATGAACACCTCCTGGGCCCGATCCGACTGGCGGTGAATTTCGCGGGCCACCAGTTCCTTGCCGGTGCCGTTTTCTCCGAGTATCAACACGTTGGCATCGGTCCTGGCGACTTTGCGAATCGTGGTAAAGATCCGCTGCATCGCCGGGCTCACGCCGATGATAGTGTGGAACGGCTGGTCGAGGTCGGCACTGAGCTGCTTCTGGCGGCTGCGCAGCTGGTCCGCTTCCAGACGTGACCGGCGTAGGCTCATCGCAGCGGCGACCGTGGCCAGCAGCTTCTCGTTCTGCCATGGCTTGACAACGAAGTCGGTGGCCCCCTCCTTGATGGCGCGCACCGCCAGCTCGACGTCGCCGTAGGCCGTAATCAGCACGACCACGGCGGAAGGATCGATCTCCAGGATTCGGTTGAGCCAGTGGAAGCCTTCGCGGCCGGTGCACACGTCGCGGCTGAAGTTCATGTCCAACAGGATGACGTCGTAGGACTCGTTGCGGAGTAAGGTGGGGATTTTGTTCGGGTCTTTCTCGGTGTGCACCGCCGCCACGTGCTGCTTGAGAAACAGCCGGGCCGCCAACAGGACGTCCTCGTCATCGTCGACGACGAGGACCTTGCCATGCTTTCGCTTCATGCGAGGTCGTCCATGTCTGGTTCACGATCTGCACCGATAATGTAATGTCTCGATAGGCAAAATGGAAGAGTTTTTCGAAACAAGATGCTGCCAGCGAAGATGCCAACCTTCTCTCGGACACCCCAGCCCCCTCGGATGAGATTGACGCCCGCCGGCCTGGATACGACGCTCGAGAAGGACAACGGTTTGGCCATCTGGATATACTCGATTGCCACTCTGAGCTTGACATGTTACAGGCGGTGGCATTCTTTCAGCAATGACACCCAAGGCTGAGTTTGTCAACGCGGGGATCACGAAGAACGCAGAGATGATTGCTCAGCGGGCTCAGCGAGCTCTGCGTTCTTTGTGTGTTTTTCGGGTTAGACCGGCGTCTCCCAAAAGCCCCCCACAACAGATCGCTGTTGCTTCAAAGGTTGGAAACATCTTGCCCTAATCCGCTTGATCCGCTGCATCCGTGTACAAGGAGTTTTCGAAAGGCTTTCGTACACGGATTGAGCCGATTGAACGGATGGGGCGTCGTTGCCGAGACGGCATTCAGCATGCCCCGGAGGGGAAGCCAGTGTGGCGGTAACTCGATCAGGCTAGATGGAGCCACCGACCGAGCGTTTCCTAAAAGTGCTGCAGCGAAGGTTAGCATCTGGCCTATTCAGACTGTTCGCCAGCGTACACCTGCTGTAGCGCTAGCGGATACATGCCATGGCTCCAGATAGGACCCATCCGACGCCATCTCCATAAAAAACAATAATGGCACGCTTCTTGAGTCGTCCCACCCCGACACGGGGACGGCAGACCCCGGAAGCACACTTTCCCGGCCCGAGGAGAGATGCACGAATCGCCGGAAGGTTCCGAGGCGAACCGGGCGAACGAAAAGTGCCGACCCCTGCTGGAGAAACATATGGATCGGAAGATCGAAAAAAAGAAGTGGCCTCCGAAAAGAATCGCTGCTTTCAGCCTCGGTGGAGCCTTCCTCGCTGTGCTGATCTACAGCTTCGTTTTCGGTGACAACCGCTCAACGTTGAACGTCGATAGCGAAAGGGTCACCATTTCCACGGTGACAAAGGGGCCGTTCCAGGAGTTCATCCCGGTTACCGGCACGGTGATTCCGATAAAGACGGTTTATCTGGATGCCGTAGAGGGTGGACGCGTTGAAAAGATCTTCGTCGAGGCGGGCAGCTTTGTCAAGAAGGGGGATAAGATCCTGCAACTGGAGAATACCGACTTGCTCCTCGACATCATGTTCCGTGAGGCGGAGCTTTTCCAGCAGAGCAACAACCTGCGCAACACCCGCCTGGCCATGCAGCAGAACCGCCTGAGGCTGAAAACCCAGTTGGCAGAGCTGGACTACCAGCTTCAGCGGCTCAGCCGTCTCTACCGGCGCAATAAAGCGTTGTTGCGAAAAAATCTTATCTCGCAGCAGGAATTTGAACAGGTGAAAGACGAGTACGACTACCGCGTGAAGGCTCGGCAATTGGCCATGGAGTCGTTTGAACAAGACTCTGTGTTTCGGCGGACCCAAGTCAAACAGCTAGAGGCTTCTCTGCAGCGAATGCAATCAAATCTGAGAGTCATTAGAAAGAAGTATGAAAGTCTGACCATTCGTGCTCCCGTCTCCGGTCAGCTTACTTCACTTCATGCAGAGTTTGCCGGCGAGATCAAGTCGCCAGGGGAACGCCTGGGGCAAATCGATGTCCTGGAAGGGTTCAAAGTGCGGGCGGGCATTGATGAGTATTATCTCCCCCGGATAAACATCGGCCAATACGGGGAGTTCGATTTTGCTGGCAAGACCTACAGGCTGACCACCAAGAAAGTTTACCCCGAAATTCGCGACGGCCGTTTTGACGTGGACCTTGAGTTTGTCGGTGAGGAGCCCCAAGGTCTCCGCCGTGGCCAGACCCTGCACATTCGATTGGAATTGGGGAAGCTCACCGAAGCCGTCCTGCTGCCGCGCGGAGGATTTTACCAGACCACGGGCGGCCAGTGGGTCTTTGTGGTGAATCCTTCGGGTGCGTTTGCCACAAGGAGACGGATCCGACTGGGACGACAAAACCCGCAAGTGTTCGAGGTGCTTGAAGGGTTGCAGCCGGGTGAGAAGGTGATCACATCCTCCTATGCCAGTTTTGCCGATATGGACAAATTGATTTTGAAGTGATCATTCTTTCCTTGCCCACGATCTCGAATACTCAGAGACTTCCCGATTTGATCAATGAACTCGAGATGTCACCGAGGCAAAACGAGTCCTCCCATCCTTCATCCAAGAGCTGAAAGCTAAGAAGCAAGGAGCAGCCAAATGATCCAAACCAGAAACCTGACGAAAGTCTATACCACCGAAGAGGTGGAAACCACCGCTTTGAATAGAGTGACTTTCGAGGTTGAGCAAGGCGAGTTCGTGGCGGTCATGGGACCGTCCGGCTGCGGTAAGTCCACCTTGCTACATTTGCTGGGCATGCTCGACAATCCCACCGAAGGCGAATATTACTTTTTCGACACGGAGGTGTCGAGGTTTTCGGAGCGGCAACGGGCCAATCTTCGCAAGCAGAATATCGGGTTTGTTTTTCAGAGTTTCAATCTGATTGATGAATTGACGGTGTATGAGAACGTGGAATTGCCGCTTCTCTATCTGGGATACTCGGCGGCGGATCGCAAGAAGCGTGTGGAGGAAGTCCTGCAGCAAATGGAGATCATGCATCGCAGGAATCACTTTCCGCAGCAGTTGTCGGGCGGTCAGCAACAGCGGGTGGCCGTGGCGCGGGCTGTGGTAGCCAGGCCCAAACTTATTCTGGCCGACGAACCCACAGGGAACCTCGACTCCGCTCATGGTGAGGAAGTGATGCAAATACTGACCGATTTGAATGAGGCGGGTACTACCATCGTCATGGTGACCCATTCACCGGCGTATGCCGAGTACAGCCACCGAATTGTGCATCTGTTTGATGGTCAGATTGTGACGGAGAATATTCGGGAGCGGTTTCATGTGTAAGAACTATCCGCTAAAGCGCAGAAAGCATGGCCCACTGGGCAAAGCCTGAGTGGGGAAATGGGCAACAAGCCTACATGGACAGAAAGGAGATAGAAAGCAGTGAATAATTGAACGCCGATCGAGCCGGCAAGCACGGATAGTCCCGGTGATCGTGTGTGAAGTGGTGGCTTGCGGAAACAGCTTTCTCGCCTTCATTAACCAGAGTAAGAACCGTCATGTTCAAGAACTACCTTAAAATCACCGTGCGAAATCTCCTCAAGCAGAAAATCTACTCACTGATCAACATCAGCGGCCTGGCTTTGGGGATGGCGTGTTTCCTCCTGATCAGCCTCTTCATTGAATTTCAGTTCAGTTTTGATAAGTTTCACAAAAACAAGGACAGCATTTACCTGATTTACCGGGAAGGCGCGTCAGAGGACCAAATCGAAAAGCGCGCAAACATCGGCGCGCCGTTGGCGCCATTGCTTCTGCAAAACTTCCCCCAAATCAAGAATGCGGTGCGCTTTTCCTTCTTCAACGGTGTGGTGGGCTACGGCCAGAAACGATTCACCGAAAGACTGATTTTTTCCGATCCATCACTTTTCGATGTTTTCTCATTCCATCTGAAGGCAGGAGATGCAAAGACATCGCTCCAGGAGCCGTTTTCGATCATCCTTTCTGAAGAAATGGCAACGAAGTACTTTGGCGATGAAAATCCAATCGGTAAGGTGCTTTCGTTCAAAACCGGTTGGAGTGAACAAAAATATGATTTCACAGTAACCGGGGTTCTGCAAAAAATACCTGAAAACTCACACATCCAATTCGACTTTCTGGCATCGTACGCAAGCTTATCCACGATGATGAATCCCTACTGGCTGTACGATCACTGGGATTCTGCCACGTTGACCTATATCCAGCTTACAAAAGACTCGCGCCCTCAAGATGTGGAAAAGCTGCTGGTGAACTTCACTGACAAGTACGTTGACAAAATGAACTACACCTGGCTCAAGCTGAAGCTGTTACCTCTTCGGCAGGTTTACTTTCGTTCCGGCGAATTGAGTGGATTTCTTTTTACCAGCAGCGGAGACGTTCAGCTTATTTCGCTCATATTCGGCTCTCTAGCTCTTTTTATTTTGCTGATTGCTTGCATCAACTTCATGAACCTCTCAACCGCGCGTTCGGCGACGCGCGCCCGCGAAGTCGGCATTCGCAAAGTGGTTGGCGCGGCCAGAACCCAACTCATCCAGCAGTTCCTTGGAGAATCATTGATCTTCAGTTTCATTGCTTTGCTGTTTGCTCTTTTCCTGGTGGAGATGCTCCTGCCGTTTTTTAACAACTTCATCGGAACCAAGCTCTCTCTGGATTATCAGCACAATTTCGATTTTCTTCTGTTCATGCTTCTTACCGCCGTGACGGTGGGGATTGTGTCAGGCAGTTATCCTGCGTTCTTTCTCTCTGCCTTCAATCCGATTAAGGTGATGAAAGGTGAAACGACAGGCCTCTCATCCAATTCATTCAGAAAAGTTCTGGTCGTGTTTCAATTTATGGTTTCAGTCATTCTGATCGTTGGCTCCATGGTCGTGCTTAAACAAATGCGTTTCATCAGGAGTAAAGACCTGGGGTTTGACAAAGAACACGTCGTGGTCATTCCGATACGGGATCAATCTGCACAGCGGAATTATGATTTGATCAAAGCGGAATTGATGAAAGATCCGAGCATCTTGAACATGACTGCCGCCTCGCAGGTGCCTGGCGTTACCTCACAGAACGGGATTATGATCAGATCTGAGAATGTGGAAGATATACTGCTGGGCATCATCTACACAGATTTTGATTACTTCGGGACTCTTGGTTTGACGCTGGTCGACGGCCGGGCACCCGATCCCGAAATTGCCACCGATGGCGGTGAGGCCGTGCTGATGAACCAGGCGGCATTAAGAAGGCTGGGTTGGCAGCGTGCCACGGGAAAACCCGTCGAGCTCTATTTCAAACTCAATGGAACGGTCCAAAAGTTTTACACAGGCAAAATCATTGGCGTCGTCAAAGATTTTAATTTTCGCACTCTAATGCAACCCGTTCAGCCGGTCTTGTTCAAGATCGACCCAGGTCGATGTCGTTTCCTCCTGATTCGGATCGATGGGGATCATCTGCAGCAATCCCTGGCCACCATTCGTCGAACGCTGGCAATCTTTGCGCCCTGGCAGCCGAATGATTTCTACTTTCTCGACGAGAGAATCGACCAGATGTATCGCTGGTTTTCGGACTTCGGGAAAATGGTAGGAATCGCCACGTTGATTGCAATTTTTATTTCATGCCTCGGACTGTTCGGTCTAGCCCTTTTTGCCACTGAACGACGAACGAAAGAGATCGGAATTCGCAAAACGCTTGGCGCTACTGTGGCTGGCATCGTCACCCTTTTGTCACGGGATTTCTTGAAACTGGTTCTGATGGCAAGTATTGTGGCCTGGCCACTGGCCTATCTATTGGTGAAGCAGATACTGCAGAACTTTGCTTATCGCACCCGCGTTGGCCCGGAGATATTTGTGCTGGCTACTTTGCTATCGATGCTCATCGCGTCTGGCGCGGTCGGCTACCAGTCGATAAAAGCGGCGCTGGCGAATCCGGCTGAGGCGTTACGCTACGAGTAACACGAAAGTCCGGCTTTTGACGGATGGAGAGTCTGCGGTACGAGTGAATCGATTGCGGGTTGCGGAGTTGGGATTGCCGAGGGATGAAAACCCGAGATCGCTGCCGGTGTTCTTGCTGGAATCGGAATATGGTGAGGAGTCAACAAGTCGGCAGGAGCAGCAAGAACGGAGAGAGCCCTAGTCTTGTCCCTTGTCTTTTCGGGCCAGGATCGCTTCGAGACTCTCGAGAATATCAGGCATATCGAGGGCGTCAGCAAATTCCCGCACCACGCTTCGGATGCGACGCAGGTCCAGATCGGGGTGGCTGTCTATCAGAGCTTCGATATCAATTATGTCCCTTGGACATTGTGCAACGGCTTTCATGATGATCAAATCTTCGGGTCTTGGAAGACGTACCGTCAGGTTGCGCCAATTACAACGCCAGACCGCATGCTGAGAACCAGCCATCATCCGCCACGAGGCCCGAGGTTGTACTCCTTCAGTTTCCGCCACAGAGTGGTTCGGCCGATCCCCAGAATCTTGGTCACCTGTTCGTAGTTCCAGTCGTTCTGCTCCAATGTTTCGATGATGTAGTACTTCTCCAGTTCGCGCAGGCTCATGCGTTCGGCCACGGCCCGTTTCAGCAGCGACGGCCGGGCACCGCGCAGCGCTTCGGGCAGGTCGTGGGGCAGGATGCTGTCACCCAGGCAGAGGGTGACGGCGCGCTCGATGGCGTTCTCCAGCTCGCGCACGTTTCCCGGCCAGTCGTACGCCGTAAGGAGCCGAATCGCCTCCGCAGACAGCCTGGGCGGGCTCTTGCGCATGCGAGTGGCATATCTGCGAATGAAGAACTCAGCCAGCGGCAGGATGTCGTCCCGTCGATCTCTCAGAGGTGGAAGCGTGATTTGGATGACGTTCAGGCGGTAGTAGAGATCCTGGCGGAAGGTCCCTTCATCGACCATGGCCTGCAGATTTCGGTTGGTCGCCGCAATCAGGCGCACGTCGACGCGCAGGGTGGTGTTGCTGCCGACGCGCTTGATCTCCCCCTCCTGCAGGAAACGCAACAACTTTACCTGAGTGGCCTGCGAGGTTTCCCCGATTTCGTCCAGAAAGATGGTGCCGCCCTGGGCTTCCTCGAACAGTCCCTTCTTGTCGGAAATGGCACCGGTGAAGGCGCCGCGGACATGGCCGAAGAGTTCGCTCTCGAGCAGCGTTTCGGGTAGAGCAGCGCAGTTCACCACCACGAACGGCCGGCGGACGCGCCGGCTGTGCTGGTGGATGGCTTTGGCTACCAGCTCCTTGCCGGTACCGCTCTCGCCGTCGATCAGCACGGTGATGTCGGTTTGGCTGATCCGGGCGATCAGCTCCATCACCTTCTGCATCTCCTGGCTGCGGCCGACGATCTCTCCGAAGTGGTAGCGCTCCTCCGAGTTCAGCCAGGCCACGAGTGTCTGCACTTCTTCGTCGATGATGGCCTGCACGCGCGGTACTTCTTTCTGGCGCTGGCGAACGTTCACCTCGACGACGCGCCGCAGGTCGTCGGCCTCGTAGATGTGGACGTTGTAAACGCCTCTCAGAACCTGGGAAAGAGTCCGGTTCGGAGTCAGATCCGTGACCATCAAAGCGCCACGGTGGCGGTGGGCCAGATAGTGGGTGATCGCGTCTTTGCTGAACCACGGACAGAACCGTTCGTCGAAGGCCAGCACGATGTCCACATTGGGCACATCGGCCAGCCCTGCGGCGCCGCGCACCACGACACCGCCGAGGCGTTCGGCCAGTGCCACCCCGTTGCCACGGCCGCGATCGACCACGTAGATGCTGCCCACGCCGCTGTGACGAAGAGACCCGACCAGCTCACTGTCGCTGGGCGTCCCCAGCACCAACACGCGGCGGTTGCGCAGATCACCGAAGATCTTATGCGCCAGCTCGACAACCACCTCGCCGCTGGAAACCGCGCCGCTGAGCAGATCTGTCTCCAGCCGCACCTTCTCGGCGAGCCACAGCGCCCTCTGATACACTTTGTGCGTCACAGGACCGGTCAGGCCGGCATCAAAGGAAGAGCTGTAGCCACGCTGTACCATCTCCATGCCTTTCCGATCACCCGGTAGCTCAGCCGACAGCCCGAGTGCCAGAAGGAGCAGATAGCGGAGTGCCTCCGCCCCGAACCGGGTGCTCAGTCGGCTCGCCACCGTATCGGCTGGAAGCTCGAAATAGCTTTGCAGGAAGGATATGGCCTGGTGTGCAACCTCCTGGCTTACCGCCCCCACGCCGAAAAGCGCCCAGCGATCCTGGCCGCCGATCACCATCAGTTCCTCGACGCCGAGGCGATGCTGCAGGTGGACCAAGGTTTCGCGCGAAGGCGGAGTCGGGACCGTTTCCCTTGATCCAGTACGTTTCAGCCCCTCAAGAGAGATTTCGACAACGACGACGGACATCACTCAATAGTTGTGCAAGCGGGATAAGAATGGACTGATGATGAGCCACGAAACCAGAAGCCAGTTGAAGCCGCAGATCGAGATCCAGGCGGCACGCTTCCCCTGCCAGCCGGCAGTCTTGCGCAGCAGCAGGTGGCCCAGGTAGATAAGGTAGAGGACCGCCATCGACAACAACTTGGGATCCCACCACCAGTTGCGGTCCCAGACAATCTTCCCCATGTAGAGCCCGAGCACGATACCGAAAGCTGCGAACACCAGGCCGATGTTCACGGCATGATTGCTCAGACGGTCAAAGAAATCGAGTGAAGGCAGGCGCGTATAAAAAAAGCCAAAGCGCTTCTCGTTGATCTCATGGTAAAGAAAAACGTACAGGAGGCTGGCAATAAACGAAACCGCAAAGGCGGTATAGGCCAGAAGCATGGCACTGACATGGACTTCGAAGCTCAGATCGTGCAGCTCCGCAGCGAGCGGCTTGTTGGTGCGCAGGAAAATCGAGGAAAGGACATGCAGCACGGTGCTGATGCCAAGAATGAAGCCACCGATGGAAGTTTCGTGGCTGCGGCGTTCCAGGACAAAGTAGACCAGAGTGAACAGCCAGGCTGTACTCGTCAACACCTGTGGCACGTCGCCGACCGGAGCACGGCCCAGCATCAGGGTTAGCAGGACAAGATATCCCAGATGCACCGTCAAAGTGATCGGAATACTGCTTTTCAGCAGCCGTTCGGAAACCGATGTCCGGTCAATGAGATGTTTGACGTAGAGCGTCGTCGCGGCGGCGTAGCAAAACGCCGTGAACCACTGCAGCAGATGGATGCCGAGATGCATACTCGACCCGCAAATTCTCTATCAGATACTCAGTATAAGAAGCACAAAGAGCCATCAGACCAGATGTGATGACGTGGTCCTATGTCGAATATAAATCTACGATTTTTTCAGGCGGGCGCAAGGGAAAAATCTGACGATGGCAGGACCGCAGGCTGCCCGGTGCCTTCGTGGCGATGCAAAGCTCGCGGCGCACTCGGCTCACGTGCGCCGGCGTCGGAGAGCGGTCCGAACCGTGTTCAGGCCGCATCATCTTCCCGGGGAGCGACGGAATCGTCTGAATCCAACGAGGCGGTGACGCGTTTTGGAGTTCGAAGCCGGCCGTTGCCACCCAGCTCGCCGTGCCGGTTGCCTGCCGCGATGAGCCCAGCCTCGAGGACGCCAGCCACAAGGAGCAGCGGCCACGAGAAGAGAAAGAAAAGGCGCCAGCCGGAAGTGAACGCGGCTGCCACGGTCACGCTGCTACGGCCGGCCACGGCCAGACCAAGTTCGACCCCGGCGGCGGTCATTGCCCAGGCGGCCGGCAGCTCGAACAGGGCCAGGAAGTTGAGCAACTTTGTCCAACGAACGGGTTCGCCGTACACCTCGCCAGCCAGAAGCGCCATGTTCAGGCCCGTCCACAGGATGACGATGAAGGGCAGGACGATGCCGAACCCGCTCAGGAAGTCGGTCAGAATCGATGCTGTATTGATCAGGAAGATTCGCAGAAACAGCGGAGCAAATGTCCGGTGTCGGGCCAACATCTCTTCCAGGAAGCGTGCCACCCGCCGCGGATAGGCCAGAAGCCAGCCAATGCGCCGGCGGTAGACTACCGGACCCAGGGCCATGCCGGTGAAAAACAGCAATCCGGCCAGGACGAACCAGCGCCAGGAAATGAGCCTCACGGCGTTCACCACCGGTTCCATGAAGGAATTCTCCCAACCGTCAGAATGGGATGCTGGCAGTAGCACGCCAGCCGTCAGCCGACTTCACCACACCCGCCCGGCTGATGAAACGCAGAACGCCGCGACGATGGTTCCACACCAGCGTCGAAACCGCATATCCGAGCAGCGCCCCAGCCAAGACATCGGAGGGGTAGTGGTTGCCGACGTAAATCTGAGCCAGGCCCGAGGCGGTCGCATACGCCAACAACCAGATTCGCCAGCGCGGGTAGGCCCGCCCCATCGCCGCCGCAAACGCAAACGACGATGCCGCGTGTCCGGAAGGGAAGGACGGGGTCGTACGGACGTCCCAGATACGGGGGCGGTAGCTCGCCTCGTCCCTTGGAGGACGTCGACGGCGAACGACATATTTCAAGGCTACCACGAGTGCCTGGCTTGCGAGGATACCTGCCGCGGCAACAGCGCCAGCCTGCAACGACTGCCGGTCGTTCCGCCGCCAGCCAGAGAAGGAACGCTCCACGATGACTCCGCCTTCCACCAACGGCGTGGCGAGTGAGAAAAGCTCAACTGGATAATCAAGCAGAGGCGAGCCATTGTTGGACTCGATGAAGCGCAGGATATCCCGATCGACCCGGTAGAGCTGCTGCGCTGCCGATCCGTGCCACAGACCGCTGACACCGATCATGAAAAAGAGCATCAGCGGCAGGATCGCCCGATGATGCCGATTGCCGCACCCGGACTCGGTCGTATCTGCCATGGGAGCTCGCAAGTCAAGACTGACAGCATCCCTGCGGCGATGCTCGCCAGCGCGGTCGTTTGTTCGAGGACTCATGGGAACAAAGAGCTGTGTCAGCGCGCGTCACCGGCCAGGTGATCCTGAGCTCTTTTTTCGAAGTGATCCACCATTTCTGCGATCATCCTCTCCATGGCCCGGCCGAGGACACCTGACAGCAGCCGGCTGTCAAATTCGATCTCCACCTCGGCGCTGATCTCCGTGCCTCCCTCCTCGGTGGGCCTGAACCGCCAGTGCAACCGGAAGGTCTTGCTGACCCCCTCGATCTGCTCGATGTCGATCGAATACGGCGGATCGCTGCGAGCCACGGATCTCTGCACGGCCGAAAGAAGCGGATGATGGAACTCGATCTCGACCAGCCGCTCATCGCCTTTCTGGGAGACCACGCGCGCCTTTCGGACCTGCGGCAGGAACTGCGGATACTTCTCCACATCGTTGACGATGGCAAAGGCATGCTCCACGCTGATCGGCAGGCGGCGGCTGATGCGCATCGATCGCTTCAACTCGTCACTCCCCCGGGTCCGCGGCTGCCGGCGTGGCGGCTTCAGCGACGACCTCGGCCGGTAGCTCCGCAGCCTCCTTGGCCAGTCTGGCGTAATCGATGTTGAGCTTTACGGCGTAGAACAGCCCAATCGCCGTCAGCGGGATGTAGTTGACCAGATGCAGCACCACTGCATATCCCAGAGCCTCGCTCGAAGGGACACCGAAAAGAGCCAGGCTCTGTTGGGCGAGGAGGTCATAGGTGCCCACGAACCCGGGCGAGGAGGGTATGGAGATGCCGATGGACACCATGACCAGAACGACCAGACTTGCCACCGAGGGAAGATCGTAGGTGCGGACAAAGTCGAAGGCAAGAAAAGAAAAGTAGATGATGGAGGCGTAGAGGATCCACATTGCCAGGGTGTAGAAGATGACGATACCGTAGTGCTCGGTGCGCCTGAAGATCGCCAGACCTTCCAGGAAGGCGCGTGTGGTTTCCACGATCTTCTCCCGAAAGCGTTCCGGAAACAAAGACGTCAGCCGGTGCAGAATGTTTGTGGCGCGCTGACTCTGGCGGGCCAGAAAAAAGCACCAGAGCGTCACAGCTGTGATCCCCAAGAATGCAAAAAAACCGAGCTGGCGCACCCATCCCGGGAAGGGATAAAAAAGCAGGGTGAAGCCGAGGAGGATGACCAGCGACAGGAGGTCAAGGATGCGTTCCACGACCACCGTGGAAAACACCGTGGCGACCGGGATACGCTCGGTCGAGCCCAGCGCGTAGGCTCGAACCAGTTCTCCCACTCGCAGCGGGAGGACGTTGTTTGCCATATAGCCGATCATGGTCACCGCGAACAGCCGGTGGGTGGCCACATCTTTGGTGCCATGGAGGAAATATCGCCAGCGGATGGCGCGCAGCCAGACGCTCACCATCATCGCGGCCAAAGCAGGGATGAGCCAGATGTAGCTGGCCTCCTGCATGGCGTTCACCATGGCCGAGAGATCGACATTCCGGAAGGCCAGGTACAGGGCACCCAGACTAATGAGAACACCGACAGCCAGACGCTTCTTCATCTTCCTTCCCTAGCTCTGCGACGCTTCCAAGTACAACAAAAAAGCGAGAACCATGTCTCGCTCCGATGATCGGCGAAAGTCACATCGACCGTCAGGTATCTCACAACGCTCCCCCTTGTTACCTTCTCACGAGTCAAGCATCGACGCATAGCGAAATATAACACCCCCGGTCACGATTGTCAAGCATCTTACGCCGGACTGCCCTCCCCCATCATGAGTCATCGTCACCTGGCCTGCCATTGTGAAGCCTCCGCCGCCGCCACCGGGGCGGCCTCAAGAAGCCGTGCGTCCTTTGTCTCACAGGCACACAAGTGTTTCACAGGAACACAAATTCCGCTCACTCCAGCGGTTGTCCCATGGGGGTCCACAAGGACTCACCGACGCCGCTACACTCTGCTAATGTCAACCTGTTGTTTCTCTTATAGAAGGCTACGCAATGACGGGAGCCTTGGAGACCACGATGGACGGAAGAGAAGGGCCTCAATGACCGCCAGGAGCCGCTGGCATAGTGCTTGCCTATGAAAACGCCGCCCACCCTCAAAAAAACGGGGCCCACCGATTATGTTACCCACTTGAGTCAAATAAACCATCGGGTGATCGCTCGAGTCGTGCTGTCGGTCGCGGCTCTACGGGCGGTTATTCCCTGCATCCACCACAGGGAGAAAGACTCATGAAACAAAAAGTAAGCCTCGTCGTCCTGGTCGCCTTCACCTACACCCTCCTCCTGCAAGGCGTCCTTCCCGCTGCCGGCGCGACCAAGCGCAAGCAGCGCTACTCCCTGGCAGTGCTGGATCTGGAGGTCTCGGGGGCTGTCTCCGCCAGCGATGCCATGCGGCTGTCCCGCAAGCTGCGAGACGAGCTTCGCGGCCTCGGCATCTTCGAAGTCATTGACCGTCTGTCGATGATGGGCAAGCTCCAGGAGGCTGGCAGTACTCAGCAGAGTTGCGCCACCATGCCCTGCGCCATCAGTGCCGGAGCAACCCTGGGCGTCCAGCTTGTGGTAGCGGGCTCGGTGCGACACGTCGGCCAGACCTTCTACATCGATGCCTTCATGGTGCATGTGGCAAGCGGCGAAGAAGTCGAGACGGTCAGCGATCAGATGACCGGAACGATCGATGACGCTGTGCAATACATGGCCGTGATCGCCAAGAAGCTCGTCGGCGTTCCCGTCGAGACGACTTCACCCGCCGGCCAACCGATCGAGACCCGCAAACGAGGGGCCTCCAAGTGGTTGCGCTATGCCGCCCTGGGCGCACTTGGAGCCGGCGGCGTGGTAGCGGTCATTCTCGCCACCGGGTCGAGCGGCGGCAAGAGTCCGGGCAAGCTTCCCGGACCGCCGGCATTCCCGGGCACTCCGTGATCGAAACAACCGTAACGTTGGAGCCATAGCGCGGAGAATCGCTTCCCGTCCACCACGGAGCGACCGACGAGGCCTCCTACAGAATTCGGCCTGTTTACCCCTATGGAAACGACGATGCTGGAGGGAGGCGTTTCAAAGGGCAACCGACACATACTTCACAACCGAGGTGCGACATGAGCAGGAAAGTCTTTTTCACCATCGGGCTGCTCACGCTGGTCAGCCTCTATTCCAGCGCCGCATGGGCGCAGGGGCCGTCTGTCACCACCTTTACGGTGATCCCAGACACCGCGATCACCGGCCAACAGTTCGCCGTCACCGTCATCTTCAGCGAAGATATGGACACCACAAGCACCTATATCCCCAAGATCACGATGGGGCGGGCTGCGCCGTACCAGGACAACTCCATAGCGGGAGCCTGGACCGACAAGACCACCTACCAGGCGTCGTTCTCCGTCGCCCCTGACTCCCCGGTCAAAGACGGCCTCTACACCTTCAGCATTCTCAACTTTCGCAATCTGGCCGGAGACACGCTCACCACCAATCCCACCATACCGGCACAGAAGCTGCTGGTCGATCGCTCCGCGCCGGTGACCACGCACGCCTTCGACAACACCGTCTGGTACCGCCAGAATGCTGTCGTCACCTTCACGGCCGCAGACACCGCCGACGGCGACAACGGCGCCGGCCTCAGCAAAATCTACTACTCGGTCAACAGCGGGGACACAACCGTGATCAACGTGGCAGCAGGCACGATCCAGCAAAACTTCCAGGTGAGCGTCGGCACGGAGGGCAACAACAACCTGATCCGCTACTGGGCAGAAGATATTCTGGGCCATAAGGAAAACACAGAGACGCTGGCAGGCATCAAAGTGGACAAAACACCGCCCCGAGCCTCTGTGTCTGCTTTCGGGTCGCTACAGCGGACGATCGCGTTCGACGTGCCGGTGTCGTCCAGCGACAGCCTCAGCGGCGTCAAATGGGTCAAACTCTACTTTCGGAAGCAGGGTGAGAATATCTGGACGCTGTACGCGCACCCCACCGCCACTGACACGCTCTTCTCAGCGGCATCGCCGGTCCCCTTCGTGGGCGAAGACAATACCGTATACGACTTCGAGGCTGTGGCCATAGACAGCGCCGGCAACGTCGAGGCACGCACCGGAACGGTCGAGGCCACGACCCGTGTCGACCTCGTCCGACCCAAACTGACCGACATCACTTTCATCCACAAGTTTGAAGTGACCGATACGGTTTGCTTCGGCGACGTCACCATCGAGCTCGTCTTCGACGTGCCAATGGACAACGCCAGCGTTCCGGTGGTCACCTGGGGCCTCAACGAGCCGTACAATGACTTCAACATCATCACCGCGGCCTCCAACTGGATCACGTCCAAGATCTGGCAAGGCGTATTCACCGTCACGCCCAACGTGCCAGAGGCCGGAAAGGACGGGCACTATGGCTTCCGCATCCAGGGGGCCAACGCCAAAGACACCGGAAGGCTCATGGAACCGACGCTGAGCTTCTACGAGAACACGCCAGTGCCCTTCGATGTTGTCAATTTGAAGAAGAAGCTGCTTGTCGACCGCGGCGCTCCCTTTGTCTCCCACTCGCCCGCCTTCAACCTCCAGGCCTGGTACAAGCGAATCATCTTCACCATCAACGCAGCGGACACGGCCGCCCCGGGCCTGCAGGGTTCGGGTGTCAGCCAGATCGTCTACACCCTCAACGGCAACGAGGTGGTCACAACCTTTGATACTCCTCAGATCGAACGAAGTACTCCGCCGGACACGATCGACACCGAAGGGAAGAACAACACTCTGAGCTACTACGCAAAGGACTTCTGCGGCAACAGCGGGATGGGTTCACGCGAGGTGCAATTGACGGGCATCAAGATCGATCATACGCCGCCCAACCTCAACGTCATCGCCCCGACGCCTGACACCTCCACCTCGCTGGTGTTCGACGTCTACTATGATGACTCCAACAACACCGACAATCTGAGTGGTATCCGACACGTCGAACTCTGGTACCGCAAAGATGGTGGCTCATGGAGCCGCTACGGCGGAAGCGGAGCGATCTACACCAGCAGTCCGATTTCGTTCAACGCCACGGCGATGGGTGAGGGTGTGTACGACTTCGAGGCAGTGGGTGTCGATTCGGCCGGGAACCGCCTGCGCACCGGCAATGCCGAGTGGACGACCGTGGTCAGCTTGCCGAAACCCACCGTCTCCAAACTGATCTGGATTTACCAGAACAACGAAACCGACACTGTCGGCGTGGGCGCCGTGACCCTGCAGCTCCAGTTCGACCGCGCCATGGATATCACTTCGGTCATCAGCGTCACCTACGGCCAACAGCCCCCTTATGACACCTACAACGTGTCGGGTCAGAACACGCAATGGATCGATGACCACAACTGGGAGGGCACCTTCACAATCAGCCAGGGGGTACCCGACTGCGACGGTCTCTACGTGTTCCGCATTCAGGGAGCCATAGACGCGGATGGTTTCCAGATGGACCTGCTGAACAGTTACGACCTGAACGGGCAATTCCAGAAACGCCTTCTGATCGACCGCACGCCGCCGGTGACGATCATCCGTTTCGACAGCACCACCTACAACCAGGCCAGCGGCTGGTGGTATGGTTCCGATATCCGCGCTCGCGTCATCGCCCAGGACGTCGTCACCGATCCCGGGAAGTGCGCCGGCATCCAGGGCGCCGGGGTGGCGTCCTTTTCCTTCCAGGTCAACAACGGGCCGGTGAGTCGCAAGACCATCGCCTCGCCCTCGGTCATTGCCGACACCACCTTCACCATAAGCAGTGAGGGCCGCAACAACAGCGTGCGCTTCTGGGCAGTCGACCTCCTGGGCCATGCGGAGACCGTCAACGGTGACAATGTCGTCGGTGGCATCAAGCTCGACAAGACACCGCCGGAGGCGACGGCCTCTTCCCCTGACAGTTCATCGACGCTGGCCTTCAACGTCGCCTGGAGCGGCGCCGATCCGATTTCCGGTGGATCTTCCAGCGGCTTGAGTCATGTCGAGCTGTGGTATCGCTCCGACATCAACCGCCAGTGGACCAAGCTCGGCAATTTCACCTCGAGCCCGGTTCGCTTCACCGGACAAGACGATCGCGTCTATGAGTTCGAAGTCGTCGCAGTCGACTCGGCCGGCAACAAGGAGGTCCGTCGCGGTGTAGCGGAATCGAGCACCGTGATCGGCACGCCCAAGCCGCTGCTCACCCGGGTGGCCTTCATCTACAACAACACCATCGCCGACACGGTGGCCAAGGGGCTGACGGTCATCGAGCTTGGTTTCAATACGAAGATGGATGTGACTGTCACTCCGAAAATCAGCTACGGACTGCAGCCACCTTTCAACACCTACAACATCCCCCACATCGGCACGCAGTGGATCACCGACCGCATCTTCCAGGCGACGTTCACCATCAGCGACGACATCCCGGCGGTCGACGGGCAGTACGGTTTCCGGATTTCCGATGCCAGAGCAGCCCCCGATGGATTGGGCACAACCATGGAAACGACCTTCTCCACCAACGTCAATGGCGGCCGTCTTCTGCTCATCGACCGGGCAGCACCTGGTGCCCCGACGCAGATCGCTGTGTCGCCGCCGGGATGGACGAATGCCAACAGCGTGACCATAAGTTGGCTCAACCCGTCGGACCTGAGCGGCGTGGCCTCAGCCTGGTATCGGATCGGCAAGCCGCCGCAGGGCAAACGCGACGGCATCCAGGTAGAGAAGCAGGGCATCCAGTCGTTTGAGATCTCAACGGTGGGGCTGATGAGTGGCTCCTATGATGTCTATCTCTGGCTGGAGGACGCTGCCGGCAACATCAACCAGGGGAATCTCGCCACGGTCACGTTCAAGTCCGACAAAGTGGCTCCGGTGTTCACCCCGGTCTCCATCCCCACGGAGGCGAACGAGGGCGAGAGCCTCACCTTCAGCGGCACGGTGGTCGAAGACATCGGCCTCGATCGATCGACCTCCAAACTCTATTACCGCCGCGGCGGCGAAGCCAGCGAAACCGCTGTGGATCTTTCTTTCAGCAACGGCTCCGTTTCAGCCACCGTCCCGGGGTCGGCCGTCACCTCGCGCGGTCTGTATACCCGGCTGGTGCTTGCCGACTCCGCCGGCAACCAGGCCCCTGAGACGCGCTCCTCGGTGACTGTCAACGTGGCAGGCACGACGCCGGCGGTCACTCACCCCGGCGGCACCACTGCCTCTGCTTATCGGCTGATCTCGGTGCCGTTGAATCTGGACTCGCCCAATGCTCAAAGCGTGCTCCAGGACGATCTGGGTGACCCGGCCGGCGGCAAGAACTGGCGACTGCTCTACTGGGACCCGGCAGCGAACGCTTTCAAAGAATACCCGAATGTCCCTGCGTTCGAACCAGGAAGAAGCTTTTTCCTGATTTCGCGTACCAAAAAGCCGATCACGCCGGGTCCCGGTAAGTCCGTACGCTCCGATGAACCCTTCCGGTATCCGCTCTTGAAAGGCTGGAACCTGATCGCGGTCCCGTTCGATTTTCCGCTGAGTTCCGCAACCCTGTCGCTGCGGAGTGGCGCCGACCTCGGGCCCATCTGGGGTTATGAGGGCGCCTGGAATATGGTCACCACTCTGGAGCCGTGGAAGGGGTACGCGCTGTTTGTATCCAAGGACGACACCTTGATCTTCGATGCCAACGCGCCCTCAGGCTCTCAGTCGAAGAAGCGGCCGATCGCTTCGGCTGAGGCGGGCGAGTGGAGCGTGGAGGTACACGCTTTCCAGGGGAACGCCCGAGACGAAGTCAACCTGTTCGGGGTGCGGAACGATGCTCTCACGGGTTCCGACGACGCTGATCTCCACGAACCGCCCATCGTCAGCGATGTCACCGTCTACTTCACCCAAGAGGACGAGCAGGGTCGGAAGGCGTTCTACGCCACCGACTTCCGGCCCTCCGCCGACGACGGCTACAAGTGGAATCTTGTCGTCCGCACTACTGGCTCGGGCACCGTGGAGCTGGAGTTTCCCGGCATTGCTTCTGTGCCTGCCAACCGGGAAGTCTACCTGATCGACCTGGAAGCCAAACTGGCTCGCGACCTGCGCAAGAACAACCGTTACACCTACCTTGCCGGTCAAGGCGTTCGTGAAAAAACTCTGACCGTGGTTGTAGGTAGCAAGCAGTACGTGCAAGAGAACAACCAGGGTGTGCCGTTGCACCCAACCAAGTACCAGTTGTATGCCAACTACCCGAATCCATTCAACCCGGAGACGACGATCCGGTACTCGCTCCCCGAGCGCACGGTCGTCAGGCTCGAGATCTACAACCTTCTCGGCCAGCGCGTACGCACCCTCGTGGACGGTCAGGGGCAGGAGGCCGACTTCTACGTCGTGCATTGGGATGGCCGCAACGACGGCGGGGTCCCGGTCGCCAGTGGGGTTTACATCACCTACTTGCGGGCCGGGAAGTTCGTGGCCACGCGTAAGATGGTGCTCATGAAGTGATGTGAGGGAGCGGGATCCAGCACGGGCCTGCCGGCGGCCGCACACGACGGCACAGGCACTACCCGGCTGAAAGTCAGTCCGCGCCCGATCGTGTGGGCGCTGACTGCTATTCTTGAAAAACCCGACGCGGGCAGATACAGACTCCTACGCACTGCATCGGGCACTGACGAAGTGTCGGAACAGCATCTCGCCAGACACCGAGCGCTCGACACTTCGTAATGTATCTGCCCGCTCGGCAATCGGGGGAGCAGAAGAAGAAGGGCCTTGCGGTGGGACGTCAGCCAGCCCGATGGGGCTTTCGTCTCTTCCCGTTAAGGCCCTTCTTCTTTTTCGAAGGATGTTGTCAGGGGCTACTTCGACGACATCGTCCGCGAAGCCCTGTTCACCAGAGCGCAAAAGCGATCCGGGTCGACACGATACTTGAACGCCTTTCTACCGGCGATCCACACAACCGGAATCTCTTCTCGGTACCTTTCATACAAGGCAGGGTCGGTGCGGATGTCGACCACTCGCAGAGTGAACGGCACCTCCGACCTCAACCGATTCAGCACCGCCTTGGCTTCGTCGCACAGGTGGCACTCCGGCTTCGAGTAGAGAACGACTTCGACGAGCTCCCCTGCCTTTTGGATTCTTCTTGAGGAAATGTTCATACGCTACGACCTGAAACGATCAACGCAGCTCAGGGCCTGCCGCCACCCGTTTTAGCGCTGCACAACCAGTTTGCCGATGGTCTCCCCCGTGAGTCCCTTGCCGTCAGAGTCCTGCGCGCGCGCAACCACCCGATAGAGGTACACGCCGTTCGCCAGCGGGTCGCCGTCCGCATCCAGACCGTCCCACTCGATCATGTTGAACCCGCTGCGAGCCTGCACGTCACGCAGCGTCCGGATCAGGCGGCCAGAGAGGGTATAGATCTTGACTTCAACAGCGGCATCTTTATTGATCTCGAAGGTGAAGGTGGTTCGGTCCGACAGGGGATTGGGGTAGTTGAGGACATCGCGCAGCACGATCCGGTCATCAGGCATGACGACAAATTCGGCGGAGGCGATGGCGGAATTATTGAAGTTATCCCAGGCCTTGATCTCGACCGTGTGCGGCCCCTCTGACAATTCCGGCAATGGGTACTCGAACCTCCCCTGAACGAAACTGCCTTCGTCATAGTTGAAGCGGTCGGTCACGTCGACGCGGGAGTTCACATCACCATCCAGGGTCAGGGTGATCTTGTGGCCGATTTCGCCGGTGATGTTGACGCCACTGATGGAGTCAGAGATCGCCGCCACCAACACGGCGTTCGGCGCGACGACGTCGCCACTGCTGAAGTCCTCGCGGCCCCGGAAGTAGATGCGGATGTGCGGCCCCTCGTTGTCGACGAACTGGGTAGCCGTCCCGCCGACCGGCACATTATCACGGAAGCCGCTGCCGTCGGAGGTCTCATTCCACACGTAGGCACTGATGCGGCCCTGCAGCCCGCCGTAGGTGATCTCTTTCGGGACGATGAATTGCACCCGGAAGCTACCGTTCGTCACCGGCGCCGAGCCACGGAAGATGGCGTTGCCAGGCAGGAAATAACTGACGGCCGAGCCGGCATCCGTCACGTAGGTGATGTACTTGCGCGAGTCCAAAGCGCGAAGCTGCACTTTGCCGTGGTAGTTCGTGTCCCGGACGCCGTTTTCCCGCACCTCGCCTTCAACCGTCATCACGCTCAAGGCGCGGATGCTGTCGGGTTGCACGCGGGTGATCACCACTTCGTTCTGCGGTACCGCCAGCCGCAGGGCCGGGTCACCGTAAATGTGGAACTTCTCGTCATTGGTAGGGTTCGTGGTCGTCAGGCGCGTTTTCACAAAGGCATCGCCGATGCGCTCCGTGCGCCCTCGCTGTGCGAACAAGATGTCGTAGTAGTTGAAATTGAAACGAGCATTCGAAAAAGAAAAAACCAGCCGAGCCGACGACAGGATCCCGATGGCGCCGCGTCCTTCGGCCAGCAGGATGTCCTCCCCCATGCTCTGCTCAACCGGGCTGTCGAACAGTGCCCAGTCGCAGGTGGCGGCCACGAAAAACGACAGCTTTTCGCCGTTCTGCACTTTGGGCAGATCTACGTTCTGGGTGAAAATGCGCTCGTGCGCCCAGAGCTGGCTGTTGCCATGGCCGATGTAGTTGACGACCAGCGTGCCATCGTTGATCTGCTTGAGCAGGTCGCGGTTGACACCTGGTTTCCGCACCCCCGAAATCGACGCGCTGAGCACCTTCGGATACTCGGTGAGGTAGATCTTGCGCTCATCGAACCAGTGCGGTACGTGGTTCTCGGCCAGTTCCTCCGACTGTTGTGTGTGGATGATTTCGTTTCCAACACCGCCAGTGACCAGTTCATCATCGGCGACAATCGTGATCAGGTTCCGCCACGACCCGTAGACCGGCCGGCTCTCATAGTTGATGATCTTGTCGACCACCACCCGGGCCTCGTCCGGCGTCTGCGTGTTCAGGCGGCCGATCGCCATGTCCATGACTCGATCGTTCCCGGAAACATAGGTGAACCAGGCATCGCTGGTGCGGTTGTTGATCAAAGACAGGTCGGTGGTCTCAAAGGGCGGAATCCAGTTCTTGTCGCTGCTGCTGATGATGTTCCGGTAGTCGTAGTCGCCGTCGCCGAAGAGGAGCACATAGCGCGGCCGCTCCGACCAGTTTTCGAAGGCGTATTTCAGAAAGTCCCGGATAGCGGTCGGGTCGAAGAGACCACCGGAGAACTCGTCGTAGATGTCCTGGATTTTGGCCACGAAGGTCGTCAGTGCCTCGCCGCCGGGGCGTGAGGCACGAAAGTCTGCCAGCCGCTGCGCCTGCGAGTAGAAATCCTCATGGGTGATGATCACGTAGCTGGCGCCGTTGGCCGGATTGCGGAGATCGGATGGTTCATCCAGCTCAAGGGTGGTGACGTCGCGGAAGGCCGCGGGAGTGAGGGCGGCGTAGCGCTTTGCCGGCGGCCCGACGGCGCTGTCGGTGAAACGAAGCGTGCCGGCACTCGTGGAAAAATCCGTGAGCTGTTTGACATCCGCAAAATCGGTCACATCCAACAGCCAGGCGGCTCCAGACTCCAGCCCGCCAACCTCGTAAGTCACCGCGCCGCTGCCTGGCGTTCCGTAGAACCAGAGTTCGTTGTCGCGCGCTACCAGTCGTCGCGTGTAACTGAGTTCGAACCAGTCCAGATAGGCCTGGGTGATCTCCGACCCGGGGGTGTAACGCAGCTCGATCTCATTCTCCCCTGGTTGCAGCAGGTTCGCCCCGCTGGCCTCGAACACCCGAGTGGCGAACTTGCCGGCGAAGCTGTAGCCGGTGAACGGCGTGCCGTTGACGAACACCGAAAAGACGTTGACACCGCTGGTGCCGGAAAAGAACCGGAAACGGAAGCGTGCTGAGTCGGCAGCGACGGCATCGGGGAGATTCAGGCGGTAGGTGCGCTTCTGCGAGATCGGATCGGAAGAGAATTGCCAGCCGAGCCACGGCTCGTACCCGGAACGGAACAGGTTGTTGAGCTCCTCCTCGACGAAAACCCGGTCCTCGAAGGTGGTGCGCACGGGCGCTGCGCCCGCGGGCGCCACCGAGACCTTCGCCATCCGCTTTCCTTCGCGGCCGCCCCAGGTCAGCCAGTAGACGTTGTCGTAGGTGTAGTGGTTGATGTAGTGGGAGTAGCGCTGCAGACGGTTGTCGTACTGCCAGCCGCTGACACCACGACCATACAGCAGGATGTAGTCATCCGGATCAAAACGGCTGTCGCCACCGTCGGAAACGACGATGGCGTTCTCAATGAGGCTGTCCGGGCGCGCTGCTCGAATATCCCTCGGCAGCTCGCGACCGCCGTTGTTGTAGACGCGCAGGGTCTTTGGATCGATCGCCGCTAAATCAACGCCGTTCTCCTGGAGGGCCTTTCCAGTGATTCGGTAGACCCCCTCGTCGCGAACACGGAACTTGTACCACGTGCCCTGCTGGAAGATCGAACGGCTCTTGGTGATCGAACGCCGGGGCCGCCGTCTCCAGGAGCGCGCCTGAGCGACATTCAGCACGATGCCAGTATAAAAGTCATCATCGACGCGACCGATGGCTGTCTCACCAGCCGCCGTGGCTGTCGACGCGGGGCCGAGAAAATCCACTCTGACGACCAGCCTGCGCGCCATGCGCAGCCGCTGCCGTTCGGCGTCGTAGCGGTACGGGGTCAGAACGACACGAGCGATCTGCTGATCACGGAACCAGGCCGGGGGTTCCACCTCCAACAGGCCCGGCTGGGTGGTCTTTTTGTCCAGAACAGCCTCGTAGTCCTCCCGCCCGATGCCGTCGGCAACCTTCAATTCGGGAACCGGCAGAATCGGCAGGCTCGCGATCTCGCTTTCATCGCGTTCGATCACCTGGGCCCGCACCGAGCCGCCAGATGGGATTCCCAGGACGACCACTTTTCGAGGTACCTGCAACCGCCCGGTCTGGAGGTCATAGGTTGCGCCCCGGAAGTAAGGGCGGACGTACCGCCGGCCCGCAACCGTCAGCGTGTCAAAGCCGACCTGTTCCGGGACGAACTCAAAAGTCACACTTCGCGAGTCGCTTTGCAGCAGCCGCACGCCAGGCTCCGACTGCGCAGCAAACCCAGACAACCCGGTCACCAGCATGGCGGCGACCATGCCGCCACGTACAAACCAATGCAGACGTCGACTCATCGGCCCCACCTTACTATCCAGTGCAACCATTGATCGGCCACAGCAGCTCGACCGCGGTCGGCTGCCTCCGGTCGATCGCCCAGCCCTACGGCTCCGTCTCGCTGTACTCGCTCGCGCGGTTGTCTTTGAGAACGAAGATGTAGATCATGCCCACACCGATGACGAACACGTAGCCGAGGATCAGCAAGATGCGGACCGGATGGGAAGACAACACCTCATAGGCAATGCCGGCCGCACTAATGGCCGAAAAGATGATTCCGCGAAGCGTGAAACGGTCCACAGCCTTACCTCCAATCACCTTGCCGGCCCACGCCGGCGAGGTTCATCAATGCAATTCTCCTACCTGCCCAGTTTCACAGCGGTGCCGCTCACAGTGACCATGAGCATGCCGTTGTTTTGGCCGAGCACCTCGTAGTCCAAATCAACACCCACCACAGCGTCCGCTCCGAGCTGCCGGGCGAGGTTCTCCATTTCCTCCATGGCGATCGTGCGGGCCTCCCCGAGCTCCTTTTCGTAGGCTCCGGCACGGCCGCCGACGATGTCACGAATCGAGGCGAAGATGTCGCGGAAGATGTTGGCCCCAACGATGGCTTCGCCGGTCACGATGCCCAGGTACTCGGTGATTCTCTTCCCCTCCACCCCCGGAGTCGTCGTAACAATCATGACCTCCTCCTTTCTTGCTTCCGCGTCGGGCTTACGCGCAAGCCGCCTCTACTCGACAAACAACGTCTGTCCTCGTTCCGATCCCACCGAAATCACGGAAATTTTCACCTGCGTAATCTCTTCGATGGCTCGCAGATAGGTCTGAGCCCGTGGTGGCAGATCGCTGAAACACCGGGCGCTCTGGATCGGCCTTTGCCACCCCTGGAATGTCTCGTATACCGGCTGACAATTCTCGAGAATGCGGACCTCGCTCGGGAAATCGTCGATCGTCTGGCCGTCGTAACGATAGGCCGTGCATACTTTGATTTCCTGGAGGGAGCTGAGCACATCGAGTTTCGTCAGGGCCCACGAGTCGATTCCGTTCACTCGAGCGGCATAGCGGGCGATCACCGCATCGAACCAGCCGCATCGACGCGGACGGCCGGTGGTGGCTCCATATTCCTGCCCGAGCGAGCGCAGGTCAACGCCCTCGGAAGGGTCGATCTCGGTCGGAAACGGGCCCTGCCCCACGCGTGTGGTGTAGGCCTTGATCACGCCGAGAACCGAATCTACGGCTGTCGGGCCCACCCCGAGCCCGGTGCAGGCTCCGCCGCTGGATGGATTCGAAGAGGTGACGAACGGATAGGTGCCGTGGTCCACATCCAGCAGCGTGCCTTGCGCCCCTTCGGCGAGAATGCGCTTGCCGCGACGCAGGGCCTCGTTCAGGTAGCGCGATACGTCCTTGACATAAGGGTCGATCTTCTGATCGAATTCCAGATATTCGTCGACGATCTTGTTGGCGTCGAGTTCATCGGCGCCGTAGATGCGGCGCAAGATTTTGTTCTTGGCTTCGATGTTGCGCAGCAGCTTTTCGCGCAAGGTCTGCCGATCCAGCAGGTCGACGATGCGCACCCCCATGCGCTGAAACTTGTCGACATATGCCGGTCCGATGCCGCGGCCTGTGGTGCCGATGCGCTGATCGCCATCTGCCAGCTCCTTGATCTGGTCGAGAAGCTTGTGATATGGCATGATCAGGTGGGCCCGGTGACTGATCAACAGCCGCCCTTCAACCGAAATGCCGTGGCTGCGGAGCATGTCGATCTCCTCGAGAAGGGCAACCGGGTCGACCACCACGCCATTGCCGATGACGCAGACCGTGTCGGGGTGCAAGATCCCTGCCGGGATCAGGTGCAAGATGAACTTTGTGTCCCCGACGATGACGGTATGCCCGGCATTGGCACCGCCCTGATAGCGAGCGACAATGTCCACCCGTTCGCTGAGAAGATCGACGATCTTGCCTTTTCCTTCGTCGCCCCACTGGGCGCCGACAATCACTTGCATCGGCATCGCTGTCGTCCTTTGAACTGAAAACCCAGCACCAGCCCCGAACACCGCGGCGGAGCGGCAGACAAAAAACTCCGATCACAAGAATCGGAGTCCTGTACGATTAGGTGCGTTCGAAGCTCCGGGACATCAAGAACCCTCAAGGCCCTTCCGCGAGACTGTCCAAGAAGTCTACCTTGCATGTCATTCCCGCGAAATCGGGAACCGATAACCTTTTGTTATTACGGAACTCCTGCTCGCCGCCTCCACGACGACAAGCTGCGCAGGAATGACAAATCGACTACACTCTTCGCTTTTTGGACAGCCTCCCATTTATTGGAAGCTGGCGATCGCCTCATCCGCGGAGCCGTAGGTGTCGAAGACCGTAAGGAGCTTGGTGATCATCAACAAGCTTTGGATGCGATCGGTGACGTTGGCCAGCTTCAAGTCTCCGCCATTCTGGCGCATGGTGGTCAATCCGCCGATGAGGATCCCCAGCCCCGAGCTGTTCATCCAGTTCACTTTTCTGAGATCGGCTACGACCTTGCTTTTGCCGGCATCGATCAGTTCGTGCAGCTTCTCGGTCAACAACGTGGCGTCCGGGCCGCCCATGAGCTTGCCAGACAGTTCCAAGACCACGACATCGCCGACTTCTCGCTGTGAAAGATTCATGTTTTCCTCCCTCAAAAAAAGTTCGAGTGGTTGGCCTGCCGTCGTCAGGAAGCAGATCCGCCGGCAGCAAGCAGCACGCAGTCGACCATCACCGACAGGGGCGGTTTTCTATCGACGCTTGCTGCGGGGTTTCTTCAGCTCCCGCTTCTTTTCCCATTCAACCACGATCGGGCTGGCGATGAACACCGACGAGTAGGTCCCGACAACCACACCGATCAGCAGGGCAAAAGCGAAATTACGGATGACCTCACCGCCGAACAGAAACAGGATGAGCACGACAAGCAAAGTCGTCAGTGAGGTCATGACCGTTCGGCTCAGCGTCTGATTGATGCTGACGTTGATGACACGTTCGAAACCCTCGCGGCGCAGAAGGCGCAGGTTCTCACGAATCCGGTCGAAGACAACGATCGTGTCGTTCAACGAGTAGCCGACGATGGTAAGAAAAGCCGCAACAATGGCCAGAGAGATCTCCAGCCTCAAGATCGTGAACACGCCGAGAGTGATCAGGACATCGTGAAACAGCGCCACGATGGCGCCGATGGCGAATACAAACTCGAACCGCCAACTGATGTAGAGAAGGATGAACCCCATGGCCGCAAGAACGGCCCAGACGGCCGCCCGGCGCAGCTCGCTGCCGATCTTGGGCCCCACCTTCTCGATCATCCCCACCTCATAGGGATTGTCGCTGAAGTCCTTCGAGATCTCATCCTCGATCCGCTTGGCCAAATCTTCCGTGGCCGAGGTCTCGCCGACGCGAATCAGGATCTCATTCGGGGCACCGAAGTGTTTGATCTCTGCCTTGCCGAAACCGATCTTGCCCAACGATGTCCTGACTGCCGCCACCTTGACCGGCCTTTCGAATGTGAGTTGGATTGAGGTTCCACCCAGAAAGTCGATGCCATAGACAGGACCTTCCACCAGCATGGCCAGAAGGCCGATGAGGATAACCAGGCCCGAGGACAACACCGCGATCTTGCGCTTACCAATGAAGTCAACGTTCGTGTTGCGAAAGAATTCCATTCAGACTTATCTCCCTCCGGCTCAGATACTCAATCGCTTCAGTGTGTAGTGCTCCGTAATGTAGTCGAAGATGACGCGCGTCACCACGATCGCCGTGAACATGCTGGCGATGATGCCGATCGACAGGGTCACAGCAAAACCGCGGATCGGGCCGGTGCCGAACTGGTAGAGAACCAGGGCCGTGAGCAGGGTGGTGATGTTGGCGTCGAGAATGGTGGTAAAGGCACGCGCGTAGCCGGCGTCGATCGACGCCCGGATGGTCTTCCCGGTGCGCAACTCCTCTCGGATGCGCTCGAAGATGAGCACATTGGCGTCGACCGCCATGCCGATCGTCAAGATGATCCCGGCCACACCAGGCAGCGTCAGGGTGGCATGGAACCCGGCCAGCACAGCCAAGACAAACAGCAGGTTCAGTAGCAGGGCTGCATCAGCAATGACGCCGGAGAGGCTGTAGTACACAGCCATGAAGATCATGACGAGGACAAGACCGGCGACCGCCGACAATTGACCACGCCGCACCGAGTCGCGGCCCAGCGACGGTCCAACGAACGACTCATGAATCGGGACCACCGGCGCGGGAAGTGCACCGGCACGCAAGACGATGGCCAGGTCCTTGGCTTCCTGCATGGTAAAACTGCCGCGGATAATGGCATTGCCACCCGGGATGCGCTCTTCGATCACGGGTGCCGATTCCACCTTACCATCCAGCACGATTGCCAGGCGCTTCCCGACGTTGGCTCCGGTCACCTGCGCGAAGATCTTTGCTCCTTCGTTGTTCAGCTTCAACGACACGATGGGTTGGCCCGCCCTCAGCGTCGCGCTGCCGGAGCTGACCTGCACCCGGGCGTCGGCAATCATCGCACCCGTGAGCTCGGGCTTCTTTTCGACCATGAAGAGTTCGTAATACTCCTTACCGCCACGTTCCTGGGGTTTGGAAGAAAACAGAAACTCGGCGTCCTCGGGGATCACCTTTTTCACGTCGGGGGAATTCAGAATGCGCTCGACGATGCGGCGGTTCTCCGCCGGCACCAGGATGACGTCGCTGCCCTCGAATCGGGCCAGCAAAGAGTAGAACGGGTTACCCTGGAAGATCTCCTCATCAACCATTGCCGTGTCGGCAGAGGTCGAACCCTGTGCGGTGGTATCCGAGCCCAGAATCGTTCCCTGACCGAGATAGTCCGAGAGCTTGACAGGCGTCTCGGAACGAATCTTACCAGCGACCTGCGTCGTATCCGTGGCGCCGGTGAGGAGGCTCTTGCCCTTGGTCTTCAACTGCTGGCGCATCAGATTGTTGATCTCGGCCAGCACGGCGTTCACGACATCGGGGTCTTTCTGGAGCTTGAATTCCAGAAGGGCCGTCCGGCCGATGACGTTCTTGGCGCGTTGGATGTCCTGAATCCCGGCCAGCTCGATGACGATACGGCGCTCACCCTGCTTGGCGATGTTCGGCTCCGAGACACCGAACTGGTCGACGCGGTTCCGCAAGATCTCCAGTGTCCGGTCCACCGCATCTTTTGCCTCTTTCCGCAACCCCTCGAGGATCTTGCTATCGGTTCGGCCATACCGGCGGTAGTACCGGAACAACGGCACTTTGTTCTCTTTGAACACCGAACCGAAAATTTGAAAGACATCGGCGTTGTCGCTGCTGCTTCGCTGCACCACTTCCTGAATCAGGCTATCGAGGCGCCCATCCCGATTGTCCGCCACCGTGAGCAGAAGTTTTGGCACGTCGATTTCATACACCATGTAGATGCCGCCTTGCAGGTCCAGTCCCTGGCGGATGGCGTTGCCCTCGTACTTGGCAATGTCTTCCTCCAGATCCGCCAGGCGCTTGGCGACACCGACAACCGACTGCAGCGTGTCGCCATCGGTCGCCGCCAGGCGCGACTGCACCAGGGCTTCCAGATTCGCTTGAGTGATGGCCTCGCGGATTTCCGGCACGGTGAGGTTGGTGTACTTCTGGATATCGGCGATGTAGCGCTGCTCGGACTTGCGCAGGCGGTTCAGGGCATAGGTGGGATACAACGTATAGAGGGACGCCAGCACCGCCAGCGCGATGATGATCGTCCGAAACAGGTTATTCCTCCGCATTCCTTTTTATCCTCCATTGCCAGCGCGTAACGGAATCGACAAATTCAAATATACGCCATGCCTGCGCCAAAGTCAAGCGGTGTTTCCGCACCCAACATACGGCCACTGTTCGAGTTACGGTCCACTCGATGCGCTTCTCTGTGGCTCCGTGACCGCAGGGCCAGCCGACGCCAGCCGCGAAAATTCAGGCATAGATGCCCCGGAATTTCAACGTCTTGGCGACGCGGTCGATGGCCAGCACATAGGCGCCGATGCGCAGGGTGACGCTGTACTTTTCGGCATTGGCGCGCACGGCATCAAAGCTTTCCGACATGATCCGGTCGAGACGCTCCATGACGATGTCTCGCGTCCAGAAATAGCCCATCCGGTCCTGCACCCATTCGAAATAGGAGACCGTGACGCCGCCGGCATTGGCCAGAATGTCCGGGACCACAAGAATCCCCTTCGACTCGAGGATCGGATCCGCCTTGGCGGTAGTGGGGCCGTTGGCGCCCTCCACGATGATTTTGGCCCGAATGCGATCCGCGTTCTTGCTGGTGATCACGTCCTCCAGCGCCGCCGGTACCAGCACGTCGCACTCGAGTTCCAGAACTTCTTCGTTGGAAATGCGGTCTCCGCCCGTGAAGTCCGCCAGCAGGCCGTCATGCTGATCGCGGTAGTCGATGGCGGCCTGCACGTCGATGCCCTTCGGGTTGACGTAGCCACCGGTGACATCGCTGATGGCCACCACCCGACACCCCAGGCGGCTCAGCTCGCGAGCCGCCACCGACCCGACATTGCCGAAGCCTTGAACCACCACCCGCGCCTCTTCCGGCTTCAGCTTCAGAGCTTCCATGGCTCGCTTGGCCACCACCATCACCCCATGGCCGGTGGCATCGCGGCGGCCGAATGAGCCACCCAGGAACGGCGGTTTTCCAGTCACGACTGCCGTCACCGTGTGGCGCACATGCATGCTGTAGGTGTCCATGATCCACCCCATCACCTGCTCGTCGGTGTTGACGTCAGGCGCCGGGATATCCTTCTCGGGACCGAATACGTCGAGCAGATTGGCGGTGTACCTGCGGGTGATTTTCTCGAGTTCCACCTCTGTCAGACGCCGCGGGTCACAGCGCACGCCACCCTTGGCACCGCCGAACGGGATGTTCACCACAGCGCACTTCCACGTCATCCAGGCCGCCAGAGCCTTGACTTCATTCAGCGTCAGCGTCGGGCTGTAGCGAATGCCTCCCTTCGACGGCCCGCGCACCTCGTTGTGGATCACCCGGTACCCTTCGAACACCTCGATGGTGCCATCGTCCATCTGGATCGGAATGGCGATGATGATTTGCTTTTGAGGCGTCTTCAGGTACTCGTACACGCCTGGGTTCAGTTCGAGCAGCTCGGCGGCGACGTCGAACCGCGACATCATCGACTCAAACGGGTCTGCGTCGGCTCGCTTGATCGGCGCCGGCTCGATATAGATCGGCATAGTTGCCTCCAGCCTCCTCAAAGTTCAATCTCATCACTGCAAAAAGCGACGAAGCTGCCTCCACGTCCACCAGCGGTCTTCATCGCGCCAGAGCGGCAAGGCGATGCGCGCCTGGCGCACCCTCTCCAGGTCGAGGGTGCTCACCAGAAAGTCAGGTTCGAACCGCGCCGCCTGGCCGGCGATCTCTCCCGTGGGAGTGACGACTTCGGAGCCGCCCCAGAAAACAAAATCGCCTTCGCGGCCGACCCGGTTGGCGAAAAGCACGAAGGCACCCAGCATCCTGGCATAGAATCGGTTCTGGAGCCGGCAGGTCGCTGCACTGCCCGATGGTGAGTCCACCTCATCCGGGTTGGCGGCGCCGGCGGTTTGAAAGACCAGAACCTCTGCCCCGTCCAGCCAGATCAGATAGGGCACGGATACGTGCCAGGACTCCTCGCAAATGGCCACACCCAGCCGGCCGGCGCGTGTGTCCACGGCCGCCACCCGGTCGCCGCGAGAAAACCATTTCGCCTCCTCGTACGGCCCATAATTCGGCAGGTAGACCTTGTCGTGCCGAGCCAGAATCTCCCCGTCCTGGACCACCAGACTGGCATTGGTGAAGACCGCCGGCCTCTGCTCCCACACACATCCGACCACCACAACCATCGAGCCGGTAGCGGCCAGCAGGCGGGTCAACTCCGGATCGCCGTCCTTCAGCGCCACCTCCGAGACTTGCTGGCCCAGGTCGTAACCGGTCAGGCTCAGTTCCGGAAAAACCAACAGATCGCAGCCGGCGGCACGGGCGCGCTCGATCTGCTCCAGATGAAATTCTACGTTTGTCCTCACGTCGCCCAGGGCCGGATCGACCTGAGCGATCGCCACTGTCTTTGTCATGAGTCACTGAGGAGCAGCCGCCCGCCGCACGAAAAGAAAGCCGGAGCGACGTGGACTGGTGGATCCAACCGTCTCGCTTCGGCTCGGCGATCGCAGGCAGCTCCCTTCCTGCTGAACCATGTCCGCAAACAAGGGAAAGATAGCAACATGCCATCCGGAAGGCTTGTCATTACGTGGCGGACGCCTCGCGATCGTCACCCTGATCGCCCTTCTCCGCCTCCTGCTGGAGGCGCCGCACGACCTCCCGCGTCACCTTGCGCACCAGATCTGGATGAGCATCGGGACCCAAGAGTCGCTGGGTCTCTCGAACGATCTGGCGAATCTTTTCTTCGGTGATCTGCAGAGAGCCTCCTACCAGGCCGCTATCCGTTGTCAAACAGCAGGAAGATAACCACTCTTAGATTGACTTGCAAGAACAATTTGGCCGCCGATTTCGACCCCTGGGGCCAGCCTCATCGTGCCGGCCCAGGCCTCTCCTCCTCCGCGGTTGTGTCCCTGCCAAAGTAGTAGCGCAGAAGCAGGTCGGCGACCTGAGCATAGCTCCTCACCCCCTCCTCCACCCGGTTGCTTTTGAGGTACGCGTCGTAGCCTCGTTCGGACAGCCGGGAGATCCAGCCGGCGTGTTTCAGATACCGCGCCCGCACCGCAGCAAAATCGCCGCGAACCTCGGGGCTCAGGGACTTCCACAGATTGCGGCGGGTGTCGCGGTCGCTCACCCGACTGAGAACTCGCCCGAGAACCCGGAAGTAGCCGCTGTACTGGCTAATCGGCAGGCGGGCACGGACACATACGAGATGAGCCAGAAAGCTGGCTTCAGCCTCGCTGGCGTAGCCGAACTGATGGGCGCGCTCGTGGGCGATCACAAAGGGGATCTCCGGCATCAACAGCTCGGCATTGACGTGCACTTCGTGGAAGAACGGGCTGAAGAACCCAGCGGTCTGGGTGGCGCTGAGGACGCCGTTGAGCAGAGTCAAGCGCTTCACCCGCGAAGGTGGCGGGGGCGGAGGCAGGCCCAGGTCGTGCAGCACCTGCGGATAGACGCGATCGATATCGGCTTCGATGGCACTTAGGGGCAGCACAGTAGAGTCGGGCCGCAGCACATTGGCCCGGGCGACGAAAGCCCGGCCCAGGCGTACGAACGCCTGTTCAGGGGCGGCCCTGTGCGCCAGCGCGAGTTGTCGCACCAGCGGCTGGCGATAGTAGTTGAACCCCCAGGCAAGATAGAACCAGACATAAAGCACAGCCAACGCAGTGACGCCCCGCTTCACCAGGGAGCGCCACCGCACCTTTCGGCGTAGCGCTGCAACGATCAGCCAGACCACCGCCAGCGCCAGCAACAGAAGGGCGACTTCGGTGATCGAAAAGCCTGCCAGATCGGAGAGGCCACGCAGGAGGATGTCTAAGTTCGGGTAGAGACCGCGGCTGTAGAGAGCCTCGACCCACCGCGAAGGAGGGACGACCAGATGAGTCAGGGCCAGAACGGTCAAGACGGCCGCACCCAGGATGGCAAGGCCCCGATGCCGCCTGATCATGCCGGTCCTCTCGACGTCATGACGATGCGTCCTCTTCCTGAAGGTAACGAAACCCGAGCTCTTTCAGTCGCTGGCGATCAAACTCACTGTCAGGGAGATTTTCGACGTAGCGTTCAAACTCCACAGGCAGAGAGGCGATCGCTGCGCCGGCGCTGCTCTCGCCGGGCTGAGGCGCCTGGCTGAACTGCTTTTCGAGATAAAACACCTGGCCGAAAATCTCGTCGACGGCCCGGGCGTCGAGCTTCAGGAAGGTGTCGTGAGCGATGTTCGTGAGGACCAGTTGAACCAGAGCATCCGCAAGTTCGCTGGAACTCATGCCCTCCAGTTCGGTGTAGATTTGCGCCGCCGTCAGGCCACTGCAATCGACTGGCCCCAACTTCAGCATCGGCCGAGTGGGAATGCGGCGGTACGTGCGCTCGCCCGTGTCCAGATCGACAAGCAGGTAGCCCGAGGTAGTGCCAGCTTCGTTGAAGCTCGTGCGCTCGGTAGAGCCGGAGTAGCTGGCGTGGTCGTTCAGGTGGATCTGGCGGTGATAGTGCCCCAGAGCGATGTAGTCGAACCGCACGCCCAGGAGCGGCTCCGGATCGACGAGGATCTGCTCGTTGAACTCCCCCATCGTATAGCTGCCGCCCTTCTGCCAGGCGCCATGGGCCAGAAGGATGTTCCTCGGAGCGCCGGTGAAGCGCACGCTACGAATCGCCGCCTCCAGATCCTCGGAGAGAGCGCAGTGGGGGATGCAGTGGACATCGCAATCGCCCACTCGAAAGCGTTCGTATCGGCCCTGATAGGCAGCGTCTACATTCGGGAAAAGAGTGATGGATTCGAAGATCGAGCCGGTGGCTCGAATGCGCGGGGTCGAGTGGTTGCCGGAGATCAATACCCAGGGAATGTCGGCCCCGCTGACGCGCTGGATGCCCTCCATGGCTACGGCGATGGCCCGGTTCGTGGGGCGGGGTGTGTGAAAGAGATCACCGGCGTGCACCACCAGATCCGGCTTTTCGGCCAGGATGCCGTCGATGACGTGATTCCAGGCATCGTAGAAATCCTGCTCCCTCTGGTTGATGCCGCGCTCCGGATCGACGCGACCGTATTCGGAAAAACCCAGGTGGGTGTCGGCGACGTGGACGATGCGCATCAGAACACCGAAGCCGGAATGCCGGTCACATCATGAAGACGGGCGGCAATGTCGCGAAGCTGCTGTGGCGGTACCGGCCGCAGGCTGCGATCGGCGGGCCGGCGCGCCAGACTGTAGATCTGCACCGCCGTCGGTCGCACCCTGGCGACGGTGGCGATCCAGCGGTCGATTTGCTCGGCGCGAGCGTTCTCCATCGAGCCACCGACGAACATGCTCTGCAGGATCTTCTCGGGCAGCAGGCAAAGGCCCTCGACGATCTGATCGAAGGTGATTCCCGGCGCCGGCTTGTTGACCCGCTCGAACGTGTCGGGGTCGCCGGCATCCAGCTTCATGATGCGCATGTCCAGCTCCATCAGCGCCCGCCGGATCTCCTCGCGCAGCAACGTGCTGGCGTTGGAGAGCACGCCCAGCCTGGCCTGAGGTGCCAGCCGCCGCTGCACCTGCCGAACGGCGGCGACGACGCCGGGGAAATCGGGATGGACCGTCGGTTCACCGTTTCCCACCAGCGTGATCGAGTCGAGGCGGACGCCCTCCCGGCGCAGTTCATGCAGCCGGGCCTCGAGTGCCTCGGCAATCGCCGCCACGCTCGGTGTCTCTCTTGCCGGCTCTTCGGCGAGACGGTGGACCACGGTCCAGCCGTCCTGGCAGTAGGGGCAGTCGAACGAGCACCATTTGCGCCACGGTCCGAGCGGATTGACCCCCAGGTCCACACCGAGTCGCCGACTACGGATCGGTCCGTAGACGATGTCTTTGCGGATGTTCCGGGCGTAGACCGGCCTGCCTTCTTTCAACCTGACGTCGCCGGCGTCGATCATTCTTGTCCTTCCTCGGGTTCGGTCGGTCGCGGCGACGGCCGATCACCGCCGCCCAGTTTGCCAGCAATCGCCTCGACCGCCTCCTTCTGGCTTTTGTACAGCTTTGCGCCACAGATACCGCAGGTGGTCACCCCTTCGATGATTGGGTTCTTGTGACCCTGGTAGCAGTACAGAAATTGCTCTTCAGTCATCGCATACCCCTATTTCTTGCGAAAGACCACGAAGTACTGGTACGGCAGAAAATCAAACTCCTGAGCAACGACAAATCCCGCTGCTTCGGCCTCGGAGGTCAGCTTCGATTTTGTCAGCCTCATCCGCTTGGGCGGCCCCACCGGGATGTCCTTGTTCTTGTAGAAATCCACGATGGCGATACGGCCGCCCTCCCTGAGGTCTTCACCCAGAACCTTGAAGTACGCCACCCGATCTGCGATGTGGTGGATGGTGTCGACGATCAGAATTCGATCCACTGATTTCGGTGGCAGCATGGGATCCTGGGCCGCGCCCAGCACGGTGACGATATTCGACTGGCCCTCCTGGTGCGCGCGCTTCTGGATGTAACGCAACATGTCCGGCTCGATGTCCACGGCGTAGACGACCCCATCGCCGCCGACGGCTCTGGCCAGGCGGCGGCTGAAATAACCGGTTCCAGCACCGATATCCGCAGCCACCTGCCCGGACTTCAAACCCAGTGCCTTCACGACTTCGTCCGGCTTTTGCCAGGCGTCCCGCTTGGGGTCTTCGAATACCTTGGCCCAGCGGTCGGCCCCCTTGAAGGTGTGCTGCTTCATTCCCTGGTGCTGCGCCAGGGCCGCAGTAGCCACACCCGCCGTCAATGCAGCAGCCAGCAAGACTGTCAACAATCCGTTTCTCCGTCTCATCTCTCCTCCTGTCCTGGTTTAGGTCGATCGCGAACACAGGCCGGTGGAAGCGGTTCGCGAGAGTTGATTTAGCTCATGGCCGGCCCATCTCTTCGGCCAATGCCGACCTACGAGCTTCGCTGCACAGCGTTTCCACGCACTCCTTCAATCTCCGGGGACGTCCTTGCGTTCCCGCAGGCTCACCCGCCAGATTTCGGCCTGCTCCACCAGCCCCTGCAGTCGCTGGCGCAAATCCTCGGGACCGTCGTGTTCCAGCCAGCTTTGTAACCGTTTGCGCGAGATCTCAGACAACTCCTGCCAGTACTCCGAGCTTCGCAACACCTCTTCCAGTTGCTGATATCTGAGTGGATCACGGCTCCTGGTCGGCACCTGCCACACCCGCCTCCAGGTGACGACCGCTTCGTGGTCGCTGCCGAACAGACGCTCGACCCCATGCTCGCGAGCATAGAGGGCGATCGCCTTTTCGAGTTCCTCCTTCTCCGCCTTCAACTCACAATCACGCTCGCTGAGCTGCCGCCGTTCCTCAGAAACCACGGCCAGCCGGTTCACCAGCGCAACCCCATCCTCGGCCTGATACTGCTCGGCCGGTAGTTCCTCGGTCTCGTACAGGTGCCGCCAAAGCGGACAGATCCGCCGAAATTCACACCAGTTGCACAGCTCCGATTCAACCGCCGGCATCTCGCCGGACTCCACGGCGGCTTCGATGCGCCGGACCTGCTGGAGCATTTCCTGGCGCAACTCCTGCAACTGCTCGGCGGTACGCTGCGAGCGGATTTCCTCATCAAAACGCAGGTAGTGCCAGACGAGATGCACTTCGCGGGCGCTACCGAATATCTCACGCAGGCCGATCTCGTAAAGGGCCAGCTGCCGGTCGACGTCTTTTTCTTCCTGAGACGGCAGGGTGGCGTTGGTCTTGTAGTCGTGGATTTCAAAAACGCCATCGGCCACCTTGTCGATGCGGTCGACAAAGCCTTGCAGCTTGTAGTGCCCCGCCTCATCGAGGGCGATGACAATGCGGCGCTCGATGCCGACCACCTTACCGCGGTTGAAAGGACGGTACCGGCGATAGTAGTCTCGCAGACACTGACGGCCGACGCTGCGGTAGTGCTCGACCTGGAGGTCCCGGTTGCGAACCTCCACCTTGGGGTGCCAGCGCCGGTCCCATTCATCTTCGTAAAAGGCCAAGAGTTCTTCTTCGCTCAGCAGGCGGCCGTTCAGCAGAAGGCGGTAGAGCCGCTCCAGCGCCTTGTGCACGCGCGAACCGAGGAAAGTCTCCACGGCCTCGACGTCGGTCTTGATCCGATCGACATAGCGGAACTGATACTTCTTCGGGCACTGCTCGAAGGTGCCGATGCGCGAATGGGAGTACATGGCTACCCTCTCTCCGTCGGCTTTGCTACTGGGAGCCGACAACATCGCGCTTCTCGCGGAAAATGACCGCCGACAGCGGGTACTTCCCCAGCAGCCCCATGAATTTGGCGTTTTCTTCGGTGACACGCACGGTGGTGACGCTGACCTCGAAAGTCAGCCCTTCCGCCCGTCGCGGCACTTCGAATTCGAGTGAATAGGAACGCTCCTCCAGCGGCTTCAGGCGGTTGTCGCTCAGCTTCTTGGCCTGCGGCCACCATTGCCATCTCTGGCCGATGCGCTCGCGCCGTTCCTTCAGCACCTTCCCGGTCCGATCCTTGATCTGCATCAGCAGAACGTAGAAATACTCGGGATCACCGGTCGGCACCATGTGGCCGGCACGCTGGTTGATCAAGGTCACGGTGTAGTACGCCGTCTCCCCCGGCTCGTAGTGCTCGCGCGAGCTGTAGACACGCACGTCGAGGCCGCGGACATACCCTTCGACCAACTCCCTCTTCGGGTCCGGGAACTTAGGGATGCCCGAACCGATGAACGTGTGCTTCCGGGCTCGGCGCACGGGGTAGTCAGCTACCAGGGGCCGCTCGACCAGCGGCATGTGGCACGAGATACAGTTACGTCCCACCGCCGGGTACGGACCCTCTCGCCACTCGTCGCCCGTACCGAACGTGCACACCAGCGTCGGATCGAGGACATCGGTGACGTTGTGACAGCCCATGCACAGTTTCTCCGACAGGAACTCCGGGTCCTTCACCACCTTGTGGGGCGCGTCCTTCCCCGCGCCGGTCACACCGATGACGGCGCCGTCGCGCACATGGCACACGGCACAGGTGATCGACTCCTCCCGCAGCTCGGCATCGAAACGCGGATTCGGTTCAGTCACCGGCTTGCGGTAGTCGCCGTCGAGTTTGCCCTTCACGATCAGCGCCTGCTGGTTTTGCAACGGCGTGTGGCAGTTGATACACACCCAGAGTGAATCGTCCTTGGCCCACTCGGCCTGGAACTGCGGGTCCTGCAGGGCGGTGGCATGGTTGGACGTACGCCACTCGGCGTAGATCTCCTCATGGCATTCGCCGCACTCGGCAGCGCTGAGACTCTCCAGGCCCTCGGGCGGCTCCTGATTCGGGATCGCCTTCTCCCAGTGCTTGGTCAGAGGCACGATTTTGCCGCCTTCGGCCGAGCCGCCGCTCGAACCCTGGGGGTTGGCTTCACATGAAGTGACCGCCGCCGCCAGCACCACAGTCAGCACTGTCACCGCGCTGAATCGATGGCGTCCAGTACGCGATCGCATTCTTCTCCCGTGGTGTAGAAATGAGGTGAAATGCGGATACCGGCCTTGGGCCGATAGTCGATGAGGATGTTTTCGGCCAGCAGTTGCCGGGCGACACGCTCCGATCCGGGGAAGTCGATGACCACCACGCCGCCCCGGCGGTCGTCGTCGACGGGTGTGCGGACCGTCAGCCCGGACGCCTGGGCCCGCTCAATCAGTCGACGCGTGAGCCGCAGCGACTTGTCGCGGATGGCCGTCGTGCCGATTTCGCGGACGATCTCCAGCCCCGGCAGCATGGCGAACACCGAGGGGATCTCAGGAGTACCATTGGCGAAGCGATCGCTGTCGTTGCGATAGCGGATCGGACCCGTCTCAAAGGCAAAAGGGGACTCGTGGGCAAACCAGCCGGTAAACCTCGGACGGAGTTTCGGCCGCAGGTCTTCCCTCACGTAGAGATAGCCGCCACCGGGGCCGCCGCACAGCCACTTGATCGTACCACCGACTGCGAAGTCGACTCCCCACTTCTTTACATCGATCGGCATGGCGCCGGCGGACTGATAGAGGTCGGCCACCACCAGCGCACCGACCGCATGGGCGCGCTCGACGATGGTGGCCACATCTTGCACGAAGGAGCTGCGGAAAAAGACATGGCTGATGGGCACCAGCAGCGTCTGCTCATCGATGGCGGCGAGCAGGCGCTCGGTCTCCACCCCGATGCCATCCGCGCTCGGCACTACTTCGACCCGCGCACCGAGTCGCTCCTGGGCATGGCAGAGGTACATCACCGACGGAAAGTTCATCTCGGTGAACACAATCTTATTTCGGCGCCCGGAGAAGTCGAAGCAGGAGAGCACCACCGCCTCGGCCGTGGTCACGTTGGGCAGCAGGGTGATCTCCCCGGGGCCGGCTCCGATGACGGCGGCCAGGGCCCGGCGCACGCGGTCGACGGCCTGCAGATACTCCTGCTCCCAGGCGCGCACACCGAGCGTGCTCCAGAGCTCGGCATAGGTGGCCAATGAATCGCGCACACCTGCCGGCATGGCGCCCATGGAGTGGCTGACAAGATAGGTCGTCCTCTGTAGAATGGGAAAGTGCTGCCGCCAGCGAAGCAACGGGTCGGAGTGGGTCGACATCGCCTTGGTCCTGTTTTGGATGGAAAGCCAATTCCGTCGTCGCTCAAGGTACACACCACGCCGGAAAAAATCAAGCCGCACGCCGAAGCTTTCCGGGGCGTGCAATCGCTTGACTTTGGCGTCGAATCTTGTTAAGCTGGCAACTAGGTGTTTGAGCCGCAAATGGACGCAAATAAACGCGAATCCAACGTGGCCGGTGTCGGCGAATGAAAGCGCACGTCGTGTAGGCCCGGAGCCCTCGCGCGCATCATCCAAGACCATTCCGTGCCTCTCCGTGCCAATCCGTGGTGAGCACAGTGGACCCGTGCACGGGATGGAACAACAGGACGTACGCTCTTGCTTCCGTTTCACCCATTCGCGTCGATTGGCGGCAAACAAGCAGGAGGCGAACCATGTTACGCAATCACCTGCAACGATTCTTTTCCACCTACGGGCTGAACCACTACTCCATCGATCGGCCGCTGCAATTGGCCCTGGACTACGTCGGGCTCGATGACTCCCATGTCAGCCGCCTGACCGAACTCGGCGAGTACGTGGGCCGCGACTTCCTGGAAACTTGCTACGACGTCGACCAGGTGGCCACACCACGTCTGATGATGTTCGACCTGGACGGCCAGCGCTTCGATTGGGTCCAGCTCAGCGCGGCCCACCGTCAGGCCTTGCAGCGGCTCCTGGGCCTCGGCATCGTCGACGCCGTATTCACCGCCAGAGCGCCATGGCGCCTGCACTACGCCATGGGCTACCTGGTGGCCGACCCGGGCATCTACTGCACGCTGATTCTAACGGTGCAGACCGCCTACGCCCTCTACAAATACGGCGACGAGACACTCCACCGGCGTTACCTGCCGCACTATCTGGAGGCGGAACCGGCTGAGGCCTGGTACGGTGCCACTTTCTACACCGAGACCCAGGGCGGCAGCGATCTCGGCGCTAACCAGGCCGTGGCCGAACGCGAGGGCGACCGCTGGCAGATCAGCAGCCTCGACAAGTACTTTGCCAGCAACGCCGGGGTTGCCGATGGCGCCCTGGTGACAGCGCGGCCGAAGGGCGGGGCAGCAGGTGCCAAGGGGTTGGCTCTCTTTTTCGTGCCTGCCTTCCGCGAGGACGGCTCCCCGAACTACATCATCCGGCGCCTGAAAGACAAGCTCGGCACGCGCGCGGTCCCCACCGGCGAAGTCGAACTCGACCACGCCGAGGCCTATCTCATCGGCGAGCTGGACAAGGGCATCTACACCGCCCTCGAGGTCCTCACCCTGGCCCGACTGGCCAACTCCGTGGCTGCCGTTGGCATCGCCCGCAAGGCCTATCTCGAGGCTCTCCGTTACACAGAAAAAAGGTCGGCTTTCGGAAAGCGCCTGATCGACCACCCGCTTGTGCGCAAAGATCTCCTGGAAATGGAGGTCGAGTTGGAGGCGAACCTCCTGCTGGCGTTCAAGGCCGTGCAGCAGTTCGACGACCACTGGCAGGAGACGCCGCCGTACACGCCAGGGTATCACTACGCCCGGCTGCTCGCCCATCTGGCCAAGAACATGACGGCCGATATGAGCGCCTGGGTCACCCGTATGGCCATGGAACTGCATGGCGGCATCGGGTTTCTGGAAGAGTTTCCGGTGGCGCGCTGGCATCGCGAGGCGCTGATTACGCCGATCTGGGAAGGGGCGAGCAACATCCAGGCCCTCGACATGATGGAGGTGATGGCCAAGAAGGGTGCCCACGAGGCCCTTCTGGGAGAGATCGACGCCATCGTTGCACACACCCAAGAGGCCGCTCTCCACCAGCCCCTGGCCGAAGCCCTGACAGCGGCGCGGCAGCGGCTGGCGGAGCTGTTCGGCATGAAACCCGAGGCGGCCCAGTACTACGCCAAGGAGCTGCTGACAGAGTTGGGCGAGTTGGTCGCCTCTGCTTTGCTCGTCGATGCCGGTATGAAGATGGCGGCCAAAGCCAACGACCAGCGCTTCACCACGGCGGCGCAGGTCTACATCCAGCGACACCTGAAGCGCAAACCGCTGCCGCTGGAGCTCCTACAAAGGGCAGAAGGGATGATTCAGGTGGATGCAGTTGTTGAGGGATAGGAAGAAATCGACGCGGCGTGTGCGAACCGGATTTCGTTCCCTTCCAACCCGGTGCTGCTGGAACCAAACTTCGTGACACCCCAGCTATGGAAGCGCGCGGTCCAACACTGAGGGACCCAAGAGGAAACACCGTGGGGCTCCGCGTCAATCCGCAATAAGTACTATCGTATCGACAGACCTAGGGAGGCCAAGCATGTCCAATCAAGACAGAACCGTCGTCGTGGCCGGCGCCACCGGCCGTCAGGGGGGCGCAGTCGCAAAGCAGTTGTTGGCGCGAGGCTGGAGCGTGCGCGCGATGACCCGCGATCCTTCCAAACCCGCTGCCCAAGCCCTGTCCAGGAAAGGAGCGCAGCTGGTCCAGGCCGATCTGGACGACCCCGGCTCGATCCGTTCAGCCTTGCAAGACGCCTACGGTGTCTTCAGCGTGCAGGACTTCTGGCAGCACGGCTACGACGGCGAGGTGCGTCAGGGCAAGAACCTGGCCGACGCCGCCAAAGAGGCCGGCGTGCAGCACTTCGTCTACTCCTCGGTCGGCGGTGCCGAACGCGACTCCGGCGTACCTCATTTTGACAGCAAGTGGGAGATTGAAGAGCATATCCGCGCCCTGGGTCTGCCGGCGACGATCCTTCGCCCTGTGATGTTCATGGAGAATCTCGACCTCCCCGATTTCCGCGACGCCATTCTCAGAGGGACGTTCTCCATGGCGCTGCCCCCGCACAGGTCGATGCAGTTCATTGCCGTCGATGACATCGGCTTCTTCGCCGCCCTGGCCTTCGACCATCCCTCGGGCTTCATCGGCCGGGCGTTCGAAATCGCCGGAGATGAGTTGACGATGTCAGAGACGGCGCAGGTCCTGGGCCGGGTCCTCGGCCGCACGGTCCAGTTCCAGGAGATGCCGCTGGAGCAGTTGCGTAGCTTCAACGAAGAGATGGCCGTGATGTTTGAGTGGTTCGACAAGGAGGGGTACCAGGCCGACATTCCCATCCTCCACGCTCTGCATCCCGGGTTGATGTCGCTGGAGGCGTGGTTGCGGGTGACCGGATGGGGTGGCGCAGCTAAGTGACATTCCGCGTCACCGCGGCGTTGGGGCGCAAGACAGAGGGAATGAAACTGCAACCTGGACCCTGGCGAGCAGGGTTCGGGCGTTGGTGGGATTCGTCTCTTACAACGGCATTTCTAGGCAGGAAACGGGAGACTTCACCCCGGCCTGGCCACTGAAAAGCACTGCGGTTCCTCTTCTCCGCTCCAGCTTCTCCGTGTCCTTCCGTGGTGATCCCTCGGGTCCCGGCTACAACCGAAACCCCCGGAAGATCGCCCGGTTTCTTCGAGTCAGCCAACCGACGTCGCTCACCACCACCGGAATGCTCCGCCGGTTGAACAGACGCCGCAGGCGATCTTCGAAGAATTCCCTTGGCCTTTTCCGGTAATCCACACCGACGAACAAAACATGCACCGGATGGTCGAAGTGCAAGTCGCAGTAGACGCGATCTCCCAGCCGCGCGAACTCGGCATGGAACCGGCCCCTGCCGTTGGCCTGGATGGCGTGATGGCAGTCCCTGCCCTGGCGTACCTCGAAGCCCGCCATCCGAAAGATGTCCGCCACCTCGTCCATGGGCGCGTCGACGTACAGGTCCATCGGCTCGATCTTTTCCTTTACGGACTGTAGTAGTTCCACGTCATCTTGCTGCGGCGGTAAGCGTTGCGACTCCACAGGCGGGGCCGGTCGGGATTGGGATTCGGGTCTTCGTTGTGGTAGATGTGGAGTTCGTCGCCGTTGAGGACGATCAGCTCCTCGCGCCAGTCGCCGGAGACGTCGGCCACGTAGAGCCGGTCGGCTTTCTCGGTGAAACGATGCAGAAAGCGGCCGGTGATGGGATCGAAGATGGCCACATCGCCGGAACGATGGCGTTCCTTGGCAGCGGCAAGCTGCTTCGGCCCGCCGGTCCAGTCGATGGTCCAGATGACCTCCACGCCTCGTACGGTCCATCCTTCCGGCGCCACATCGTCCATCTCATAGGCCGAAATCAGCTCGCCCCGGGCATCGAACACGAATGGCTTCTGATGTTCGTTGAACCGGCTGCGGCACCAGATCTCCAGGCCGGGCCGCTGCAGATCGAACTCACCCACAGCGGCGTTCTGCGGTTCCCAGTGTTTGTAGTCGCGAATCCAGATGACCTGATCGCGGTTGTAGAGGAAGACCCGATTGCCGCCGCCCTCTTCCAGCGCCACCACCTCCAGGCCGGGCAGGTCCGGGCGAACATCATAGATGAAGATCGAGTCGATGTGGCCCTTGAGCGGAATGCGATTCAGGATGCGGCCCTGCGGCCCGACGATCGTGCCGCCGATCACCTCATCCCGGCCGTCGCCGTCGAGGTCGGCCACCCGGGCGCCGTTGTGAGCGCAGGCCACGAAATCATCCCGCTGCCACAGCGGCTTGAGGTTTCCCTTCGCCAGCTCCGCCGCGGCGTAGGCCGCCAGATAGCGGCCCATGCGATACCCCTTCGCGTTGGTGGCCTGCAGCAGCAGGTCGCGATCTCCCTGGCCGCGAAAGTCGGCAACCACGACATGCTCCCATCTCTCCGCTCCCTCCGGCGCCGGTGGTCTGGCCTGCCACTTCTCCTGGCCGGTGGCGCCGGCGACCACATGGAGAGTGCCATCCCGGGTCAGGTAGAGCACCTCCACCGCGCCATCGCCGTCGACATCGGCCGCCTGCACGCCTGGGGCGTGATGCCCAGGCAGCCCTTTGCTTTCCGCAGGCCCGCCGAGCTGGACCCTCGCCCGGTTGATCCACAGCTTGCGTCCATCGTGCGCGTAGGCGGCGACGTACCCGGCAAAGGGCACGAATCGCCAGGAACGCCCGGCCCATGGCACGGTCACCAGATAGTCCCGGCGGCCATCGCCGTCGAGGTCGGCGACGATCACGCCGCCACCGCTGTCGCGAGGCTTGGGGATGTCGAGCCGAATGACAAAGGGGTTGCTCGGGTACTGGGATGACTGCCCGCGGGCACCGCTCCATGGAGTCGCCCACAGCAGGCTGAGCCACAGCAAGCTCACCATCGCGGGCCGGGCGCGAGTCTTCGAGGTTCCCATCCTCGTTCTCTTCATGAGCCGGCATCTCCGCTTCAATTGGAGCCGACGGCCTTCACCGGGTAGGGTGGCGGTGGCGGAACCGGAACCGGCTGCTCGCGGATCTGTTTTTGCAAATATCGAATCGCCGCCTCGAGCTGCGCATCCTGACCCTGAAACGTGGCGTGCGGCGGGTTGTCGACAACGATATCGGGGTCGACGCCGTGGCCCTCGATCAGCCACTTCCCCTCCGGGCCATAGACGCCCATCTCAGCGGCCGAGGCGATGCCCTTGTCCACGAGTCGATTGTCGAACGACAGCCAGATCTCCCCGCCCCAGGTGCGCGTGCCGATCACCTTGCCCAGCCCCAGCCGGCGGAAGCCCTCGGTGAACGCCTCGCCGTCCGAAGCCGTAAACTCATCGGTAATCACCACCATGTGGCCGCGGAAAGCGTACTGCATGTTCCAGAACGGCTTGCCCACGCGTGGCTTCCAGTAGAACCAGGCCTTACGCAGGAGCTTCTCCAGAATCCAACTGTCGATGTTGCCGCCGCGATTGTGTCGCATGTCGATGATCAGTCCCTGGCGATTGAACACAGGGTAGAAATTGCGCACCCACTCGGAATAGTTGCGGCCGCCCATGGCGCGCAAATGGACGTAGCCGATCTGCCCTTCACCCTCTTTTTCGACCCGCAGCCGGCGACTGAGCTCCCAGTCGTCGTAGCGGAGGCTGGCCTCGGCTCGCGGCGATATCGGTGTCACGACCGTCTCGTGAATCTTGCCCGACGGCATCGACTTGATGCGCAGAAGCACCTGCCGGCCCACCTGGTTCTCGAGCAGCACGCGCGGATGCGGCACCGACAGCGTGGGCACGCCGTTGATGGCCAGGATTACATCTCCCTCCTTGATGTCGACTCCGGGCCTGGCCAGAGGCGACAGGCGATCGATGTAGTTGGGGTCGGACCGGTAGATGTGCTGGATGCGATAGCCGCCCGCCTTTTGGTCGCGCGCCAGCACGGCTCCCAGCGAAGCCGGGTTGATATGATCCTCCCCCTCCCGAAAATCACCGCCGACGACAAAGGTGTGCAGAGCTGAAAGCTCGGCCACGAGCTGCGCGATGAGGTCGTTCAGCTCCTGGCGGTCAGCGACACGTTCCACCAAAGGCAGATACTTGTCGAGCAGCCCCTGCCAGTCGGCGCCGTGCAGATTGCGGTCGTAGAAGTAGTCCCTCTCCAGCCGCCAGGCATCGACAAACATCTGCCGCCACTCCTCCCGCGGATCGATGGGGAAGGTCCATTTCGCCAGGTTGACCTTGTTCTTGTCGAGTTTCTTGGCAGCGGCGCCGCCAGCGTCGATCACGTAGAGAGCATCTCGTTTCCGGACCAGGATCTTCTTGCCATCCAGCGACAGCTCATACCCGCGGATGTCCTCGACAAGCGCCTTCGGCTCCACGTCTTTGTTGTCGATTTTCAGCCGGACCAGCTTCCGCTTCCTCTTGATCGAGGTTTCCGTGTCCGTCCAGAATAGGTGAGTGGAATTGACGCTCAGATCGCCGTAGTTGCCGGGCGGCACCGGAACCTCGTAGGTCCTGCTTTGAATGCCTTCGAGGTCGATGGCCACTGTCACCGGCGCGGGCGAAGTCGCCTTTTTGGCCTCCCCGGCACTCTTCCCTTTGTCGGCCTGCTCCTTGCCGCCGGGATGTAACTCGTCAGCAGGCTGGAAAGGAAACCGCTGCCCTTCTCGCAACGACACGGCGTAGATCTTGGTCGTCTTGTCGAGGAACGGCTCCGGCTGCCTGGGGCCCCAGGGGCTTGGCACCAGCGACTCGAAATGGCGATCCGAAAGGAAGTATAGCCATTTCCCATCCGGACTCCACGCCGGGTTGTAGCTGTCGACGCGGTCGCTGGTCAGGGTGATGGTGCGGCCGTCTGTCAGCCTGTACAGCTTGATCTGCGAGGACAGATTGTCGGCGGTGGCGACAAACGCCAGCCACCGGCTGTCGGGGGACCAGCGCAGGTCGGAGAAGTTCCAGCGGTCGGACACCGCGATGCGACGCTGCTTTCGGGTGGCGATGTCAAGGATCCAGAGCTGCTGATCCTTGTCGGTGAAGGCGATCCGCTTGCCATCGGGCGAAGGAACCCCCTCGAACCGGAAGACCTTGCCGTTGCGGCTGAGAGCCTGGGCTTCGCCGACGCCGTTCGCCGGCACCTTCCAGAACTCGTACTCGCCGCTCTCGTCGGACAACAGAAGGAGCGTCTTGCCGTCGGCCAGAAATCGGGCGTTGCGGTAGCGCACCCCTTGCTTGCGCGTCGCTTCCACGAAGCGTCCCTGACGGACGGGGGCGACGAAGACGCGGCCGCGAGCCGTGAGCACAACGCGATCGCCGTGCGGTGCCAGATGAGCCGCCGACAGGTACTCCATCGGCTTCTTCACCCACTTCTCGCGCCTCTGATCGAAGTCGGAGAGGAGCGTGATCGGCACCAGGCGATCGCGGTCGGCCTCGATGTCGTACACGTGCAGGTCGGCGCCGAGCTGATAGACGATCCTGCCCTGGTTGAGAGAAGGGGACGTTACGTCCCACCCCTTGTGGTGCGTGTGCTGGCGCAGGTCGCGGCCGTCCTCGTTCATCGACCAGAGGTTCATGGTGCCGTCACGATCGCTGGCGAAATAGATGCGGCCCTTCCACCACATGGGATTCTTGCTGGTGCCGGGATAGTCGGCCGTCAGCGGCACGGCCTCGGCGTCGCCGCTGGTGAACCGCCACAGATTCTGGACGGTGCCACCCCGATAGCGCTTGGTGTGGCTGCCCTGGAACGGCAGGCGGGTGAAAAAGAGCGTCTTGCCGGAGGGGTCGAACACTCCCTCGCTCGCCTGGCTCAACGGCACCAGGGTGCGCGAGCCGGTCTCCGGATCGATCTCGACGAGCTGGGTGTTGGGGAGGGTGGAGTAGTGCCGGGTGCTGTACAGAATCTTGCCGTCCGGGGTCCAGCCGACCACAATGGCTCTCTCTCCATCGTACGTCCTTCGCGTCGGCAGGCCGCCGTCGATGGGCATGGTGTAGACTTCGGTGGGCCCCTCGTACTCGGCGGAAAAGGCGACTGTGCTGCCGTCGGGCGAGATGGCGGCGTGTGTCTCCTGGCCGAGATGCGTGGTCAGCCGTTCTGCGGCGCCGCCTTCGATCCCCACTTTCCAGAGATCTCCCTCGGCGGTGAATACGATCGTGTTCTGGTGAATCGTTGGGAAGCGGTAGTATCCAGCCGGTGTTCCGGCGTAGAGAAGAGAGGGAAGGACCACAAGAAGCAAAGACAGGATCGTCCGCACCATGACAACCTCCGCTTTGTTGGAAATTCGCTGCGCCGCTGCAACTTGTTCCGTCAGACCCCCGGCAGCGTCCGGGTCAAGCGCACAAAAGCCCCTGCCCAGAGACAGGAGCTCTTCATCGACTCCTGGAGTCCGCTCCACAACTACATCACCGGATCCAGCGTCGCGGCTCGCGCTGTACAATCGTCTGCAGCCGAGGATCCGAAGACGGCAACCGGGCCGCAGGGCTATCCGCGCTTCTCAGCCGCCGTTGCAACCGCCGGCGCCCTGCAGGGCAGGAGATTGCTCGCCTTCCCTGACCCTCTGGATCTCCTGGCAGAGATCGCGAATCGCCTCCATGACGCGATTCATCACCGCACGCAGAACTTCCTTCGACCTCTCGCGACCGTAGAACTCGGACAGATCAAGCGGCTTGCCATAGCAGACGTAGATGCGCTTGAAAAGCCTCGGAAAAATCGAGCCGACAGGGAGAACCTTATCCATGCCGTCGATGCAGACCGGGATGACTGTGGGTCTGGTTTCCAGAATCAGGTAGGCCGCCCCCGGGCGCGGCCGCCCGAGACTGCCGTCGCGCGTGCGCGTGCCCTCGGGGAAGAGCATCATCGGGCTCACCTTCAGCGCCTCGGCCATCCGGAAGATAGCGCCGACGTCCTTTCGACCCCGGCGAATGGGGATGCACTTCCAGTTGTCGGCCAGCCAGGCCAGAAACCGGGTCCGGAAGAAGTTCTCCTCGGCCGCCGGGTTCCACGGCATCAGCGAAGGCCAGACCAGGGATTCCGGATAGTAGGCGCAGAGTCCAACCAGAAAACTGTCGATCATGGTCTGATGATTGGACAGCAGCAGGGTGTTCGGGCGCCGCGGCACATTCTCCCTGCCGATCACGACGGTGCGGTTGAGGAGATGGAAGAAGAGATATCCCAGGGTAACGGAGAAATTGGTGATAATGTAGTGAGTCACTGGCCAGGTGCTGCGCCAGAGCCAGCCTCTCTCGGGAAGCGCAATGACCTCATCGTGGACCTGCCGCACACTCCGGACTGCGGCGCTGCCAATACTCACGGATTCCCGAAGTCTGGATGGAGCCTGAACTGCCAAGGATTTCACCCCTTTGTTGTTTCTTCCATTATCAAGCACGAGCGAAAGCAAAAGTGTTCCGCAAGCCGGTCGGTGGTATCATGCTCGCATCTGAGGCAGCCAACCTTCAAAACAGACAACGCGAGCTTCCACCAGGCCAGCACCAGCCCGGCGCTGTCAGCGAATCACCGTGCCGCCATCGACAACGATGGTCTGGCCGGTGATGAAACTGGCCATGGGAGATGCCAGGAAGAGGACGGCGCCAGCCACCTCTTCAGGCTCGCCCCATCGCCTCATCGGTGCCTCCTCGGCCAGGGCTTTGCGCTCCTCCGGGGTAAGATGATCGTACCAATCGGTGCGTATGTTCCCCGGAGCCACGGCGTTGGCGCGTATGTTGAAGCGGCCGTACTCTACCGCCACGTCGCGCATCAGTCCAAGGACTCCCGCCTTGGCCTCAGTGTAGGGCGTACCCTTGTAGCCGGCCAGAGCGGGCGTAGAAGAGACGTAGATCAGAACGCCGGAACGCTGGCGAATCATCACCGGCAAGGCGGCGTAGGTCATCCAGCGTGCTCCCTGGAGATCGACCCGGTGCACGGCTGCAAACCATTCCTCGATCTTCTCCGCCGGAATCTGGTGCAGCGGTGTCTCCCAAATCTCTTCAACCATCGGGTAGCCGGCATTGTTCACGACGATATCGAGCCGCCCTCCACTCCAGTCCAATGTCGCCTCGACGCAACCCATCACTTCGTCCAGCCTGGCGACGTCGGTCTGCAAGGCCAACGTGCCGACACCGTGCCGCTGGTCAATCTGCTTCGCCACTGCCTCGGCCTGGTCGAGGTGCCGCGAGATGATCACCACGTTGACACCGTGCCGGGCGAGCTGCTCGGCGACGGCACGCCCGATGCCGCGAGTCGACCCGGTGACGATCGCCACCTGGCCGCTCAGATCGTCGATCCGACTGGCTGCCACGTTCTCCCCAGCTTGTTGGAATCCCACCCAGGGAAACAAGAAGCGCCCAGATGCTGTCCGGGCGCCTCCGCGTGCCACACGAACCTGGGCTGCACTGCTATCCTGCCACCTCGCGCACCGCCGCCAGGGCGGCATCGTAGTTCGGGTGCTGGCCGACCTCGGGCACGTATTCGATGTAGCGGATCACATCGTCGCTGTCCACGACGAACACAGCGCGGCTCAGCAGGCGCAGCTCCTTGATGGCCGTGCCGTAGCCCAGACCGAAGCTCAGGTCACGATGATCGCTGAGGGTGGTGACGCGATCGACGTTCGATGAAGTACACCAGCGCGCCTGCGCGAAGGGCAGGTCGACGCTGATGGCCATGGCCGCAACGTTGTCCGGCAGCTTCGACACCTCCTCATTGAAGCGAGTGGTCTCCGCGGCACAGACCGGCGTGTCCAGGGAAGGCACGGAAAGAATCAGCTTCACCTTGCCGGCGAAGTTGTCCAGCGTCACCTCGTTCAGGCCGCTGTCCAGCACCTTGAAGTCCGGCGCTTTGTCCCCGACTTTCAGCTCGGGGCCAAGCAACGTCAGTGGATTCCCTTTGAATGTCACCCCTCCGGGTCGTTCGATAGCCATGCGGTCCTCCTTTGGTTATGTTGGAACGAGTCATCGTCTATCTACGAAACGAAATGCTGGGACAATATAATGCGTGCGGCTTTCGGATGCAAGAAATTCGGCAGGGGAATTGGCAGGGAGGGTGGCCTCA